>NZ_BJDK01000012.1 GCF_005405105.1 Lactiplantibacillus dongliensis
TTCTCCCCATACAAAAACTCCTCTCTAAGTAAACAAGCTTTAATTATTTGCTTGTCTACCCATAGAGGAGTATAGCCCAACGACTTATATTGATCGTTGGCTCCTTTAGTGTTGTTTGATGTGAAAGTCGGAACCTAGGATTATGACGCTTGGTGCTAATTGGCTTAAATTACCACTGAGCCAATGCTAAGCTACCCGTCGTTATCCAACCGTTAGGCGGCAATTTCAACTAGCACCAAGCGTCCGACAGTTATTGATTTAGCAAATTCTGACGAACGAGGCGAGCCACGTAGCGTTCCTGAATGAGCTTAGCGTGGGTAATGCCAGCCTGATTAACGGTCATTTGGGTGTAGCGGTCAGCTTGGTTCATGAATAGCTGCTTGCCGGCAGCGACACTGCTGACTGGGACGACATCGTCATTACCGTGACCAGTATCACCCGCCACATTCACGACGGCGTGGAGCGACTTGAACTGGGCTTTTTTAGCTAGTAACGGGTTAAATAGCTCACGGTCAGGATGCTTAGTGCTGGTGCCTAAAAACGGTGTGCCAACTAACATCACGTTTTTTACGGTAACGGGTTGACTAGTGGTCATGCCCGCTAAGTAACGGCTAAGAATCAGACCACCGTTTGAATAGCCTAATGCATTAGCATCCCGCATCTTTAAACGCTTTTTAAGATCCATCATAGCTTTAGCCAGTCCCTGTGTTTGATCAACTATAGTCGCGTTGGTGTCCGTACTATTTTCATAATGAATGACCACGAGGGTTTCATTTAGTGGGGAGTCCTTCGTTCTGGTCTCGCTAAATCTGATAGTGTGGTCGGCAGTAATCGTGAGTCGGACCACCGGATGCTGCGACTGCGCATTGAGTTGCTTGACCAGGTTGTCAAAGTCATGCGGTGAACTGTCGCTGCCAGGAATTAGGATTAACGGTCGACGTTGGGTCAAAATGACATGACTGGTGCGGTCACTTTGCAATTGATTGGCTAGCCCCAAGCCAACAATCAAGAGGAGAAAAGCGGCGCAAGCTAATAAGCCCCATTTTACTTTTTTAGACATGTAGATGCCCCCTTGTCAGCCGAAATTTAGAAGCGTTCAGCAATGATTGGTCGACCATTTAGCGGCTGTACTGTTCGATGATTGGCTTGATAGCGTTGTTGATAAGCGGCTAATTGTTGTTCACCAACCATCACGGTGTCGGCACAGACGTACCATTCAACTGATTCTGTCAATGGCGGCGTCGTTAAGGACCCTAAATAATGGTAGACAGTCCCAGTATCTGGTAAAAGTTCAGTCAAATCAACGGGTTCCGTTAAGTCATGACTCGCGTTAGGGGTGACTTGGTCTAGTAAGCCTTGGAAGCTGGCATTGGGTTTGCCGATACGACCGAAGACAGCGACAACGGCTAATTGGCCGGTCACACTGCGATGAACTAGGTGCCATTCAATTGGAGCGGCCACGCCATCTAGTAAATGTTCAGCTGGGGTGTGGAAGTGAATTTGTTGAAAGTCGAAGTCGCGGTCATTTAAGTAAGCCTTACCAGTCCCCGTTGCTTGTAGCGTGGTGGCGGTTCCGGTGATGGACTTAGCTTGGTATAAGCCACGCCAGCTAATGGCGGAAAGTTGTGAAGTCACGGCTGCTTTGGTGTCAATGTCGATAGGTGACTGTTGCTGGCCGCCAACGAATTGCCATGATGATTGAGTTGCATAGTCTAGTGTCATTTGAAATCCTCCGATTGTTATTTAATGGTGTTTTTTGATTTAATGATGTTGTATTTGGGGCTAGTGGTGATTGCGTTTACCAGTTGGGTTCTAAACTGGTCGTCCGAGTAAAATAGTTGCAACCGGCACGGTTAACCAGCGTGGCAAGTACAATCAGGACTAGTCGCCAAAAATAACTACTTCCTATTTTCTCACGGCCACCAACTTTGTCAATTAATGGCACAGATTTATAATCGCTAGGGGGGCCGACAATGGTAGAATAGCAAGTAGATAATCTCAAAGAATAGGTGGACGATAAAATGGCAAATCAACGGGTATTAACAATGCAGCAAGGAATCAATTTCCGGGAATTGGGCGGTTACGCCACGGAAGATGGTCATACGCTTAAGTGGCATAAAGTTATTCGGACTGGGAACCTAAGTCAATTAACGGCGACCGATTTGAAATTCTTAGATGACTACGGCGTACGCTATGATATTGACTTTCGTTCACCGAAAGAAGTATTAGACGAACCAGACCGGGTGCCGGGCAATGCCAAATATCAATTTGCTCCAGTCTTCAACGTTGATGAAACCCGTAATTCAGATGGTACGGATAAGATGACCGCAAACTTAGAAAAGCATCCTGACAGTGGTTATCGGCATATGCTCAAAGTTTATCGGATGATTGCGACTGAAGACCATTCTAAAGCTGAATATCGGCGTTTCTTTGATAATTTGTTAGCTAATGATCAACCAAATGAAGTGTTGTTGTTCCATTGTACGGCGGGTAAAGATCGAACGGGCATGGGCGCGGTCTACTTGTTGAGTGCGTTAGGCGTTGACCCACAGACGATTCGGACGGATTACTTAATGAGCAATGAGACTTCCGTTAAACGGATTGATAATATGGTCAAAGAAGCAACGCAGCAAGGGGCTTCTGCCGCCACTATTGCGAGTGTTAAGGCGTTGTGGTCAGTGAATGGTGATTATTTGGATGCGGCCTTAGCCGAAATTAAACGGCAGTCCGGCAATATGCAGCACTACTTACGGACTGAATTGAAATTAACCAAAACAGAATTAGCAGATTTACGGCGGCTTTACTTAGATTAACCAGTCAATGTTTGGCCGTATAAATAAAAAAATATTATTTTGCTTTATATCGTGAAATCGTTTACAATATAGGTGACGATAAGCATAGTATATTGTTAAAATTCAATTATAAAAAGGAGTTATTTAAAATGCACAAGTTTGTTGCGATTGTCGGTACCAATTCAGATAATTCGACCAATCGAAAGTTATTACAGTTTATGCAAAAGCACTTTGCCGATCAAGCGACGATTGAACTCGTTGAGATTAAAGGATTACCGATGTTCAATAAGCCTGAAGACAAGCAGATTCCTGCCCAAGCTCAGGCCATGGCGAAACAAATCGATCAGGCTGATGGTGTGATTATTAGTACTCCTGAGTATGATCACTCGGCACCAGCAGCGTTGATGAATGCCTTAGAATGGTTATCCTATTATGTAAACCCCTTCGCTGATAAGCCAGTGATGATTACTGGGGCTTCTTATGGATCATTAGGCACATCGCGGGCGCAAGAACATCTGCGTCAGATTTTGGATTCACCAGAATTACGTGCGCGGATCATGCCCAGCTCCGAATTTTTCTTAGGCCATTCATTACAAGCCTTTGATGATGACGGCAATTTAGTTGACCAGACTAAGTTAGCTAAGTTGGAGGGGTTGTTTGCTGATTTCCAGACGTTTGTCGACATTACCAAGCAATTGAATCATGCTAATGCGGCTAACAAACAAGAAATCCATGATATTGATTGGGCCAACCGTTAGAGAGGAGCAGACAGTTAAATGAAATTAGTTGGAATTGCCGGTTCAGTAGCAGATAAATCCTACAACCGGTTACTATTAAAGTATATTGCACGTGAATTTAAAGATGTTGTTGATCTTGATGTTTTGGATATTAATGATGTGCCGTTGTTTAATCAAAGCGACGATCAGACGGATAGTCCAGCCGTTCAAGCCATCAGCAATAAGATCTTGGCAGCTGACGGGGTCATCATTGCCACGCCAGAACATAATCATACGATTACAGCCAGCTTGAAGAGTTTAATTGAATGGTTATCTTTCAATATCCATCCAATGTCTGGTAAACCGGTTATGATTGTCGGTGCGTCATATTATGATCAAGGCTCATCACGGGCCCAATTGAACTTACGTCAAATCCTGGAATCACCTGGTGTTGATGCGATTGTGATGCCCGGCAATGAATTCTTATTGGCGAACGTTAAGACTGTTTTTGACGAAAACGATAACTTGAAAGATGATCGCACGGTTTCCTTCTTAAAAGAAACCCTTGGTAAATTTACTAAATTTGTAAAGGTGATCAATAAAATGAACGAAAAAGAAGATCCAGGTTGGCAGTCTGAAGACCTTGAATCCCATGGCAAAGTTGAAACGACGGTTGAAGGCGTTGATATGCATGCCGCTGATTGGGTTGAAAAGGCCGCTGAAAAGACGAATGCTGCTGAAGGCGACGACTACGTTAAGTTAGATCGTGGACTTTTGACTGTTAATCAACTGAACTATTTCTTAAATTCCATGCCAATTGAATTGACTTATGCGGATGCCAACAACCAATTTATCTATTACAACCATTTCTTGGAAGCCAAAGATATGTTAGCTGCGCGGACACCTGGTCAAGCGGGGAACCCAATGGCCGATTGTCATCCTAAGCGGGCCATTCCTCATGTCCAACAAGTCATTCATATGTTGCGGACGGGCCAGACGGATATGTTCCGCTTACCTGTACCAGGGATGGGTCCGGACAAGTACGTCATGCATTACTACAAAGCGATGCATGATGCGAAGGGCGAATACAAAGGGATCAACGAATTGGTCTTAGATATTATGCCAATCGTTCAGTACTACTTGAAGCACACTGGTCAAATGTTAGTTAAAGATCCTGATGCGGATACCGATGCCGTTTCCGGGGCTTCAACGAATACGAAGCCAGAAAAGACGGATGCTGTTTCTGGTGCGTCTGCCGATACGGAACCTGAAAAACCAGCTGAACCAGAAAAGCCCGATGAAGTTTCCGGCGCTTCTGCCAACAGCTAAATAAGATTTTTGAGAACAGCCATTCTGAGGAGTGGCTGTTTTTTTAGTGCGCCCGGCATGGACGCTAACTAGGCGGTGAAAGTCCGCTGTGGGCCGTAGTAGTCGGAACCACGAGCCGAAGGCAAGGGTGTCCATCGCGAGGTGGAATCTGAAGGAAGCCTTAGGCAAAGCACTGCGCTGATGTACAAGAAGCGGCTAGAAGGCCGAAAATGACTGGGCGAGATTGCTGAACAAATTGAAGCCCAATACTACTCGAAGTCACAACGGTAAAGCCGACAGCGACATGGTGTGAAAGTTAGCGTTCTTACCCGGGGAGGCCTGATGGATATGTTCCCGACAAGAGACGCGTTATGCGTCACAGGAGCAAGCGGGTTAGTGATGGCTCGTTGAATCTATCAGGAGTCAGCCGAGGTCATAGTAGGATAGCTAACGCTATCTGAAGGACTGAACAGTAATAACTCATCATTGATAATGGAGGTGGAGAAGATGCGACAATCGCAGAAAACAGAACAAGCTGACCACCAGTCGAAGATAGGTCTGGAGGACCAAAGGTACACTGGGGCGCGTAGCATCATCTCTGGTGAAAGCACGATGATAAGTGGCACAGAATTTTCAAAACGTGTTCTGACTCGAAACAACATGAACCTCGCGTTTTCTCGAGTCAAGAAGAATAAAGGTGCGGCGGGCCTCGATGGTATGACTGTCGAAGACCTCTTACCCTATCTAAGAGAACACAAGGACGAACTACTTGAACAATTGGCGCAGGGAACCTATAGACCCCAGCCGGTTAAACGAGTGGAAATCCCTAAGCCCAATGGCGGCAAGCGCAAGCTTGGTATTCCTACGGTAGTTGATCGTTTAGTTCAACAGGCTGTGGCTCAGGTTATGACACCCGTCTTTGAGCAAGTTTTCTCAGATAATAGCTTTGGCTTTCGACCGAATCGAGGTGCTCAACAGGCTATCTCTCGTGTGGTGTCGCTCTATAATCAGGGCTATCACTATGTGGTGGATTTAGACCTCAAGGCATATTTCGATACGGTTAATCATGACTTACTCACTAAATTCGTCGGCCAATACATTAATGACCTATGGTTACTGCGACTGATTCGTCGCTTTCTGACTAGTGGTGTTATGGATGGAAAACTCTTTGAGCGAAGCGACAAAGGGACACCTCAGGGTGGCCCCTTGTCTCCACTATTAGCCAACGTCTATTTGAATGAGCTGGATAAACTACTGACCTCACGGGGACACCAGTTTGTTCGCTATGCGGATGACTGCAATATTTATGTCAAAAGCAAACGAGCAGGCCAAAGAGTCTTGGAAAATATTTCAAGATTCCTAGAGAAGGAACTCAAGGTGACCGTTAACCGAGAGAAAACAGCAGTCGGTTCACCACTTCGTCTAAAGTTCCTGGGATTCTCATTAGGTGTTGGGCACGGAGGGGCTTACGCTCGTCCGGCCAAGCAAGCCAAATTGAGAGTCAAGAGAGAGCTACGGCGTCTGACTAAGCGTAACCGAGGAATTTCTACGGACAAAATGTTTGTAGAAATTCGACAGAAGATGCGTGGCTGGCTTCAGTATTATGGCATTGGCAAGATGGCAAGCTTCATTAAGATTCTTGACCAGTGGTTGCGGAGCAGAGTTCGCCAGTACTACTGGAAACAGTGGAAGAAAGTCAAAACCAAGATAAATAATTTAAAGCGTTTGGGCCTTTCCCATAACGATGCCTATACCTTCGCCAATACCCGCAAGGGTGCATGGCGAACTGCGCATAGTGCGACTTTAACTTACACGTTAACGAATAGAAAACTGGAACGTCTCGGTCTAATAAATTTGACCAAAACGCTCCAGCTTATTCAAAGTGCTTAAATTACTGAACCGCCGTATACGGAACCGTACGTACGGTGGTGTGAGAGGTCGGTAGCCGAAGTAATCGGCTACCTCCTACTCGATTGCTGTCAATCAGCCGGTTGGGTCGGTGAAAATTGAATTGATCACGAAAATAGATTGTTCGTCTTTTGAATGATAAATATATTTATCGTAAAATATCGCGCTAATTCGCGGATTAGTTTGCTAAGTTAATAAAAGACGGTTAAACCGGCTAAAAATATATTAATAATCAGTAGCTTGTTCGTACGGCTTATTTTAATAAACACGAACATTAAAATGTTGATTTATCGGTAAAGTTAAGAAATTCGTTGACAGCGACGACCTAAGTTGCTAAACTTATCATGAAAACAAGGAAAGAGGGATTGAGATGGCGAAGGTTGGTTTAGTGATGGGCTCGATTTCTGATTGGCCAACGATGCAGTTAGCGGCTGAATTGTTGACTGACTTAGGTGTTACGTATGAACGGCGGGTGATTTCGGCCCACCGGATGCCAGCAACTTTACAAACATATGGCGAACAGGCTCAAGAACGCGGGTTAGATGTCATTATTGCCGGTGCTGGCGGTGCGGCGCATCTACCAGGAATGCTGGCAGCTAATACGGTCATTCCCGTTATCGGGGTACCGGTTCAGTCGCATGCGTTGAACGGGTTAGATTCACTATTATCAATTGTGCAAATGCCTGGTGGTGTCCCGGTTGCGACGATGGCAATCGGCAAAGCCGGCGCTAAGAATGCCGCCTTAATGGCCGCTCAAATATTAGGATTACATGATCAAAAAATTCAGCAAGCGATACTTGATTTTCGGCAACAACAACGGCAGGAGGCTGAACAAAGTGAACGCCAATTCTAAGCAAGTGATTTTACCACCCGCTACCATTGGAATTGTTGGTGGGGGACAACTCGGTCAGATGATGGCTTTAAGTGCGAAGGCCATGGGGTATCAAGTAGGTGTCTTAGACCCAACGCCCAAAGCACCGGCCGGTCAAGTTGCAGATTTTCAGATTGTAGCAGATTATCAAGATCAATCTGCATTAATCAGCTTGGCACAACGTAGCGATGTCTTGACTTACGAATTTGAAAACGTTGATGAGCAGGCTTTACAAGCTGCACAACGTTATGCGCAATTACCACAAGGCACGCAACTCTTGCACATCACCGGTAATCGGTTAAATGAAAAACAATTCTTACACGACCACGGGATTCCGGTGACTGGTTTTGCCCCCGTGACGGATCAACAATCTTTGAACTATGCGCTGCAACGTGTTGGCACGCCGGCCATTTTAAAGACCGCAGCTGGCGGTTACGATGGCCATGGTCAAGCGGATTTAAATACCAATACGCCGACGGACGCCAGCTTAGCCTTATTGACGCAACCCTGTATCTTAGAGGCGCGGCAGACGTTTCGTGCCGAAGTCTCAATGATGGTGACACGCAGTGCGGCAGGCGTTATTACGACCTTTCCTTTAGTTGAAAATCAACATCAACACCATATCTTACACACGACGATTGCCCCGGCTAATGTTGGTCCGGCAGTTCATGCCGCGGCGCGTAAGATCGCGGTTTCAATTGCTGAAGCGTTAAGCCTACGGGGCGTCTTGGGCATTGAATTCTTTGTCCTACCAGATGATCATTTATTAGTGAATGAACTCGCCCCAAGACCCCACAATTCCGGGCATTACACCATTGAAGCGTGCAACATTTCACAATTTGAAGCACACATTCGCAGTATTTGTGGCTTGCCGATTCCGCCGGTTCACCAGTATCAGCCAGCGGTCATGCGTAATTTATTAGGCGCCGATTTGACGGTCGCACGGCAACAATTAATTGAACATCCAGAATGGCATTTTCATGATTATGGTAAAGCTGAGATCAAGGCACAACGTAAGATGGGCCATATAACCGTATTAGACGATGATGTGAATGCTGCGATGGCATCACTGGCAGGTTTGAAGGGAGCACAATAAGATGACTGAATTTGTAAAAGGCGATTTATTATATACCGGTAAAGCTAAGGAAATGTATACGACTAATGATCCCGACGTCTTGTGGGTTGAGTATTTAGATCAAGCGACGGCCTTAAATGGCAAGCGCAAGGTTGCGATTGACCAAAAAGGCTTGTTGAACAATCGGATTTCCAGCTTAATCTTTCAAGATCTGGCTCAGCATGGTATTGAGAATCACTTTATTGAACAACTTTCAGAACATGTGCAATTGGTCCGACGTGTCAGCATGATTCCATTAGAAACGGTGGTCCGTAATGCGGCTTCTGGTAGTTTTGAACGTAAATTTGCCGTCCCACATTTAACTGAATTTTCCACGCCGGTAATGGAATTCTTCTATAAGAGCGACCAATTAGATGATCCTTTTATTAACGATTCCCAGATTGAAGCATTGGGAGTCGCAACTGCTGCGACTTTAACTGAAATGCGGCGCCAAGCTTTGTTAGTCAATCAACGGTTACAAACGATCTTTGCAGAAATGAATGTGCAGTTGGTAGATTTTAAGATTGAATTTGGGATGACCGCTGCCGGCCAAGTTTTACTAGCAGATGAAATCTCGCCAGATAGTTGCCGATTAGTTGATCTGACGACGCATGAATCGTTAGATAAAGATGTATTTCGGAAGAACTTGGGTGATTTAACGACGGTCTATCAAGAAGTGTTGCGACGGTTAGCCAGCGTTGAAGGAGGCCAACAATAATGTATTTAGTGAAAGTCTATGTGACTTACAAAGAGTCCATCTTAGACCCTAAAGGGGAAGCCGTGAATGATGCCTTGCATCGGCTCGGTTATACGAACGTCCAATCAGTGGAATTAGGTAAATACTTTGAACTTAAACTAGCTGCCGGCAGTCGCCCGGTCGAAGCCCAAGTGGATGAGATGTGTGATCGTTTGTTAGCTAATGTCAATATGGAAACTTATCGCTACGAGATTACTGAGCTGGAGGCGTTATAAAATGATTTTTGCCGTCCCAGTTTTTCCAGGTTCCAATTGTGACCACGATATGGTTAACGCCTTACGTGATGTTTTGCACGCTCAGGCTGACTTAGTGCCAGCCACGACCAGTGATTTGACTGCTTATGATGCGGTAATTTTACCCGGTGGCTTTTCATACGGTGATTACTTGCGCAGTGGCGCGATTGCCCGTTTTGCGCCCGTAATGACAGCTGTTCAAGCCTTCGCGGCAGCCGGTAAGCCAGTTATGGGGATCTGTAATGGGTTTCAAATCCTAACCGAAGCAGGATTATTGCCGGGGGCGTTACAGGCCAATCGTTCTGCTAAGTTTATTTGTCAAACGAGTGAGTTGGTTGTGCGTAACTCACAGACACAATTCACGACGACTTATACTGAAAATCAGCACATTCAATTGCCAATCGCCCATGGTGAAGGTAATTACTATTGTGATGACGCGACCTTAGCTGAGTTGCAAGCTCATCATCAGATCGTTTTTGAATATGTGGATAACCCGAATGGGAGTGTCGCCAACATTGCTGGCATTATCAACCGGGCTGGTAACGTGCTTGGCATGATGCCGCATCCCGAACGGGCGGTTGAAGCCATTTTAGGGTCAACGGATGGGTTAGGATTATTTAAATCATTACTTGCTAATCAAGGACGGGAGGTCACCCATGCTTAAGAATCCTGAATTATCACCGGAAGCTTTGCGCGACACGCAAGCGTACCGTGAATGGGGCTTAACTGATGCTGAATATCAATTATTGACGGATGAAGTCCTCGGTCGGTTACCCAATTATACTGAAGCTGGTTTGTTTTCGGGAATGTGGAGTGAACATTGTTCGTATAAAAACTCCAAGCCTGTTTTAAAGAAGTTTTGGACGCAGGGTGAACAAGTCTTAGAAGGTCCCGGCGAAGGCGCCGGGATTATCGATATTGGTGATGGTCAGGCGGTAGTTTTCAAAGCTGAAAGTCACAACCATCCATCGGCGGTCGAACCTTATGAGGGCGCTGCAACTGGGGTTGGTGGCATTATCCGTGACATCTTCTCCATGGGTGCTCGGCCGATTGCGTTATTAGACAGTTTACGATTTGGTGAACCCGAAGATACTCATACGAAATACTTGATTTCTCAAGTTGTGGCCGGTATCGGCGGTTATGGCAACTGTATCGGGATTCCGACGATTGGTGGCGATACGGTCTTTGATGCCAGTTATCAAAAGAATCCGTTAGTGAATGCGATGTGTGTTGGTATCCTCGACCAAGCAGATATTCAAAAAGGGCAAGCAACCGGGATTGGCAATAGCGTGATTTACGTCGGTGCCAAGACCGGGCGTGACGGGATAAATGGGGCTTCATTTGCCTCCGCGGAATTCAACGATGCCAAGGCGTCACAGCGTTCAGCGGTGCAAGTCGGCGATCCATTTATGGAAAAGCTATTGATGGAGGCTTGTCTAGAAGTTATTCATGATCATCGGGACGTTTTGATTGGGATTCAAGATATGGGGGCAGCTGGGTTAGTGTCTTCATCCGCGGAAATGGCGTCCAAAGCGGGTAGTGGGCTGGAATTGAACTTAGACTTAGTGCCCCAACGTGAAAGTGGCATGACACCGTTTGAATTGATGTTGTCTGAATCGCAAGAACGCATGTTGCTCTGTGTGAAAGCTGGCGCCGAAGATGAGATCTATGCCGTCTTTGAAAAGTATGGCTTAGACGCAGTCACGATTGGAAAGGTTACAACTGGTCATCAATACCAGTTATTCCATCATCAAGAATTAGTTGCGGATGTGCCAGTCGATGCCTTGGCGACCAAAGCACCAGTCTATCAGCGTGAAAAGAAGCGGCCAACGCGTTTGAATAAGCAGAGTCATCATCAATTCATGCCACGCTTAGTCGATGCAACGGGCACGCTTAAAAAAATGTTACAACAACCAACGATTGCCTCTAAAAAGGCCATCTTTGAAACTTATGACGCTCAGGTTCAGACGAATACGGTGGTGAAGCCCGGATCAGATGCTGGGGTGATTCGGATTCGTCATACTGACAAAGCTTTGGCGGTAACGACCGATGTTAATGGTCGATACTTGTATTTGAACCCACGGGTTGGCGGCGAAATTGCTGTCGCAGAAGCAGCGCGTAATATTGTGGCAAGTGGTGGTCTACCATTAGGAATCACCGATTGTCTGAATTATGGTAATCCAGAAAAGCCGGAACAATTTTATGATTTAGATGAATCTGCCCAAGGGATTGCACGGGCCTGTCAGTTATTTAACACCCCAGTGATTTCTGGTAATGTGTCGTTAAATAATGAGTCCAATGGGGAAGCCATTTATCCAACCCCCATGATTGGGATGGTCGGGTTGATTAAGCATCAACGTGATATTACGACGCAAGACTTTAAACATGCCGGTGACGCCGTCTACGTGTTAGGTAGCACTGGTGCTGACTTTAACGGTAGTGAGATTCAAAAAATGCTGACCGGTAAAATTAGCGGTGAATTGTTTGATTTCGACTTAGTCACTGAAAATCAAAATCAACGGCTCTTGTTACGCGCTATCCAAAAAGGGCTAGTCGCGAGTGCGCACGACGTTTCAGAAGGCGGGTTAATTACGACCATTGCTGAATCTTGTTTTGGCCAAGGCTTCGGGGTGAAGTTGACGAGTGAGTTACCGTCAATGAACTTTTTTGCTGAGACCCAGTCACGCTTTGTGATTTCGGTTACACCAGATAAACAAGCCGCCTTTGCGAACTTAATGGAACCATATGCGACTTATTTAGGGACGACAACTGCCGATGATCAGCTGTTTGTTCAGACCGCTGATCAAGCTTTCGATATCAAGGTCAGCTTTGCGAAACAGTTATGGGAAGGGGCGCTACCATGCCTACTGAAGTAAAAGGCTTAAATGAAGAGTGTGGTGTCTTTGGTGTTTGGGGGACGCCCGATGCGGCCAATTTAACTTATTTTGGCTTGCATGCCCTGCAGCATCGTGGTCAAGAAGGGGCTGGGATTACGGCTAATGACCACGGTCAATTACAGTCTGAACGTGGCTTGGGGTTATTGGCAGATGTTTTTCGTGATCCGCGCCGCTTAGATCGTTTGACGGGGACGGCCGCTATCGGTCATGTGCGTTATGCGACGGCTGGCAATCATGGTGTCGAAAATATTCAACCGTTAGAATTTAATTTTAGCGATTCCCAATTTGCCCTAGCGCATAACGGCAATCTAACCAATGCAGTGTCTTTACGGCGGCAATTAGAAGCTGATGGGGCAATCTTTCATGCTAGTTCGGATAGTGAAATCTTGATGCATTTGATTCGCCGCAGCCAAGCGCCAACGTTAACCGATCAAGTTAAAGCAGCTTTACGGCAAATTCATGGTGGTTTTGCTTATATCTTACTAACTAATGATCGCTTATATGCAGCACTTGATCCGAATGGTTTCCGGCCGTTAGTGGTTGGTAAATTGCCGACGGGTGGTTACGTTGTTTGTAGTGAGACCTGTGCCTTAGATACAGTTGGCGCAACGTTTATCCAAGATGTTCATCCGGGGGAATTACTGACGATTGATGATGAGGGACTTAAGATCGATCATTATACAACGCAGACGCAACTAGCGATTTGTTCGATGGAGTTCATTTATTTTGCTCGGCCAGACTCAGATATTTACGGCGTGAATGTCCATTCGGCGCGTAAACGAATGGGAGCCCGGTTAGCAAAAGAACAGCCGGTTGATGCCGATATCGTAGTCGGGGTACCAAACTCGTCACTCTCCGCGGCAACCGGTTATGCGGAAGCTAGCGGGTTACCTTATGAGATGGGACTAATCAAAAATCAATATTCTTCACGTACATTTATTCAGCCGACTCAAGCGTTACGCGAACAAGGTGTGCGGATGAAGCTCTCAGCGGTCAAAGGGGTCGTTGCTGGTAAGCGAGTGGTCTTAATCGATGATTCGATTGTCCGGGGAACGACGAGTCGCCGTATTGTTAAGCTGCTAAAAGATGCTGGTGCGAAGTCGGTGCATTTACGGATTGCCTCGCCACCGTTACGTTACCCTTGCTTTTATGGGATCGACATCCAGACCACGCGGGAACTTATCGCTGCCCAAGAAACCATTCCGGCCATGTGTCAAACCTTTGGCGCTGATTCACTAGGGTTCTTGAGTGAACAAGGGGTCATTGATGCCGTTGGACTTAAGTGCGATGCGCCGTATGGTGGGTTATGTATGGCGTATTTTAACGGGGACTATCCAACGCCACTCTATGATTATCAAGCTGAATATGATGCAGAAATTCAACAGTTAAAGCGACAAGCCAACTAGGAAAGGGTGACGGACTTGAGCGATGCATATAAAAAAGCCGGTGTCGATATCAATGCCGGTTACGAAGTGCTCAAAGCGGTAAAACAGCTGAGCGGTAATGCCCAATTAGGCGGCTTCGGTGGGGCTTTTCCATTAGCAGCCGAAGCGGTTGCTAATGAGCCAGTACTCGTTGCCGGGACGGATGGGGTGGGCACCAAACTCTTAATCGCGATTGCGGCACATCAGCATACGACGATCGGGATTGATCTGGTTGCAATGTGTGTGAATGATATTTTGGCCCAAGGCGCCCGACCACAATTCTTCTTGGATTATTTAGGTTTAGGTCATACTGATCAGGCCCGGGTGAAAGCCATCTTACAAGGGGTAGTGGCTGGCTGTGAACAGGCTGGCATGACTTTAATTGGTGGCGAAACGGCCGAAATGCCAGATATGTATGGTCAAGAACATTATGATTTAGCGGGCTTTGCGGTCGGTATCGCCAATCGGGCAGATTTATTGACGCCCCAAAATGTCCAAGCGGGTGACGTTTTGATTGGTCTGCCTTCCAATGGCTTACATTCCAATGGCTTTAGCTTGGTGCGCGATATCTTATTCAAACAACATGGCTACGAGTTAAGCACCGTTTTCCCAGAGTTGGGCCATGACTTACAAACGGAGCTATTGCGACCAACCAAGATTTATACCGCGAGTGTGCTGCCGTTACTCCAACAAAAGTTAGTGGCTAGCATCGCCCATATTACGGGTGGCGGGTTGATTGAAAATGTCGCCCGGGCGTTGCCAGCACAACTTAGTGCCACGTTTGCATTGGGGAGTTGGCCGGTTCCAGCCGTGATGCCGTTATTGGCACGCTTAGGTAACTTGAGTGCGGCGGATGTTCGCAGTACATTCAACCTCGGCTTAGGCATGGTGCTGATCGTACACCCAGACCAAGTGGACGCCACGTTAGCGGCTTTAGCAGCCCAACATCAACCTGCTTATCAAGTTGGCCAGGTGACTGTGGGCGCCACGCCGGTCGTGTTTCAGGAGGCTGCGCATGCTTAAGAAATTAGCGGTTTTTGCTTCTGGCAATGGCACCAACTTCACAGCCTTGCAACAAGCGATTACAGCCCGGTCATTACCGGCTGAAATCGTGTTGCTGGTTTGTGATCACGAAGATGCACCCGTTTTAAAACGCGCGCAAGCAGTTAATGTACCGGTCTTGGTCGTTAATTTTAAGCACTATGCCAATAAGGCTGCGGCTGAAGCTATTATGCTGACTGCACTGCAGGCTCATCAAGTTGAAGCGGTCTTGCTGGCGGGATACATGCGGATTATTGGCCCCACGCTACTGGCAGCCTATCCGCATCGCATCATTAATTTACATCCAGCGTTATTACCGAAGTTTCCTGGGCGGCATGGGATTGAAGATGCCTTTGCCGCGGGCGTTACTGAGACTGGGGTCACGATTCACTATATTGACGCCGGTATCGATACCGGCCAGATTATTGCCCAGCGAACGGTTCCAGTTAAAGCAACGGACACTGTCGATACTTTGGCGACACGGATTCATCAAGTTGAACATCAATTTTATCCAGACGTGTTACAGTCACTCATCAATGAAGGAGCAATCTAATGACAAAACGAGCATTATTAAGTGTTTCTGATAAACAAGGATTAACCGACTTTGCTAAAGGGTTAGTGGAATTAGATTATGAATTAGTGTCGACCGGTGGCACCAAAAAAGCCTTAGAAGCTGCGGGGATTCCAGTAATTGGAATTGAAGACGTGACGGGTTTTCCGGAGATGCTGGATGGTCGCGTTAAAACCTTGCATCCTAAAGTTCATGCTGGCTTATTAGCTCGGCGGGACTTGCCAGCTCATATGGCCCAATTAAAGGAAGCTGGGATTACGCCGATCGATATGGTCGTCGTGAACTTATATCCCTTTAAGGCGACCATTCAGCAACCCGATGTGACACAAGCTGCAGCAATTGAGCAAATTGATATTGGTGGGCCATCTATGTTGCGGTCAGCAGCTAAAAACTTTGCGGCAGTTTTACCAATCGTGGATCCCGCTGATTACCAGCCCATCTTAACTGCTTTGCAAGCTGATGACGTGACGCCAACGATGCGCCAACGCTTAGCGGCCAAGGTCTTTCAGCATACGGCAGCTTATGATGCGTTGATTGCCCAATATTTGACGACTGATGAATTTCCAGCGAAGTTAACGTTGACCTATGATAAGAAGCAAGCGTTGCGTTATGGTGAAAATAGCCACCAACAAGCGGCCTTTTATGAAAATGCCTTACCAACGCCATTTTCAATCACCGCAGCTAAGCAATTGCATGGTAAAGAACTCTCATACAATAATATTAAAGATGCGGATGCGGCGTTACGGATGGTCAGTGAATACGATCAACCAGCGATTGTCGCGATGAAGCATATGAACCCTTGTGGGGTAGGCTTAGCTGATCACTTGGAAGCGGCCTGGGACAAAGCGTATGCCGCGGATTCAATTTCAATCTTTGGCGGTATTATTGCGGCTAATCGGCCGGTAGATCTTGCGACGGCCGAAAAGATGCATCAATTATTCTTGGAAATTATCATTGCCCCAAGCTTTGATGATGATGCTTATGTGGTCTTAGCCAAGAAGAAAAATTTACGGTTATTGACGGTTGACTTTGATCAAGCCCATACAGCGGATAAGTTTGAAACCATTTCGGTTGGCGGTGGTCTGTTACGTCAAGAAGTCGATGCCGCTTTTGAAGTTCCAGCTGACTTTACGGTCGTGACTAAGCAACAACCGACGACTGAACAATTAAAAGCCCTCGCTTTTGGTCAGCAGGTTGTCAAACATGTTAAGAGTAACGCAATTGTGGTGACAACGGCTGATCGGACGTTAGGCGTTGGCTCTGGTCAGATGAACCGCATTGATTCGACTAAGATTGCGATTGAAAAAGCCATGAGTAAGCCTGGTTATGAACATGCCATCTTAGCTTCCGATGCGTTCTTCCCAATGAATGACTGTGTTGAGTTTGCAGCCCAACATGGGATTCGGGCGATTGTGCAACCTGGTGGCAGTATCAAAGATCAAGACTCAATTGATATGGCTGATCGCTATGGCATCGCCATGGTGACAACTGGTGTCCGGCATTTCCGGCATTAGGCTGAAAGGACGGTACGAAAATGGCAAAAGTATTAGTCGTTGGTGGCGGTGGTCGTGAACATGCCATTGCTAAGGCCATGTTGGCTAGTCCCCAAGTTACCGCAGTCACTTGTGCACCAGGTAATCCAGGGATGGCATTGGATGGTATTCAAACGGTGGCAATTGATGAGTTGGATTTTGCGGCTTTAGTTGATTTTGCACGGCAAAATACAATTGAGTTAACTTTTATTGGTCCCGAAGTCCCACTAGCAGCAGGCATTGTTGATTACTTTCAAGCGGCTGGGTTAGCAGTCTTTGGCCCGAATCAAGCGGCGGCTCAGTTAGAAAGCTCAAAAGTCTTTGCCAAGGAGTTTATGCGTCGCCATCAGATTCCTACCGCTGACTATCAGTTGTTTCATGATTTAGCGGCCGCGTTGACTTACAGTGCGCAAGCCGTTTTACCACAAGTGATTAAGGTTGATGGTTTAGCCGCTGGTAAGGGGGTCACGGTTGCCACAACGCATGACCAAGCAACGACTGCGTTGACCCAAGCCTTTGCGGCGACCGATACGGTTTTGATTGAAGCTTATGTTGATGGTTTTGAATTCTCGCAGATGGTTTTGGTTGGTGGAGATAAGTATTGCTTGTTGCCGACTGCCCAAGATCATAAACGACTCTTAGACGATGATCAGGGACCTAACACTGGTGGGATGGGGGCATATTCACCAGTGCCGCAAATCACCCCGGCGATTATTGCGACGACGATTAAAACGATTATTGAACCAACTTTGGCTGGTTTGCAAAGTGATGGTCTCAGTTTTGAAGGTGTCATTTACGTTGGCGGTATTTTAACAGCGCAAGGGGTGCAAGTCATTGAATATAATTTGCGGTTAGGTGACCCAGAAACGCAGATCTTGTTACCGCAATTACAGAGTGACTTTTATCAATTAATCGTGGATCTGCTACAACATCGTGACCCCATCGCAACTTGGCAAACGCAAGCGACTTATTTAGGCATTGTATTGGCAGCGCCCGGTTATCCTAATCATCCCGCTAAAGGTATCGCTGTTCCAACGCTGGCTGGTGCTGATTATGCTAGTGTCGCTGGTGAACCGGGGCACATGGTTAGTGCCGGTGGGCGAGTTATGATGGTCACCGCGCACGCAGATTCGTTGGCGGCTGCTAAGACAGCCGCATATGCGAAACTAGCTCAATTGCCAACGGGCGACTTGGTTTATCGGACTGATATTGGTGCCAAAGGGTTAGTGGTAAAAAAAGCTTAACGTTAGCTTGACAATTATGAGAGAACGACTTATGATTTAACCATTGAATTTAATCGTATTCTAATTTGCGTTGAAGAGAAGAGTAGTTAAGCACAGTTAGTCGTAGTGAGCCTGGGTCAGTGAAAACAGGTCTAATTGTCCTAATGAAGATGAGCTCTGAGCATCTTAGCCGGTTCACGCTGGCTGAGCGGTTGCAACCGTTAACTTGCGCGGTATCAACAGGTACCGTTGAGGTTACTAGTGTCAGCTAGTAGCGAAGTAGGGTGGCAACGCGTTTAAAAAGCGTCCCTTTTAATCACATCGGTGATTAGAAGGGACGTTTTTTTGCGATTAAAGACACTGACAAATTTTAGACGGAGGTTTTATTAAATGACAACACAAACAGGATTTTCCAAACGAACGGTTTCACCATTTCGGTACGATGTCGTCGGCAGTTTCTTACGGCCACAAGCATTGAAGGTAGCGCGGGCGCAAGTTGCAGCTGGTACTTTGGATGCTGCTGGTCTAAAGGCCGTTGAAGATCGCGAAATCATCAAGCTTATTCAAGCACAGGAAGCGGCTGGTTTAAAAGCCGTGACGGATGGTGAATTTCGGCGTAGTTGGTGGCATCTAGACTTTTTCTGGGGGTTACAAGGGATTGCCAAGAAGCAATTAACCCAAGGCTACGTCTTCAATGCTGAAGAGACCCGAGCGGAATCAGCCACCGTCACTGGTAAAATCAGCGGGGAAAATCATCCCTTTGTGGCTCATTTTAAATTCGTAAAAGCCCACGTCAAGGCTGGCGTACAAGTCAAACAAACGCTGCCAGCGCCAGCCCAATGTCTAGCTGAATTACAACGGCCGGAAAATATCGCAGCGTTACGGCAGGTGTATGCAACTGATGCAGCCGCCGTTAAAGCACTAGCAGCGGCTTATCATCAAGTCCTCGAAGACTTATATGCGGCCGGGGCGCGGACCATTCAATTAGATGATTGCACTTGGGGCATGTTAGCTGGCAATCACACGAAGGGGGCGGAGACTGGTGCGGTCTCAGCGCGTAACGATGCGGTGTTAGATCAAAATAAGCAGTTGTATTTAACTGTCAATAATGAAGCCATCAAAGATTTACCGGCGGATTTAACGATCAACACCCATATTTGCCGGGGCAATTACCATTCCACTTGGGCCTCGGCTGGTGGCTATGATTCGGTGGCAGATCCCTTGTTTAACCGAGAAAACGTCAGTGCCTATTACTTAGAATATGATAGTGACCGGGCTGGCGGTTTTGAACCTTTGAAGTTAGTCAGTGATGATAAGTTAGTGGTACTCGGTTTGATCACGTCCAAGTCAGGCGAATTAGAAGACCGGCAAACAATTATTGATCGGATCCATGAAGCCGCGAAGTACGTGCCATTAGATCGCCTCTGCTTAAGTACCCAGTGTGGCTTTGCGTCAACTGAAGAAGGCAATGTCTTAACGCCAGCTCAACAATGGGCTAAGATCGAACTGGTTAAATCAATTGCGACTGAAGTTTGGGGAGCTTAAGGATAAGCAACTAAAAAGTGCGCCGCACAACATCCGTGAATTGGATGTTGCGCGACGCCTATTTTTGGTCTATTAAGCGACAAAGGCAAAGTAAAGGATGAAGATGACCATCATGGCCCACATTAAGGCGTTAACTTCACGCCAGCGTCCTTTGACTGTCATGGTAATCGGATAGAAGATGAACCCGACTGCTAAGCCTTCCGAAATACTGTAAGTTAACAGCATCATAATCATGGTAAAGAAGGCTGGCACTGCGATTTCAAACTTCGTCCAGTCAATATATTGGACGTTTGATAACATCAAAATTCCCACAATGATTAAAGCTGAGGCCGTTACAGCGGAGGTAATCACCGTTAGAACTGGGGAGAAGAAAGCCGCGATGGCGAATAAAATAGCGGCCACGACGGATGATAACCCGGTCCGAGCGCCAACCGCGACGCCAGAAGTGGATTCAACGTAAGCAGTTGTGGGGGATGTCCCAAAGATTGCGCCGATGGTTGTTGCTAAAGCTCCACTGAATAAGGCTTTACCGACCCCTTTGACTTCACCGGTTTCATGATTGACCATCCCAGCTTCTGTTGCTACCCCGACCAAAGTACCCGAGGTATCGAACAAGCCGATGATAAAGAAGGTTAAAATGACGATAATCATTTGAAATGAGTTAATGTCAGTTATGTGCGTTAGCGCTTGGCCGAAAATTGGTTGGACACTAGGCACGCCGCTAATAATCCCAGTTGGTAACGGAATGATTTGAAAAATCATACCAACGACGGCCGTAATAAACATGCCCCAGAAGATGCCCCCAGTAACGTTGGCGGTTACTAAGATGACACCGATGATAATCCCAAAGATGGCTAATAAAACAGTGGGACTGTGCAAATTACCTAAGGCGACGGCATTGGACTTGTTGGCGACGATAATCCCAGAGGTTTGTAACCCAGAAAAGGCAATGAAGAGACCGATCCCAGCGGAAACGGCGTATTTTAAAGCACTGGGAATTAAGTTAATTAACTTATCACGTAGCTTGGATAAGGTTAATAAAATAAATAATAACCCGGCGACAAAGACGCCAGCCAGCGCCGTTTGCCATGGAATATGCCACTCTTGGACGACTGTATAGGTGAAGAAGGCATTCAAGCCCATCCCGGGGGCTAAGGCAACTGGAAAGTTAGCGATTAATCCCATCAACAGACAGCCGACAATGGCTGCTAAGACAGTGGCGGTGAAGACCGCCCGTTTATCCATCCCGGCACTACCCAATAGTTCGGGATTAACGGCTAAAATATATGACATCGCTAAGAAGGTTGTTAACCCGCCCACGAGTTCAGCCCGGATAGATGTCCGGCGCTGCTTTAACTGAAATAAATGCTCAATAATAATGTCCCGCTCCCAACATAATGAAAAGTTAACAATTCAACAATTATTCAGTATAACATACTGGTTTTTGCGGTGGGGACTTTTTTAATTGCCTACAATTAAATACTCATCAAAAAAGCCAGTCTGGCAGCGTTAGTGCGACCAGACTGGTGATTTTTAGTCATAATTAATTTAATGTTCCGTTTCGTTTAATCCGATTGATTCGTCGTCGACGGTCTTCTCAACCGTATGGCGATTAAAGAGTAAGTTTAAGAGAACTGCGGCCAAACTCCCAACGACGACCCCATTGCTGAGCATAATCTGTAAGGCGCCAGGTAAGAATTGGAAGATGTTGGTTTGGACTGTAACACCTAAGCCTAAACCGATGGAAACGGCGGAGACTAACAAATTATTGTTGTTGCGGAAGTCGACTTGGGCGAGCATCCGAATTCCTTGAATTCCCACAATCCCAAACATCACGACCATGGCGCCACCTAAAACGGGGTCGGGAATAACGGTCGCTAGGGCGCCAATCTTAGGGAGTAAGCCCAAGACGATTAAAAAGGCGGCTGAAAAGTAAATCGGTTTACGGGTTTTAACGCCGGATAATTGTAAGACCCCGACATTTTCGGAGAAGGTTGAGTAAGGAAAGGTGTTAAACAAACCGCCTAAGATAACGGCAATTCCTTCTGACCGATAGCCGCGCTTTAAGTCCTCACTTTCGATTTTACGGCCGGTGATATCGCCTAGTGCAAAGAAGACCCCGGTTGATTCCACCATCGTAGTGAGTGAGACTAAAATCATGGTCAAAATTGACGACCATTCAAATTTTGGCGTGCCAAAGTAAAAGAGGGTCGGTAAGTGGAACCAGCTAGCCGCTGCGACTGGTGCTAAGGAAACCATGCCAAAGGCGCCGGCTAATAATGTTCCGGCCAGAATACCGATTAAGATGGCCACCGACTTCATAAAGCCTTTAGCAAAGACATTAATTAATAAAATAATGGCAATAGTTAAAAAGCCGATGCCTAACGCTGGTAAACTACCAAAGTTCTTGGCACTAGCATTGCCACCGCCTAGATTCTCGAAGGCAACGGGAATAAGTGTGAAGCCGATAATCGTAATCAGTGACCCAGTGACAACGGGTGGAAAGAGGCTTTTGATCTTGGAGAAAAGGCCAGCGATTAAAAAGATAAAGATGCCGGCGCCAATAATTGAACCGTACATGGTACCTAGTCCATAGGTTTTACCGATTTGAATCAGTGGATTAACGGCCTGGACGGCACAGCCCAGCACGACTGGCAATCCAATCCCGGTCATCGGGGTGCGCTTTAATTGTAAGAATGTGGCAATCCCACACATGAAAATATCGATTGAAACTAAGTAAGTCATTTGTTGCTGACTAAAATGCAAAGCCGCCCCAATTAATAACGGCACCAAGACATCGCCAGAATACATGGCTAATAAGTGCTGAAAACCTAAAATCGCCGCTTTGACGTTGGAGATTCTTGGTGTACCAGTTGCTTCCTTCAAAAAAATCGTCCTCCTCAATTCTGCGAATATGCCTGAAAAAAAGAGACCACCCCGGCAAACGGGATGGTCTCGTCTGCTTATAGTCCAGCGTTTACGGCGCTGGGTAGAAACTCGTCATCCATATCATGACATTATATAGGCAATTACTCGTATTTGAATGGGATAATTCTAACATAGATGAAAACCGAATACAATTAGAACCGGACAAAACAATGTTCGTGAAAATAGCAATCTTAGTTAAATTAGCAATGTAAACGTTCACTTTTGCAGCTGTTGATTATGCCATAACAAAACGGCCATTTCGAGTGTCTGAGTTTGTTCAGGGTCGTCTAAGTTGAGTGTGAGCATTTTTTCGATCTTTTTCAGCCGGTAAATCACGGTGTTACGGTGAATGGCCAGATGACCAGCAACTTCCGCAATATTTTGATGGTAATAGAAATAGCCATACAGCGTGTTGAGCAAGTTCAACTGTTCATTGGCACTGACGCCGCCGACTAGCCCACCTAGAACCCGTTCAACAAAGGACTTAGCTTCATTATCCGGAATCAGCGAAATTAATTCTTTGACGTATTTTGGCCGGTAGATCGTGACCGCATGTGGACTATTCTTACTGAGGGCTAACGCTTCGGCCGCTTCGTTATAAATGGTGGCGAGTTCGGTCAACGGTAAGGTTGAATAGCTATAACCGGCAATTAAACGGGCCTGTTTATCGAGTTTGGGCTGAATAAAGTTGACGAGTGCGGTTAAGAAATCCTGAGCGTTTTGGTCGTCATTGATTAATAAGACGAGTTGCTGTTTTAATGAAAAGGCGATGACCGAGGCTTGGAATTCCTTAATAAACCACAGGGTCAGTTGTTGCACCTGTTCAAGTAGGTGGTTACTGAGCAAGGGTTGATGATGAGTGGTCACTAAAATGGTGGCACAGTGGAACTTAGTCGTGGGCTCAGTGCCGCGGGCTTTTAAGGTCTTGTTGACTAATTCGTTAGAAATGCCACCGTCCATGACATTTAAGTAGAAGCCACTTTGATTACGGAAGGCTGATTCATTCAGCATATCGACCCGACTGTTGACGAAGCTGAGCGTGTTGATCACGACTTGTGCCAACATTTGATCAGTCGAGTTCTTCGGATCCAAATTCAAAACGCCCACAAAGGCCTTATTTTCTTTATAAGCTGAAAATAGGGGAATAATCGTGAGCTGGGTCTGATTGTAGGTTACTGTAATCCGGGTATGTAGATTGAAATAGTCAATCTGAGTCTGATTGCGTAAGAAGTCTGTCAAGCTGGCCCGAGTCATTGGCAAGTTTTGGGCGGCACTGACGACGCGAAAATGGCTATCCATCAGGAAAAGCGGATGACCAATCAATTCAGTACATTTATTTAAAACCGTCGTGTGTGACGGATCCTTTAAAAGCAAGTCAGCCAAAGTCTGGTTCACTTGCACGATCCGACTGAGTTCGTCGGTCTGTGATTTTAAAATGATTGTCAGCATGTTACGCATCGTTTCTGAAATTAATTCATCGGCGGGGGTCACAATAATCGGAAAGTCGAGTTCATCGGCCAATGCCAACACATCACTGGAAACGTGATCGATATAACGTTGATCTTTAACGCCGAGACCGGCACAATTAGCTTGGTGCATCGCTTTGATGAGCGCTTTAGGGTCAGTGGTCGCATTGCTGAAGGGAAAGCCATTCGTAATTAAAAATTGATGGGCTTTTAAAAAGTCGGCGATATCGGGTGATTCAATCATCCCAATATTATTGATTTCTCGATTGAGACCGCGTTCACCTGCAATTACCCGCATGTGCTGCAGTGTCGGTGTTTGTAATAATGTTTGTAAACGCATGGCATGTCCCCCTAATATTTGGTTATCTTTCACAAGTAGTATACCGATAATTTGGCAGTTTGACTATAAATAAATGAAAAATAGATTAAAATAAAATGAAATGATTTGTTTTTTGAGATAAAAATCTAGTTGGTGGTTAAGGTGCCACTCTGGTTGGCCCAGAATTTGCTGGAACGTGGTGGCCACGTTTTTGAGCCATAGGGCGGTCTCAAAAGCCGGGCTTTCGCTAAGTCGGAAAAGCACCGACTAAGTGAAACGACACCACTGAGCCAATTCTGAGCCGCCCGGCGTTCGCTAGCAGTTAAAAATGGAGCTGGTATCAGGTATACTAATGGATACATATAGTTGTCGTTAATTGATAGAGGTAAATTAAAATGATTATTCGAAAGTATATACTGGCTGATTTTTCAGCCATTCGAACTTTATTTAAACAAACGATACGAATTTCGAATGCGCGCGATTATTCGGCTGAACAATTAGCGGCTTGGATTGGGAATGATGATAAGGCCACGTTGACAGCCTGGCAACAATCGTTATTGGCGCATGTGACGCTTGTGGCTATTCAAGATGAGCAGCTTGTGGGTTTCACAGATATGAGTGACGCTGGCTATTTGGATCGGTTATATGTTCGGCCAGCTTATCAACATCAAGGGGTGGCAACGGCGTTAGTCGATGGGTTGATTGCGGCCGTGTCGGTTAAAACGTATACGACGGCAGCGTCGATTACAGCGCGGCCATTTTTTGAACGCCAAAATTTTCGCGTTATGCATGCGCAGCAAGTTGAACGGGATGGTTGTCAACTGACTAATTATTTGATGGTGCGGGGCGTTTAACTGGGCATTGTTAGTATTATACCGTTAGTATTGCTTAGTCTTTGTTATCGCCACAAAAAATATTAGTTAGCTACGCTTGGTGCTAGTTAAAATTGCCGCCTGCCGGTTGGCTCCTAAAATGCTGGAACGCCATGGGTCATTTTGAACCCAAGCCCGGTCTTCAAAACTGACCTTGGCCTAAGTCCGAGTAAACCACTCGCACTAAGGCCAACGACACGGCTGAGCATTTTAGGAACCAACGGCTCGGCTAAATGAGTGGACTAAGAATAATCAATCGTTAATTTTTCAATTCCCGGTAACTAACGACGGGCGGGCCAGAATTGGCTCAGTGGTGTCGTTTATCTTAGTCGGTGATTTTCCGACTTAGATAAAGCCCGGCTTTCGAGACCGCTCTATGGCTCGAAAACGCGGCCGCCACGTTCCAGCCGATTCTGGCCCAACCAGAGTGGCAATTTAAACCAAATAACACCAAGCGTTAGTTAGCTATATAGGTTAACTAAGTGTGAGGTATTGTGGCTATTAGTCATAAGTGACGGTTGGGTTAAAATAAATCGGTTATTAACGACGGGCGGCCTAGAATTGGCTCAGTGGTGGTCACCACGTTTCCGCCGATTCTAGGCCAACTAGAGTGGCAAGGCTGATCTTTACAAGAACTTAACCTAATCTTGATAGTCGACAACCGCAATTAGGGTTAGATTGGTCGTATAATCGTTGATCCAAGATAATTGCCAGCTGAATCGGAATTTGGCTTGACACGCGGGCAGCATTTAGTTACACTTATTGCAATTAAATAAGCACCTTTAAATTAGTCCTGTGAGGCTAACAAGGGGAACGGTAACTAGGAGTCTCCCACGCTTTTTCGCAGGAAAAACGGGGGGACTTTTTTTGCATCCCCAGGTGGTCAATCAAACAGAAATGGAGCTGACTAGCATGGCACGTGAAGTCGTCGATGCAATGACAATGCGCCGCGCATTAACGCGGATCACTTATGAAATTATCGAACAGAATAAAGGGGTCGGCAATTTGGTCTTTATCGGGATCAAGACCCGGGGTATTTATTTGGCGCAACGTTTAGCACAACGGTTGAAGCAGTTAGAGGGCGTTGATGTGCCAGTTGGGTCGCTTGATATTACTTTATATCGTGATGATCACCATGCCATTGATGTTCAAGGTCAAGCTGAATTAAACGGCGCTGAAATTCCAGTCGATATTAACGGCAAGCATATTATTTTAGTCGATGATGTGTTATTTACAGGCCGGACGGTGCGGGCGGCACTAGATGCGTTGATGGATCAAGGTCGGCCAGCGAAGATTTCGCTCGCGGTGTTAGTTGATCGTGGTCATCGTGAATTACCGATTCGTCCAGATTTTATTGGGAAGAACATTCCAACTGCTTTAGATGAACAAGTTGCCGTGGCTTTAGAAGAACATGACGGTCACGACGGGATTAGTATTGAAAAATTAGAGTGATAAATTGAATCTTTAACCATTTAATTGTTTCCAGAGAGGAACGAAACGGTTTGGCCATGCGTGGCCGTTTTAATCGGAGTCTAGCCTCTTTGCAAGCAATTTTGCAGGAGCTAGACTTTTTTCTTTGGAAAAAAACAGAAGGAGACGGCAAAAGAGCATGCAGACCACGAATTATTTAGTTAGTGTTGATCAATTCAGTAACGCCGATGTGACCCACTATATTCACTTAGCGCAAGCCTTTAAGCGAGGGTTAGCGGTGACGCTTAAGCGACCGGCTTATGCGATGAATTTATTTTTTGAGAATAGTACCCGGACCCACACCAGCTTTGAAATGGCGGAACGGCAACTAGGGATGCAAGTGATTCCTTTTGACCCCAAGACCAGTTCGGTCACTAAAGGTGAAAGTTTGCTGGATACGTTAAAAACGATTCAAGCGATTGGCGTGGATCTAGCGGTGATTCGGCATCCCCATGATCACTATTACCAACCACTGATTGAGGCTGGGCTGGACATGAGCCTCATTAATGCCGGCGATGGAAGTGGTCAGCATCCCTCACAATCTTTACTGGATATGTTGACAATCTATGAAGAATTCGGTCACTTTGACGGGTTGAAGATTGCGATTGTCGGCGATTTGCAACATTCACGGGTGGCCCGTTCCAATATGATGTTACTAACGCAATTAGGTGCGCAGGTTTACTTTAGCGGGCCTAAAGCTTGGTTCAATGCGGATTTTGCTAAGTACGGTGATTACCGGCCACTGGATGAGCTGGTTGGTGAGATGGATGTCATGATGTTACTACGGGTCCAACATGAACGGTTGACAGCCGATAAGGACGCAACTTTCGATGCGGCTAGTTATCATCAACAGTTTGGGTTAACGGCGGCGCGTGCCGCTAAGATGCCTGCCCAAGCGATCATCATGCACCCGGCACCCGTTAATCGGGGTGTCGAGATTGCCAGTGAGTTGGTGGATGCGCCGCAATCGCGGATCTTCCAACAAATGACGAACGGGATGTATATTCGAATGGCCATGATTACCCAATTACTCGTCCAAAAAGGTTTGTTAGCTGCTGAGCCAATCGAGGAGGTCGCCCATGTCAACTTTAATTAAAGCTGCTCAGGTTCTACAAGCTGGGCAATTAACCACGCAAGATATTTTAATTCAAGATAGTCGGATTAAGGCTATCGGGCATAACTTAAACCAACAATACGGCGCTGCTGATCAAGTGATTTGTGCCGATCAGCATGTGGTCATCCCCGGCTTAGTCGATGTGCACGTGCATTTACGTGAACCCGGCTTAACAGATAAAGAAACGATCGATACGGGGACGATGGCGGCGGCCCATGGCGGGTTTACGACGGTTGGTGCGATGCCAAACGTTGAACCAGTTCCTGATACGCCAGAAAAAGTCGCCTTGATGGTTGCTGAAAATACTCAAAAGGCGCATGTTCATGTGGCACAATATGCCAGCATCACGAAAAATCGAACTGGTGATGAACTGGTTGACTTTGAAGGGGTCAAACAAGCCGGGGCCTTTGCCGTCAGTAACGATGGTTCAGGGGTGCAAACGGCTGGGACAATGTATCAGGCGATGTGCGGGGCGGCCAAAGCCGGCTTGCCATTAGCCGCCCATGTTGAAGATGAATCTTTGAAGCGCGACGGCGTCATGAACGCTGGCCCAGTTGCCGACAAATTAGGTTTACCAGGGATTCCTGGGATCTCCGAATCCGCGCAGATTGCGCGGGATGTGTTACTGGCCGAAGCTAGTGGCGTGCATTATCACGTCTGTCATATTTCAACGGCTGCAAGTGTGCGGGTCGTGCGCGATGCCAAGCGGGCTGGGATTAACGTAACTTGCGAAGTATCACCACATCATTTGTTATTAACAGATGAAGATATCACCATGGATAATCCGATGCTGAAGATGAATCCGCCATTGCGGTCGCCTAAAGACCGGGCCGCGTTAATTGCGGGGTTATTGGATGGGACAATCGATATGATTGCGACTGACCATGCCCCCCATACTGATGCGCAAAAGGCAGGTTCAATGCGGACTGCGGCTTTTGGAATCACTGGCCTGGAAACGGCCTTTGCCACGCTTTACACGGCCTTAGTCAAGCCACGCTTGTTAACCTTGAGTCAATTGGTCGCTTTAATGAGTACGCGGCCGGCCGAATTATTCGGCTTGACCGGGGCCGGCCAGTTAAAGCCTGGGGCCCCGGCAGATTTAGCCATTTTAGATTTAACGCATCCCTATGAAATCAAAGCTAATCAGATGTTATCAAAAGGGCATAACTCGCCGTTTGTTGGTTGGCAAGTGTACGGCAATGTCTTAATGACGCTAGTTGACGGCCAAGTCGTCTACGGAAAGGATCAGCACGCATGAAACGATATTTAGTCTTAGCAGATGGCACGATTTATCCCGGGACGGCATTTGGTGCCAGCAGCGCTGCCGTTGGCGAATTGGTGTTTAACACGGGGATGAGCGGCTACCAAGAATCGATTACGGATCAATCTTATAACGGTGAGATCTTAATGTTTACGTATCCGTTAATCGGTAATTACGGTATCAATCGCGATGACCATGAATCAATTACGCCAACTTGTAAAGGGGTCGTCGTTCACGAATTAGCTCGGCGGGCCAGTAATTGGCGTAGTGAGATGTCCTTAGATGATTATTTGAAGCAAAATCAGATTCCTGGTATCGCCGATATCGATACGCGGGCAGTGACGAAACATATTCGGACTAAAGGCGCCCTCAAAGCGACGATTGTTGATGAAGTGAAGCCGGATACCGTCAGTCAGCTACAGGCTACGGTTTTAAATCCGGCGGTCGTTGCGGAAAGTTCAACGACGAATGCTTATCCCAACCCAGCGACGGGTCCTAACGTGGTCGTCGTGGACTTTGGGTTGAAGCATTCTATCCTGCGTGAATTGGCCAAGCGCCAGTGTAACGTGACGGTCTTGCCATATAACGCCACGGCGGGCCAAATTCTGGCTTTAAATCCAGATGGGGTCATGTTAACAAATGGCCCGGGCGATCCCAAAGATGTGCCGGAAGCCTTAACGATGATTCGTGATGTTGAGCAACACGTGCCGTTATTTGGAATTTGCCTCGGTCACCAATTATTTTCCCTAGCTAATGGCGCCGATACTTTTAAGATGAAGTTCGGGCATCGGGGATTCAATCATCCGGTCCGTGAAATTGCGACTGGTCGGATTGACTTTACCTCACAAAACCATGGTTATGCGGTTGATCGGGATTCGCTCGCCAAGACAGACTTGATGATTACACATGAAGAAATTAATGACGGAACGGTGGAAGGCGTGCGACACCGCAACTATCCAGCCTTCTCCGTACAATATCATCCCGATGCAGCACCGGGTCCCCACGATGCGGATCATATTTTTGACGAATTCATTGATTTAATGGCGGCCCACCAAGTCGCCCGGAAAGGAAGCCACTTCAATGCCTAAACGCACAGATATTCATAAAATCATGGTCATCGGTTCTGGTCCCATTATTATTGGTCAAGCAGCCGAATTTGATTATTCCGGTACCCAAGCTTGCTTAGCGCTTAAAGAGTTAGGTTATGAAGTGGTGCTGGTCAATTCGAATCCAGCAACGATTATGACCGATAAAGAAATTGCAGATCAAGTGTACCTAGAACCAATTACGCTAGAATTTGTGTCACAAATTCTACGCAAGGAACATCCGGATGCCATCTTGCCAACTTTAGGTGGGCAACAAGGCTTGAACATGGCGATGGAGTTGGCTGATTCAGGAATCTTAAAAGAATTAAAGATTGAGCTGCTTGGGACCAAGTTAAGTGCCATCGACCAAGCCGAAGATCGAGAACAATTTAAAGATTTAATGGAAAAACTTGGTGAACCAGTGCCGGCTTCTGGCATTGCCCATACGACTGAAGAAGCCTTGACTTTTGCGGAAGCGACCGGCTATCCAGTCATCGTGCGGCCAGCCTTTACCATGGGCGGTACCGGCGGCGGGATTGCTGAGACGGCGAAAGAGTTACGGACGATTGCTGAGAATGGTTTGGCCTTGTCGCCAGTGACTCAGGTCTTGATTGAACAAAGTATCGCTGGCTATAAAGAAATTGAATTTGAAGTTATGCGCGATGCTGCCGATAATGCGATGGTCGTTTGCAACATGGAAAACTTTGACCCCGTGGGGATTCATACTGGGGACTCAATCGTCTATGCACCGGTCCAAACGTTAGCGGACCGTGAAGTCCAAATGTTACGGGATGCTGCTTTAAAGATTATCCGCGCGTTGAAGATTGAAGGGGGCTGCAACGTACAGTTGGCTTTAGATCCAAACAGCTTCAACTACTACATTATTGAAGTCAATCCGCGGGTCAGTCGATCATCAGCGTTGGCCTCTAAAGCGACCGGCTATCCGATTGCTAAGATGGCGGCCAAGATTGCCGTCGGGCTACATCTAGACGAAATTAAGAATCCGGTCACTGGGACCACCTACGCTGAATTCGAACCCGCTCTAGATTACGTTGTCTGCAAGATTCCGCGCTGGCCATTTGACAAGTTCACCCATGCTGATCGCCGCTTAGGGACACAGATGAAGGCGACTGGTGAAGTGATGGCGATTGGCCGCAATATCGAGGAAGCGACGTTAAAAGCAGTCCGGTCACTCGAAATTGGGGTGACTTATATTGACGAACCGGCATTAGCACAAGTTGACGATGATACCTTGAGCGACAAGCTAATCCATGCCCAAGATGACCGGCTCTTCTACTTAGCGGAAGCGATTCGGCGCGGTTTTACGATTGAAGAACTCGCCGAAATTACGAAGATTAATGTGTTTTTCTTGGATAAATTGTTACATCTAATCGAAATTGAAACGGCACTTAAGACGCATGTTGATGATTTAGATTGCTTAACCACGGCTAAACGGAACGGCTTTGCGGATCAAACTATCGCCGAATTCTGGGATGAAACCATCGATGAGGTCCGTCAATTCCGGCAGCAGCATCAGTTGACGCCCGTTTATAAGATGGTCGACACCTGTGCTGGCGAGTTCGCCTCGACGACACCGTATTATTACGGGACGTATGAGACGGAAAACGAAAGTGTGGTTAGTGAGCGGCCGTCTGTGTTAGTGCTAGGTTCGGGGCCGATTCGGATTGGACAAGGGGTTGAATTTGACTACGCCACTGTGCATTCGGTTAAGGCGATTCAAAAGGCGGGTTATGAAGCCATTATCATGAACAGTAATCCGGAAACGGTCTCCACGGACTTCTCAATCTCTGACAAACTCTACTTTGAACCATTGACGATTGAAGATGTCATGAATGTGATTGACTTGGAACAGCCAATGGGGGTCATCGTCCAGTTCGGCGGTCAGACCGCAATTAACTTAGCTGCCCCGTTAGCGGCGCATGGTGTTAAGATTCTTGGAACGAGTGTGACTGATGTGGATCGGGCTGAAGATCGGGATGAGTTTGATAAAGTCATCAAACAGTTACAAATTCCACAACCGGCTGGTGATACCGCTAGTGATGAGGCCACGGCCATGAAGATTGCTGACAAGATCGGTTATCCAGTTTTGGTCCGGCCAAGCTATGTCTTAGGCGGCCGGGCGATGGAAATCGTGAAGCAACCGGCCGACTTGGATTATTACATGCACAATGCCGTTAAAGTCTCACATGACCATCCGGTATTGATCGATAGTTATTTAGTCGGTAAAGAGTGCGAAGTTGATGCCATCTGTGATGGTAAAACGGTGGTTATTCCCGGGATTATGGAACATATCGAACGTGCCGGGGTCCATTCAGGGGATTCGATGGCCGTGTATCCACCACAATCACTATCGGCCCATGTCCAACAACAGATTGTTGATTATACGGAACAATTGGCGATTGCTTTGAATTGTATCGGGATGATGAATATTCAATTCGTCATTCATGAGGAACAAGTCTATGTGATTGAAGTGAATCCGCGGGCAAGTCGGACGGTGCCGTTCTTAAGTAAAGTGACTGGGATTCCAATGGCGCAAGTCGCAACGCGAGTCATCTTAGGTCAATCGTTAAGTGATCAAGGTTATCAGACGGGCTTAGTGAAAGCCGGATCGTTAGTCCATGTGAAGGCTCCGGTCTTCTCCTTCTCGAAGTTGAATCGGGTCGACAGTTTATTAGGACCAGAAATGAAGTCGACGGGGGAAGTTATGGGGAGTGACCAGACGATGGCTAAAGCCCTTTATAAGGCCTTTGAAGCAGCTAAATTACACGTACCAGCCCATGGCAATGTCTTAATTACGGTTCGTGACGATGATAAGCCGGAAGCCTTGAAGTTGGCCCAACGGTTCCACGCCCTCGGTTATCAGTTAATGGCGACGAGCGGCACGGCGACTTATTTGACCCAGCATGCGCTAGATGTACAAGTGGTCGATAAGATTGATGCCGGTGAACATGATTTGCTACATCAGATGGAAGCCGGCCAAGTGCAAGTGGTCATCAATACGGTTTCGGATGAAGAACAAGCCGCCGATGACGGTACTTTGATTCGAAATACCTCGATTGCCCACGGCGTTCCATTATTTACGGCGCTTGATACGGTCGCCGCTATTTTACAAGTCTTAGAATCACAGTCGTTTGTCACGCAAGCATTGTAGGAGGGTCAAGTATGGGACGGTTAACGGTTGAATTAGCAGGGGTGACGTTACAAAATCCCGTCATGCCAGCGAGTGGTACAGCAGCTTATGGGCAACAAATGGCTCAACAATTAGATTTAAGCGCATTAGGTGGGCTGGTCATCAAATCGACGACCGCCGCACCTAAAGTCGGCAATCCACGGCCAACTACGGCGGCAACCACGGCGGGGTGGTTGAATGCCATCGGGTTGAAAAATCCCGGTATCGATGCAGTTTTAGCGGATAAGTTACCTTGGTTAGCGACAAATTATCCAGAATTGCCGATTGTGGGTAGTGTGGCGGGGACCACGTTTGATGAATATGTCACGGTAGCGACGCAAATGGCGACAGCGCCAAACGTTAAATTGTTAGAAATCAATATCTCTTGTCCGAATGTGGAAAAAGGGGGCCTCGCTTTCGGAACGGATCCGGCGATGGTGGAAAATTTAACTCGTGAGATTGTGATGGCCGTTGATAAGCCAGTCTTTATGAAGCTCACGCCCAATGTCACGGACATCGTCCCTATCGCGGCGGCGGCGGAAGCTGGTGGTGCGGCCGGATTAACGATGATTAATACGCTGACTGGGATGGGGATTGACTTAAAGACACGGCAGCCGATTTTGGCGCACGGTACGGGTGGCCTATCTGGTAAAGCTATCCATCCGTTAGCAGTCCGGATGATTCACCAAGTTCGGCAACAAACGAAATTGCCGATTATTGGGGTCGGCGGAGTCTTTACTCCTGCGGATGTGCTGGAATTTTACTTGGCTGGCGCTAATGCGGTCGAAGTCGGCGCCGCAACTTATGGTAATCCGACCGCTTGTACCGATATTATTACTGGCTTACCAGCTGAAATGGATAAATATGGGATTAGTAGTTTGCAACAATTAATTACGGAGGTGCAAGGATGAGTCGACCAGTCATAATTGCCTTGGATTTTCCAACCAGCGACCAAGCGTTAGCGTTTTTGGATCAATTTCCGCAGACGCCCCCAGTCACTGTTAAGATTGGGATGGAGTTGTTTTATGCGGCCGGGCCGGCGATTGTTAAAGCGGTGCAGGCGCGGGGCCATGCCGTCTTCTTAGATTTAAAGTTACATGATATTCCGAATACGGTTGGGTCAGCGATGCGTGTTATCGGTCGACTAGGTGTTCGCTACACGACGGTGCATGCTGCCGGTGGTCATGTGATGTTAGCCGCCGCCAAACGCGGTCTGGTCGCCGGGGCAGCGGCAGCCGGGTTGCCAGCGCCTAAATTACTAGCGATTACCCAGTTAACATCGACGGATCAAGCGATGCTGAATACGGATCAACAAATTCCCGGTAGTGTGCAAGCTAGTGTCGTACATTATGCGCAGCTAGCGCAGGCTAGTCATTGTGACGGGGTGATTTGTTCGGCACAAGAAGTCGCCGCGATTCACCAAGCGGTCGGTGCGGACTTTCTTGGAATAACCCCCGGCATTCGGCCGTTATCAGCGACGGCGGACGACCAACAGCGGGTGATGACGCCCACCGCCGCCGCCCAAGCCGGTAGTAATGGCTTAGTCGTTGGTCGGCCGATTACACAAGCTAGTGATCCGGTAACTGCCTATACTGAAATTGTAAAAGAATGGAGTAACGCTAATGACTGAAATTGCAGCAACTATTGCGAAAGATTTATTATCGATTGAAGCCGTCACTTTACGACCGAATGAACCGTTTACTTGGGCCAGTGGTATCCATAGTCCAATCTATACGGATAATCGTTTAACGATTTCGTATCCCAAAGTTCGGCGGGATATTGCGAACGGGATTGCGGCGATAATTCGCGAGCAATATCCAGCGGCAGCAGTCATTGCTGGCGTGGCTACGGCGGGAATCCCGCACGCGGCTTGGGTCGCTGAATTGTTAGACTTACCATTGATTTACGTCCGCTCGAAGCCGAAAGATCATGGGGCCGGTCGTCAAATCGAAGGCGTGTTAAAAGCGGGACAAAAAGTCGTGATGCTGGACGATTTGATTTCGACTGGCGGTAGTGTGCTGCAAGCGGCGAAAGCCGTCCAAGCTGCGGGTGGCGATATCCTAGCGGTCGGGTCCGTCTTCAGTTATCAATTGGCGGCAGCCACCACGAACTTTGCAGCGGCCAAGTTACCGCTGTTCAGTCTGTCGAATTATTCGACCTTAATTGAAGTGGCCCGGCAAGCTGACTACATTAACGATGCCGACTTAGCGTCCTTACATGCTTGGCGGCAGAACCCAGCGACTTGGGGGCAACAACACTAAGATAACCATTGAAATAGCTCTAGTAGCAGTCAGCTTAAATTTGCCACGCTGGTTGGGCCAGAACCGGCTGGAACGTGATGGCCGCGTTTGGAAGCCAAGTGTGGTCCTCCACAAGCCGGGGGTTAGCTAAGTCGGCAAAGCACCGACTAAGATAAACGACACCACTGAGCCAATGCTGACCCGCCCGTCGTTAATTAACGGGAATTAAAAAATTAACGGTTGCTTATTTTCAGTTCAGTCATTTGGCCGAGAGATTGGTTCCAACAATGTTCAGCCGTGTCGTTGACCTTAGTGCGAATGGTCTGCTCGGACTTAGGCCAAGCAGACCAGGCTTTGGTTTCAGCAGGGCCCATGGCGTGCCAGTGTTTTAGGAGCCAACCGGCAGACGGCAATTTTAACTAGCAATAAACACGCTCATTGTAACAATTAGTTTTCAGATAATTAGTTGTCTGATGGTTGATGATGCTGACGGGTACAAAAAAAGCTAATAGTGTGACAATTCGATCGGTAAAAGCTGAAATATAAAGTTATTGTAAAGGGTGCGACTTTCCAGTTGGCACTCTTTTTTTGCGACTTTAAGTATGCGATAATTAAGTATCGAAATCAGAACGTTTGTTCAGCTGAAGAGGGGGAACTATTGTGAGTCTACAGTTTATTTTGGGTGCCGCTAAGCAGGACCATCGCCAAAAGTTGGTGGCTAATTTAGTTACCAGTTTGCAAGCCAATCCGCATGATCAATTCTTTTATTTGGTCCCAAACCATGTCAAGTTTGATACCGAGGTTGATGTCTTGAATCGACTAGCCCGAGCCTTTGATCAGCCCGGCTTGTATGCGCAAAGCCAAGTGCAGATTTTTTCGTTTACCCGATTAGCTTGGTACTTAATGAAGAATGAAGCCGCCTATCAAGTCCCGCGGCTCTCAGCAGCTGGAATCAACATGCTACTGTTTAAAATCTTGCAAGCCCATGCGGATGAGCTACGGTTATTCGGTGGGGAAATCTCACAGACCGGTTTTGTGACGCAACTGGCTAAGGAGATTAATGAATTACAATTAGCTAATTTAGCACCGGCAGATGTGGTGCAATTGGCTGAACAGACACCAGCGGGGGACTTAAAAGCCAAGCTGCATGATTTAGCAATTGTGTATACGGACTTTGCTGCCGCGACCGATGGGCAATATTTAAAAAATGCGGATGTGTTAGCACAGTTAAGCCATTATTTGCAGCAGCAGGATCTGCATGGTACCCATATTTACTTAGAACTATTCTCACAATTATCGTCACAAGAACAAGGTGTGATCACGACGATGTTGGAGCGCGGGGCGGAAGTTACGATCAGCTTGATTTTAGATCAAGCTTATACCGATAAGCCACCGTTGAACGGGACGTTATTTTATCAGACGGGCCGCCTTTATTATCGCCTGGTTCAGTATGCTAAGATTCGTCAGATCAAGTGTTTGCCGGATCAGTTTGCGACCACGCAACGAGTGAGTCCGAGTTTGGCCGCACTAGACGATTTGTGGCGTGATCAGGTGCAAAAGTCGCCTACTGCTGAAGTGTTGAAATCAGAGCTGCATTTGTTCCGAACGGATACCCGGCAGACCGAGTTGGCACAAGTCGCGCGGCAAATTCGCTATCTGGTAGCTGAAAAGGGCTATGACTATCGCGACTTCCTGATTGTGACGCGGCATCTAACGAGCTATCAGACCATGATTGCGCCAATCTTTCATACAATGGAAATCCCGTATTTCTTGGATTTACGACGGTCGATGGCGGATCATCCGTTGGTAGAATTAATCAGTGCCCTCTTTGATCTGAATACGAAGCATTATCAATATCGCGATGTGATGCGGTTGTTAAAGACCGAATTACTGTTACCACAAGTCAATGGGCAACCGATGGGGCGGCAAGCGTATCGCCAAGCGGTTGACTTAACCGAAAACTTTATTTTAAAGAGCGGTTATAGTGGTCGGCGCTGGACGCAAGCGGAGGATTGGCAATACTTTCAATTTACGGCTGGTGATGCGGGCATTGAGACTGATGAAAATGTCGCGATTACCAAGCAGATTAATCTGATCCATCATTTTGTTGCGACTTTATTGCCACCCTTCTTTAAAAAGTTGGCGGCGGCCAAAGATGGTCGGGCAGCGGCGACAATTTTAGTTAACTTTTTAATGACGCATGGCGTGGATACGCAGTTATTAGCTTGGCGCGACCAAGCGATTGAAAAAGGCGATATGACGGCAGCCAGTGAACCCGAACAGACTTGGCAGACTTTTTGCGACATGCTTGATGATTTTGTCACGATGCTAGGTGACGGGCCGTTTGTGACTGATGATTTCTTGGCGCTCTTGCAAGCCGGATTCGAAGGCGCAGGCTATGCCCAGATTCCGTCAACCTTAGATCAAGTGACGATTTCTGAAAGTGGTCGTGAGCAGAGTCAGAACCGTAAAGTTGTGATGTTAATTGGTGCGACGGACTTAGTCATGCCGGATCGTATTATGACAAATGATTTACTCAGTGACGTGGATAAGGATGCATTGCAGCCAGACCTTCAGCAGCTAGACGGTGACCATTATTTGGCTGATTCAGCCGTAGTGCAATTAGGCGATGAGCGGTATTTAAACTACTTAGCTTTTTTGAATGCGACTGATCAGTTGTATTTGAGTGCGCCGTTAAAAGATGATCAGGATGCTGATTTGAAGTTATCAAATTATGTCCAACAGATTCAGCAGCACTTTAAGTTACCAATTGCGACGTACTTAGCAACGCCTGATCCAACTCAGCCTAAAGTGGCGCCCTTTATTGGATCTAAACGGCGGACCATTACACATGTGGTGCAAGTCTATCGCGATGTATTGACTGCTAACGCTGATCGTAATCGCGTCGGGGCCCCGCTACGGCCAGCACCAATCTGGGTCTGGTTGCGGCGACAATTGACCGCTGATCCGCAGTTTGGTCAGTTAGCGCAACAATTGTTAGCCAGTTTGAGTTACCGCAATGTCCCGGTTGCCCTGTCATCAACGAGTGTGCAGGCGTTATATGGGAAGCAAATCTATACGTCGATTTCAAAGCTAGAAGAATTTTATCGGAATCAATATGCGTACTTTCTAAAGTATGGCTTACGGTTACGGGAACGTGATGTCTTTGAATTGTCAGCAGCCAGCACGGGTGAGTTTTTCCATGCGGTTTTAGATGGGATGATTAAAGCTTTGCAAGCCCAACACTTGAGCTTAGCGACGATTGATCAAGCTGACTTGGGAACGTTATTGGACCAAGTGACACTACAAGTATTAGAACAGCCGCAGTTTATGATCCTATCAAGTTCTAATCGGATGGGGTATTTGCGGCAACAGCTAATTAACACGGTGCGCCAGATTGCCTTTGCCATTCAGCGGCAAAGCCAACGCTCTGATGCCACGCCACAACAAACGGAATTACTCTTCGGAAATGTTGGTAAAGACCATGGGCTAAAGGCTCTAGACTTCCAAGTTGATCCGCAGCATAGCGTTCATGTTCGAGGAAAGATCGACCGCTTAGACCGAATTCAGGTTGCTGACCAAAGTTATTTAGGCATTGTCGATTACAAATCGTCGCAACATCGCTTTGATTTTCAGCAGGCTTATTATGGGTTGGCGATGCAGATGTTGACCTACCTAAATGCGGTACTGGTTAACGAAGATGCCTTAGTCCCAGCCGGCACCGACAAAGTGAAATTAGCTGGTGCCTTGTACATGCATATCCAAAATCCAACGTTAAAACCCAAAGATGCGCGGGCGGGTTTTGAGGATGCCCTCTTAAAAGCGAATAAGTACCGTGGGGTTATCGTTGATGATCCGCAATTATTGACGCATCTAGATACGGAACTGCAAAAGCAAAGTGGCGATTCTAAGATCTATCCATTTTCACGGGTGAAGTCGGGTGAGTACCACAGTCGTAAGACGGCGCCACTAGTCACTGAAAAGGAATTGGATCAGTTATTAGCGAATAATCGGAAATTGATTGTCGATGCGGCACAAGCGATTTTTGCGGGGGCACTGGCGCTGAATCCGGTGCGGCTAAATGATAAAACTACGGCGTTGCAATATTCACCATATCTTGCGATTATGGCGTTTGATGCTATGCTATCAGAAAATAATTATCGTGATTTACCGCCATTGACGCCCAGTGAAGTTTTAGAGCGGATTAAAGCGCAGTTAGGGGATGAACGCGCATGAGTACACAATTTACAGCTAGTCAACAAGCCGCGATTGATCAGCACGGCAATAATTTATTAGTCTCAGCTTCAGCCGGTTCCGGTAAGACCACGGTCCTGATTGAACGCATTATGCGTAAATTAGACGCCGGGTTGAATATTGATCAATTATTAGTCGTGACGTTTACGAACCTAGCCGCTAAGCACATGAAGCAAAAGTTGGAAAAGCAGCTCAATCAACGAATCTCAGATCAGCTAGCAGCTAACCCGAAGGCCACGACAACTAGCCCCGCAGTTCAGCGGCTACGTCAGCAGTTGAATTTGTTAGGGGTTGCCAACATCAGTACATTGGATGCTTTTTGCTTGCGATTGATTCAACGCTATTACTACGTGATCGATTTAGATCCGGTGTTCCGATTGTTAACAGATAATACGGAAGGCCTATTGATTCGTGATCAGGTCTGGGACACTGTTCGGGAAAATTTGTACGGTGACGATGGCGAATTATTTGCCGCGTTGACGGCGAACTTTTCAAATGATCGCAGTGATGATGGGCTTAGCCGCCTAATTATGCGACTTTATGACTTTGCCCAATCGACACCGGACCCAACGGCTTGGCTTGAACAATTACCGGCTAGCTATGAGTTGGGGACGGACCACCTGACGGCATCTGCTTTTTATCAACAACAGTTGTTACCGCAACTACGGACGACTTTTACGCAGATGACCACGACGATTACGCAAGCCCTTGAACAGGCCACTGATAGTGATCTGGATCCCAAGACATTGACTGCATTGCAGGCTGCGCAGGCAAGTTTGACCGATGTGACGGCCCGGCTAGGTTCGATTGAATGGAATGAGTTGCGGGCCTTTTGTCAGACTTTTAAGATTAAGGCGATCAAGAAAACCTATAAAGATGATGAGGTGCGGACGGCGATTGGCACCGCTGTTAATGGTCAAGTTAAGGCGGTTCGTGATCAGATTACCGAGCTCAATGTGGCTGTTTTGGTGAGCGATGAACAAGCGGTTTTAGATATTATGGCGGGGGCGGCAGCTTTAGTGCGTGAATTAGTCCACGCCACGTTAGCCTTTAAACAAGCGTTTGCGACGGAAAAACGCCGGCGCCATGTGTTGGATTTTAATGATTTGGAGCATTTGAGTCTAGCCATTTTAACGAGTGACAATGAAAGTGGTCAGGCGGCCTTAACCCAACTGCAAGCTCAGTTTGCCGAAGTAATGGTCGATGAATATCAAGATATTAATAGTTTGCAAGAGACGATTTTGCAATTGTTGGCCCAACAGACTCCTGGCAACATGTTTATGGTTGGCGATGTGAAGCAATCAATCTACCAATTCCGATTAGCCGATCCGCTCTTGTTCTTGCATAAATATCAAGACTTTGGCGAGCATCCCGAACATGGGGAACGAATCGTACTAGCGGAAAACTTCCGGTCAGTGGAGAATGTGGATCAGTTAACCAATTTGATTTTTAGTCAGTTAATGGATGCCCCCGTGGGTCAGATTGAGTATGACCAAGCGGCGTATTTGAAGTATGGCCCCAAAGATTATCCGGCTGATATGCCACAGACAACTAGTCTATTGCTCTATCAGACTGGACAAAAAGAGGCGGCTTCAGACACTGAAGATGACGCTGATTTTGCAATTGATGATCCCGCCGAAGGTAGTATTACGATGGTTGCGCAAAAGATTCTCGAATTAAAGGCGCAGGATAAACCGATTTATGATCGAGCGGCGCAAGCTTATCGGCCATTTCGCTATAGTGATGTGGCGCTACTAGTGCCGACCCGAAATCATAATTTAACGATTATTGATATCTTTAAACGTCTGCATATTCCAATTGTTGTCAATGATGCGCAGAATTATTTTCAGACGACCGAAATTCGGATCATGATGGCAATGTTAAGCATTATTGATAATCCGTATCAAGATATTCCGTTAGTGGCTGTGTTACGGTCACCGATGGTTGGCTTAGATGAAAATCAATTGGTTTATTTACGGATTCAAAATAAGACGAGTGACTATTTCCAAGCGTTACGCGACTTTTACAATCGCGCAGTGCCGACAGATGATTATGGCGCGGCGGTTTATACCAAAGTGGCGCAGTTCATGGATGAATTGACTGAATTTCGTGATCTAGCCCGGCGCAATCAATTAGTAACGCTGATTTGGCGGATTTATGATCGCACCGGTTTCTTGGATTATGTTGGTGGGATGCCGGCTGGACCACAACGCCAAGCTAATTTGCACGCGTTGTATGAGCGGGCACATACGTATGAAGAAGGTAGTTTTAAAGGCCTGTTCCAGTTTGTACGTTTCATCAAGCGGATGCAGGAAAAAGATCAAGATTTGGCTGAGGCAGTTGCTGAAACTGAGACCGAAGCAGTGAGCGTGATGACGATTCATGGGAGTAAGGGCTTGGAATATCCAGTCGTTTTCATTATGGATATGAGTAAACGGTTCAACCAAACTGATACGAGTCAGTCGGCTTTATTAGACCGTGAAGCGGGGATTGGGATTACGTATCTTGACCCAGAAACCCGGGTCAAGTACCCCACCTTGCCACGCTTAGTGACGCGCCAAGTAGTCAGTCAAAAATTGCGGGCCGAAGAAATGCGGAAACTTTATGTGGCGATTACGCGTGCCGAACAGCAACTCTACTTAGTTGGGACGATTGAAGATATTGACACGGCCAGCAAGCAATGGCGGCAAGTCTTTACTGATGAACAGCGACTGCTGCCAGCAACAGCCAGAACCGCGGCGAAGAGTGAACTTGATTGGGTCGGCATGAGCCTGATTCGGCACCCGGATCTAGCGGATTATTGGGATGGCGAACAGCCTTTGTATTCGTTTAAAGCTGATCAGACGAAGTTGACTGTTGAATTAGGGGATGCGGCATCGATTGGTCAGACCGAGACCGCCGTTACCGATGAAGCTGAACAACCAACTGCGCTAGAACGCGTTGAAGCAGGAGTCAGTATCGATGTTGACGAGTTGACTCAGCAAGCCATCACGCGGATCTTAAACTTCCAGTATCCGCAACGGGTTGCCACTACGACTACCGCGTACCAATCTGTTTCGGAAGTGAAACGGGTCTTTGAAGATCCCGATACACCGTTGATGAATGCGAACCCAACGATTAGTGATCAACAAGCCCGGGTGCATAGTCGTTACGTGAGTGACCGCTTAGACGGGCCCCAGTTCTTGCAGACAAGTCAAGCGCCAACTGGTGCCGAAGTCGGGAGTGCCACGCATTTGGTCTTAGAACAATTGGATGTCACGCATGCGGTGACTGATGCAACTGTTCAAGCAACTATTGATGAGCTAGTGGCCAAGCACGTGTTGACACCCACTGTGGCACAACGGATTCAAATTGAGCAAGTAGTCGGCTTTTATGCTAGCTCGCTAGGCCAGCAGATTTTGGCAGCGCCAGCGCAGGTTCATCGAGAAGTGCCATTTTCACTGTTACTACCAGCGCAGCGGTTGTTTAAAGGTTTTGAAACTGATCCGTATAGTAAAATCTTAATACATGGGATTATCGATGGGTATTTGGCGACCGAACAAGGCTTGATTTTATTCGATTACAAGACGGATCATGTTGCTCAGGCCACTGATTTATTGACCAAGTACGCTGGCCAAGTGAAATTATATGGGCAAGCATTAGCTTCAATGTATCAGCAGCCCATTGCGCAACAGTATTTGTATTCGTTAGTGCATCAGGAGTTGGTGGCGGTTGATTCTTAAAATGTGAGCATTTTAGAAACTAACTGCTCGGCGAAACATTACTGGCGATAATGACTTAACGTTAGCTGATAAGTATCCGATAGTTAGCGCCGATTCTGGGCCAACCCGAGTGGCAATTTAAGGCAACTAGCAACCTATATCGGACGAACTGAATATGAAAAAAACGCGATTCTCAAACGAGAGTCGCGTTTTTGATGACTTAAAGTAAAATTTGGTAGGCTTTACGTTGATCCTGAGCATCGCCGTCCATGTAGACAATCCCGCGATAGGTGAAGCCTGCTTTAGTAATGACATGTTGCATCCGCTGGTTTAAGGAATGCGTATCAATCCGCAATTGGTGGAAGCCTTGTTGATAACTAAGGGTCATCAAATTGCTGAAGAAGAAGTCCGCTAAGTGTTGACCATGGAAGCCACTGGCAATGGCAATCCGATGAATGGACGTATAGTGATCATCGGTGTGTGGTGCCCAACTGCCTTGATAGATTTGGGTATAGTTAGGGTCAGAAGTCGTGAGTAAGGCCGCAGTACCGGTGATTTGGCCGTCGACAATCAGGACCCAGGCACGGCCAGCGTCTAAGTCAGCTTGTAAATCCGGGGTGGCAGGATAAGTGCCCTGCCATTGTGGAATCTGATCAGTGGCTAAGGCTTGGCGACCGGCGTTAATGATGGCCAACATGGCTGGTAGATCAGCACTGGTGGCCGCACGAACATATTTAGACATTCAAATCACAGCTCTCTTATAGAATGGTTATTATTATAAGCGGTTTTGATGATGGCGACAACTAGCAAAACAGATTGGTAGAGTGCCCGCGTGATTAGCTTTATAATATGACTTAACAAACAGTGGGAGTTGAAGACGATGAAAGTATTTGTAATTGGTGCACATGGTCAAATCGGTAAGAAAATCGTTTCAAAATTAGTCGCACGAGGCGAGCAAGTCTTTGCTGGCATTCGGCGGCCTGATCAGGCGGAAGCTTTTGAAGATGCCGGGGCTGAACCAGTAGCCTTTAACTTGTTAGATCAACCATCAGAACTAGCGTTGGCCTTTAAAGGCATGGATGCGGTCGTCTTTGCGGCGGGTTCTGGTGGCTCGACTGGGTATGACATGACGTTGATGATTGATTTGGATGGTGCGGTCAAGTCGATGCAGGCCGCCGAAATTGCGGGAGTCAAACGTTACGAAATCATTAGTGCGGAATTTACGGTTGATCGGGCTAAGTGGCCGAATAGTCTGAAGCCTTACTATGTCGCTAAATACTATGCGGACGAATGGTTGAAGACCCGCACGCAGTTGGATTATACGATTTTACAACCAGGGACATTAGTGAACGATGCTGGGACTGGCCAAGTCACGGTCAATCCAGATGTTGGCGGTGAGATTACGCGTGACGATGTCGCAACATTTGCCGTGCAAGCGCTCAGTACGCCAACCACAATTGGGCAGACAATCGCGTTAATTAACGGTGAAACGCCAATTGCCACGGCGGTTAAACAAGCTAAATAAGGATTAAAAGAGATGGTTCCAGTTTAGCAACGACTGGAACCATCTTTTTTAGTTTTCATTTTTTGTTTTGAGAACGATTGACGGCCACTAAAGCACCGATGGCAATGATGACCAATAACGTAAAGAACCAAAAGGATCCGCCCATCCACATGAAGGGCATACCGCTGTTAAACCAACCACCGCACATTGACGTCACCGCTTTCCTTAGTATTGCCACCATTATACCAACCGTGATACCGGCCAGCAAGCTATTTCAACTGGTTGGTTAAGGTCGTCACCTGGGTCGCGTTTAAAGGTAAAATAGGCAATCGTGGATCGCCGACTAGTAGGTGCTGTGCATTTAAAGCGGCCTTTATTGGGGATGGTGAAGGCGAACTGAAAAGTGCGGCCATTTTAGGCAGTAATTGGCGTTGAATCTTCGCCGCCACTGGGACTTGTCCAGCTGCTAATGCCTGTTGGATGGTTGCCATGTCATCACCAAAGAGATGGCTAGCTACTGAGATTACCCCTTGAGCCCCCAGTGCCTGAGCAGTCAAAGCCTGACTATCTTCACCGGTATAGACTAAGAAGTCAGCTGGCGCTTGTTCAACGATCGTCGCCAATTCTTCCAATGACGTGCATTGCTTGATACCAATAATATTAGGATGTTGGGCGAGCTTAACGACCGTCTCAACAGCCATTTTGACGCCAACGCGGCCAGGAATATTATAAATCAGGATTGGAAGGTCGCCTTGATCAGCAATTGCGGTAAAGTGGGCAATCATCCCAGCTTGATCAGGTTTGTTATAGGGTGGCACGACCACTAAAGCGGCGTCAATCCCTGCAAGCTGACTCACTTGGCGCGTAAACGCAATGGTTGCGGCAGTGTTGTTCGAGCCGGTATTCGCAATTATTGGCACCCGCCCAGCCACAATCTTAGCGGTGGCCTGAAATAATGTTAATTTTTCACTGGTACTTAAGGTGGGGCCTTCACCGGTCGTGCCACCGACTAAGATGCCCTGCGTCTGATGGGCCAGTAAATGTTCAATTAAGCCAGCTAACCGAGTTAAGTCAAGCTGCTGGTCGTCATCGAACGGGGTGACCATGGCGGTGATTAAGTGTGCTTGCTCAAAATTCATTTTAAAGCCTCCATAATTAAGCTTGTTGTTGTGTTAGCCAAGTTGCGAAGCGGTTCATGCTATCGCGCAAGGCGTCTTGACTGGCGGCATAACTAATCCGGAACCATCCTTCTCCCGCGGCACCAAACGCCGATCCGGGAATCACAGCCACATGGGCTTGCTGTGCTAAGGTCGTGGCAAAGGCCCAACTAGTGCCTTTAAAAGCTGCTGGGACTTGTGCGAATAAGTAAAAGGCCCCCGTCGGATAGATATAATTAATGCTCATTTCACTTAGTCGGGTCACTAAGTAGTCGCGTCGGGCTTGATAAATGGCGCGCATCTTTTGACCGTCTTCGAGACCATGCGTCAGTGCTTCAATCCCGGCGACTTGACTGATAGAACTGGTCGACGTCACTAGGTATTGGTGGGTCTTTTTCATTTCAGTAATCAGGGCTAACGGCGCCATAATGAAACCTAAGCGCCAGCCCGTCATGGCATGTGATTTCGATAGCCCATTGATAGTTACGGTGTGCGCTGGGTACAAGGTGGCTAGGGCGGTGTGGGGTTGTTCGTAAGTGATCTCGCTATAGATCTCATCACTGATGACGGTTAAGCCGGCTTGCTTGATGACTGCTACTAAGGCTGCTAATTCGGCTTTCGTGTAAGTCACACCGGTCGGATTAGTCGGATAGTTGAGTAAAATGGCTTTTAACCGTTGGCTATGATTAGTTTGAATCGCGGCTGCCAGACCCGCGGGAGTTAACTTATACCCCGTCGTTGTCGTATCAATGGGAATGACATGGGCATGTGCCATCGCGATGACCGGTTCATAACTGGTATAGCAAGGTGTTGGCAGTAAGACGGCGTCGCCAGGGTTGAGTAACGTGATTAAGGCCGTTGCAACGGCTTCGGTGGCGCCAACCGTGGCAATGATTTCATTGGGGGCATAGTTCAGTTGATATTTTTGATTAAAATAACGACTGGCCGCGGCTTGTAATTTTTGGAAGCCCATTAACGGTGAATAGTGGCTAAAGTCGTCGCGAATGGCTTGAATACCAGCTTTTTTGATGTGGGCTGGGGTAGGGAGATCCGGTTCACCGACCGTTAATTTGATGATATCTGGGACGTCACTGATGGCCTCGTCAAAACGACGAATGCCGGAAACTTGAATTTGTTGGATAATGTGATTTGTATCAGCCATAGCTAACAACTTCCTCTCGTTCTAGTTATTGGTTATAATAAGGAATAATTGTATGGCTTAAAAGTGACAATTTTAACAAAAATGAAAGGACAGTTGCGTAATGCCATTAGACCGGGATTCTAAAACGCCATTATATTTACAACTTTATCAATTGCTAAAGGACAGCTATTTGCCTAAGTCGGGTAACCAGCAACAATTGTTATCGATTCGACGAATGGCTCAAACGATGAATGTATCCAAAACGACGGTTGAGCAAGCTTATGATCAGTTATTAGCGGAAGGCTACGTGTACACCGTCCCGGGGAGCGGTTATTTTTTTAAGGCGTTAAAAGCTTGGCCGACCGCAAGTCCTAAAACCCCCGCGATTCCAGTTTCAACACCGCCTAAACCGGTGACGTATGATTTTCGCTATGGGGCGACTCAGCTATTGAAGCCCAGTTGGAATGCTTGGAAAAAAGCCGTCCGCGATGCCTTACGCCAAGCTGAGGCAAACCCGGTGAGCTATCCGGATGCCCAAGGATTACCAGCGTTACGCCAACGGTTAACCACTTTTTTACGAACGACTCGTGGGGTACGGTGTCAACCAGATCAGATTGTGATTACGAACGGGGCAAAAGAAGGTCTGGCCTTACTGTTAAGCATCTTGCCGGCCGGAACTTTGGGCATTGAAAATCCTGGATATCGGGGGTTGCCAGCCTTAGCATCAGCAGCTGGTAAGGCGACGGTGGCCCTGCCGGTGACGACGCAAGGGGTTTCGTTAACGGCGATCAAGGCGGCCCAGCCACAATTTGTTTACACGACTCCGGCCCATCAGTTTCCATTGGGGTATGTGCTACCAATTGCCCAACGATTGGAATTATTACAGTGGGCCGCTGCTGAGTCGCGGTTAATTATTGAAGATGATTACGACAGTGAGTATCGGTACCACACACAGCCGCTGCCCGCCCTGCAATCAGTTGCAATGGCTGATCAGGTAGCCTACTTAGGAACCTTTGCGAAAGGGATCGATCCTACGTTACGGATGGGGTATTTAGTCTTACCGGTTCATTTAGTGGCGGTTTATCACCGTCAATATCAGTATCGCTCGGCCATGGTGGCGGGCCTATTGCAGCAAGCGATGGTGGCCTATTTTGATAGTGGGGCTTATTATCGGCATATTAGCCGCAGCCGCAGCTTAAATCGGCGTAAGTATCAACGGCTGACGCAGCTGTTAGCAACAACTGATCGTATTCAGCCAATTGCGACCGGTGCCGGTCTACAACTGGTTGTTCGCATTCCTGGCATTGCCCAAAAAGCTTTGTTGGCCGCGTTAACCGCCGCTGATATTCGAATTTATCCGCTTGATTCCAATTGGCAGGCGATGCCGAGTCATGACTATTACTTGTTAGGATTTACAGCGGTTAGTCTTGCTGATTTAGAAGTTGCCATCCCGCGTTTGATTGCGGTTTGTGATCAGTTAGGACATTGAAAAAGACATCAAGCTGACTAGTTAGTACTGGTCAGGTTGATGTCTTTGGTTTTAGTATGGTTGGGTCTGGTGGGTAAGTTGCGGATACCCGTCTTAGACCCGTTTCTTGCTTTTAAAAGTGTTTTTAACCCTGATAGACCCACCGATGCCCATCTTGTGCTAACAAGTCAGCTGCTGCTTGTGGTCCCATGGTACCAGGCTTGTAGTTTGGAAAACTTGGTTGATGGTCATCCCAGTATTGTTGAATCACATCAATAAATTTCCACGAATAGGCCACTTCTTGCCAATGGGTAAAGTTGGTGGCATCGCCGTTTAAGATGTCGTGTAAGAGGCGCTCGTACGCTTCGGGACTGTTAGCGGCGGCGGTCGCGTCATGATCGAAGTTCAATTGAACTGGGGTTGTCGCAAAGCCTTGACCGACATTCTTAGCATTCATCCGTAATTCGAAACCTTCAGTGGGTTCCACGTTGATCGTTAAAACGTTTGGTGCCAAGCCGTTATCGGCCGCTTGATTATCAGGTAGCTCGTGATTAAAAATATTGATAACGGGTCGTTTGAAGACAATGTCGATCCGGGTGAACTTGTCAGCTAAGCGTTTACCGGTCCGAATGTAGAACGGCACGCCGGACCAACGATAGTTATCTATCATTACTTTACCAGCAACAAAGGTATCGGTATTGGATGCTGGTGAGATTTTGTCTTCTTGTCGATAGCCCTTGACCGTTTCAGTCGGAGCGTATTGTCCACGAACAAAATTCTTGGCAACTTCTTCTGGCTGGTAAGGCCGCAAGCTACGTAAAGCTTTGACTTTTTCAATATTGATATCGTCTTCGGTAAATTCAACCGGTTGATCCATTGTGAGGAGACTCAGAATTTGCATGATGTGGTTTTGAACCATATCACGCAAGGCACCGCTATTATCATAGTAAACGGCGCGTTCTTCAACGCCCAGCTTTTCACTTAACGTAATCTGCACGTTGGAGATATAACGGTTATTCCACAAGGATTCCCAGATATTATTGCCAAAACGAATGGCGGCAATATTTTGGATCATTTCTTTACCGAGATAGTGGTCAATCCGATAAATTTGGTTTTCATCGAACGTTTCAGCTAATTCATCGTTTAACGTCTTAGCGCTTTCGAAATCATGGCCAAAAGGTTTTTCAATGATGACGCGGTTAAAGCCATTTTCAGTTAAAATATGTTCAGATTTAAGATGCCGCGCAATTGTCCCGAAGAAGTTCGGTGCCATTGCCAAGTAGAAAATCCGGTTACCCTGTAACTCATATTGTGCGTCTAGCTTTTCAGAGAGTCGCTTTAAGGTGATGTAGTGTTGGACATCTGTGACATCATGCGACTGGTAGTAAAAATGGCTAGCAAAAGCGGTCACTTGATCGGCGTCAGCGTGCAATGATGCTAAGGCATCGGCGACGACTTGATGATAATGCTCATCGGTCCAAGGTCGCCGGGCTGTCCCAATCACCGCAAAATGGTCTTGTAAATACCCTTTTTGATACAGTTTAAATAATGAGGGGTAGAGCTTTCGTTGGGCCAAGTCGCCAGTTCCGCCAAAAATGGTGAACAGAGCAATCTTTTCTTTACTCATCAAATTCACTTCTTTACTTAGAATTATAAAAATTAAGGTTAGTTGGTACTCGTATTAAACATTAATTATCTTGGATGTTGACCATAACCTTAGCAACCAACCAGAGTGGCAAGCGCAATTAAACTAACGGCCAAGGCCACTGTCAAATCCTGATTGGTTAGAAATAGTCGTCGTACATAACGGTTAAAGCCACCATTACTAATATTAAGCGATAAGCCGTCGGGGTCAATTATTAAGTTCTTTAGTTAAACAACTAGGCTTTGGGCGTGGGCTGATTAGGAAATTGATGCCGTAATTCGCGTTCGGTTGCGACATTTTGCATAATCAAGCCTAACGCTAAGCCAAGAATCTGCAATGTTGAACTTTGTAACCAAGCAATTTGTAAAAGGAGACCGACCAGCGAGGCGAGGGTCAGAATGCCAAAAATTTCAACGCCAAGCATGGCATAGAAATTCTGAGCAAACTGCCAAGTGGTTTTATTGTGACCAGCGCGCCGTGAGGTATAGCCCCACAACGACCGAAATTTTGGCATATGCCGCCATTGGTATCCCCAAACAAGTAGAAAGATTAAGAAACAGCCGGTTAGGCCATATTGATTAAGCATCATAAACATGCCTCGCCTTTTTCAAAATTAACGCTAGATGATTGCGCTTAACTTATATTATAACAATCATTATGAGTCATCGTCGATAATCAGTTTAAGAAAGTCGTCTAAATTACGCTTGGTATTGGTTGAAATTAGCGTTGGCCGGTTGGTTCCTAAAATGACACTTTAAGCCAACTAGCCCCAAGCGTGTCTAAGTTGTGAAAAATTATTAAAAACTTTATTGCGTTTCATTCAGATAACTAGCTTGATTTTAACGAAGAGGTTATAATATGGACTGAAATAAGAAAGGGAGTTATTTTTGATGCAAACTTCAAAGAAGTTAATCTCAGGTTTATTAGCAACGGTTACGGCCGTTTCATTGTTTGCCCCTGCTGCTTTAGGTACGAACAGTCAAGCAACGGTTGCCCAAGCTGCTACTAAGAAAGCAGCTAAGACCACGATTGCGGTCGATGGTGTGACTAGTAGCGCTAAAAAGGTTACCGGGACGGCTACTAAGGGTGTCAAGGTAACGGTTTACGCTAAGAAGGGTGCTAAGGATTCCAACGCTGGAAAGAGCAAGATTGCTTCAGCAACAGCATCATCAAAGACGGGTAAGTTTACGGTTAAATTACCTAAGACTTACAAAAAGGGTACTGATTTATACGTTTACGCCACTCAAGGTAAGTATTCATACATGTACCGGATTGTTAAGGTAACGGCGCCTAAGAAAGCAACTGCTAAAAAGACGACCACTAAGAAGACCACGGCTAAGAAGACGGCCACTAAGAAAACGACCGCTAAAAAGACCACTGCTAAGAAGAATTATGGCAAGGTCAGCAGCGTTGCCGGGACTTGGAAGTCATCTAGTTACAAAGGCTACTACACCAAGTGGACGTTAACGAATGGTAAAAAGATTACCGTTAAACGTTACAAGTCAGGTGCTAAGACTAAGACCTTGTTGAACGGGACTTATACTGCCAGTTCTAGCAACAAGCATCTTTGGAAAGTCGATGCCAAAGTTGGTAAGAAGACTGAAAACTTCTACTTACGCTTCCGGAGCAGCAAGACGTTCTATGTGGTTAACAGCAAGAACGTGCGGTTGAAGGAAAACCTTGGTCAAGGGGCTAACTACTTCACCTATACCAAAGTTGCTACCAGCAGCAAATCTAATGTCTTAAGCTTCTAATTTTAGTAGGCTGACGTTAGTTAAAAGACGGTCCAATCGCAACAGCGATGGTGGCCGTCTTTTTTTGCGTTAACTTAACTAAAGAAGTCCCGGCTTATTTTCGTAAAAAAGATGCTGGGTGTCGGTAAAATACCTGTGCAAGGGGCCCAAACTCGCGATAATGAAAGTAAAGCGAGGGGACAGCTTATGACACATCGGTGGTTACGACTTGGCGTTGAGTTACTGGCAGGGATACCCGTGGCGATGATGATTATTTTTATTGGGGTGGCCGTTGGTTATTTTTTGATGCAGGTCTTACCGGCCACGCATTTTAACTTACGCGTTTTAGGCCTGTCAGTCTATCAGATTAGTCGACAGGGGCGGTCGGTTAGCGGCCAGTTGAATATGAAGTCCGCACAAGAGTTAGGGGTGTTTTGTTCACTGGCTATCGTTTTGGTGAGTGAATCATGTTATACAATCTGGCATCCGCGGGTACAACACAAGTTTTAGTAGGCGGTAGCCGGGTGAGCGCGTATACTGAAGAAAATGGAAAATTTAGGTGAGCACAATGCAGAAAGAAGTTCGGCTGCGATGGTTGTTTTTAGCAAATTTGCTGAATAACGCTGGCGCGGCTTTTATGTGGCCGTTAACGACGGTCTATATGCACAATTATTTGAAGCAGACCTTGACGTTTTCAGGGGTCGTGCTGTTTTGTATGTCGCTAGCCATGATCTTGGGTAACTATGTCGGCGGTCATTTATTTGATCATTGGCGGCCCTATCAAACGGCAATTCTTGGCGTGATTATTTCGACCGTGACCTTGGCGACGTTGATCTTTTGGCATAGCTTATGGCCGTACGCTGTGGGCTTGATTGTCGTTGGTTTCGGTGATGGGATTAGTATGACGGTGGTGAATGCGTATGCGGCCACGGTGACGACTAAGTCAAATCGATATGTGTTTAATATGTTGTACTTGGCGTTGAATGTCGGGGTTGTGATTGGCACGCTACTGGTTGGTTACTTGTTAGACTTGGGGATTAATGTGGTCTTTATGGTGACCACGGCTTGTTATATTGGGCTGATGATTATTGTGTTGAGCACCTTTAATGTTCAATTAGCCGCCAAGACAACGACCGCGGCTAAAGCTGAAACAACTGATCAAACACCGCGCCATAAACGGCAATTAATCTGGTTAATTTGTTTGATGATTTTTTCAATCTATCTGAGTTATGCGCTGTGGGAAAGTTTGTTGTCTGTGCATATGACTAATCTCGGGATCCCATTTCGGCGGTATAGTGAAGTTTGGACGATCAATGGGTTACTGATCATTGTCAGTCAGCCAATTGTGACGCTATTTAACGAACGGTTTAAGATTGGCACGCAGATTGGTTTTGGAATTACCCTATTTGCGTTATCATTTTTAGGGCTTGTCTTCGCTCGGCAATATGCGGATTTCATTGTGATTATGGTGGTTTTAACGCTTGGTGAGGTGATTGGCTTGCCAATCGTTCCGGCGTGGGTCGATGATATGGCCGCAGTGGATCAGCGTGGCAAGTATCAAGGACGTTTCAATATGGCGCTCTCGCTCGGTCGTGCGGTCGGACCGCTATTCGGTGGGATGATGGTTGCGCAGTTCTCATATGCGATTTTGTTTATGACGGTGACAGTGTTAATGCTGGTCACTTTAGGCGTCGTATTATGGCGGGCAGCACGTGAACAGTTGTTAAATGGTTAAGACTTTTGAAGATGAAAAAACGGATCACACCCAGTGCATGGGCTGATCCGTTTTCTTTACTTACTAAAGGCATGTAACCGTTCTTTCATCACGTTATAGATGCGTTCCGTATCAACGGAAGTCCCGCGTAATTCGTAGTCACCGATTAAATCGGTATCCAGTTGTTCCGCGTAACGCCGAGCAGTTAAGCAATATTGTTCATTGAAGTTCTTGTTCCCACTACCAACGACACCGAGGCAAAGACTTGGATTTAAGTCGTAGTTTAAGTATTCACCTAAGGTATTTGTCATGAGTTCCTTGACCCCAGTATCAATCCCGTTCCCGCCATCTAGATAGGTTGGGACAAAGGCAAAGTACGGCTTGGTTTCAATGGCAAATTCAGTTTGATCCGTAATTTCTTTTAAGGTAATCAAAGGGTTACTGTCGTCAGCTGCATGCTGGGTTTTGGCATAGTCCTGCATCCCAGTGACAAACGATCGGGTATTGCCTTCAATCGAAATATAAATAATATTAATGACATTTTCACTCACGGCCGGTTCCTCATTTCTGTATTAACATACGTTTAGTTTACGCTGTACGCGGTTGTTTTGCAATCAACTTCCGGTAAAAGTTTAAAGGGTTTTCACAATTGGCGCGCCTATGAACAGTTAGTGGCCTAAGGATGATGACAGTTATTGTGATGTCGACTAGAACCAGTACTAAATGTGACCGGTAACAGGCACGCTTCACAGGCTAACTAAATTTATACCAGTCCAAATAATAACTAATAGTCGCTGGCATTTTTTACTGAGTTATTGGATCGGTAAATAAGTGCCCACTTTTAATGACAATAATTTAAAGTGACATGCTTAGGGCTAGTTAAAACTATCACTGGCTGATTAATTTTCAAAGTGTTGAGACGGCAACACTCCAGCTGAGCCTTTTAGTAACCAACTGCTCAGATAAAGTTATAGTTCGAACAGTTTGCCAACCTGGTTGGGGCAGCTTAAGCTGACAAGTGTCAAACCAGCCATTATTAAGTCAAAAAAAGCGCCAAGCTAGGTTAGCTTGACGCTTAAAGCGGTGCTTAGTCTTGATCGTCATCCGTTTTAGCAGTTACTGCTGGAACGGGGGACTTGCGACTGACTTCAAACCAATTAATGTAGGCATTCTCAAAATCGAGGGCCTTAAAGGTGAAGTCGGCGATCTGAATCGTATCACCAGCTTGAATCTTCGGGAAGTTATCCAAGATGTAGCCGGTTAAAGTGACCACATCGGAGTCCTCAAATTCTTGCAGGTCGGTCTTAAAGAACCGTTCAAAATCATATAAAGTCATTTTACCGCTCATACGATAGGTGCCGTTGTCTTGCTTCTCGACGTACTCCGTCGAAACATTGTCGATTTCATCGTTGACTGTTCCGAAGAGTTCCTCGTAAATATCTTTATCCGTGACAATCCCACTCGTCCCACCGTATTCGTCAACGACGACCACGATTGGAGTTTGTTTTTCAATCATCTTTTGCAAGATGGCTTGAATCGGGGTGGTTTCAGGAATGGTAATGATATTACGCAACACTTTATTGACCCGAATCTCATCATCAACTTCGCCTTGACGAATCAAGTCGTAGTTGTAGACGTAACCGAGAATCTTGTCCTTATCATTGTTCGCCACGACCGGTAACCGGCTGAACCGCTTCTGTAGATAAACCCGAATGGCTTGTTTAACGGTATCGTTAATATCAATGACAACCAATTGGGTCCGATCAATCATGATATCTTTGGCAATCTTATCGTTAAATTCAAAAGCGCGTTCCATATACAGATAATCATCACGGTCTAATTGACCACCGGAGACGGCGTTACGTGACAAGTTTAAGATTTCAGCTTGCGAATAAACATCGTTATCCTCATTAGCCACGGGAATACCTAGCATCTTAACCACGCCGGTCGATGAAATATTCAATAACCAGACGAATGGGTAGAAGATGACGTGGAACCACCGTAATGGGGTCGTGATGACCGCCATTACCTTTAACGGCATATCGATCGCGATGTTTTTCGGGACGATTTCGGTTAAGACGACTTCTAAGTAGGTCAGTAAGAAGACCCCGAGGATAATACTAATCCCACGCAGAATCGAGGTACTGATGGACAGGTGGAATAGATCTAACAGCTGTAACACGAAATGTTCAGTTGTTTGTTCCCCAATCCAACCTAAGATAATCCCAGCTAATGAGACCCCGACTTGAGTTGTTGATAAGTACTCGTTTAAGTTTTGCACCATGTGCAAGGAGGTCGCGATCCGTTTGGAAGGTTTATCCCGTTTTTTCTGTTCTTCTTCGAGGGCGCTTGGTCGGGTCTGAACTAAAGCAAATTCACAGGCCACAAAGAAAGCGGCGACGCAGAACGTAATGACAATAATGACTAAATTTAAAATTATCTGGCCACTGTCCAAAGAAACATTCCTCATTTCATTTATTTGATACCTAAATTATAACGCGAAGTTGACCATCGTTGCCAGTCAGGTTTCAAATTCGCTGATTTAGTTTGGGGTACGGTATGTTGCCACTCTGGTTGGGTCAGCATCGGCTGGAACGTGGTGGCCGCGTTTTTGAGCCAAAGAGCGGTCTCAAAAACGGGCTTGATCTAAGCCGACAAAATTCGTCGACTAAGATCAACGACACCACTGAGCCAATGCTGACCCGCCCGGCGTTAATGTATACGTATCATGGCATCAGCTATGATAGCCACGATTAGTGCTTGTCTAATCCAATGTTCGCGGCGCAACTGGAAACTATTTGTTGGGATTGGTCGGCAGTTAGTGGTGATTATGAATGAACACTTAATTAGCGTAGGGCGGGCTGGATGACGCTCAGTGGTGTCGTTTGACTTGACCGAGTGGGCTACTCGGTTTAGTCAAAGCCCGGCTTGGAAGACCGTTCTTTGGCTTCCAAACGTGGCCACCACGTTCCAGCGTCAATCCAGCCCAACCGAAGCGGAAAATTACACCTTTTCGAAGTAGCTACAATTATAAGGATAGTCACGTTAATTTGCAATCTAAGAAAGAATGGTTAACGTTTTCATAGATTGGTGCTAAACTAAAGGTATATTAAGTCAAAGGAGATCTTTTGTGATGCCAGTAGAAACGAAAACTAAGATTCATGAGGATTCGAAGAAATTGGTCTATGACGATAGTGATGTTAAGAAAGCGATGGATTTGATTCGGAGTCGGGGATATGTAACCCGTGCCGATTTCAGTAAGATGGATGATGAAGATTGGGCTGAAGGCTTCGATAAGAAGATTGAAGACGGCTTTATCAAGTCTGACAATGAAGATCCATACGTTTACTTTGAACAATTTGACTTTAAAGGCGGCGACATTGATTCGATTATCTTTGATATGGATCAAGTCGGTACCCGGGAACATGCTTTAGATCTTTTAGCCGCGGCAATTAAGCAAAACGCGTACTAAACCAATCCGTTAACAGGGGGTCTGACCATGCGTCAGCATTTATTTAGTCACTTGGATGACTTAAGACCAGTTGCATTACTCAAACGCGCACACCATGAAGCTCAAGCCATTTTAACGGCTCATCTTGTCATGAAGACGGATGTGGTCGAACACGATGATGATTATACGGTAACCGCTGAATTACCCGGTTTTGATAAGGATGCGATTACGGTTAAGTATGTCGATGATTGGCTCACGCTTAGCGCGGACCAAGGCAGTGATGGTCATCAGCGTGATGACGACGGCCGGGTTTTACGGCGTGAGCGCCAGACTAATACGCTTACCCGACGTTTTTACTTTAAAAATGTCGTCAGTCAACAGATTCAAGCGCACTATCATGACGGGTTATTAACGGTCACACTACCTAAAAAGGTAACGGATGACGCGGGGAAGATTGACGTGCAATAGGGCGTTTAACCCTAACCAACCAAAACATGCAAACAGCCAAAAAAACCACTAACCACGATCTTGGTCGCAGTTAGTGGTTTTTAGTCGCTTATTTAGGATCGTCAGCGCTGGCTTCAGCCGCATCGTGTTCCTTGTTAGCTTCAGAGATGCTCATGGTAATCGTCTTCGGCCGGTCTTTAAAAATGACGATCGTGCCTTTACCTAAGAAGTCTTTGGGACCATCGTAGGCCAGGTCATATTCATTCGCAAAGGCGCCTTCCTTTTGCAAGGTCATAAAGAAAATCTTAGCGTCTTCATAGTCGTCACTAAACATAACGGCCATGGATTTATCGATGAGCAACTTTTCTTTGCGCATTTCATTAAGTCGGTGCCATAATCCATCAATAACTGGTTGGGGCAGGCGTTTCTTAACATCTTCACCAGTTCGGTGTTTCTTGGTCATTTCATACATCTTAAATAGCCACCTTTTCTATCTGAATTTATTGTCAGATTGAACCTAAACGTTGCATAACGATTTAAATAATACCACAAAGGGTAAATTTAATGCCATTTATAAGTTAAGCTAGTTTACATGACTAGTTAATCTGTATATAATGATGATAAAGGATTGAGGAGGGATTTACATGGCAACCAGCGTCACCTATGCGGATTGGAAACAGCGCATGAGCAAAGTTATCTTACCCAAATGGACAGAATTACCGAATTTTGATCTATATATGGATCAGGTCTTGTTACTGATTAATGAGACTTTGCAGCCACTAGGGGTTGATCCGGTGACGGCCGCGATGATCAATAATTATGTTAAGCATAAAGTAATCTTATCACCAGTGAAGAAGAAGTATCAGATTATGCAATTGGCGGACATTATTGTGATCAGCTTATTAAAACCAAGTTATCCGCTCGATATGATTCGTGAAGGGATTGATCAGGTTACCGCAACTGGCTATCCGAAACGGGCTTATGATAATTTCATTACGGAATTGGTTAAACGACTGCATCATTTAGATGAACCGGTCCGGGTTTCTGACCAAGATCTAAGCGGTAGCTTAACTGTTGCAGCTGCCCAACTAATCGTTGATAAATTGCGAACTGACGAATTAATGCGACTGAACCAAGCCCACATAAAACCAAAACAGATTGAAAAATGAACAATCTATGTCGAAGGACCGTGAAACCGCAAATTAATTGGGTTAACGGCCCTTTTTCTAGTTGCTGGAAGCCGTTTCTTCTAGTATGATTGGTGGGGTGTCATACTAAATTGTAAACAATTGAATAAGAAAATAGGCAAGCAAGACGACTGTATTTTAGGACAGTTGTCTTACTAAGAGAAAGAGTGATGGCTATGCAGGTTTTCATCAGTGACGATAATGAACAACAACGTCTCTGGTTGACCGAAATCATTACTGCCCAGTTAAACCAATTGCAATTCGATTATGAATTGGCGCCGGTTTGGCAGCCAACCGATGTATTACGCATGGTACGGGCTAGTAATGGACCGAATATTTATTTTTTAGATATTGTTTTAAAACAAGCAACCAATGGGATTGAATTAGCTTCAGCCATTCGGAATTATGATCCGGATGGGTTTATCATCTACGTCAGTGTGCGTGATGATATGCTACCGGAAACGTTGAGTGCCATGACAACGCCAACCGGGTTTATTTCGAAGGCCGATATGTTTGATAAGGCCAAGTTTGTACCGCGGGTGACGCGGGTACTCCAAGTTATTAAGCAGCGCTTAGTGACTTTAAAGCAAGCACCGGAACCGACTTTAACTTTGAAGAGCGGCGCGTTATTATTAAAGCTAAAGCTTCGGGATATCGTGTATTGTGAGAAAGTCCATGGACTGCGGACCACCCGGATTGTGACTGATAGTCAAGCGTACATCGTGCATAAGAATTTAAGTACGATCAAGGCCCAACTTCCGGCGACTCACTTCTTTAACGATTTCCAGAGTTATGCGATTAACTTAGATAAGATTGTGACGGTCAACTTTAACAAGGGGCTCGTTAGCATGGCTAACGGTGACCGCTTGTCCTTTAGCCGTGGGACAATCAAGAAGTTGCGCGCATATTATCAAACTCAGGAATAGGATGATTAAATGATAACGGATGCTCAATTAACGGCGATTGCGACCTATGCCACGGCTCGCTTAGCACAAGATAAGAGCGGGCACGGAGCGGACCATCTTCATCGGGTCGTTAAGTTAGCTCGGCGACTGGCGATTGCGGAACAAGCCGACCTGAACTTAACTTTGGCAGCAGCTTGGCTGCATGACGTGATTGATGACAAGCTAATGGCTGATCCGGAGCAAGCACATCAAGCGCTGGCAACCAAATTGACTGCTTTACAGGTTAGGGTAGCAGCCCAACAAGCGATCTTTGAGATCATTGACCATATGTCATTCAGCAAGTCACTGAATGGGACACAATCATTGTCGTTAGCGGGACAGATCGTTCAAGATGCGGATCGCTTAGATGCGATTGGCGCGATTGGTATTGCGCGGGCCCTGTATTACTCTGGGCATGTCGGCGAAGCTATCTATGATCCAAAGGTAGCGCCACGTGAACATATGACCAAAGCCCAGTACCGGAATCAACCAGGAACCGCGATTAATCATTTTTATGAAAAGTTATTTAAGCTGGAAGGTCTAATGAATACGGCGGCAGCAAAACAATTGGCCCATCAACGGACACAAGTGATGCGGCAGTTTGTGACCCAATTCAAAGCTGAATGGGACGCCGATGATCAATCATAATTAAAATAACGCTTGTCCCGACAGCACAAAGTTGTCGTGGGCAAGCGTTATTTTTTGATCTTTTTACATCACCCTAAATACTACGAGAAGACTCAGGATGGCTAGCATCGGCTGTTTATAAGCTAATGTTAAGTCATTGCAACTAGAAGCCAAGTTCTTACTGAGCGTAAAAAAATTAAAAGTCCTATCTAAATTTCTGCAGTAAATGCCATTTAGTATAGGACTTTTAGGTCCAACTTAAATTTTTAAACAAGGATGAAAGCGACGGTTACTTGAAAATATTTAGGCCCGTAAAAAGCGGGTAATTAACATGACTAATAGGGACACAATCAGTGAATAGCTGAGAATAATTGCCATCGTTAGCCCAAAGGTAGTAATAGCTTGAAGAACTGTAGCGGCATGCACATCTAGTAACGTGATCATGGTGGTGAAGATGACTAACACAACGATTGTACTAGACAAGCCTAACGCACTATTCTGATAGTCAGCGGGGCTAAGGTCAAAGCCGCCAATCACAATTAAGACCGTCAGCAAAAGAAGCAGTAATAATTGCCACCAATTGCCGACTTGCTGAGTTAGGACGGACCAACTAGCGGTCCAAGCCAGTCGCGTCGGGTTAGCAGCTAGCTTTAAAATGGCGTGGGCCAATCCTGGAAATAAGAGGTAGTCTAAGCCGAGTAAGCTGGCCGTACATCCAAAGATTGGCGCAATTCCAATGAATAGATTGCCAATTGTTTGGTAGAAGCTGTGTTGACTCCAAGTATGATTGACATAACCGAGGGCTAAGTCGTCATCACCGCCGTTGCGCCGATTCAAATGAGGCAACTTCAGTAAGCGGACCGATTGAATCCCGTGACGAAAAATGAGGGCCATGATTAAATGACTAGTTTCATGGATAACAATGCCTAAACAGCCAAGGTAAACTTGACTGTTGATCCCGAATTTAGTGACGAGATTGCTTTTAGTCTGCCGGTTAACCACGGTGAGTAACCAGGCAAACACTGCGGGAAGTCCTAACAAACTGCCTAGGACTAACCCATAATTGATGACGAGCTGTTTCAAAGCATCACTCCGTTAAATCGCCAAAGGTCCCATGCACAAGTTTGCGTAGGTCTTCGGCGTCAATTTCAATTGAACGGCCAATTTTGCCGGATGATACGAGCATTTTACCTTGTTTTTTAGCACTGTCATTGATAAAAATTGGAAATTTCTTGGTTTCCCAAATCCCCACGGGGGTGTTGGCCCCATGTTGATAGCCGGTCGTGCGTTCCAGATCTTTGAGCGGAATCATGCCGACTTTTTTATTGCCAGATAGTTTAGCTAATTTTTTGTAGCTTAAATGTTCATCTAAAGGTAGAACGCCAACTAATGGACCGGTCTTATTGCCAATTAGCGCCAAGGTCTTATAGATATGATGTTCATCGACCCCTAAGTGATCGACTTGTAGCTGTTCAACATCGCCTTCCGTTTCAGTGGGAAACTCGAATTGTTGGTAGCTAACATTGGCTTTATCTAAAATTTTTTCAACTAAAGTTTTACCTAATTGATCTTTTTTCTTCTTCTTTGACATGCTAATCTCTTCCTCACAATCATAAAAGTGCGTTCCAATTATTCAAATGGACCGGGGTACTCTGCCATCAGGTCCTAAATTCTGCTATACTACAGGTATAATTAGTCATAACAGGTTGCTGGCGATTAGACGCATCAAGCTATCAACAATTACAGCTGATGCATATTGAGCGTGGCCGTCTCCGTTGACCAGCTGGTTCGCGGTGGGGCAACCCCTGCAGCCATAGTGCGGTCTGCAGGGCGCTTTTAAGCCGAAAGTCACGTCTTAAAAGTCGGCCCAGACCCTAACCTGGGATAAGTCACCCAGCTAAGGGTCTCGACACGGCGAACCAGCTGGTCACTACGACTCTTGTTAGTTGTTAATTAATCATGCAATTGACTAATTTCGACAATAAGTCAGCGCAGGGCGGGCTGGATGATGCTCAGTGGTGATAGTTTACTTGGCTGGGTGTTTTTCCCCGGCCTAGTAAAAGCCCGGCTTGTGAGACCGAATTTGGCTCACAAACGTGGCCACCACGTTCCAGCATCAATCCAGACCAACCGTAGCGGAAAACTAGCACTATGTTGCATTGATACTAATAGCCAGTCAACTAGTTATATTAAATAAAGGAGGGACCGGGATGGCCGATTTAGTTTATCAACAAGTGATGACCGATTTAAAAAAACGGATTATGGCCAATGAATTCGCTGATAAAAAGTTACCAGATGAACGGAGCCTCAGTGATCAATATCAAGTGAGCCGCAGTTCGATCAAGCGCGCATTGAATGTGTTGGCAAATCAAGGCTTGATCTTCAAGAAGCGCGGATCCGGAACGTTTATCAATCCATTATATCTTAAAAACCAATCGTCTTTTCAATATGAAGGGACGAACCTGGGGATTACCGACAGTCTGAATACTGAAGGTGCGCACCCTAGTATTCAATTATTAGACTTTCAGGTCGTTCCTGCAAGTCAAGAGTTGCAACAGGACCTATTTTTAGGGCCAGATGAGTTTGTTTATGAGATAAAGCGCTTACGCTTGCTCGATAACCAGCCGTTCATGATTGAAACGGGGTATATTCCGATTAAGTTAGTGCCGGAATTGAATCGTGAGGTTATCAGTGGCTCAATCTTTAACTATGTCCAGGCGACGAAGCATGCGGCGGTTACCAAGTCATTCTTATCGATTTCAGTCGATGCGTCGAATGCAAATGATCAAAAGCTATTGGCGCTCAAACCGACCGAACCTGTTGGCGTGATGAGTGGGATTTTCTTCTTAGATGATGGGACGCCCTTTGAAGTCTCGAACATGCGCCTACATTATCGGTATATGAAATATACCACGTTTGTCAAAGTCTGAGTTTCGGCGTTAGGGGTGATTGAGCTGAAATAGAGGCGCTTGATCGTGTTTAATCTAAATTGATACGACAATTCCTTGGTCGTCAATTTGAAATAACTTGCTTCAGTTGCCAAAATTTGCCAATTGCTAAAAAATAAAATCAGTAATCACTAACCGGTGCGATTGTCATGATAGCGCCGGTTTTATTATGCTTTTAATTTGCCAAGTTGAATAATTGGACCGTTCCAATAGTCAAAAAGGTTGACTTTAAAAAATAACTTGATAAGATGATACTTGTAAACGATGTCAGATTTATCTTGACGGCACTTAGGCAAATGAAGAAGGGGCTAACACATGACAACTGATTATTCATCACCAGCATATTTGCAGAAGGTTGACCAATATTGGCGTGCAGCTAATTACTTATCAGTCGGCCAATTATATTTAAAAGCGAATCCATTATTACAACGGCCATTAAAGGCCAGTGACGTTAAAGTTCATCCGATCGGTCATTGGGGAACGATTGCCGGTCAAAACTTTGTGTATGCCCACTTGAACCGGGTCATCAATAAGTATGGCGTTAACTTATTTTACGTCGAAGGTCCCGGTCATGGCGGCCAGGTGATGGTCTCCAATTCTTATTTGGATGGCACTTATACGGACATCTATCCTGAAATCACACAAGACAAAGCCGGGATGCAAAAGCTTTTCAAGCAATTCTCATTCCCAGGTGGGGTCGCTTCACATGCTGCCCCAGAAACGCCGGGTTCGCTTCATGAAGGTGGCGAACTAGGCTATTCCTTATCGCATGGGACGGGGGCTATCTTAGATAATCCGGATCAAATCGCGGCGGTCGTCGTTGGTGATGGGGAAGCTGAAACGGGGCCGTTAGCGACTTCTTGGCAATCCAACAAGTTTATCAACCCAATCAATGATGGGGCGGTCTTACCAATCTTGAACTTAAACGGCTTCAAGATTTCGAATCCGACCTTACTTAGTCGGATGTCTGATGAAAAGTTGACGCAATATTTTGAAGGCCTCGATTGGGACCCCATCTTTGTTGAAGGGACTGACCCTGAGAAGGTCCATCCACAGATGGCTAAAGCCATGGATACGGCGATTGAAAAGATCCAAGCGATTCAAAAGCATGCACGTGCAACTAATGATGCCAGCTTACCAACTTGGCCAATGATTGTCTTCCGGGCGCCAAAAGGTTGGACGGGGCCAAAATCATGGGCTGGCGATAAGATTGAAGGGTCGTTTCGTGCCCATCAGATTCCAATTCCAGTCGACCAAAACGATATGCAACACGCCGATGCGTTAACGGATTGGCTACAATCGTACCGTCCAGCTGAACTCTTTACCGAAGATGGACAATTAAAGCCAGAAATCGCAGCAATCATCCCGCAAGGCCAAGCCCGGATGGCGGCTAATCCAATTACAAATGGTGGGGTTAATCCAAAAGCATTGGACTTGCCAAACTTCCGAGATTACGCGGTTGCTAACCAGCAACATGGCGAAACCATTAAGCAAGATATGTTAGTTTGGTCGGATTATTTGCGTGATGTGATTAAAAAGAACCCCGATAACTTCCGATTATTTGGACCCGATGAAACGATGTCGAATCGCTTGTATGGTATCTTTGAAGCCACGAATCGACAATGGCTGGAACCGGTTCACGCTGATAGTGACCAATATGAAGCACCGGCTGGTCGTGTCTTGGATGCCCAATTGTCGGAACACCAAGCAGAAGGTTGGTTAGAAGGGTACGTCCTAACTGGTCGACATGGGTTGTTTGCCAGCTACGAAGCCTTCTTACGTGTTGTGGATTCAATGTTGACCCAACATTTCAAGTGGTTACGGAAGGCCAATGAACTTGATTGGCGTCAAAAGTACCCATCATTGAACATCATTGCGTCCTCGACTGTTTTCCAACAAGATCATAATGGTTATACCCATCAAGATCCGGGGGCCTTGACGCATTTAGCTGAAAAGAAACCTGAATACATTCGGGAATATTTACCAGCCGATGCCAACACCTTGTTAGCCGTTGGTGATGTGATCTTCCGGAGCCAAGAGAAGATTAACTATGTGGTGACTTCAAAGCATCCACGCCAACAATGGTTTGGGATTGAAGAAGCGAAGAAGTTAGTTGACAATGGGCTAGGGATTGTTGATTGGGCAAGTACTGATCAAGGGAGCGAACCCGATATCGTCTTCGCTGCGGCTGGTACTGAACCGACCCTGGAAACGTTAGTGGCGATTGACTTGTTGCACAAGCAATTCCCAGCAATGAAGATTCGCTTTGTTAACGTGGTTGATTTATTGAAGTTGCGTAGTCCTGAAAAGGATCCGCGAGGGTTGAGTGACCAAGAATTTGACCATTACTTTACTAAGGACAAACCCGTTGTCTTTGCGTTCCACGGCTATGAAGATTTAGTGCGTGACATCTTCTTTGATCGCCACAATCATAATCTACATGTCCACGGTTATCGTGAAAACGGGGATATTACCACGCCATTTGATGTGCGGGTGATGAACCAAATGGACCGTTTCGACTTGGCTAAAACAGCGATTGCTGCACAACCAGCCATGGAGAATACCGGGGCGGCATTCGTTCAACAGATGGACGATATGTTAGCTAAACATGCTGCTTATATTCGGGATGCCGGTGATGATTTGCCAGAGGTTAATGATTGGCAATGGACCGGTTTGAAATAGAGTCTAAAGGTTGAGAATAATTAAAGGACATTATCACTGCGGCTAAGTAGTGGTAATGTCCTTTTGTTAAGTCATTAATTGAAAATTTTCCGGTAAAGGGGCTTTGACTGTAATCAAGTCGGTACTGAATGGCAGCTGTAGATGTAATTGCACGGCATGCAACATTAATCGTGGCACGGTAGCCGCGCGCGGGTCATAGAGTGGATCGCCCATGATGGGGTGACCGTTGGCAGCTAAGTGTACCCGTAATTGATGGGTGCGGCCGGTCTGCAAATCGAGCTTGACTAGGGCTTGGTCGGCTGTTTGGCGGATGACTTGATAATCAGTTAGTGCCGATTGTGCATCGACGGTGTTGATCCAGCGCTTGCGTTTATCGGTCGGATGATGGCCAATTGGGTCGTTGAACTGGCCGCTGGCGGTCGTGAACTGGCCCCAGACCCAAGCATAATAAGTTCGGTGAATCTGCTTACTGCTAATAAGGCGGTCGAGGATCGGTACGACCACTGGATTTAAGGCGACTAACATCGCCCCAGACGTTTGCTGATCGAGCCGATGAACCATGTAAGGTGCTTGTCCAGTTGGCTGGAGGAACGCGGCCAGATGGTTTAGAATCGAGCCGACTTCGGCTGGCTGGTTTGGGTGAGCTTTCACGCCAGCCGGTTTATTGACGACTAATAAGTCTTGGTTTTGATATAGAATCTCAATTCCCGTCGCAGAGTCTGGCTGGTAACTGGAGATTGGCGTGCGAAAGTCAGTTGGGATGAATTGCATCGTCAAAGCATCCCCCGTCTGTACCACCGTTGCCACCGATGCGGGCACCTGATTGACCCAGAGGCGGCGGCCTTGACGCAACTGACCCTGAATCCGTTTAGGTAAGAGCCACGTTTGTAGACAAGTCCGAACGGTGGCTTGGTTGAGGTCAGTCGAGATGGTGATTGTTTTAGTCCAGTGCATGTTAGCGAACCGCCTTTCCAAGTGGCATAAAAAAATAACGCGTCACCGCGTTATTTCGAGGTTATTTATTTATCTGGTTTAACGATTAAGACATCGCAGACCGCGTTACGGCTGACGTAAGTGGTGACGGAACCAACCATTAAACGTTCAACGGCAGACAGGCCAGTTGAGCCAATCATGATTAATTCATTGTGATGGTCGGCTGGAAATTCACGGGCAATGACGGTCTTAGGATTCCCAAACCGCACGTGCATCTCAACGTCACTGACACCAGCGTCGATGGCTTCTTGTTTTAATTCTTCGAGGCGTTTTTGAACGTCTTCTGAAAGTTTGTAGATGACATCGCCACTGACTGCCCCGCCATAGGTGTCACTGAACTGGTTGACTTCAAGTACGTTTAAGATGTCGAGATGGGTGTTATTGCGTTTGGCAACTTCGATGCCGCGTTTTAGCACTTCTTCGGTGACCTTGGAACCGTCAACTGGTACCAAGATATTTTGATATTGTTGTAACATAATGGTTACCCCCGTTTTTAGTAGCTAATTAATAACACTATTTTAGCATTAAATCAATGAACTGTAAGCCTTTTAGTTTAGCGAACCCGGTAAAGAGCGGGGTGAATCTTTTGGTTATTAACCGAACCTAAAACTTGGCAGCGCTACCACAACGACTTATAATATAAGTATCAGATAGATAGCGATTACGACCGCTATTAATTTCAGGCATCCTGGTTGGCTTCGGCTGACTGGGATGTTTTTTAGAGTGTTCGGACCAACGGGTTGCTCCTGAGCATTGCTTAGTGAGTCAATGATACCGGTGATTTTCCGGTATGATTGAGTCGCGTAGCAAGCGCAGGGAGCAGTTGGTCCGAACACGTTTCGGCTTGTAAAATAAAAAGATCCGTACCACAGCCAATAATCCGGCTGACGATCTTGGTCATCGATAAGTTGATTTAAATACACTTGGTGCGAGTTGAAACTGCTGCCTGCCGGTTGGATTCTAAAATACTGGAACGTCATGGGCTATTTTGAAGCCAACAACGGTCTTCAAAACTGGCCTTGGCCTAAGTCCGGTTTAAGAACAACGACACAGCTGAGCATTTTAGAATGCAACATCTCGGTTAAATGACTAAACTGAAAGTAATCAATCGTTAATTTTTCAATTACCGTTAGTTAACGTCGGGCGGACCAGAATTGGCTCAGTGGTGTCGTTTATCTTGGTCGGTGATTTTCCGGCCTTAGATAAAGCCCGGCTTTTGAGACCGCTTTTGGGCTCAAAAACGTGGCCACCACGTTCCAGCCGATTCTGGACCAGCCAGAGTGACAATTTAAACCAACTAGCACCAAGCGTATTTAAAGCTAACCGAACCGATAAACCAGCAATTATCCAACAGTCATTGCAATCGCTTACATTCTATGCTATATTTGACCTATCGGAAGAATCTAAGGTCAGTATCAACGTTACCCAATTGTTGTAACAAACCCGTCAAGTGATAGCTAGTGCAGTATACAGCGTTTCCGCTAATTTTCGGATAACCGACTGGCCAACTTCCATCTATTGATGGCACGAAATATCCGGGGAGAGCGTTAGCCGCCAATCAATACGCTCGAGGATCTGGATTGTGGATAAATGATATTTGGGGGATGAAGAATCCACACTAAATTTTAGTGATTCTTCCAAGAAATGGACTCACTTTGTGGGTCCTTTTTTTAGTCTTAGGGTATGATGAACTTATCTAAATAGCTGAGGAGCTGAGAGCGAATGTATTACGTTGCAATGAAGGATCATGATATCGGTCGGAATTTGGCCACAGAACAATATTTGATGAATAATGTTGACTTTGATGAACCGTTAGTTTTGTTTTACTATGAAGAACCAAGTATTATTGTTGGCCGTAACCAGAATACCTTGGAGGAAATCAACGCCGATTATGTTCGTGAACATCACATTACAGTGACCCGGCGGTTATCTGGCGGGGGCGCCGTTTATCATGACCTCGGCAATCTCTGTTTCAGCTTCGTGGTTGATAGCGATAGTCAAGAGTTTGGTGATTTTAAGACGTTTACCAAGCCGATTATTGATGCGTTGCATGCGATGGGGGCTACCACGGCGACGGTTAGCGGGCGTAACGACTTGTTAGTTGATGGTAAGAAGTTCTCGGGCAATGCTATGTATTCACGGAACGGCAAGACGTTCTCACATGGGACGTTAATGCTAAACGTTGACTTAGATGTGGTCCCACATGCGTTGACCGTGCCGACTGATAAGATTGCGTCCAAAGGGATCAAGTCAGTGCGTAGTCGGGTCACAAATCTACGGCCTTATCTGGCACCAGAGTATCAAGCTATCACGGTTCCTGAATTCCGAGATACCTTATTGAAAAAACTATTTAAAGTCGATGATTTGGCAGAAATCGCCGATAAAGCCTACCAAATCACGCCAGAACAACAAAAAGCCATTGATAAAATCTACGAAGACTATTATGCTAATTGGGATTGGGTTTATGGAAAGTCACCAGAATTTACAGTCAAACGGCGTCAACATTTTGATATGGGAACGATCGATGCACGACTCTTGGTGGCAGATGGTCATATCCAACAAATTAAATTTTACGGTGATTTCTTTGGTAGTGGTGATGTGCACGATGTTGAGACGGCTTTAACGGGCCTACGGTATGATCATGATACGGTGGCCGAGAAGCTGAGTACGCTTGACTTGAATACGTACTTTACGGGGATCGCACCCGCTGATATTACCAAGTTAATCACCGATTAAGTGAAAGGGTGGTTGCGTGAAGTTAACTCGGCTAGTCGCATTTGCGTTTGTGTCATTTTTTTGTTACGGTATCGTCAATTGGCTGATGTCTGCTGGTCAACTACACTTATCAACAACGCACGTCTCAACGGCCCACATGTGGCAAGGATTACTGATTGCTTTAGTGCTCTACTTTGTCGGCATTTTAGCGGTCTATGTTAATCGCATGTTAGGCTTTTATGTACTGGGACTAGTGATCTTGATCTATTCATTAGGCTTGATTAGTGCGTTAGTGTCTGGTTATCAAAGTATGGCTGGCATGGAAATTAAATTATTGCTGGAAGCGGTGGCGGCAATTGGTTTGGCCGTGAACTTTTATACGGTCGTCTTGTTGACGCGCTGGCGAAAGCAAACGAATTCATAAAGTGGGGGATACGATGCAACGCAATGTGCAAGATTTTATTGATGCCGTTACCGCTGAAGAGCTGACAACGACATCGCTCAAGGGTGATTATGATCAGTTAACTGATCAATTGGCGACTTGGTTAAATGGCTTTTTAGATGCGGTTGCCAAGGATCAATTAGTTCAAGCAAACTTAACCACGGAACACGACCCAGCAATCAGCTTTCGGCTGGAAACGAGTGTGATTAACTTACCGTTGGCGAACTTAACTGAGATTGGTAAAGTAACGGTCGCTGAAGACACGATGCCAATCAATCTTTACATGATTGCTGAATCTGAAGCCTTTCGTTCTGGCTTACGAATCGATGAACTTGGAAGTGCCGATGATGTCTTGGCGGACCGTGCGGGGGCTTTGAAATTATTGACCACGTGGTTCGAAGCCCAGATTGATCGGTTGAATACGATTATGGATGCGGCTGAATAGACGAAACTTTTACAATAACTTTATGATAGCTTTACAATCAGCTGTTATGCTATGAGTTGTGTCAGAGCCAAGACAATACAATTTAACAAAAAATACCCACCTAACCAGGGAAGTGAAGCGCCGACTGGTTAAGGTGGGTATTTTTTATGAATTGCTAGTGGTTAGATGATGGCGTTTGATTGCTTGGTAGCCATAGCGTGCAATGATCGGTAGGAAGATTAAGGCCAACATAATCCAAGTGAAATTATTTTGAACAAACGGCCAATCACCGAAGTAATAGCCGCAGAAACAACAACTGCCGACCCAGAGCAAGACGCCAAGAAAGTTCCAAATCTCAAAGTGATGCCAATCCATGGCGGTCGTGCCGGCAATGACCGGGACGAATAAGCCGACAAATGGGATGAAGCGGCCCCAGAGTAACGACGGCTTTTCATGGCGGTCGAATAGTGCTTTAGTGGTATCTAGTTTGCTTGAATTAAGGCTTTGATTCAAGCGGGTATAACGATGATCAGCCCGTCGAGTGAGTTGATACTTCAACATTGCGCCGCCAGTGGCTGACAGGATAAAGACGACTAATAATAGCCAAATATTTAGTTTTGAATCGGCGTTAGCGGCAATCGAACTACTGAGAAAGAGTAAAGATTGCCCTGGCAGAAATGCAAACGCCAGAAAGCCTGATTCTAAAAAGATAATCATGAATAAAACCACGTACGACCAGCCACCGATTTGATTCGTGATGGTGACGAGAAAGTTTAGTGGTCGCATAAAAATGGTGATGACGGTCATCAACCATGTCATTGTTGTGCCCTCCCGTTAGTGTCCGGTTAAATATACCATGTTTAAGTCATATTGAAAAATAAATATTGTTCAACTCGTTTTAAACTTTGCAGTGAGGTTACCTTATTGACTATATAAAACAATCCAAAGGTGTTTACTTAATATTTATGAATGAAAACAGGATAATAATAGCTGTATATTAGTTTTAATATCTTGAAATGATAGATTTAATCGGCAAGTATTAAAATCAATTAGCATATAATTAAAATTATGTTAGCCCCGGATTGAAAAAATGAATTGATAATTACTTTAAAAACTTGTGGTATTTCTGAAAAGGTGTTACAGTTACTACTGCGATGAGTCGATAGAGTCAGATCGTCAGTAATGGCGGTTCCGCGCGAGCGGCTAGTGACTAAATTGATAGCGGGGCATGTTTTTCCGACGTATTTCGGATTGCTTGGGTCACTGATGTTGTGGAACACGTCACCCCTACTGGTTTTTACCAATACCGCGATTAAACGCGCCAACTGTATTTATGCAGCTGGCGCGTTTTTTTGTGTGTAGAAATCAATTATTTGAGACTGACTTATAGTAAAATTAGGATATTAGTTAGGATTGTTTTTTGGAGGAGAAAAGGGGCATTATTTTGAAAAAAGCTGGAGTAACCGTAATTGTATTAATTTTAGTTATTTTAGGTGGGTGGTTGATTTTGCGGCCACGTCAAACGACGACAGCTAAACCGGTGACAGCCACTAGCACGAAAGTCAAAAAGTCATCATCATTAGCTAGCAGTTCATCGTCAGTCAGTTCAAAAGTAACGAAGTCATCTTCAAGCAGCCATTCAGAATCGGTGGATAAGTCCAATGTGCGAACAACCAAAGATAAGCCAGCAACGACCACGACTCAGCAGGCTGGAGTTGATACGAAGAACTTAACGACTGAACAGGTGAATGAGTGGGTCTGGTCAGATTTGCAGTCAAACTATGCAGGAAAAGGCATGACGATCCACGACTTCTTATTCGAGACTGAGATGAAAAATGACGGTCTAGTTTACATTGATGTGCGGGAAAATCATGACACCGAAGATATGAAGGCACAGGGCGCTGATCCCCATGTTAATCCTATGATTGCTTACTATCGAATTAGTAATCAGGGATATTTGGAAAATTCCGGTGATGCCGGTGTCCATTGGGATGTGGTTTCAAGAGCCTATCAAAATTAATGAGATTAGGTACTAAAGACTAAGAATCAGTCATCACTGAATGCAGGTTCAGTGGTGACTGATTTTTTGAGTCAATAGATTGTTGGTTTTCGACTGGTAAGGCACATTGAGGGCGAGTCGTTAGCGGAGTAGGTTGTGTTTACTGTCAGAGTAGTGAATAATGAATGCCTGGGGGTGAACGAGATGCAAAAGTTTGTTCAAGGGACACGTCAGGTATCTGGTTGGGTTACTCTGATTTGTGCGGTCTTGGGACCATGGGTGATGTTCTTTATACAGCCAGGTGTCGGCATGGTGATCGGTATTTTTAGTGTCATTGCTTGTGAGCTTTATTTTGATTTAAGATGGACGACTTCACGCTGGGGGCAACTTAAAGCGTTGGTCATGGCGGCTGGCTTAGCAGTTATTGAGATCATTTACTTTTTGCTAGTTGCTGGAATTGGCCATTATTGAGACTAATTAGTTGCCTTAGAGTAGGACTAAGGGCCTAAGCTAAAGACAGTTAATTAGAGGAGGACTTTAAATGAACACAATTACAGAAACGTTTACGTTAAATAATGGCTTAAAAATGCCAAAAGTTGGGTTTGGAACTTGGCAGACCAAGCCAGGTAAAGAAACTTACGACGCCGTTAGCAATGCCTTGAAAGCGGGCTACCGGTTTATTGATACTGCGAAGGCTTATCAAAATGAACAGAGTGTTGGTGAAGCGTTAGCGGACGCCGATGTTGACCGCCATGACGTCTTTGTTCAGACAAAGTTACCTGGTGAGACGAAGACTTATGAAGGAACTTTGGCGGATTTCGATAGTAGTTTAAAGGCATTGAACTTAGATTACGTCGACTCTTATATTATCCACGCGCCATGGCCATGGGCACAGATGGGGTCTAACCATGATGCGGAGAATCGTGAGGTTTGGCGGGCGATGCAAGATATTTATGCTAGCGGCCGCGCCAAAGCTATCGGGGTTTCGAACTTCAATTCAGCTGACTTGGAAAACTTATTGACTTGGGATGGGATGACGGTTAAGCCGGCTGTTGACCAGATTCAATACTATGTTGGCCATACACAAGCAACAATCGTTGAAACGGCGAAGGCCAACCAGATTGTGGTACAGGCTTATTCGCCGTTAGCAACGGGCGGTTTGCTTAGCAGTCCAGAACTTGAACGGGTCGCTGATCAGTACCACGTTTCAGTGCCACAATTAGCGTTACGCTTCATTATTCAAAATGGCGTGGCACCTTTACCAAAAGCACGGGCAATGGCGCACGTTGAAGCTAACACGCAGCTCGATTTTGAGATTAGCGATGCCGATATGACGATGCTTAATCGATTAACTGATAAAAATGGCTGGCATCCAGTGGGGGACTAAGCTTTAACAAGCAGGGATTGGCGGCAATAAGCTGGCTGATGCCTGCTTTTTTTGCGCTCCAAGCTTGACTTAAAGTTCAGTTGAAGGTCTAGTCTAAGGATAGTCAAATAAGTGAAAGTAGGGGTTAAAATGACAACTAAAATTTTATTAGTGACTTATTCATGGTCAGGCACGACGGCTAAGATGGCAACGGCGTTACAAAAAGTGACCGGGGCCACCCGGGTGGATCTAACAGTGGCGGCAGATACTTTTTCCACTGATATGTATGCCACTGCTAGTATTGCTAAGCAACAGTTAGCGACTGGTCAGTTACCGCGCTTAACCAATCCGGTGCCAGATTTAACGGCAACCAAACTCATCTTAGTAGGCGGGCCAGTCTGGTCGGGTCAGGTAGCGACGCCGGTCCGGGCCTTTTTGACCCAGTTGGCTGGTTATCAGGGCACTGTGGCACCATTCTACACAGATGCGGGGACGCCCGGCGATTATGAAGCGGACTTTAACCAATTGCTTCCCGGAGTTAAGGTTGCGCCTGGTTTAGGGATGACGACTGGTCAAGTGGCGCATGCGGAAGCAGCACTTAAGACTTGGTGGTCAGAAATGCAATAAATCTTCAAAATTAGTTTGAAATAAATCTGGTTTAACGCTTGCCTTGAAGTTACTGCAAGGGGCTACACTATGGTCATTCAAGTTGAAAATAGTCTTTTTTGAGGAGCGATATGATGAAAAAAGTTTTAATTTTAGCCGCTAATGGCCAGATTGCCCGGATTGTTGAACAGCGTCTTTTAACGGAACCAGCCTTCCAAGACGTCGCTTTAACCTTGTTTTTACGCAAGGCTAGTCGGTTGGCACAATTGGCTGAAAATGACCGGGTCACCTTGATTGATGGCGACATTACGGATGTTACTAGTGTGACTAAAGCAATGGCCGGACAAACGATGGTTTTTGTAGCGGTCGTTGATCATGATGCGAATAATCGGTTGACCCGTAACGTGATTGCCGCAATGCAAGCCACCGGTGTTAAGCGGGTTTTGTTCACGAACGTTTTGGGATTGTACCATGAAGTTCCCGGTGAATTTGGGCGTTGGAATGAGGCGACGATTGGTAGTGGTATGGCCTCAGCCCGACAATCAGATGCCTTGTTAGCGGCTTCTGGTCTAGATTACACGACGTTACGGTTACCGTGGTTGAACGATCGTGATGAAGTGACTTACAGTGTGACAACGAAAGACCAGCCATATGCCGGTGTTTCGGGTTCGCGGCAAAGTGTGGCGGACGTGGTTGTCCGACTAATTGCTGACCCGAATGCTTATAATCGTGATAGTATTGGGATAGCTGATCCAGCAACGCAAGGGCAAGACCGGCCAGTCTATTAGTGGAGGAATCAGAGTATGAATATTAAAGAAGCAAGTGAACAAACTGGCGTCTCATCCGCCGCAATTCGTTATTATGAAAAGGAATCGTTAATTCCGCCCATTGACCGCACTGAAGTTGGCAACCGGGATATTGATGATCGGATTCTGCGCCGGATTCGCTTTGTCACTCAAATGCGGGCAGCTGGGATGAGTATTGAAAGTTTGCGGCGGTATATTCAATTATTTGATGCCCAAGAAGACAATACTAAGGAACAAAAAGCCATCTTAAAAGAACAATTGGCGGTCATGGAAGAAAAGCGCGATGATTTACAAGCCGCAATTGACCATTTGAATTATAAGTTAAACCATTTCTATGATCATATGGAAACGACTGAGGCAGAATTACGTGAACTAGAACGGCAACATCAAGCTAAGCTTGAACAAGAAGATTAATGAAAAAGGCCGGGCAACCGGTCTTTTTGATTGGACTTAAGTTATTTTTGTAGACGGAAGACACCATCTGATATTCCTAAATGAAGAAGCTAAGTTAACTGTTGAAAAGCTGTCACTGAAAAGTTGACAGCTTTTTTCTGTAAAAAAAGTCAAATTAAGACTTGCCTTGAAGTTACTGCAAGGGTCTAAACTGCATTTATTCACTTAAAGACAAGGAGCAACATTATGACAAAGAATAAGCGGTTTGACTGGATTTTATTAATTATCCTATTCAGTTACTTCATGATTTTGTTAGACAATTCAATTATCTTTACTGGGACGGTGAAAATCGCCCAGGAGTTACATTTAACGCAACAGACACTGTCGTGGGTTAGCAGTGCCTATTCCTTAACTTTCGGTGGCTTTTTATTATTAGGCGGCCGTGCTGGTGATTTATTTGGGCGGCGACGGGTCTTTGAAATCGGCCTGGTTATTTTTGGAGTAGGATCTTTGATCGTTGGTTTGGCCGTTAATGCGCCAATGATTATTGCGGCGCGGGCTTTTCAAGGTATCGGCTCGGCAATCTTAGCCCCGACAACGCTAGCCATCCTGATGGATACGTACACGGGGCCAGCACGGGTCCGGGCGATTGCGTATTATGGGGCGATGGCTGGAATTGGGGCCAGTGTCAGCTTGGTCATTGGTGGGGTCTTTGCCAGTCTCTTAACTTGGCGGGTTGGTTTCTTCATTAATGTACCAATTAGTATTTGGATGTTTTACTTGGCAGTGCGCCATTTATCAAAAGACACGGGACAAAGCGGTCAGCTCGACTGGATTGGGACGTTGACGTCGTTAGTTGGGATGAGTGCGTTAGTTTACAGTATCGTCGGGACTTGGGAGAAGGTCCCAGCTTTAATCTTGGCCGTGGTGATGCTCACAATCTTTATTGTTCAAGAACATCGGACTACGCAACCCATTATGCCGTTACGCTTGTTTGCTGACCGTGAACGGATTGGGGCTTACTTAGGTCGGTTCTTGTACTTAGGGTCGATGCTGGGGTTTTGGTTCATTACCCCGCAATTGATGCAAAACCAATTGGGTTTTAGCGCTTTAATGGCTGGGGTTGCGTTCTTCCCGCTCACTATTGTGAACTTTATTGTGGCACTCCAAGTCGCCCGCTTGACTACCAAGTGGGGTAACGGTGGGTTGCTAGTGGTCGGCATCGGGTTAACGTTAATTGGCATGTTTTGGTTGAGTTTCTTTACACCTGCCACGGGTTATTGGCTGGGGATCGCCTTGCCGATGGTCGTGATTGGGATTGGTCAAGGCTTGGCCTTAAGTCCATTTACCGCTGCCGGGGTTGCGCATACACAAGGTGCAGATGCCGGGGCGGCGTCAGGGGTTGTAAATGTGATGCACCAAATTGGCGGTTCCGTTGGACTATCGATCTTAGTCGCCGTTCAAAGTATGGCGCACAATCAAGTCATTGGCTTTCAACACGCGATTTTGACGGGGGCGGTGTTACTATTGATCGCCTTAGTTGCGGCAATTGGCTTAATTGTTCCCGGCGAACGAAAATAAAATGAATAAAAGGCTTGCCTTGCAGTAACTGCAACGTCTTATACTAACGATGTTGATTAAAATAAATCAGGTGATAAAGATGGAAAATGAACTCATGACGCTATATCAGCAATACAATCAAGCCATGACAACGGCGGACGTTGATCAGCTGGCTCAGTTATTAGCACCGAGTTTTACGTTAACCCACATGACCGGCTACGTGCAGCCCCGGTCAGAATGGTTGGCGCAAATTAAGAACGGGCAGATGCATTATTTCAAGTCCGAAGAACAGCAGGTTACCATCAAAGCAACGGCTGATGGTTGGCAATTAACGGGACAGAGCTTAGTGACCGCCTCGATTCATGGTAGCGGGCGGCACGCTTGGCCGTTGAATACCGTGATGCCGATTAAGTCGATTAATGGTCAGTTACAGATTATGCAAGCAATTGTCACAACTTATTAAAAAAAGCGAGGGTTAATGATGAAAAAAGTTTTAATTATTGGTGCAACCGGTTCAGTTGGTGGGACCGTGCGGGATTATTTATTAGCGAATAGCGATGACCAATTAACGTTGTATGCCCGGCATGCGAATCGGTTAGTGGCCGATGCCGCCCGCGAAACGGTGATGAAAGGCGACGTCAATCGGGTGGCCGAATTAGCCTCAGCCATGCAAGGTCAGGATGTGGTTTTTGCGGCATTGAGCGGTAACTTAAAAGCGATGGCTGAAAGTATCATTAAGGCGATGCATCAAGCTCAAGTCAAACGGTTGATTTTCATTACTTCAATGGGGATCTATAATGAAATTCCAGAGAGCTTAGGTGCTGGTGGGAATGTGAACAGTAACCCGATGTTGCGGGGATATCGCGCGGCAGCAGACGTGATTGAGGCGTCCGACTTAGACTATACGATTGTGCGGCCAGGGTGGTTCGATAATGGCAGCGATGATTATGAAGTCACCCAAAAAGGAACGCCATTTGGTGGTCATGATGTCTCACGACGCGCCATTGCAGACTTAGTCATGCATGCCGCGGATGATAATGATTATGTTAAGGCAAGTGTTGGGATTAACCGGCCAGAATAAGGGTTTAACACGTCGTTCGCTTAGTTATCAAGACGGCTGATTGAGATTTTTTCAATCAGCCGTCTTTTTTAATGCAGTCGTCATTGAAGCGGCCTTAATTTAAAAAGCGACCAAGTGTTAGAATCCATGGTATGATGATTTGGAGATTGAAAATACGACTTTCCTAACTATAGGGGGATGAAACATGTATCAAGTACTGACTGATTCAGAGTGTGATCTACCAGCGGCAGTTTTAGCGGCTGGTAATGTGGCTGCGATTAGTTTTCATACCAAGCTAGGCGATCAAGATTTAATCAATGATTTTGGGAAAAGTTATGACATCAATGCGTTCTATCAAAAGATTCAAACCGGGACGATGCCGACGACGACCCAAGTTAATATCGGAGAGTACGTGGCTTTCTTTAAGCCATACGTTGAACGGCAACAGCCGATTGTCTACGTTGGCTTTTCTGGAGGCCTCAGTGGCTCAATGTCGAGTGCTCATCAAGCCCGCGCAATGCTATTAGAAACGTATCCGGATGCCGATATTCGGATTGTGGATACCTTGGCAGCTAGTGGTGGTGAAGGGTTGTTAGTGTTACAAGCCATCAAATTACAACAAGCTGGGGCGACGTTAGATCAATTCGTCAATTGGTTTGATGAGAATAAGCTACGCCTGCAATCGTGGTTTACGGTTGATAATTTAACGTATCTCTATCACGGCGGCCGGATTTCCAGAACGTCCGCTGCGTTAGGAACGTTACTGAAAGTTAAACCCATCTTGGATGTTGATCCCGATGGTAGGTTACGCCAGGTGTTTAAGACAAGAACGCGGAAGAAATCCTTGTTTGAACTCGCGGATAAAACGCTAGCGGTGATGCAAAGTGACCCTGATCAACCAGTGATTGTGACGACTAGTGGCGATTATGCGGCGGCCGAAGTCGTCAAAGCGCGGATTATCAAAACTATCAGTACGGCAGATGTGCAGATTTACCCGATTGGCATGACGATTGCCAGTCACACCGGTTTTGGCTGCGTGGCAGCCTTTGCGATGGGTGACCAACTAAGAAATTAAGCGATTATTCTAAAGAAAATATTACTTTGGGGTTGCGAGGATGCTTAACCGGCACCTCGCTTTTTTGTTAATCGGTGGTGTTACTAGCCAATTAAAGCGCTAAACGCGTACAATTAAGTTAAGTTTTAGTTGAGATGAGGATAACCATATGGAAACTAATTTATATTTATCGACGTTTACGATTTTAATTGCGGTCGCTGTCAGTAACTTATTGGCGCAGGGGTTGAAAAAAATCGCGCCAACTTATGTCAATCTGGCAGTCGGCATCTTGGTCGGCTTATTGCCGTTTACGAATGCCACCGTCTTGAACTTTGATAATGAAATCTTTATGACGGTTGTGATTGCACCGCTACTTTTCTTTGAAGGTCAGAATACGCGGGTCTTAATTGTTCGACGAAAGTTAAAGTTGATCTTAAGTACGGCAGTCGGCTTGGCGGTCGCAATTGCGATTATTGTTGGACTAGCCGTGCACGTTTTAGCGGCGGTTGCATGGCCATTAGCGTTGATAATGGTGGCTATCAGTGCGCCGACCGATGCCACCGCGTTAGATTCCGTTACGGGTGGTCGTGACTTGCCCGCTCACGTTGGCACAGTCTTACGAATGGAAGCGCTGTTCAATGATGCGACCGGCTTGATTATCTTACAGGCCGGTGTCTTGTGGTACACCAGTGGACACTTGGCATTGGGTCAGAACCTATTGGCCTTTTTGTGGTCAGCCGGTGGTGGGGTGCTTTTTGGCGCTGGCGTGGCCTTTTTACTCATGCTAGCGCGGCAGGCGTTGTTGCGGTCGCGTTGGAACTTGGCCTCATCACAAATTATTATCTACTTAATGACACCAATTCTTATTTATTTGGTAGCTGAATTAGGCCAATTATCTGGTATTATTGCGGTGGTCAGTGCGGGATTGGTCTACAATGGCGAGGCCCAACGTAGCCGCTTCTCTGATCCTCGCCAATTTCATTTGTCAGTTCAACTGATTAACTTTGGCACCGAAATTTTGAATAGCTTTGTCTTTGTGGTTTTAGGGATCTTATTGGCCCGAATTATGATGGGCTATCGAGCGGGGTCGATGCGTTGGCTGTGGTTAGGCCTATTAATTTATGGCCTGGCATTGATTTTACGATATGGCTATGCACGGCTGATTCATCTAGCCCAGTCACACGCGGTGATTTTTGCGCTAGGTGGCGTGCATGGCACTGTAACGTTAGCCTTGGCACTATCTGTGTCGGTCTTGACGGCGGCCGATAATCAGTTGGTGTTGCTAGTTGAGACTGTCGTGATCTTATTCAGCATGCTGGTGCCGACCCTGATCTTGCCACGGCTATTACCGACTGATACGACAGCCGTCGTGATGGCACCGAAAGTGGCAACAATGCGTCAAGCGATGGTCGCAGCTGGCCTGACGCGTATTGAACCCTTAATCTTGACGTCAGCCGTGCGGGCGAGTGTGACTTATGATTTACGCGACCAATTACAGCAAAATAAGCTAAGTCGTTTCTTACAACAGTGGGGACAGAGTAGTTGGGAACCAGTGTTGTTTACCGGCGATGAAGCCTTACAAGAGCGGCGTGCGTTGATGTATGCTTTTGATGCGGAACGGCAGTACCTGTATGATTTAGCCTTGGAGCATCGGTTTGATACGAAGACTATTTATAAGTTGTATAGTGAAATTTTGTTGGCGGAATCATTAGTTTTAGATCCAGCTAATCAAGCAGAGTAAATAAAAACCGTTAGTCTGGCGTGAACCCCGGGCTAACGGTTTTTTCTACGTCTTGTCAAGAAGAATGTTGATGTACCAACTTTTCAATGTTTAGGATGACTTTGGATTCACTAT
>NZ_BJDK01000013.1 GCF_005405105.1 Lactiplantibacillus dongliensis
AAAATCGAAATTAAATTTACTCATAAATGAAACCCCCAAAATTGGATTTTTCTGTCCAACCTTGGGGGTTCACTTTATCATCAGGTCTTTTTTGCAGTCATCGGCTAATTTAGTGACGACCGATTTAAGCTTTATTTAACTTTTACTTTATACTATCAATGATAAACAATCCTATATCATTCATTTCTGATAAGAACATTCATTAATGATCACAGCTTGACGGTTAAAGTCCAAAGAAAAAAGTCTGGAAATAATTCCAGACTTTTCACTAGCTTTATTTAGACATCAGTTTCATCGCAGCATTATAAGCCCGATCATGATCACTAATCTTCTGTGCTAATTGCACTTCCAACTTAGTCAATGTCTTTTTATCAACTTTACCCGTAACAGTCAATTTGGCTTTCTTCTGATAATGCTTCAGCGCTTGGGTCGTTGAGGCCCCAAAGTACCCATTCGCACGACCTTTAAAGTCACCCATGGCCTTAAGATATTGTTGCAATGTCTTGATATTATCGTTGACCTGACCTGCTTGTAAATCACTGACTTTACTCAAGACCGTCAAGCTGGCGTAACTTGGTTCATTGGCTTTGACAGTCGGAGTCAAACCTTTCTTGTTGATCCACGTCCCATTTGGCGTCAACCATTTGGCAACGGTGATCTTCATTTCGGTCTTATCACTAAAAGTTGAGACGGTTTGAACGGTCCCTTTACCATAAGATTGTGACCCAACTAACTTCACGCCTGCCGACTGATGCAAGGCTGCCGAGAAGATTTCAGCGGCGGAAGCACTCCCACCATCAATTAAGACTGTGGTTGGCTTGGTTTCTTTATAACCGCCATCGTACTTCTTACCTGCGACATACTTTTCAGCTTGACCGTCGCGTGCTTGCACTTGCATAATGGTCTTGCCATTTTTCAAGAACATCGAGGCCATCTTCAACGCCGCCGTCATTAAGCCGCCCGGATTACCGCGCATGTCAATAACGAGTTTCTTGGCGCCCTTTTTATCCAAGGCTTTTAACGCGGTCTTGAATTCTTTAGCAGTGTTGGTTGAGAACGTCGAAACGGTGATATACCCAATCTTCTTTTTCCCGCCGACTAACTTGTAATCGACCGTCGTGACTGGAATCTTAGCCCGCTTCAAGCTAACCGTAAAGGGCTTGCCAGCCCGTTCAACAGTTAATTTCACCGTCGTGCCAACCTTACCACGCATCAAGTTAACGGCCTGCGTCAAGGTCTTACCAGCAATCGACTTACCATTGACTTTTTTGATAATGTCTTTTGGTTTTAAGCCCACTTTTTTCGCTGGGGTCCCCGCAATTGGTGAAATAATCTGGATATAGCTCCCAGACTTTTGAACTTGCGCACCAATCCCTGAGAAAGAGCTGTCGATCGTATCATTCAAGCTTTCGGTTTCACTCTTATCCATATATTCGGAGAACTTATCACCGAGGGAATTGACCATCCCATTAATCGCCCCATTTGCCAGCTTATTTTCATTAACCGGCTGATAATAGTTCTGACTAATCGTGGCGTACACCGATTGAATCTTTTTCATGGCGGTACTGGTCTGTTGCATATTAGCTAGCTGTTGGTTCACCGAACGACCGATGAGCCAATAGGTCCCACCAATCCCGATACCTAACGCCACCACGATTGAAATAATATACGTCCATAAACCCACGCGTCGTTTCGGGCGCTTGGCTTTTGACTTTAAATGTGGATTAACCGGCTGTTGCTCTGGAGCGGTTTCCTTTGTTTCTTTGGCCATCCCAAAAATCCTCTTTCCTGACTAAATTAGCCTAAGCTTCACTTGCTAAATAGGCCTGCCAAGCGTCATCAAATATGGTCATTGATGGTAAATAGCCGGCATTTAATTCTAAATATTGTGAGACTTCATGGAAATCTTGACTCTGCTTAGGAAACGATTGGTCAAAAAACGCGTTATTCGCGAATTCAGCCACGGCTTCGGTGCTGTCAGGATTTCGTTGGGTCATCAAATACTGATAAAACGTTCTGTGCATGGTGCACCTCACTCTTAGTTGCGTTTAGGAATATGCATTTCAAAATTGAATTGATTGCCAGCTAGGTCCAGCTTATCCACGCTGTAGCGAACATCATGCTTGCCAACTAATTTATTCAAATACAAATCAATCGTCTTGTGCTTGGCGCTCAATTTGACCCACTTAGGAATCTTATAGTTATTATTAATGTAATTAATGACGAAACTAATCGGAATCGACATCGTCCCAACGGACAGCTTAGTCGCTTTCAACGAGATATTCCCGTTACTAATCACACTCGGCTGCATCGTGATCACAAATGACACGTTTTGACCAAGCACTTTGGTCGTCCCCAGCAAGTACGCCGCATCTGATCGAACCACAAAGCGGTACTTCAATTCCTGACCCTTTTGAAAATCAGTCAGATAATAAGCCGCCAACGCATTTAACTGCTGGCGATTCATCTTAATCGGCACACTCGCGGCATCGTTACCACTCGCCGTATTGACGGTTTGAGTCTCGCTTGGCGACCGCAAAATTTGTGTCCCCATGTAAGCCCCCAAACCCAGAATAAGCGCAATCAAGATGATGGCGACCCATTTCCAGAGATTAACTGGGCCGTTCGGCTGTTTGGGCTGCGTGTCCTTAGTTTTTCGTTGTGCTTCACGCATTTAGACGTCCCCCTTTACTTTTTCAATAACCATGCCGGATGCGCCATCATCGTCTGATACAGCTTACTGGTAAAGACGTGATAGCCCCGCTTATTCGGATGGAAATTATCATTATTAGAAATCAAATTATTGTCCTTAGACTCAGCCGCCACGGCCGCATTAATCTGCGTCGCATTGGTCAAGTTCGTTAAGGATGTGCTGTTAGACGCTTGCTTCAACTTGGCAATCTCGGCGGCCGTCTTGTATTGACCATGTGACATCACGGTATTAATACTCATGAAGTAGGCCTTTTGATAGTGGTCAAGCGTCGTTTGCGTCTGCTCATTCCATTGCTGGACATAATCCGTAATCGCCGTCACATTTGGAAAGTTGACGTAGATTGGATTATAAATACTAAAGACAAATAGTGAGGCGTTGGGGTTTAACTGCCGTAACCGATTAAATAATTTGGTTAACTTCGCGGCATACGTCGTTTGCGCCTTCGCCACCGTACTATTGTTTTTAGCCGTATTATTGGAAGTAATGGACCCTTCCAAGGTTTGTAAGAGGTCATTGCCGCCAACGGTGACCGTTAAGACATCCGCCGCCGCAATTTGGTGTTGAAGCGTCGTCGATTTATTGACACGTGCTAAGATTTGGTCACTCCGATCACCAGATTTACCGGCGTTCGTCGTGGTGACGGTTAGATGCTGCTTACTAGTCAAAGTTTGTTTAATTTGACCAACATAGCCGCCTTCCTTTTCGTCGCCAATACCTTCAGTTAGCGAATCGCCGACTGCCACTAACTTTAACCGTTTTTTGTGTGCAGTTTTAGCCGCTTTTTTGGAACTAGCCGTTTGGGTTGTTGAAGTCGTTGTCGAACTCGGGTGTAAGACATGGTTCAATCCCCAAAAAGCACCACCCGCAATCACCGCCACAATGAGCACTACTTTCAGTGCTTCCCAGAGTTTATGCATGTGCGTTCAGCACCTTTCTTTTTTTACTGATCCTATCGATTCAACCGCAATAAGAAAAAGGGGCGGTCGCAACCGCGCCCTGCCCCTCCACTTTAAGCTTGTGCTTGCGTATGATATTCAACCGCAAACGCCCCGGGACCACCGTGCGTTGCAATAATCGGCACCGTTGGCTGGACACTAACTTTCAAGCTTGGTAATGCTGCTTGTAAGCGCTGTTTGTAGCCTTCGACCCGTTCGGTGGCACCCACGTGTGAAATAGCCACTTCAACCACATTCGGCGTTTGGATAATATCTTCAATCACTTTATCAAAGAATTTATTAATGGCTTTGACGCCGCGACCTTTCATCTTCACATCTAAAGACCCGTCGTCAACTTCCAGCGCAATCTTGACGTTTAACAATGTACTGATAGCGCCAGTCAATCGACTGATACGGCCACCGGCAACTAAATTATTTAAGGTCATAACGCCCATAAATAAGTTGGTATGTGCCTGAGTCGCATGCACTTGGTCAATCACGGCTTGCTTATCAGCACCCGCTTGCGCCAGTTTAGCGGCCGCGACCACTTGAAAGGCCATCGCCCGATCAGTCGTCCGGGCATCAATTACAGTTACATCAGTCTTCGTAATCGAAGCCGCTTGTTCCGCCGTATGCACCGTACCAGAAATAGCTTCCAGCATATTGATGCAGACCACGCTAGCCCCATCCGCACCAAGCTTATCAAAAGTTTCGATAAACGTACCTAGTGCCGGTTGGCTGGTCTTGGGTAATGATTTCGCGGTACCCATCTTTTCAATGAATTCTTCCCGCGTAATTGTTTCATCTTCAATATAAATTGTGCCATCGATCATGACGGACAACGGAATCACGGTAATATCGTATTTTTGAACCTCGGCGTCCGTTAAATTTGCCGAAGAATCGGTCACAATCTTGATTTTCGTCATACTTTGCCACGCTTTCTTAGTCTTGTAAGAATTAGCCAATCCTCACAATAAAATTAATGCTCTTAGTATAGCAGAAAAACCGCTTAGTTTCACGATTTGCCGTTGATTTTACGACGACTAAAATCATCAAACTGATATTCTAAGGTGTTTTTGGCATCGCGCACCCCAAGCTCGTGATGGGTCAGCTGCCACTGATCATAATCAATCGCTGGCATCCAAGTATCACCCGTAAAGTCACCCGTAATGAGGGTCCGATACAAATAATCGGCGTGGGGCAAGACTGCCTCAAAAACAGTTGCCCCGCCAATTACGAAGATGACCTCATCAGGATGGGCCGCCTGTAACGCCCAGAGTGCCTCCAGGTTAGGTAACTGTTGAACCCCGGCCGGTAAGTCTAGGGCTTGCCGTGACAAGACCACATTTTGCCGATGCGGTAGCGGCCTTGGGAATCCAGCAAACGTTTTACGCCCCATCACAATCGTGTGATTCAAGGTCAGTCGTTTAAACCGTTTTAGGTCGGCTGACAAGTGCCACGGTAACTGGCCATTAGCGCCGATTAAGCCGTGCTGATCTTGGGCCCAGATTAATGCAATCATCGTTGCCTCCTAAATTGCGACTGGTGCTTTGATCGCTGGTGCTGGATCATAGCCGGTCAACTGAATGTCACTCATTTGCGTATCGAATAAATCAGCTGGCCGATCACTCAAAACTAATTGTGGCGCCGCTTTCGGCTGCCGTGTTAACTGTTCTTTGACTTGGTCAAGATGATTCGTATAGATATGCGCATCGCCCAACGTGTGAACAAATTCACCAACTTGTAAACCGGTCGCTTTCGCCACTAGATGCGTCAATAACGCATAACTGGCAATATTAAACGGCACCCCTAAGAAGACATCACCTGAACGTTGATATAATTGGCAACTCAGCTTACCATCCGCCACATAAAACTGAAATAACGTGTGGCAAGGTGGCAACGCCATACTCGGGACATCTTCTGGGTTCCAAGCTGAAACGATCAACCGCCGCGAATCAGGATGTTGCTTAATCATCGCAACCACATTAGCAATTTGATCAATCGCCTGACCGTTACGCGTCTGCCAATGCCGCCATTGCGCACCATAGACATCCCCTAAATTACCGAACTTAGCAGCAAAAGCATCATCAGTTAAGATTTGATCATCAAACGCCTGCATCTGTGCTTGATAGACCGGCTTAAAAGCCGGATCATCCAAGCGCCGATGTTCAAAGTTCGTCATATCAGGGCCCGTATAGGCATCGCTGGTGACCCAATTCTTAAAGGCCCATTCATCCCAGATATGGTTGTGGTGCTGCAAGAGGTATTGAATATTCGTGTCGCCATGCAAAAACCACAATAATTCACTTTTAATTAAGCCAAACGGAACTTTTTTAGTCGTCAATAATGGAAAACCCTGGCTTAAATCAAACCGCATCTGGTAGCCAAAAAGACTATAGGTTCCGGTCCCAGTGCGATCATCTTTGTAAGTCCCGTGATCTAAAATATCACGCGCTAATTGTAAGTAAGCATCTTCTAACATGCGTGTCATCCTTTCAGGCCTCCGCAAATTGGCTTAAATAATCCCAGCGGTCCATTTTCTCATCAATCGACGTTTCCGTCGCCGTGAGGTCTTTTTGTAGATCAGCTAACTTGCCATAATCACTAGCATTGTCAGCCATGGCTTGTTCCACTTCACTCTTGTGCGCATCGAGTTTCTCAATAACGCCTTCGATTTTGTCGTACTCTAATTGTTCCGCGTAAGTCAGCTTCACTTTTTCTTTCGGATCAGCCGGCTTAGTTGCGGCCGCTTTTGGCGCGGTCTTCGCTTTGGTCGTCGCTGGTTTCTCGGCGACTTTTTGATCCTTTAAGTAACTCGAGAACCGCCCAGCATACCGTTCAATCTGGCCCTTACCATCAAAGATCAAGAGTTTCGTCCCAACCTTATCAAGGAAATAGCGGTCATGAGAGACCGTAATGACCGTCCCAGCAAAATCAGCCAAATAACTTTCCAAAACAGTTAACGTACCGATATCTAAATCGTTCGTCGGTTCATCTAATAATAAGACGTTCGGCTGTTGCATTAAGAGTTTTAATAAATACAACCGCCGTTTTTCGCCACCCGATAGCTTTCGAATTAAAGTCCCATGCATCGAGCGGGGAAAGAGGAATTCTTCTAATAATTCCGTGACCGAAACATGCTCGCCTTGTTTATTGACAACATTTTCACCAACTTCTTGCAAATAATTGATAATCCGCTTATCGCCTGGAATCGGTTCGGTCTGTTGCGTATAATAAGCCATTTTGACGGTTTCGCCGATGGTCACGGTACCGCTGTCAAGTGGGAGCCGTTCAGCAATTACGTTCAACAGGCTGGACTTACCAGCCCCATTCAACCCGGTGATACCGATACGATCATGCGCCTGAATGAGCATCGAAAAGTCTTTTAAAATCGGTTGACCATCAAAGCTCAGACTCGCGTGTTTTAATTCAATGACTTTCTTACCTAAACGTTGCTGCCCCAGTGAAATATCCACATCATGGTCAACTTGCAAGGTATTTAAATTATCTTTTAAATCATTAAACCGATTAATCCGGCCTTGCTGTTTCGTACTCCGGGCTGGCGCGCCAGCCCGCATCCATGCCAATTCTTTTTTATATAACTGTTGCTGCTTATGTTCAGCCGTGACATCGCGGGCAACCCGTTCGGCTTTGGCTTGCACATAGTCTTGATAGTTCCCCGTATATTTATACAGTTCCCCAAACGACAGCTCAAACATTTGATTGGCTACTTGGTCTAAGAAGTAGCGATCATGGGTAACCACAATCAAGGCCCCTTTATAAGCTGCCAAATACGTTTCTAGCCATTCGATGGAATCAAAATCCAAATGGTTGGTCGGTTCATCCAACAATAATAAGTCGGGCGACTGAATTAAAACTTGGGCTAACCCGACCCGTTTACGTTGACCACCCGATAACGTCTTCACGGTTTGGGTCAAATCGGTTAAATGCAGTTGCGTCAAAATTGTTTTGACATCACTTTCAGCATTCCAAGCGTCTTCTTGGTTCATCCGTGTTTCCGCGGCCATATATGCTTTTTCCGTTGCCGGATCTTCTGGTCGGTCAGCATAGTCCGCTAACGTTTGTTCATAGTGCCGAATGGTTTTAAAGACTTGCTGACTACCTGCCAAAACCGCATCTAACACGGTTAACTCTTCGTTCAAGTCCGGCTGTTGGGTCAAATACCCGATTTCATAATTTTTAGGTTTCACGAGTTGACCGGCTTCAGGCGCCGTCACCCCCGCGAGGACATCCAATAAATTCGTCTTTCCGGAACCATTGACGCCGATCACGCCAATCCGATCATGCTCATTCACGATAAACGAAATATCTTTGAATAACGTTTTCTCACCATAAGTCCGGGTCAGATTTTCTGCTCTTAATGTTTGCATACCTTACTATCCACCCCTTAACTTCAATTACATTCTATCTTAGCTAGAAATGCGTAAAAACACAACTAGCAAACTTGGCTTCAATTTGCCAATGTTGGTTCGGCCAACGTTAACTTAAGCGGACGCTTGGTACTAGTTAAACTTGCTGTCTGCCGGTCAGTTTCTAAGATGCCGGTCCAACCAACATGGCGACCTAATCCAACTAACCCCATTTAACCGTATTTAGATTATCACCAGCAACAAAAACCACCCACCGGCGTTAACCGTTGAGTGGCTTTTTAAAGTTTCAGTTAATTTTACGCCCCATAGACGTCTAAGACTGTCCGATCGGTTTCAACAACTAAATGAAGTTTACCGTCTTTAGCAATTGAACTGGTTTGATAGATGTTATCAATCCCGTCCACGTCTTTAGGCTTGAATGGCAAGTAAACTTGTTCGCTGCCCCGTTCGTCACCAAACAAAATATCGAGCTTTTCAATATCTTGATAATGAGTGACCCGTTCAAACATCCCACTTGTCACGGAAGATAAGTAAGTTGTATCAGGGTCGACAGCATCCGCATCTGGTTCAAATTCTGCTTTAAACGAGTGACAGGGATGAATCACCGTCATCTTGCCACCCTTGATGCGACCATAACTGGTGGTAACCCGGCCAATCCAAAGGTCTGAAATGTCTTGATGGTTCACAACCCAAGTATCGCCATTCCGAAAATAAAACTTTAACGCTTCTAGTGCTCTTTCCATTTGCGATCACCTCATTGAATTAGTTTCAATATAATCGTAACAGATTTATAGAAAATATCAATCGTTTTTTGTATCCGCTATCATACGTGCCAGATCAAGCAAATCAGCTGATTCATTCTTCACTTGACCTATGACCACCGCGTGCAAGAGTTGTGCTAAGATCTGTCCCATTTGCGGGCCTGGCGTCGTCAGCTGTTGCCGTAATAAGTCACCGCCATTAATCGCCAGCTCATGCTTATCTTGGATCGGCAATGCAGCATAGGCCGCTGTTAGTTCTGCCTGTGGTTGCCCAAAGCCTAGCAAGTTAGCGACCGTATTAGCCGTTTTCAAGGCCGCTGCGCCCGCAGAAAACAATTCGCTAGGAGTTAGCTGACCACGTTGCTTAAGCGAGCTAACGACTAGCCACGCAGCACTCACATGGTCAATCAAATCATTACTGGTCTTCCAAGCTTTCAACAAATGACGAATCGCGGCCTGATTAGGTAAATCCATTAACCAAGCGAGTAACGTCCACGTACTTTCAATCGTTGGTAACTGCCAAGCTGGTAAGTCGATTAATCGTTGCAGCATCGCTTGTTGATCAGCCATCTGTGGCATATACCGGTACAGTGCCGTATCCAACAGTGCTTGCAAGCCACGCTGCGGTTGTTGGCCCATTAACAGCTTTTCCCATTCGACCCGCGTCCGTTCAACAGCAATCTTGGTTAACAAAGCTGCATTGTCAGTAATGGCTTGCTGGGTCTGTGGCTCAATCGTAAAGTCTAATTGACTGGCAAAGCGTACCGCCCGCATCATCCGCAGCGCATCTTCATGAAAGCGATCCTCAGCGACCCCAACAGCCCGCAAAACACCGGCCTTTAAATCAGCCAAGCCATCAAACAAATCAATCACTTCACCGTTTGCCCGCATCGCCAACGCATTAATCGTGAAGTCACGCCGCTTTAAATCTTCTTTTAACGACCGGACAAAGGTCACCTTATCGGGGCGCCGATAGTCTTGGTAGCCGGATTCCGTCCGAAAGGTCGTCGTTTCATAGCCCGTGCCGTGATCTAAAATCATCACGGTACCATGTTCAATGCCCGTATCGACCGTTCGTTTGAATAGCCCTTTGACCTCCGCCGGAAACGCACTCGTCGCGATATCGACATCGTGCAACGGTTTACCTAGGATCGTGTCCCGTACACCACCACCAACAAAGTAAGCCTCGTAACCAGCCGCTTCAATCGTCTCAATAATTGGTCTTGCCTGCTGAAAAGCCGTTGGTAATTGTGTCAAAATCATAGTAAGTTTTCCAAGCCAATCATTAATTCATGGTATTGGTTAATCTTACCAACCGCCACTTTAACCCCGGTCATAAACGAAATCCGGTCAAATGAGTCTTGCCGAATCGTTAAGCCTTCACCAGGGCTGCCAAACATGACTTCTTCATGCGCAACTAAGCCTGGTAACCGTACCGCGTGAATCCGCATGCCTTCATATTCCGCACCACGAGCCCCAGGTAAGGTTTCCGTAGCGTCCGGGTTGCCTTGTTGCTTGGGTTTGCGCACTTCCGCAATCTTCTTGGCCGTGCTGATGGCCGTCCCACTAGGTGAGTCGATCTTATCATCATGGTGCATTTCAATGATTTCAACATCTGGGAAGTATTTCGCTGCTTGTTGAGCAAACTGCATCAACAAGACGGCACTAATCCCAAAGTTAGGGGCAATCAAGCCCCCGACCTGCTTAGCCTTCGCCAATTTTTGTAAATCAGCAACTTGTTCATCAGTCATCCCAGTCGTCCCAATCACCGGTGAAATACCGTGATTAATGGCGAACTTAGCATTTTCATATACCGCCGTTGGAATCGTAAAGTCGATCCAAACCGTGGCGTCCGTCTTAATGGTGGTTAAATCATGAAAGGCGGGGACGTCTTGACCACTAAAACGCGCATCTTCCCCTAAGTTTTGGTCCTTTGAACGGGCATCGTAAACGCCCACCAGATCAAAATCAGCGTTATCGATGACCATTTGAGCAGCCGTGCTACCCATCCGACCTTTGTAGCCGGCTACAATTACTTTTACGTTTGCCAAAATACAATTCCTCCTTAAAGTTAAAACCACTTATCCTTTTCATTTTAGCAGACAACGGGCTGGCGGTGCAGGGGTGAAGCGCTAAAAACGATAAAAAATTGGGCCCAGCTAAGTTAGCCAAGCCCAATTTTTTTAAATTAACGCATCAATTTCGTGCAAGACCCCATCATGATTGTTATCTAATCGAGTCTGATAAGTCGCCATGGCTTTAACGGGAGCAATGGCATTGCGCATTGCAAAGCTATATTCAGCTTCACGCAACATCTCTAAATCATTACCATTATCCCCAAACGCCGCCGTGCGACTGAAAGGGACTTGCCATCGTTGCTGCAAATAGGCCAAACCTTGCGCCTTATTCACATTAGGGTTAATGACGTCTAAGCCATTACCCCCACTGACAGTAGCCCGTAAACGCCCTTTAAAATGCTGATTAATGATGGCAGCTTGCTGATTGATATCCTGATTGTCCCAACTGAAGGTCGCTTTATAGATATGATCATCCACCGTTGCTAAATCAGCCACCACTGCGATGTTACTTAAGAAGTACCGCATCAAGTCACTATCATCGATTGGCCGAATATAAGCTGCTTGCTTACCGGACAACGACATGCCCGCCCCCGCCAAAGCCGGTTCGGTACCGACAAACGCCAATAATTCTGCTAGAACTGGCGGGGTTAGCACACTTTCATGTAAGACGTGCCCGTGATTATCGATGACTAGGCCACCATTTTCAGCGACATAGGTTAATTCGCCTTGGATCCCATCAAAAACATCGATGCAGTGTTGCAGCTGATTACCGCTAGCCACGACGAAATGTTGCCCGTTGGCATTAATTTGATCTAGTTGTGCCTGGAAGCGGGCATGGTCAAAATCATGATCATCGCGTAAAAAAGTCCCATCTAAGTCCGACGCAATTAAAGCTACTTTCAAATAAATTCCCCCTAAATCACTCATTACATCAGGAGGTCAATTACCCGTAACCCGTGCTGAGCCTTGATTTTTAGCCGTGATCAATCCATTCACAGCCGATTAACCTTATTTTACCAAAAATGTAAGCATTTTCAACATTAATAACCTTGGTCTTCAAAATCTTCGAGCATTGCCACCATCGCACCATCATCTGGTTCAATCGCCAGATAATTCCGTAACGCTGCGACCGTCTCGTCAGCCATCCCCGCTTCTCGGAAGAAGTAAATCGCCGGCTTCAAGAAGTCTTCATTATGTTCAAAGAACGGGTAGGCCGCCAAGTAATTGTCGCGCGCTGCCTTGAAGTGATCCAAATGCGCATTCGAGACCGCCAAATTCCAGTAAAATTGCGGATCAAATTCATTACTTTGCAAGTATTGATCCAATAAGGCCACGTTATCTTGGTACCGTTCCTGTTGTACTAACAAGTTGGATAATTCCAAGACCGTCGTCAAGTTATCAGGATCGATACTCAACCCTTCCCGCAAATACTTCTCAGCTAGATCTTGATCGTCCAGCTTCAAGGCAATCCGCGCCGTTTGTAAGTAAAGCTGCTCATTGTACTGATCCACAGCCAAGCCTTCTTGTAAGGTCATTAAAGCTTTATCCAATTGATTTAGCTTTTCTTGAGCCTCTGCCAAGTACGGATAAATGGAGGCATATTGCGAATCTTGTTCTCGTAATTTATTGAACACGTCAATAGCTTTACGCGGCTCGTCTAATTGGAGGTACGTAAAGCCCAGCTCGAACTGACTATCCGGCGTGAGCTTGGCCGGTTTGATTTGTTCCAAGTAACCGACCGCTTGTTCAAAGTGGCCGGATTCCGCATAGGATACCCCCAGCCGTTCTACCAAATTAACTTTAGAGATTTCTAATTGTCCTTGTTTGATTAAGTCCAGATAGAATCGAACTGCTTTGTTATAGTTACGGATCAAGAAGTAAAATTCGGCTAAAGCAAATTCAACAATCGGTTCATCCGGATCGATCCGGTACGCTTCAACTAACTTTTGTTCACTAACTTCAAATAATTCCTGCGTTTGATACAAGTCAGCCTCAACTAACAAGGCTTGCACATACGCTGGCGAATCATGCTTAACTTGGTGCAAGTAGTCCAATGCCAAATCGGTATCGTCTTCATCAATGGCAATATCGGCTAAACTAGTCCGTAAACTATCTTCATCCGGGTACTTCGCTAATAATTTTTTATAAATCCGGGTCGCTTGTTTTAAAAAGCCTAGGCCGTATAATTCCTCAGCTAAACTATAAAGTGTGTCATCATCATCTTTGCGCAACGCCCACGCATAGTGTTTGTTCGCCGTTTCTAGTTGACCATTTGATAAGGCAGCGAGCATTTTTTCTGAATAAGTCATGGCACCCATCCTTTGTTGTGAATTGATTGGGGACTTTGGTTCAAGGCCCTGTTGATTACTTAGTTGCTGAAACGTGTTCGCACGACCTGCCCACTCCGCTTGCTACGCTAACCCACCCGACCGGAAGTTCACCGGTCAACTGGGTTAGCTAGGCAATGCTCACGGGCAACCCGGTCGTGCTCACATTCTGACAGCTCGACTAACTATCATAACGCAAACCAACACAAAAAAGCCAGCATAACGGTTGTTATGCTGACTTAAAAGTTTACACTTTAAGGAAATTATTTAACTGCGTCCTTTAAAGCTTTCCCTGGCTTAAATGCAGGTACTTTGCTTGCAGGAATTTGGATTTCTTGACCAGTTTGTGGGTTGCGGCCCTTACGAGCGGCACGTTCACGTACTTCGAAGTTACCAAATCCAATCAGTTGAACTTTTTCGCCCTTTGCAAGGGTTTCTTGGATTGATGCAAAAACTGCATCGACTGCAGCAGTTGCGTCTTTCTTAGTTAAGTTAGTTGCCGCAGCAACGTTGTTAACTAATTCAGCTTTGTTTGCCATGTTTGATTCACCTCCCCTTTACAGAGTGAAGATGTATGTATTTAAGTACGTACATCCAGATGATCATTTTTGAGTGGTCCAAAAATGAGAGAAACGATGACAAGCATCATTTCTTGTTCAAAGATAGCATAGGAATGCTGTAATAGCAAGCTTTTTTAAGGTTTTCGATTAAAATTCAAGATTTGAGTAATAATCGTTTACAACTTTAAATTCTTATGCTAAAATGCCGGTTTCGCGCGGTTTTGCCTACTTACGCCGCCGTTCGATCATATGAATTGGCGTCCCAGTAAAATCAAAGGCATTCCGAATCTGATTTTCAAGGAAGCGTTCATATGAAAAATGCATCATATCGGGGTCATTAACGAAGACAACAAAGGTCGGTGGCTGAATTGCCACTTGGGTCGCATAGTACACCCGCAACCGTTTCCCGTTATCACTGGGGGTCGGATTCATGGCAATTGCATCCATAATGACATCGTTTAAGACGGATGATTGAATCCGCCGTGAATGGTTCAGGCTGACCTTTTGGATCAAGGCTGGCAACTGTCCCAAACGTTGGCTCGTCTTAGCTGAAACGAAGATAATTGGCGCATAAGCCAAATAGACGAATTCATCACGGACATAAGCTTCGAACTCTTGCATCGTGTGATTGTCCTTCTTAACCAAGTCCCACTTATTGACCACGATAATAATCGCTTTACCAGCTTCATGGGCATAGCCCGCAACCCGCTTGTCTTGTTCACGAACCCCTTCGTCCGCATTAATGACAAACAACGCCACATCACTATTATCAATCGCCTTTAAAGCCCGCATGACACTGTAACGTTCCGTATTTTCGTAGACTTTACCCTTTTTACGAATACCGGCCGTATCGACCATCACAAAACGATTGCCATCTTCATCGGTAAACTTCGTATCAATCGCGTCACGCGTTGTCCCCGCAACATCCGATACAATGACCCGGTCTTCACCTAATAAGGCATTCACAATTGATGATTTTCCAACATTGGGGCGACCAATCAAACTAAAGCGAATCGTTCCTGGTTCGTCTTCACCCGTGGAATCCGGAAAGTTCTTCACGACAGCATCCAATAAATCACCCAAGCCTAAGCCGTGTGCCCCTGAAATCGGGTATGGATCGCCAAAGCCTAAGGAATAGAAGTCATAAACTTCACTCCGCATTTCTGGATTATCAACTTTATTGACTGCTAAAACAACTGGCTTATCTGACCGATATAAAATCTGCGCCACGTGTTCATCGGCATCAGTCACGCCTTCTTTGACACTGACGAGATAAATAATCACATCAGCTTCATCAATGGCAATTTCAGCCTGTTCTGTAATTTGTTTAATAAAGGGGGCATCATCAATATCGATCCCACCAGTATCAATCATACTGAACTTTTGACCTAACCATTCACTATTCGCATAGATCCGATCGCGAGTTACCCCAGGGGTATCTTCGACGATAGAAATCCGATCACCGGCAATCCGATTAAAAATAGTGGATTTACCGACGTTTGGCCGCCCAACAATGGCGACAACTGGTTTTGGCATTAAAATTCCTCCCTTGCACTAAAAATCATAAAAAAATATCCTTCAAGACAAGCTTGAAGGGTATTTTTTAACTTAACGACAATTATTTTTCATCATTGTTGTTTTCGGCATTCTTCAATTCGTCACCGATCAAATCACCTAATGTGAAACCAGTTGATTCTTCTGGGGCATTAGCCGTTGAACGTTCGCTTGCGGAACGGTTTGAACGGTTGTTGCGACGGTTATTGTTACCGCCACGATTGTTGTTACCGCGGTTTTCATTTTCGCCTTCAGATGCTTGTGGCTTTTCTTCCAAAGCCTTGATTGATAATGCCAAGCGTTTTTCGTCTGGACGAACATCTAAGACCTTAACCTTGATTTCTTGACCAACACTCAAAACATCGTTAGGTGTTGCAATGTGTTGATGTGAAATTTGAGAAATATGAACTAAACCTTCAACACCAGGGAAGACTTCAACGAAGGCCCCAAAGCTAGTTAAACGTTTAACTTTCCCATCAAGTACAGCACCTTGAGGGGCTTTTTCTTCAATACCATCCCAAGGTTCTGGTAAGGTTGCTTTGATCGATAATGAAACCCGTTCGCGATCAGCGTCAACAGATAAGATCTTGACCTTAACTTCTTGACCAACCTTCAAAACATCAGCAGGCTTTTCAACACGTTCGAATGAAATTTCGGAAACGTGAACTAACCCATCAATGCCACCAAGGTCAACAAAGGCACCGAAGTTCGTCAAACGAGCAACTTTACCAGTAACGATTTCGCCAGCTTGTAACGTTTGTAAGGCTTCAGCCCGTTGTGCTTCGCGTTGCTTTTCAACAACGGCACGGTGTGACAAGATCAAACGGTTTTCGCTAGGTTCGATTTCAATGATCTTAAGTTCAAGTTCTTGACCCTTGTAAGCGCTCAAGTCTTCAACATAATGATCATCAATCATAGAGGCTGGGATAAAACCACGAACACCGGCATCAACCACTAAGCCACCCTTAACTACTTGCGTTACAGGTGCTTTGATCGTATGACCTGCTTCGTATTCTTTTTCAACATCGTCCCAAACTTTGCGAGCTTCTAACCGACGATGTGACAGTAAGTAACTGCCGTTTTCTTTATCGGTACCAATCCGAGAAATTACAACCAAGTCTAAGACGTCGCCAACTTTAGCGACTTCGTTGACATCTTCAACCCGTTGCGTTGAAAGTTCCTTCAAAGGAACGACCCCTTCAACCCCGGTACCTTGGATCCCAACGATAACTTGCTTGTCATCGTCAATAGCTAAGACTTCACCCTTAACTACATCACCGACGTTCACTTCTTCAACGCTATTTAAAGCGTCTAAAAGTTCGTTTTTCTCATTTTGACTGTTTTCATTTTCACTCATGCAAATTTCCTCCTGTCAACAATAACTCTAACCTATATCATAGCTGAAAACGCAATAAAAAGCTAGCTAAAAGCATTAACTAATGCAATTTAGATTGTTGAACTTTGTTTTTTTATAATATTGGCAATGGTTTCAACTACTTGATCGATCGACATAGGCGTCGTATCGACTAAGACCGCATCAGTTGCCTGCGTCAGCGGTGACACTTTACGGGTTGAATCTTTATGATCCCGCAATTCAATTTCAGCCTGTAATTGGGCTAAGGGTGTGTCGATACCCTTTTGGATATTTTCCGCATAGCGGCGTTTGGCACGTTCAGCGGCAGAAGCCACTAAGAAAATCTTAACTTCAGCATGAGGTAAGACGGTTGACCCAATATCGCGGCCATCCATTACAATCCCACCAGCCGCCGCAATCCGACGTTGCTGTTCCGTCAAAATCTCCCGTACTTTTGGTAAAGCGGCAATCGTTGACACGTTATTCGTGACATCCGGTTGCCGAATTGCCATGGTAATCTCCTGATCGTTAGCAAAGACCAACTGATCAGGTTCCCCCGGTTTGAAGCTAATCGTTAATGTTTGCATTAACGCTGCGACCGCGGCTTCATCCGTCAAGGAAACTTGGTGGTGCATCGCCCAATAAGTCACGGCCCGATACATTGCACCAGTATCCACATAGATATAGCCAAACTGCTTGGCGACTAATTTGGCAACGGTGCTCTTACCAGCTGAAGCTGGGCCATCAATGGCAACTTGTAATGCTTGTTTAGCCATTTAACAATACCCCTCACAATTTAAAAATCGTGTTTTTTAACGGACACGTAACCGTTGACCAGCCGAAATGGTTGAACCGGACGACAACCCATTAAGTTCTAATAACTTATCAACTGAAATTCCAGCATTGGTTGCAACCCGATAAACCCCTTGACCAGCTTCAACCGTTACATACTTACTACCAGTGGCTGATGAACTGCTGCTCTTTTGCGAACTACTGCTACTAGCCGTACTCGCGGAACTGCTGCTTTCATCAGTGGTACTAGCACTACTGGTTGAGTTAGCCTTGGTTTTGGAACTGGCAACTGCTAGACTACTTTTCTTTTTAGCGGCTGCTTTTTTCTTAGCGGCTGCCACCGACTGGCTTTTTTTGGCAGCGGCTTTTGAAGAGGCTTTAGCGACGGTCGAACGGGACGCTTTTTTGCTGGAACTAGCGACCTGTTCCGTCTGTTGCGGATTATTGAGCGAATTTTTGCGCACCAAGAAATAGCCAATGGGCGCTAGGGCGAGCAACAAAATTAAAACCACTAAAACGGTGGTTAACGTTGAATTGCTACTATCTTGCTTACGTTTTTGAGTTCGCGACAAATTGCCCGAATCATCCCGATCGTCTTCAAAAGTTTTGTCCCAAGGTTTCTTATCTTGAGACTGCTTATCATCATTTTTTTGACTCATAGGGTGTTCCTCCTCAAAAAACTTTCATCAAATATTGTAACATAACGCCTAATCAATTTCTTTAAGAATTTTGTAAAAACAGCTGATCCAACACCGTTGACCACGGTGTAACCGTTGCCGCGACCGTCTTAACCGTTGCTTGTAAGCCTAGTGCCGTAACTGGCAACCCGCTCCCCGCTAGTTGGCAGCAGGTCGCTGTATGTGCTGGTGCCGGTTCATCAAAATAAGCTAGCATTGCTGCCCGGCGACAAGTCGTCGTCTGGACGTAAGCCATCAGTTGGTTTAACTCCGTTGCTTTAGCCCGTTGCCGTTGATTAAAACGTGTGACGACCGCGTCAACTGAATACTGGTGCTCCCAGTAAAACTGCAAGACCTGAGCTAAATCATCGATGGGTTTTTGATGATGTTGAAACCGTTGATAATCTAACTGGATTTCATTAGCACTAGCGGCTGTTAAATCATTTAGATTACGAACCAATTGTTCATCCCCCGGTGCATAGAGTAACACCGCTAAAGACTGCTGATCATCCCGACCGGCTCGACCAATTTCTTGCACATAATCAGCTAACGTCGTTGGTAAATGGTAATGGACGACTAATCGAATGTCGGCCTTATTGATTCCCATCCCAAAAGCTGACGTGGCACAGATAATATCCAGTTGATCGGCCATAAACTGTTGCTGAATCTTAAAGCGGCTCTCACCTGATAGCCCCGCATGATACGCTGCCACGCGTAAGCCCGTGGTCTCACGTAGCCAATCGGCAATCAAGTCAGTCTGTTTTTTAGAACTAAAATAAATAATGGCTGGTGTGGCGGTCGTCGTCACAAGCTGTTGTAGCCGGGCCCGCTTATCAGCTTCATCATTGACCGTCTCCACAGCTAGATAAATATTGGGCCGATTAACGGAATAAACCACTTCTTTAGCTTGTGGTACCTGCATTTGCGTCAAAATATCTTGGCGAACAGCTTTAGTCGCCGTCGCGGTTAACATCAGGGTCAGTGGCTGATCTAATTGCTGCTTTAGAGTCCCCAAGCCGAGATAATCTGGGCGAAAGTCTGGTCCCCAAGTTGAAATACAATGGGCTTCATCCACCACGAATAAGGCCAGTTGAACGGTTTGTAACGCTGACAAAACTAAGGGTTGCTTCAGCATCTCTGGTGAGACGAATAAGTAATTCAGACTAGCCAGCTGATTTAAGACCGTTTGGCGAGTCTTGAAGTCTACTTGTGACGTTAAGGCCGCCACCCGCTTTTCACCCTGATAGTTCAGCCGCGCTACCTGATCTTGCATCAGCGAAATTAAAGGTGAAACCACGACCACTAAACCTGGTAACACGGTCCCAATAAATTGATAGATCAATGACTTGCCCGTTCCAGTCGGTAATACGGCGAGTACATCCTGACCAGCCAGCAGATCACTAATAACGTCATATTGACCTGGTCGAAACTCATCAAAGCCGTATTTTTGTTTTAGAAGCTGATAAATTTCAGTCTGCTGCACGTTGACACCTCATTATCTGATAAAGTCGAAAATAAAAGAAGTCTAAATCAGGCGCTACTGCTTGAACTTGTTCAAAGCGCCATTGTGTTAAACTCGGCGTTTGCGCATAAGTCGCCGCTAGCAGCTGACACAGCTCCGGTGGCAATAGTTGTTCAAACGGAAACGTTGGGGTTAAAATCGCCGCTTCCAACAAATGTTCACGCACGGTGCTCATTTTTAAGCGCCGCCGCGTGGCAACCTGTGCCAAGCTGGCGCCCTGCTTAAAGTCTTGATAAGTTTGCCAAGCACTCACGCTGACCGGATTAGCTTTAACCAGCGGCTGCAATAAGGCCGCTAAGGGACCAGTTGGCTGTTGCCGTAACCAATCAATCCAACGACAATTTAAATCCTTACGCATCACTAAAATTTCAACTGGTGTTCGTTGAAACAACTGGGCCAGCTGCTGATCCGTCTGACCCGGAAAGTCAAAACCCGTTAAGCTGTTGGCAAAGACATCGGCCAATGGACTAGGCAAGGTCGCCAAAAAGCCAGTCAGTTCCGCCACGACTTGTGGCACTAATTGCGGCGAATGCCAGCGTCGAAACCACAACTTAACGGTGGCTTGCATCCCGCGATCGGTTGTCACCGGATAGTAGCGATTCGCCTGATGACTGAATTCCGACACCACTTGTAACGCCAATTGATTTAGCACATTGAACCGCCGCACATCCACTTGCTGAAATTGCGTCCAGGCAATTGGTTGATATAACTGCTGCCTTAATTTTGTTTGCTGGGCAGCACCAGCGGGAGTCACTTGTAAATAACCCGGTGCCGGAACCTGTAACCAACCCGCTTGAACTAATTCAGCGGCCGCAGCTTCAAATTTACTTAATGGCACGCCATGCCAGCTATCAAGCCAAGCCAGCCGATCAGCCGTTAACCCGGCAAATAATGTTGAAACCGTTCGCCGTCCGCGGCAAACATTGAATAATGCTTTAGCACGACGCGGTTCAGTCGTAAACAATAATAAAACATAGTCGGCAAACATGCTGGTCACCGTCCTCTCAAAAAAACATCGTGCTTTCAGCATAGCATAAAAAAGCGTTAACGCCAGTGACGTTAACGCTTCAAATTGTCGTTTTTTTAAACGCGGCTCATCAATTGGTTTTGATTACCTAGCCATTTCGCCAAGCGGTTATAAACTAACCAAAAGACGTTGCCCACTAACAATCCCTTAATCAGATTGAACGGCACCACGGCAATTAAAACTAAAGCATTCAAAGAAACACTCAGTTTCATCCCCATAACCTGCATATAGAACGGCAACACAAAAGTTAAATTAGCTAACGACTCGATCACCACTAACCCCACGGTCGCTAAACCGATGGCAATCGGCATCCGCCACTTTTGATCACCATGGTAATACCGTAAAACGATGGCAAACGCAATGATCAAAATGGCCGAACCCATGAAACTAGCTAGCGAACCAATCAAGTCTGGAATCGCAAAGCCCATAGTGGCAGAATGTAAGACCAATTTAACCAGTGTGATGGCAAAGGCACCACCCATTCCGTACAAGAATAACCCAATTAAAATCGGAATATCCGAAAAATCAATCTTCATCCATGACGCAATCGGAATGATTGGGAATTCTAGTAACATGACAATATATGCACACGCGCCGAGCAAGGCAATGCCCACTAGTCGGCGTAACGTTGTTTGTTGCATAACGCACCCTCCTATGGGTCATCTTCAATGAACCGCATTGCCATAAGCATCAAAAAAGCTCGCACTGAAAACGTTTTCACGATATCAGGGCAAGTTATTTGCAAGTTTATGTCAAATAAGCTCGATCTTCTTTATACCAGACTTTAACTGTCGGCTTTGGAATTACACCAAATCACTATAGACTCATAGGTCGTGGGCTTTAACCACCGGTCGGGAATCACACCCTGCCCTGAAGATGAACCAATATAAAATTTTTTAACAACTACAGTTTAACCAATTTCGACCAATAATGCAAGCGCTATCTTTCACCTTTTAGCTTACTAATCTCAATTGGCTTTAATTTACGATACTCCCCCGGCTGCAAACTTTGCAAGTCTAAGATACCGTAACGCTCCCGTTTCAGCTTCGTCACGGGATGTCCCACGGCCGCTAGCATATGCTTAACTTGGTGGTTATGGCCTTCATGAATCGTCAATTGGACTAAGGCGTTATTTTTCTTTTGGTCACTATCCAATAAGTTCGACTTAGCCGGTGCCGTCTTGCGGCCATCAATTTCGACCCCTAAACGTAACTGTTTCAAATCAGCATTCGTTGGGACACCTTCGACTTTAGCCAAGTAGGTCTTCTTCACTTCATACTTCGGATGGGTCAACCGATTAGCCAAAGCACCATCATTCGTCATGATCAAAAGCCCCGATGTATCATAATCCAATCGACCAACCGGATAGATTCGTTCTGGGACATCCTTAAAGAAGTCCATCACCGTCTTACGACCCTTTTCATCGTGAACCGTGGTGACAACCCCTCGTGGCTTGTAAAACAAATAATACACGGGTTTTTCAGCCAACAGCGGCACGCCATCAACTTCAACATGATCAGTGGGGTCAACTTTAACCCCGAGGGTCGTTACTGCTTTACCATTCACTCGAACGTGCCCTGATGTAATCAAGACTTCTGACTTCCGGCGGGATGCGATCCCGGCTTCGGCCATCACTTTTTGTAACCGTTCTGCCATTATTTTTCCTCGCTCTCTTTGTGGTCCGTCCCCGCTAGCTTATCCTGAAAGGCTGTTAAAAATAAATCAGTCTCTGGGGCGGGGTGTTCCGTATCTGTTAACGCTGCTAAATCAATTGCGGGTAAGTCATCTAAGGACTTTAGCCCAAAGTAGTCCAAAAACAGTTCCGTCGTACCATATAAAATCGGCCGCCCAGGCTCACTTAAACGACCAGTCTCCGTCACTAACTGACGTAAAACCAGCTTTTGAATCGTCGACCCACTTTGAACCCCACGAATCTCATCAATCTCAATTCGCGTCAGTGGTTGACGATACGCAATGATTGCCAAAACTTCTAGCGAGGCCTGCGATAGGCTTGTTGACAAGGGGGCTTCAAAATATTTCTTTAAAACACCCGCAACATCGGCCTTTGTCGCTAATCGGTACGTATTAGCCGTTGACAAAATCATCAACGCACTATCTGCATCCTGCGCATACTTTGCGGCTAAATCCGTCAAAAGGGTATTAATTGCTGGTTTGGCAAACCCCGTCGCATGTTCAATCTCGGCTACGGTAATCCCTTCATCGCCTGCTACAAAGAGCAAGCCTTCAATCTGTTCACTATTTGTCATCTTGTTCATCCTGTCGTAAATATAACTGAATCGGCCCCATGACGGTCGCTTGTACGAGCGTGACCCGGGCTTGTTTCGTTAATTCTAGCACGGCCATAAAGGTAGTGACCAGCATCTCGTCGCTCGCGTCGGCCGTAAACAATGCCGTAAAATCTGTTTCATGGGGATGGTGCTTAAGTTGGGTCGTGATTTGCTGCATGCGATCTTCAATATTGATGGGGTCCGCAGTGACGGTACGTGTCAATGGTCGCGCCCGGCGCCGCTTAGCAACCAGCTGGCGAAAAGCCGTTTGTAAATCAGCGACCGTGATACCTGCCGTTAGCGTTGGTGTGGCAACATCGGTTGGTACCAACATCGCGCCGCGCGTAAAATGCTGATGGCGAGCTTGTTCTTTGACCCGTAGTTCTCCCGCAGCCTCTTGATAGACTTTGTAAGCCAACAATTCAGCAACTAACGAATCCCGTGGATCTTCAGCATCACTGTCGTCTTCTTCGGGATCTGGCGCCGGCTGTGGCAACAAATAACGACTTTTAATCGTCATCAAAGTTGCTGCCATCACTAAATAATCACCAGCAATATCCAACTGCAACGCCTGCATCGAATGCAAATAATCTAAGTACTGCTGGGTGATATCGGCAATCGGAATGTCATAAATATCCATCTTGTTTTGCCGAATCAAATGCAGCAATAAATCTAATGGTCCTTCAAATTCTGAAATCTTAATTGTGATCGGTTGTTTGTTGTTTGTCACGATTGCGCTCCCATTCACCAATAATTGGGGCCATCTCTAAAGTGCCCATCACCCGTTTATCTGGAAATAACGCGGCCAATTCATCCAACATCTGGCGCTGATTGGCCGGCTTACGTTCTTCGGGTGACAATGAGTCATGATGAACTAGGACAAAGTCAGAACCAACTTCAATCCCAATTACCCCACTAAAGTCACCGTCTGGCCGGCGCCACAAAAACAACTGATGATTACTAGTCGCTTGATACCACTGCATCTCAGTTTGTAAATGGGCGAGATCCTTAAAGTCCGGAATAAATGACAGTAAGCCCATGGCCACTTTCTCATAATCTTTTCGATATTTAACGAGCATCATCAACCTCCTAACTAAGCACGGGGATGATATTTATTATAAACTTCCGCCAAGCGTTTCTTCGTAATATGCGTATAAATCTGCGTCGTTGAGATGTCGGCGTGCCCCAGTAATTCTTGAACCACGCGCAAATCAGCCCCATTTTCTAAGATGTGGGTCGCAAAGGAATGCCGCAATGTATGCGGGGTCACATTTTTCTCAATGCCGGCCGCTTTAACTAACGCCTTTAAGTTTTTCCAAACGCCCTGACGCGTTAACTGACCGCCGTGATTATTCAAAAAGATATACGGGTTGCGCCGCTTGGGCGTCGCTAACTTTGGTCGCGCCGTCTTTAAATAACGCTCCACAAACTCAATCGCCACATCACCAATTGGAATGATCCGTTCCTTATCACCTTTACCAATCGTTTGAATCAGCCCTAAATCCAGATGTAAATCGGCCATTTTCAAATTAATGGTTTCACTGACCCGTAAACCAGTCGCATACATCACTTCCAGTAATGCGCGATCACGCAAGCCTAGCGGTGTATCCAGCCGCGGTACGGCCAATAAGCGTTCCACTTCATGGGCCGACAAGACTTGCGGTAAATGTTGGGCCCGTTTGGGGGTATCAATCTTTAACATTGGATCGCTATCGACCTGGTGCCGTTGTGCCAAATACTGGAAAAACTTGCGTAAACTCGATACCGTATGAATAATCGTATTACGTGACTTGCCGGCTTCATCCAACACTTGTAAATAGTTTAAAATCACATAACGGTCAACGGTTTTAAAGGTCGTTAACTTTTGTGTCATTAAGTATTGGCAGAATTCAGTTAGATCCTGCTGATAACTTTTGATACTATTCGTCACTAATCCCCGCTCAACACGCAAAAAATGCAGGTAATCAGCGAGCTGGTCCTGCATCATTTGATTAATCCTCGGCTTGGTCATCGTCAACCTCAATCAACTTGATTTCGCCCGGTTGTTGGCTAATGATGCGTTGTTTCAATAAGTTACCAACTGCCCGTTTAAATTGTGACTTGCTGATTCCAAAGTAATTCCGAATATCTTCAGGGTCACTTTTATCCCAGAATGGTAACGTATGATCGGCCTGATGTTGTAACGATGCTAATAACATTTGCGCATCATCGCCGATTTCTTCATAACCGCGTGGCTTTAACGATAAATTCAACTCGCCATCGCGTAAATGTCCGATGACCCGGGCCTTCACATGTTGACCTAAACGCGGTTCTTGTTCCCGTTCAGATGGATGAACGAAGCCCAAATGACCATCATCGGTAATGACGGACGTCCCAGCCATCTTTAGCCGAAAAACCGTTGCCATCGTGTCGGCGTTTTTAACTTGGTTTTGATCATACGGCGTCGCAATTTCTGCAAAATAAGTGGCATCAGCCAAAGTCGCCCAGAGCCGTTGCTTGTTGTCACGAGCGAGCTTAACCAATAAGCGGTCGTCTTTTTTAGGCCATAACCGACTAATTGTTGGCAATTCATCAAGTGAAACAACTAAGTCCTTGTTAGGTAATCCAACGTCCACGAACACCCCTAGATCATGCCGCGTCCGGACAACCGTACCCCAAACATAATGATCAAACGAGATCTCTGGAATAAAGCGCGTTAGTTGTTGATGGTGATCTTCGTTTTCATAAACAAAGCCTTCATACAACCCACCAATATGTAACGGCTTTTCAGTTTCTTGCTTATCAACCCACAACGTTTCACCGTTGACCTGTACAAAATACGCATCATCATTTTCATCCGTTACTTTCGCCGTAACGACGGTTCCCATAATACTTTCCATTAATTAATTACTCCTTAATTTCATTGCAAACTTAAATGCAAAACTTGAATCAGACAATAAGTAATTCCAGCCGCAATAATTGGTCCCGCGGCAATCCCTTTAAATAGGACCACTCCCATAATCGTTCCGAAGACTAAGGCTACCGTAATTTCTGGTGTGGCCGACAGCAAGCCAACCCCATGAAAAGACAGAATTGAGACTAAGACACCACACGCCACGGCAATCCAGCCAACCGGTGACTTAAACGCATGCCACAAGTCCCGAAACCCAATTTGACCAGTCGCAATCGGAATTAAAATTGCCACGGTAATGACCGTGACGCCCCAATTGATTCCTTTTTGGCCAATAGTAGTTAAGAGTTTACTCGTGTTAGGAATTAATTTGATCACTAACACAATTAGCGTAGCAATTTGGAGTGACTGGTTCTTACCGATCCAGGCGACCACCAAAATTGCCAATAAAAATAGCCAACTTTCCATACGACACCTCACGTATCCTTAATTGTAACTGAAAACACGGCAGATAGCGAGAGTTGGCCGTTATTTAATCCGCTAACCGACCCTCAGCTCGGCCATGCGACCGATTTATGTATATAAAAAGCCGCCGCAAAGCGACGACTTTTCACAATCAAATTAAATTCGATTTTATAAAGCGTTTGAAGCACCGCGGTAAACGATCCCACGACGTGAGTCAACGGTGATTAATTGACCGTCAGCAATCACAGAAGTAGCATCCTTAACACCAACGATAACTGGAATCCCCATTGAGATACCAACTACGGCAGCGTGTGAAGTTAAACCACCATTTTCAACAACTAAAGCGCTAGACTTTTCGATTGCTGGTAAGTAGTCTTTGTCGGTAGTCTTAGTAACTAAGACGCCGCCTTCAACAGCTTTGTCGATAGCTTCTTGAGCAGAAGTTGCGATAACAGCCTTGCCAATGACAGTTTCGTCACCGACACCTTGACCGTCAGCTAACTTAGAACCAATTAATTGGATCTTCATGATGTTAGTTGTACCGCGTTCGCCAACTGGCACACCGGCAGTGATCAAGATTAAGTCGCCTTCCTTAGCAAAGCCAAGTTCAACGGCCTTTGAAGCCGCTAAATCAAACATGTCATCAGTTGTTTCAGGCTTGTCAGCGATGATTGGTTGAACACCCCAGTTGACCATCAAACCACGTTGGGTCCGTTCGTCAAAAGTGATTGCCAAGATATCAGCATCTGGACGGTACTTCGAAATCATCTTAGCAGTGTAGCCAGATTCAGTCGCAGCAACAATCGTCTTGATACCTAAGTTCTTAGCAGCCCGGGCAATCGCAATCCCGATGGTTTCAGTCACACTAGTCTTGTCAAAACGGTTTAATTGTAATGAACCGTTTTCAGCTAAGGTGTTTTCAGCCTTTTCGTCGATCTTAGCCATCATGGCAACAGATTCAACAGGGTAAAGACCGTTAGCACTTTCACCAGAAAGCATTGTTGCATCAGTACCGTCAAAGACAGCGTTGGCAACGTCAGATGCTTCGGCACGAGTAGGACGTGGGTTTTCTTGCATTGAATCAAGCATTTGAGTAGCGGTGATAACAGGCATGCCCATTGCGTTACATTTCTTGATTAATGACTTTTGTACTAAAGGAACATTTTCGGCTGGAATTTCAACACCCATGTCACCACGAGCAACCATCAAGCCATCACAAACCTTAAGAATTTCATCGGCGTTGTCGATACCTTCTTGAGATTCGATCTTAGGGAAGATTTGTACGTGTTCCATGTGCTTTTCTTCAAGTAATTCACGGATGTCTAAGACATCTTGTGGCTTACGAACGAATGAAGCAGCAATGTAGTTGATTTCGTGATCCAAACCGAAACGAATATCGCTTGAGTCTTTTTCAGTAATCCCAGGTAAGTTGATAGAAACACCAGGAGCGTTAGTACCCTTACGTGAGCCAAGAACACCGGCGTTTTGAACAGTGGTAACCAATTCGCGGTTAGCTTCGTCTTTTTCGTCGATCTTCATGTCTAATAAACCATCATCGAAGAGGACATGACCGCCAACATGAACATCGTCATAAAGGCCATCATAGGTAACGGCAATCTTATCCTTGGTTGATTCTAATGAATCGTCCATTGAGATACGAACCTTGTCGCCGATCTTGTATTCAGACTTACCGTCTTTTTGAACGGTCGTCCGAATTTCAGCACCCTTAGTATCAAGCATGATACCAACAGTCTTACCTGTAATCTTTTCAGCTTCATGAACCTTGTTTAAACGATCCAAATGTTCTGCATGATCACCATGTGAGAAGTTAAAGCGGAAAATATTTGCGCCGGCTTCGATCAATTTAACAATAGTGTCAGTATCGGTGCTGGCAGGACCAAGTGTTGAAACAATCTTGGTTTTCTTCATAAGAAAAATCTCTCCCTTGAAAGTTTTTTATAAAAAGACAATAACGTCATTTTTATCAAAATAGTTATAAAACGATTTAGTTGAATGAAATTTCGTCATTCAACTTCGACAATGATAATTCAGCTTCATGCTTAGAATCAAATAGATCCAACATGTTATGCGTCACCAATTCATTGTGTTGGATACCAACTGCTAAGCCACCCTTACCACTAAGTAAGAGTTCAATAGCATAGGCACCCATCTTGCTAGCCATTACCCGGTCTTTGGCCGTTGGACGACCACCGCGTTGCATATGACCAATCGTGTTAGCCCGTGCATCAAAGTCACCGTATTCAGACAACTTTTCAACAAATTCTTGGGCACTCATCACACCTTCAGCCAAAACAACAATGTTGCAACGATGACCGTTAGCACGATTGTGTTTGATCTTGTTGGCGATGGTTTCCATGTCCCAATCAAGTTCAGGAATCACGATGGCGTCGGCACCAGCCGAAACGCCAGCCCACATGGCAACGTCTCCAGCGCCACGACCCATAACTTCCACAACGAAAGTCCGGTCATGACTGCGAGCCGTATCATGAATCCGATCAAGTGCTTCCACGTCAGTGTTAACTGCCGTATCAAACCCGATCGTAAAATCAGTAAATGGGATATCATTATCAATTGTTCCGGGAAGACCAATTGTGTTGTAGCCATGTTCAGTTAAACGTAAAGCCCCATGATAAGAGCCATCGCCACCGATAACGACCAAAGCATCGATACCGAACTTCTTAAGTTGTTCGATACCCTTTAACTGACCTTCTTCATGTGCAAATTCTGGATAACGGGCTGAATACAGCAAAGTGCCGCCTTCATTAACCACGTCGTCTAAATCTGCAGCCACTAATTTATGAATGTCACCAGCAACCAATCCGGCAAAGCCGTAATTGATGCCGTATGCTTCTAACCCTTCGGCCATTGCTTTACGAGCAACCGCACGAACGGCCGCATTCATACCAGGAGCGTCGCCGCCACTGGTTAAAATACCAATGCGTTTCATTTTTTCACCTCAGGCAATAAATTGAGTTCGTAACTCCATAAGTGATTTTAACACTTTTCATAAAACTTGTCTGTTATTTTTTGAAATTAAATCCCCGTGAAAACGCTGTTACATCAAGGGGTTTCGCTTTTCATGACGACGTTATCGCGACCTAACAAGGTTGTAAGCGCTCCAATCAAATCGTCATTATCTCGAACCCAATACTGTGAATTTAGTTCAACTGTCTTACGAGCCGTCACAGAATAGATTAAAACCGGATTAGGCCCCTTAAAGCGCCGCAAAATCGTTAAGATTTGCTTTTGGACCGCTGCCGTAGCTTGTTCCGGTTGTAAACGCAAAAATAAACGACCCGTGGGTGCCGGAAATTGATCCGCTAATTGCCACTGGTCAACGATCACTTGCAATCCGCGCTGTTGTTCAACTTTACCACTAATTAAAACGATCGTTTCCGGCTTTAAAATTGCCTGCAAGCGCTCATACGTTTTCGGAAAAATCGTTAAATCGATTTCTCCGGACAGATCACTGCCAGTAGCAAAAGCCATCTGTTGACCACGTTTGGTTCGAATAACTCGAATCTTGGTAATATAGACCAATATCTTCGCCCGTTGCTCAACACTGAGCGCACTCACTAAGCTCGTCTGCTGTTGTTGCGCCAGCCACTTATAAGATTCCACCGGATGCCCAGAAACATACGCCCCTAGAACTGCCGCTTCCTTGGCTAACCGTTCGCCTAAAGGTAGCTCCGGCTGTTTCTTAATTTTAGGTGCCAGTGACGCAAAGAGGCTTAGACTATTGCCAGCTAATTCAGCACTTGACATCAGTTCCGGGACACCAGTCAACAGTTCCGCCCGATTTAATCCAAAGTGGTCTAAGGCCCCGGCATAGATCAACGCCGTCATTAATTCTGGTTTTAACCATTTGGCATCCAACCGCTGCATCAACTGCTGTAAACTCTTAAACGGCCCATTCGCTGTCCGCTCAGCAATCACATCACTAATAAAATCACGCCGCAGTCCTTTGATGGAACTCAAGCCAAAGGTAATCGCCTGACCATCCCAATCAAAGTACGCCCCACTACGATTAATATCCGGGGGCACAATCTTAACTTGATGCTGCTTGGCTTCCGCAAGATACTGTTTGAGCTTGGTACCATTACCCAAAATCGAATTCATCAATGACGTGAAAAATGCCCCTGGATAATGGACCTTCAAATAAGCCAATTCAAACGCCATTTTACTGTAAGCAACCGCATGTGAACGGTTAAACCCATAATTGGCAAATTGTTCAATATACTGGTAGACCTGCGTTGCCACTTCCGCTGAAAAATGCTGCTGTTCTGCCCCAACAATGAACTTTTGTCGCATCTCATCGATAACTTGTTTCTTCTTCTTACTCATCGCTCGCCGCAACAAGTCGGCTTCGCCTAAGCTAAAGCCCCCCATCACAGCCGCCACTTGCATGACTTGCTCTTGGTAGACCAAAATACCATACGTCGGGCCTAAAATTGGCTGTAATTCTGGGGCTGGATAGGTCACTGGTTCACGACCCTGCTTACGGGCGATAAAATGATCGATATTTTCCATCGGACCTGGCCGATATAACGCATTGACGGCCGCGACTAGCTCAAAGTTATCCGGATGTAACTTGCGTAAAACATTACGAATCCCGGCTGATTCAAATTGAAAGACCCCGGTCGTATCCCCCGCCTGAAACAGCTTTAGGGTGGACGGATCATTAAGATCAATCTTCGTAATCGCCACGGGCTGCCCGGTCTGTCGTTGAACATAGTGCAATGCACTGGCCATTAATGACAAGTTACGCAAGCCCAAAAAGTCCATCTTTAACAACCCAACGGCTTCTACAGTATCTTTCGTGTATTGCGTCATCAGCATCGTTTCACTGCCCGCTTGCAAGGGAACGATTTGAATCAACGGGACTTGACTTAAAACCACCCCAGCTGCATGTGTTGAATAGTGCCGTGGCAGGCCTTCAATGCGGCGGGCCGTCTCAAATAAGAGCCGATTCTTACTAGAGTCAGCCACTAAGTTTTGTAACGGTCGCGAAGCTTGGTAGGCCTGATCCAAAGTAATGTGTAACTGATTCGGAATAGCACCGCTCCAATCACTCATCTCAAAGGTCGATAACCCAAAGACGCGACCGACATCGCGTAACGCTTGCTTAGCCGCTAAAGTTCCAAACGTAATAATTTGGGCCACACGGTCATGGCCATACTTATCGTGAACATACTGTAAGACTTGTTCTCGTCGATTATCCGGAATATCCAAATCAATATCTGGCATATTCGCGCGCTTCGCATTTAAGAACCGTTCAAACAACAAATCGTACTTTAGCGGATCAACGTCCGTAATACGGAGCACATACGCCACTAACGATCCAGCAGCCGAACCCCGACCCGGCCCGGTCGTAATCTTCGCCTGGTGGGCATAGTTCATCACATCCCAAACAATTAGGAAGTAATCATCAAAGCCCATCTGATCAATAACTTGTAACTCACGATCCAGCCGATCATGATACGGCTGCGGATCAAGGTCGGCTGTCGCCGCAGTCAAGCGCTGATTTAGCCCTTGTTCACATAGCTGGCGTAAATACCGATTGGCCGGCTGATTAGCCGGTGTTGGAAATTGTGGTAACTGCGGCTTTTGAAAGACTAGCTCAACCTGACAGGCCGCCGCAATCTTCGCCGTCGCCGTGACTGCAACTGATAAATCCAACGCCACATATGCCGCTTCAAGCGTTGGTGGGTCACGTAAATAGTGCGCCCCAGCAACATCCTGCAACTGCTCAGGCTGATCAATCTGTTGGCCCCCCGCGATGGCCCTTAAAACGGAAACTGAAAAGTAATCTGTCGCTTGGACATAATCGACCGGATCAAGCGCCACAATCGGTACATTCTGTTGCGCGGCAAATGCCACTAACGTTGACCGCAATGCGGGTGATTGATCGAGTGACACCCCCAGGTAGAAGCTTTCAGGATCACAGGCGGTTTGCACCTGTTGCACCCAAGTAGCCGCCACAGCTGGTTGGTCTTGCATTAGTAATGCCACGACTTCACTATCTTTAGCCGGTGTCATAACGACCAAATGCGCCAAGTGTGGGGTCACTTGCGCTAACGTCAGGGGGGCATCACTAGTTGCCGTTTGCTTCAATGTCGATAATTGCATCAGATTTTGATAACCGGCCCAGTCTTTGGCCAAGACCACCAAACCAAACTCACGCTCAGCTAGCTGACTGCCACTGATTTTTAAATTAATCCCTAAAATCGGATTAAGGCCAGCCTGACGACACGCATTATAAAAATCAACACTGCCGTACATCACATTGATATCGGTCAACGCTAGGGCTGGATAACCTTGTTGCTGTGCCGTTTGGACCAGGGCCTTGATTGTGCTAGTACTTTGCAGCAAGCTGAAGGTACTCATCACTTGCAACGGAATATAGGACATCCTACCGCTCCTTTCACTTTATTATTAATTCTATTATAGCAAACGCCGGTTCGATTCGGCATTAAATGACATTGTCCGCATCGAAAAAGGCCCCTAACTAACGGTCATCATCGTTAGTTAGGGGCCTAATCAGTATCATCAATTTAAAACGACTTCATTTAAACTAAGCCTGCTCCGCATCGGCCGGTTGATTTTCAAAAACTAAATGATCATCTAATAAGTTGATTTCAACCGTCGATTGTGGTGTCACCCGACCGGCGATAATTTCTTTCGCCAAAGGTGTTTCCACATAATTGGTAATGTAACGCCGTAATGGCCGCGCCCCATAGGCCGGTTCGTAGCCTTGCTTAGCAATCCACTGCTTAGCTGAATCTGAAATTTTTAGCGTAATTTCACGATCTTGTAACCGGTTAGACAGTCGGGCAATTAGTTTCACCACGATTTGTTCAATCGCATCCAATTGTAACGGTGTAAACATGATAATATCATCGATCCGGTTCAAGAACTCTGGCTTAAACCGACTTTGGACCAACTGCATCACCTGATCATGGGCTTCAGCGGACAACTGACCTTGGTCGTCGACACCAGCCAACAATTGTTGTGACCCTAAGTTAGATGTCATAATCAGAATCGTATTCTTAAAGTCGACCGTCCGACCTTGGCCATCCGTTAAGCGCCCGTCATCTAACACTTGTAACAAGATGTTAAACACATCTGGATGCGCTTTTTCGATTTCATCGAATAAGACGATTGAATACGGGTTACGCCGAACTGCTTCGGTTAACTGGCCACCTTCTTCATAACCGATATAACCGGGAGCAGCCCCCACTAACCGCGAAACTGAGGCTTTTTCCATGTATTCACTCATGTCGATCCGGACCATATGATCATCCGCATCAAACAAGTTCTCAGCTAACGCCTTGGCTAGTTCCGTCTTCCCGACCCCGGTTGGGCCTAGGAACATAAAGGAACCTAGCGGCCGATTGGGATCTTGTAATCCCGCCCGTGACCGTAAAACCGCATCGGCCACGGCATTAACGGCGGTATCTTGACCAACCACCCGTTGATGCAAGTTATCAGCTAGATGTAAAAGCTTTTCACGTTCACCAGCAACCAGCTTGTTGACCGGAATCCCAGTCATCCGCGATACCACGTTAGCCACTTGATCGGCCGTCACCGACTCTTCCACTAACCAATCAGCATGGTGGTCATTGGCTTCCATCTGTTTGAGTTCATCAGCTAGTTTGGGAATCGTGCCATGTTGCAGCTTGGCAGCCGTTTCCAAATCATACTTGCTTTCTGCGGTTTCCAAATCATGCTTAGCCTGATCTAAAGCCGCCTTCTTATCACTTAACGCTTGCAGACTCTTCTTCTCACTATCCCAGCGTTCGGCAAGCGTCCGTTGCTTTTCTTTCGCACTGGCCAATTCCTGTTGAAGGTCACCGAGCCGTTTGACAGAGGCTTCATCGGTTTCTTTCTTCAAGGCCGCGGCTTCAACTTCTAACCGCATTAATTGACGGTTGACCTGATCCAGTTCCGTGGGATTTGAGTTCATTTCTACCCGAATCTCCGCCGACGCTTCATCGATCAGATCCAAGGCTTTGTCAGGTAAAAAGTGATCCGTAATGTATCGATCCGACAACTTAGCCGCAGCAACTAACGCATTGTCGTGAATCCGGACGCCATGGTGGATTTCAAACCGTTCTTTTAAGCCCCGTAAGATACTGATCGTATCGTCGACGGATGGTTCGGCCACGAGTACCCGTTGGAAACGACGTTCAAGCGCTTTGTCTTTTTCCAGATATTGCCGATATTCATCCAGTGTGGTGGCCCCAATCAAATGGAGTTCGCCCCGTGCCAACATTGGCTTGAGCAAATTACCGGCATCCATACTGCCTTCAGTCTTACCCGCACCGACAATGTTATGGATTTCATCGATGAACATGATAATTTGCCCATCGCTCTTCTTAATCTCTTTTAAAACAGCTTTTAATCGTTCTTCAAATTCACCACGATACTTGGCACCGGCAATCAAAGCCCCCATATCAAGCGAAAATAACGTTTTATCTTTCAAGTTAGATGGGACGTCCCCACGTACAATTCGTTGGGCTAGGCCTTCGACAATCGCAGTTTTCCCGACCCCTGGTTCACCGATTAAAACCGGATTATTCTTCGTCTTACGTGATAAGATGCGAATCACATCTAAAATTTCTTCATCACGGCCGATAACGGGATCTTGGTTTCCTTGACGAGCGGCTTTGACCAAGTCGACACCGTACTTTTCCAAAGATTGATATTGATCTTCTTGATTCCGTGACGTCACACGTTGGCCACCCCGAATCCGATCAACCGCATTTTTAACCTGGCCTGCGGTAAGCCCTTGCTGGGTCAAATAACGAGTTAATTGATCGCCCGTTTGATCCATCAAGGCTAACACAACCGTATCGGTGGCTAAGAAATCATCACCAAGTGACTTGCGTTTAGCTTCCGCGGTCTGCATTAACGTGGCTAAGCTACTACTAAAGCTTTGACCATATTGAACGTTACCGCCGCTGACTGTACTGATTTCGTCTAATTCGCGATCAAGTTCGCTTTGCAACTGATCTAAGTCAGCTCCCGCTTCACTAAAAATCTGCCGGGCCGGCTCCCCAGGTTGCGTCATAAACTTAAATAGATGCGGCACCCCGATCTCTTGATGATGCCGTGTTTGGGCAATTTGTTGGGCCTCAGTTAAGGCTTGTTGTAAACTTTCAGTTAATTGTTCTGGATTCATAATTTCATAACCCCCTCTAAATTAGGTTAGCAAAAAGGCAGCTATTTCAGCTGCCAATTAAGGTTTGACCTTTATTGACCATTGCATTATATAACGAATGGCCAGCTTTGCCAACTATTTAGTTTGTTGGGCATTATCAGTAATAATTTGGAGCACGACATCGACCGCTTTAGCCATCACTTGTTCGGAAACATATTCAAAGCGACCATGCATATTCTCGCCACCCGCGAATAAATTAGGGGTTGGTAAGCCCATGAATGAAATCTTCGAGCCATCAGTCCCACCACGAACTGGATAGATGACTGGTTTAATGCCTAATTTTTCCATCGATTGCTTAGCCAATTCAACCACAGTCATGTCTTTTTCGATAATTTCGCGCATGTTATAGTACTGATCCTTCATATTAACGTGCACGCGTTCGACATCGAATTGGGCGTTTAAGTGATCTGCAACAGCTTGGAAAGTCTTTTTACGGTCTTCGAATTTAGCCCGATCATGATCCCGAATAATGTAAGTCATCTTCGCATTATCAACCGTGCCATCTAGGGCTAACAAATGATAGAAGCCTTCCCGACCACTAGTATGTTCCGGTACTTCTTGCGCAGGTAAGCCATTTTGGAAATCAACCGCTAACTGCAAGGCATTAATCATAATATCCTTAGCTTCGGCGGGATGCACATTGACCCCGGTAAAGCTAACTTCTGCTTGAGCCGCATTAAACGTCTCATATTCAAGCTCACCTAATGGTCCACCGTCGACCGTATACGCATAATCCGCACCAAACGCTGGCACGTTAAAGTGGTCAGCCCCAGTTCCAATCTCTTCATCAGGACCAAAGCCTAACCGAATCTTCCCGTGTTTAACTTCCGGATGCGCCAATAAATATTCTGCAACACTGATAATTTCAGCGACGCCGGCCTTATCATCCGCGCCAAGTAACGTATTCCCATCGGTTGTAATCAACGTGTGTCCGGTATAATTCTTTAAGTTAGCAAAGACCTTAGGATCCAAGTCATAACCACTCGTCCCTAATTTGATTACCGAATTACCATCATAGTTTTCAACGATTTGTGGCTGAATATTTTCAGCATTAAAGTCAGCAGTATCGATATGTGAGATAAAGCCTAATGTTTTAACTGGTCGATCCGTGTTAGCGGGGACCGTTGCAAAGACATACGCACTTTGCGCATCCTGTTCAACATCACTCAAGCCTAAATCAGTTAATTTGGTCATTAACTGCTGCAAAAAGGCCGTCTCCCGCGGTGATGACGGAATCGTGGTCGACGTTTCGTCAGACCGACTGTTAATCTTCACAAAACTCAAAAAGTCAGAAATTAAATGTGGATAAGTTGCCATTGGTAGTTCCTCCTTAAAGTTAAATAAATGTAAACGGATCAGTATTTAATTGCGAGGCCACAATCTCCAGCGGCCAATCATGGTCACTAGCCCATTGGGTAAATAACGTCGTCAATTGTGCCTTACAGATACTTTCAACATGATGACCCGGATCAACGATCGACAAGCCCGCCGCCAACATATCGTGGGCCGTATGATAATACACATCGCCAGTCACATAGACTTGTGCGCCTTGTTGCAACGCTTGATGATAAAACTTACCGCCATCGCCACCTAGCACGGCCACCCGCTGAATCAGTTGTTGCGGAGTGGCACTGACTAGCCGCAACCCACCGACACCAAAGACTTGCTTGCATTGTTCCGCAAACGCTTGGACGGTCATTGGTTGGGCTAAATTCCCGATGCGACCCATACTGTATTGATGACCGCCAGTTAATAACGGTTCGGCTTGATAGTCCCAGTCAGTAGTTGGTAGTAAGGCTTGAATGCCTTGAATGGCAGCTGACAAGTTGTCCTGCAATAAATCAACACTAAATTGTTCGCCGGAATTCAAGGCATAGCGATCGACTTTGGCTTGCCAAGTCTTAATGAGATATTCTTGCACTGCTTCAGCTTGAGCTGCTGGAACGGTCACCGTTAACTTTACAGCGGCAGCGTGATAGCCAGGCACTAGGCCACTTACTTGTTGTAGGCCTAACGCTTGTGCCAGCCAATCGTTCATCCCACCTTCAGCACAGTCCAAGTTGGTATGCGCCGCATAGACTAACAGATGATGAGCGGCGATTTTAGCATACATCGCTTTTTGCGGATCTTGATAATCTAAATTAGCGGCGGGACGAAACATTACCGGATGGTGGGCAAAGATCATGTCAGCCCCGACTTTGATTGCTTCATCGACTACTTCTGGCCGGACATCTAATGTCACCAGTACTTTATGAATCGGCTGATTAGGGTCACCAATTTGTAACCCCGTTGGATCATCGTGCCACTTCAACTTCAATGGTGCAAAACTCTCAAACCGTGTGATTAACTCACTTGCCAACATCCGCTAAGACTCCTTCAATTATATTTATTTTAGTTTGAACCGCTGCTAAATGTTCAGCCGGCACGACTTTGGCTTGCTGCATTTGGCTAACCGCCATTTGTGCGCGCTGTCGTTCATGTTGCCACTTCTCCCGAAATACCGGCGACTTTTCTGCTAGTAAGAACGGGCCAAATAGCGTTTCGGTTGCCGTATAACTAACCGGTTCAGCCACGTGATCAGCAACCAGAATTTCATACGTATGACCATCCTCCGCCAAGATACGTTCGGCAACTAACTTGAATTGGTGGGCTGCTAACCAGTCACGTACGGTCGCTTCACCAACGTTTGGTTGCAAAACTAACCGTTTTACACCGGCTAATTGGGCCGACCCTTGTTCTAAAATGTGCCGAATCAACGGGCCACCCATACCGGCAATCGTAATGGTATCAATTCGATCAGCGGGTTGAATGGCCGCCAATCCATCAGCTAAACGTGCCTGGACGAGGGCGGTTAAAGCCAACTTTTGAATCTCATGCTGTGCATTTTCGAACGGGCCCTTAACGACTTCGCCAGCGACCGCATAACTAATCCGCTGATTTAACGCCAAGTTAGCTGGCAAGTACGCATGATCTGACCCAATATCGGCAACGCGGGCTCCTTGTGGCACGAACTGCCCGACCGTTGCTAATCGTTGTGATAATTGTTTGGCATCCACCGACATAACCCCTTTTTATTTATGGTCCCAATTTGATTTTAAATTGAACTTAACTTTGGCTAATTTCAATCATTTTAACTGCTTTCATTTTAACATGCTTAGAAAGCGATTAACGCTAGTAAACGACTTATTTTTTATTTTTCGCTGACTAATGACGTTGTTTGCGTAGCTGTTGCGGTAAAGGAGGCACTTCCATGACGTTACCAGCCAGTCAACTTGGCCGGATCAATTTAGAACCAAGAAGGGATGTTTTAGCATGATCAAATCCGAATTAGCCGCAATCTTGACCGAACGCCAGCTCAGCATTACCGAACTAGCCCAGCAAACGGGTATCGATCACCAAATATTGAGCCAACTGGCCAATAATCAGGCCCAACAGCTCAACTTGCAACAATTAAATACGTTAGCACGCACGTTGGAACTGGAACTAGACGATTTGCTCACCCTAATCCCTGACCAAGAATTATTAGTCGTCTTGACTTCACTCAACCGCACCACTAAACAATTTCAAGGCCAACTTAAATTTATTGACCACGATTGTCACCAGACCGCGATACTCCCGCTAACCGGTTGCTATGAGCAAACGGGGCTACTAACCACTTTTCTGATTAATGATACCTTTGACACCACCCAATCAGCTGATAAGCTTCGGACCCGCTTAGAAAAACTGCAAGCAGCCAATCCTAGTCCGCTGACTGAACAACAAGCCCAAGCCGCTGAAAACTTTCCGGCCGATTTAATCTGGCTACAATCCCATGATGAACCCACTAATGAAGCAGATTTAGACCGATTCTTTCAGATCAATAGTTTATTGGCTGCTGCTCGGTATACTGATCTAAAATTAATCTTGAAACCATTGGCCATGGGATTGATTGCAGCGTTTTATAATCACCCAGCCGAAGTCCTCGGTCCCCCGACCATGGCGCAATTACAATGGGGTGAAACGACCGGTTTTCGACTGTTTAACTGCCACCTTTTAGCCAGCCCCGAAGCCTTGGCTCAAGCCGGGTTAAACCGGCGACAAACCCAAGTTCAACAACAGCGGGCCCAACCCGTGAATTATACTAACTTAGAATTTGTGGATTACTTTTTTGGCGCGGATAACGGTTTGAGCAACTAAAGCTGCTGCGCACACTGATACTTGCAACTCGCTGGGGCAAGTTAAAGATAACAATTCACTACTTGCTGCTTATTGTTGATTGCCCTAGCCGTGGCATTAGCCCAAATTGACGAGCACATTTACGCAACCACTTGGCTTAATTGGGGCTTAGTCGCTTTAATCATCCTCGGTATTTACCAGACCCAATCACGGACTGGCTTAATCCTGATGCTACTACTGATTTTAGGGACCAGCTTTTCCTTGAATTGGCGCCATCTTTTATGGTTAATCGGCGGTGCCGGTAGTTTCTGCTGGTTCGGACTAGCTTGGGCGCCACGCAGCTATTCCTGGGCGACTGGTTGGACTGCCCGCGTAGCAATTTGGCAGCATAGTCTCCAAGTCTTTGCTACCGCCCCATGGCTTGGCGTCTCATATTTTGGCTTTGCCCCGCGATATTTAAGCTTAACCGGCCATTACGTGCCACATGCCCATAATCTTTTCATTATGATCTTAGCTTCGTTTGGCGGCTTAAGCGGTCTCGGCTTAGCTAGTTTAATCATCATCAACAGTTGGCAGTTGATTCGGCTTACACACTCCCAGCTACCCAATCAACACTACTTTGCATTACTCCTACCCGTCATTTTAGCGTATGGCAGCAGTGACTTTGTCTTGTCATCCCTGCAAGTCTTGATCATCGTGCTACTCGTCATGGCTCATTGGTGGCAGGCTCAACCGGCTATCCCACTTCAAACCAACACCTAACCACTAAAAAACGGCCGCTAGCGAGCATTTGCTCAACTAGCGACCGTTTTTGGTGACACTTATTCCAAGAAATCTTTTAATTGTTTACTACGTGATGGGTGCCGTAACTTCCGTAACGCCTTGGCTTCGATTTGACGAATCCGTTCCCGCGTAACCCCGAAGACTTTCCCAACTTCTTCCAAAGTCCGGGTCCGACCATCGTCCAAACCAAACCGCAACCGCAAGACGTTTTCTTCCCGATCCGTTAAGGTATCGAGCACGCCTTCCAATTGTTCTTTCAGCAATTCATACGCTGCTGCATCGGCTGGTGACGTCGCATCTTGGTCTTCAATAAAGTCCCCTAAATGAGAATCATCCTCTTCACCAATTGGGGTTTCCAACGATACGGGTTCTTGCGCAATCTTCAAGATTTCGCGCACCTTTTCCGTTGGCATATCCATTTCCGCCCCGATTTCTTCAGGGGTTGGTTCCCGGCCTAAATCTTGCAATAATTGGCGTTGAATCCGGATCAACTTGTTAATGGTTTCAACCATATGAACCGGAATCCGAATCGTCCGTGCTTGGTCCGCAATGGCCCGCGTAATCGCTTGCCGAATCCACCAAGTGGCATAAGTTGAGAACTTAAACCCCTTGCGATAATCAAACTTTTCAACGGCCTTCATTAACCCCATGTTACCTTCTTGGATTAAATCAAGGAATTGCATCCCCCGACCGACATAACGCTTAGCGATCGACACCACCAAACGCAAGTTAGCTTCTGCCAATTCTTGCTTAGCAGACTCGTCGCCTTGTTCGATCCGTAACGCCAAGGCCACTTCTTCGTCCGCGGTCAATAAGTCAACGCGCCCGATTTCTTTCAAGTACATCCGCACAGGATCATTAATCTTAATCCCAGTGGCGGAACCAGCACTCTTTAATTCTTTCTTCGTGACGGTCTTGACACTCTTAACGGCCCGCGCATCTGGATCACCGTTTTCATCAACGACACTGATCCCAGCATCCTCAATTTTTTGTAATAACTTATCAATACCCTTAGCATCTAGTTTATAAGGTGCTGCCAATTTGTCAGATAGTTCATCATACTTGATACTACCAGACTTTTTATAACTCTTAATTAACGCTTTAACGGCTTTGTTATATTCCGTTGTCGTTGTTTTTGCTTTTGCCATAAAGTTGTAGCCTCCTATAAGCTGTCAGCTTGTTGTACCTGCTGTTGTTGACGATATAATTCAATTAGTTCCAGCGTCAATTGCTGGACTAAATCATGATTACCCAATTGTTTAGCGGCCGTTAATTCGGCCTTTTTACCCTTAATTTGTTCCGCGACCGGATGCTGATTCATAATGACATTGACCAGATCCGCCACTTCTTCACGCGAGGTTTCCTGCGCAACATCCATAAATTCCAAGCTGGTGACCACTTGTTTTAACTGATTATCGGTCATAAAATCGGTAAAGTTGGCTAAATCAAAATGCGCATGCGTATTAAAATAAGCCTCGGCGTCTGCCAAGATGTTTTGATACTGATCATGCACGAAGTGAAAATCCGCTAACGCCATGACGCGCAACCAAACATCATGATCGTGTAATAAGCGATACAGTAATAGTCGTTCCGCCCGTTCAACACGACTTAACGGCGCCGCATTGGTCGTGGCACCCATTGTTGCCATCGTCTCCGTTGGGGGTGGCGGGGCCATCATGGTCACCCCGCCATCATCAACTGGTGGTGGACCAACTGGGGCCGCGGGTCGTTTGGTCGGCTGCCGATGAACCGTCTGGCGACCGACTAGCGACCGTAATTGTTGCCGTAAATCATCCTTATTTAAGCCAAACTCTTGTACCAGTTGATTCAAATATAAGTCTTGTTCGACATTGGAAGAGAGTTGCGACAGCTGTTGTAAAACGGCTTCTAAATAAGTTAACTGATCCTGCGTATTTTGTAAATTCAAATCATGACGTAAATACTGCATTTCAAAAGCCGTGGGTGTCTGCTGACCATCCTCAAAGACCTGCTGAAACTTTTCTGAGCCAGCTGATCGTAAGTATTCATCCGGATCCATCCCATCAGGCATCTGAATCACATTTAAATTCAGTCGACTGTTATCACCGAGTAGCTTAAGCGCGCGATCCGTTGCCTTTTGACCAGGGGTATCACTGTCATAACAAATCGACAAGTGATCCGTCACCCGCTCGAGCATATAAATCTGCTCATTCGTTAAACTCGTCCCCATGGAAGCCACACCGTTTTGAATGCCAGCGCGATAAGCCGCAATCACATCCATGAACCCTTCAAATAAGACAACTGCCTTTTTCTGGCGAATTGCCCCCCTTGCCAAGTCAAAGTTAAATAAGACGGACCGTTTATTGAAAAGTTTGGTTTCTGGACTGTTTAAATATTTAGGTTCATCTGGCGACTTTTTCAAGATACGTCCTGAAAAAGCGATCACCCGACCACTGGCGTCTTTAATTGGGAATAATACCCGGTCAACAAACCGATCCCGTAATTCACCGGCTTGGTTCTCAATAAATAATCCCGACTGACGTAAAAGTTGATAATCAATCTGGTGAGCTTTAAAAAAGTCTAATAATAACTGATTCTTAGGAGCATACCCAATTCCAAACGTCGCAATCGTGTCATCATCTAACCCACGTTCATGCAAATACGCTAACGCGGGTTCACCTAATTCTGTATTAACTAAAATATGTTGATACATCTTAGCACTGTCCGCATAAAGAGCTAACAAATCACTTTGAACTTGATCCTTAGGTGCGGCAGGTTGGGATTGTGCGGTATAACTTGCCGGTAAATCCACATGGCCAAACTCCGCGACTTTCGCAACCGCTTCTGGAAAGCTAAGGTTTTCCAAGTCCATAATGAATGAAAAGACATTACCGCCCCGACCACAACTGAAACAATGAAAAATTTGTTTTTGTTCATTAACTGAAAATGACGGCGTCCGTTCCTCATGAAACGGACATAAGCCAAATAGGTTTTTACCGGCCTTCTTCAGCTGCACATATTGACCAACAAAATCCGCAATATTCACTGCGGATCGAATTTGATCGACCTTTTCTTCCGGGATCAAATTGGCCACTTTGCCACCCCATTTCATAAGTAATCGACTGACAAAATCACAAAAATTCGCGTAGCCTTGAAAAGCCGCATCACGAAAACGAGATGCGACTATTAGCGTGCGAATTTCTACAAAATATATCTTACCACAAGTTTGACAGGTGTGCAATAATAAGTCTTGCTTATTAGACACTTTTGTCAAGTTTGTCACAATTTAAGCTGAAATACTCGTGGATTGGCGGGTAATGACTCGTTCATTAACGGTTATGCGACACGCCCAGCCTCACATGTAACGACTAACGAATTCTAGTCTCAATAATAAACTCAATCGTCTCAATCAATTCCATAATTGGCAGCAAATAAACCCAGAAAATAAAATACCAGAACGCTTCATTAAAATTAACAATATCAAATAAAGTGACCCCAAGTAGTGCCAGACAGCAGCCTAACAATACTAGTGCTAAGAGTCGTCTGAGGCCCCGAGTTCGGACCAAAAATGACCACACCAAGCACCCCAACAATAGCCCACAAATCACGTAACCAGTTAATTGATGATCATCTAACTTAAATCCTGTGTGGACGCCACTGGCATAATAAAGTGCCGCCACATAGATCCCCCCATAGACAGCCGCAATCCCTTGAATCCAGCGATATTTTTTCATCTTAACCAAGCTTCCTTTACCGCTAATCCAGCTTAGTACTAATACAAAAAGAGCACCAAACCAGTCACACAATCATGACTAATTTGATGCTCTTAAGTTTACATCATTGGCACTTATTTAACGACTAATTGGTTCAAGTCACCCATGACATTTGCCATGCGGGCAATCTTAATCAATTGCTTCAAATGATTGTTACGAACTTTTTCGTCTTTACTCATGACCATCGTCTGGTCAAAGTAATCAGCGATCAATGGCCGTAAACTAGCCAACGCCTTAAAACGATCATTCATATCGAGCGCTGGGGTTAACTTCGTTTCAAGCTCATTCACCGCATCATAAAGTTTTTGTTCCGCATCATTTTCAAATAATGCTGGATCAACCGTCAAATCACGCGTGTCCAGATCAGCTTTAGCCGTGATCCGTAATAACCGGGTCAAGGCTTCAATGGTGTCTCGGAATTCAGGATCATCCTGATGCGCATTTAACACATCTGCTGCCTTGAACATTTCACGAATATCTTGCCGACTGCCCTTAATAACGGTGTCAACAATGTCATAACGCAACTGCTTGTTACTGAACCATTGCTTAACCCGATCGGTTAAGAAAGCTGCCACTGGCTTGGTTTGCTTAGCAAAGTCTAAGTTGAACGTGGCCCCGTTAGCTTGCAAGACTTGTTGAATATCGGTTTCAAATTGACCGATTGGGAAGTCCCAGCCTTGATCACGGACAATTCGAACAATCCCAAAGGCTTGACGACGTAAGGCAAACGGATCGTTAGACCCACTTGGGGTTAAGCCAACTGCAAAGAAGCTCGTAATCGAATCAAGCTTATCAGCGACTGCTAAGACAGCGCCAACTTTCGATTGTGGCAAGGCCCCATCTGCACTAGTTGGCATATAATGTTCGCGAATCGCTTGGGCAACGACGGGATCTTCACCCTTCAAGATGGCATACTTCTCACCCATCACACCTTGGAGTTCAGGGAATTCGCCGACCATCCCCGTGACCAAATCAAACTTGTAGATTTGAGCCGCACGATGGAGTTGATTCTTTTCGGTTTCAGTTAACCCAAACCGATCAGCTAACAGACCACCGATATACATGACCCGTTGCATCTTTTCGTACATCGTCCCAATCTTATCATGGAAGCTGACCTTTTTAAGGCGTTCCACATAAGCTTGAATGGAGTGTTGCTGATCTTCATGGAAGAAGAAGGCCGCATCTTCCAACCGAGCTGTCAACACTTTTTGGTTACCCAGAATCACGTTCTTTAAGTTTTCCGTATTCCCGTTACGCACGGAAACGAAGTGTGGCAACAAGTTGTCATCAGCATCGGTCACGTAGAAGAACCGTTGATGGTCACGCATTGACGTAATCAAGACTTCATCTGGAATTGGCAAGTACTTAGTGTCGAAATCCCCCGCAAACGCCGTTGGATATTCAACTAAGTTATTAACTTCTTCCAATAAGTCTTCGTTAACGACAATCTGCCATTGATGTTCTTTAGCTAAGGCGTCAATTTGGGTGCGAATCTTGGCCTTCCGTTTGGCAGCATCAGCAATCACGAATTCTTTTGCTAGATCAGCTTCATAATCCGTCGCGTTTTTGATTTCGACAGCATGGCCTAAGAAACGATGACCGCGAGTTGTCCGACCGGCTTTGACATCTAAGATTTCGATTGGGATAATCTCATCATCTAATAAGGAAACTAACCACCGAATTGGCCGAATGTATTTAAAGCTAAACGTTGACCACTTCATCATCGTGGGGAAGTTCATCTTCGTGATAACGTCCTTGACGCCTGCTAAAACGTCTTTAGCGGGTTTACCAGCTGTAAACGTTTGAACAAATACGTAGGGCGTCCCTTTGATTTCCTTAAAGACAATATCATCCGTTGAAGCGCCTTGACCCTTAGAAAATCCGACAGCTGCTTTCGTCCAGTTACCATCCGCGTCTTGAGCGATTTTCTTAGCTGGTCCCCGAACTTCCTTTTTAACATCAGCTTGCTTATCAGCTAAGCCTTCAACTTGCAACGTCAACCGGCGTGGCGTTGAAAAAGTTTTAATCTGGTCGAAAGTTAAGCGTTCGTCTTTGAGAAATTTTGCCATTCGTTCTTTTAATTGCAAAATACTAGGAGTGACGACGTGCGCCGGCATTTCTTCCAAACCGATTTCTAATAAATAAGTTTTAGCCATTATTTCGTTTCCTCCTGCGCATGTTTGAGTAATGGAAAGCCGCGTTTTTCACGTTGTGCCACAAATTCTTTTGCAATCGACTTAGCCATATTACGGATACGGTCCAAATAGCCGGCCCGTTCCGTCACGGAAACCATTCCCCGAGCATCCATCAAGTTAAAGGTATGGCTACACTTCAAACAATAGTCATAAGCTGGGTGAACTAAGCCGTTCTTGATTTGCTTTTTAGCTTCTTTTTCATATTCATCAAACAACATTAATAATAAGTCTTCGTTGCTATCTTCAAAGGCATACTTTGAGTTTTCAAATTCGGGTTCCAAGAAGATGTCGCCATACTTAACGCCATCGCCCCATTCCAAATCAAAGACCGAGTTAACATCTTGGATATAAGATGATAACCGTTCCAAACCATAGGTAATCTCTGAAGTAACTGGATCAACTTCCAGACCACCCACTTGTTGGAAGTAGGTAAATTGACTAATTTCCATCCCGTCTAGCCAAACTTCCCAACCAACACCGGCACAACCCATTGAAGGATTTTCCCAGTTATCTTCGACAAATCGAATATCATGTTCAAGGGGGTTAATGCCTAATTTTTCCAAACTTTGTAAATATAAGTCTTGGATGTTTTCAGGTGACGGCTTCATAACCACTTGGAACTGATGATGTTGGTACAACCGGTTAGGATTTTCACCATACCGACCATCAGCTGGGCGCCGTGAAGGTTCGACATACGCCGCGTTCCAAGGTTCAGGACCGATAGCACGTAAGAACGTATATGGACTCATCGTCCCGGCCCCTTTTTCTGTATCATAAGATTGCATTAACATACAACCTTGATCTGACCAAAACTCTTGCAAGGTTAAAATAATCTCTTGCACTGATAACTTTTTGCTCATTGTCTGCCTCCCAAAATTTGTGACTGAATCGGCTTTTGCCCACAAAAAAAGTCCCCTGCCATTCCAAAAGAATGACATAGGGACGATTGATTTCGCGGTTCCACCCTACTTCTGAGTAACCTCAGCAGCTTAATTAATCTTCAAAGCTCCGAGAGCGCCAATTATAATCGCTTCTGACCATTTCTCACTCACTAGGCCTCACTGGATACCACGACGTATAATTTTCTCTCATCAACACTTAACTATTCAGTTCTTCATCATCATAGCCGACTGTTACTAGTTTGTCAATCATCATCGGTCTGCCGGGGTTTTAATGGTTGATACCAACTCCCCATCTGATCAATAAACCGTTTAGACTTTAGATGTATCCCGACTGAATTATCATAGATTTCATCTAAAATTCGCCGCAATTGTTGCGCCGTCGTTTTTTTAACCGTCATCGAATGTACCTTACTCAAGTTCAACACTGAGAACTTCCGCAAGTAAAAGATGGCCGCTTGACTAGCATGCAGCCGGTGCGGATCTAGATGCCAGTGTTGCTGACACAATAGTCCCCCATAACTTTCCGAGTAATCTAACGGCAAGTCTTGCCGACCACACACGGCACACCAGCGCAGTTCCGGCGCAACCCCGAACGCGCCTAGTAATTGAATTTCAACCACATTAGCGACCAGTGCGGGGGCAACACGCTGATCAATCAGCTGCAACGCGCTGGTAATCTGTTGATACCAACGCCCCACCGGCTGATTGTCCGGGTAAGCCACATCAATCAGATTCATGATATACGTCGCATAAGCATTCAACTCAATATCTTGACTAATCTGCTCAAAATACTGTACTGATTTGACACTATTGATATAAGACAAGCCCTGATCCCGCAAGTCACCAACGTATTCACCCATCGTAAACGGCAACAACTCGGCCGCCATTTTAAACCCGCGCCGACGGGCACCACGAATAAAAAACATTTTTTTACCATATTCCGCGGTCAAAAATTTAATCAGCATATCGCGTTCACGATAATCGCGCCGATACAATAAAATACCGTTAAAGTTAGTGATCGTTTGTTGGGCCATTTAATCACCTAACGATTCTAATAATCATCTTGCCGATAGCCATAACTAGCTAACAGGTTTTCCCGATCTTTCCAGTTTTCTTGCACTTTGACCCATAATTCCAAGTAGACCTTATCACCAAGCAAACGTTCAATATCCCGGCGAGCCATTGACCCAATCCGTTTTAACATACTGCCACCCTTACCAATGATAATTCCTTTTTGTGACGACCGTTCAATAATAATCGTCGCTTGAATATGAATCTTCTCTTCATCTTGACGTTTGATCGAATCAATCACCACAGCAGTTGAATGTGGAACTTCTTGCCGGGTTAAGTCTAAGACCTTTTCACGAATCAATTCAGAAATAATGAAGCGTTCTGGATGATCCGTAATCTGATCAGCAGGATAATATTGTGGTCCTGCAGGCAATTTCGACTTCAAGGTTGCCACCAATTCATCAACATTATTACCTTCTAAAGCTGAGATTGGATAAACATCGGCCCACGAAATGGCATCCTTATACTGATCCATAATTTCTAACAACCGGTCAGGATGAATCTGGTCAATCTTATTAATGACCAAATAAATCGGCTTGTTAACTGCCTTAAGCCGTTCAATAATGAAGTTATCACCCGCACCACGACGTTCGTCCGCGTTGATCATAAAGAGCACCGCATCGACTTCGCCCAACGTTGACAAGGCCGACTTCACCATAAAATCACCTAAGCGACTGTGTGGTTTATGAATCCCAGGTGTATCGATAAAGACCATTTGCGTGTCTTTAGTGGTATAAATTCCTTGAATCCGGTTACGGGTCGTTTGGGCCTTATCGGACATAATGGCCACTTTTTGACCCACAATGCGGTTCAACAACGTGGATTTACCAACGTTAGGCCGACCGATAATTGCCACGAAGCCGGAATGAAACTCTGTATTTGCCATAATTTATTCCCTTTCTACTACCTTGTTAACACAAACTGCCAGATTTTAGGTACGAATAAGATCAACCCAACTAGTACCGCAAATGCCGCTGCAAATACAACGGCGCCAGCAGCTATATCTTTAACCTTTTTGGCTAACGGATGATAATGTGGTCCGGTTACCAGATCACAGATATTCTCCGCAATCGTATTATTGATCTCACAAAGCATCACCATAAAGATGGCCAAGCACAACCATAACCATTCACTCGTTGTCAATTGGAAGTACCAGCCGGCTAGTAACGCCACTACCCCCAAAACAAGGTGGGTCTGCATATTGCGCTCTTCTTTAACCACCGTTTTCAAACCGGACCAAGCATGTTGCCAAGACTGCCAAAATGAATGGTTCTTTTCGATTTGTGGTTTATTTGATTTATTTTGCGAGTCCATAGTCATCTAAAATCTTCCTTTGTAACCCAAACATTTCTTGCTCATCCGCTGGTTGCAGGTGGTCGTAGCCGTTCAAGTGCAAAAAGCCATGGACGACTAAATAACCTAACTCCCGTTCACGCGAGTGTTGTAAGAATTGGGCTTGTTCGTCAACCTTATCAACTGAAATCATGATATCCCCTAAGTTTAACGGCATTTCTGCGGCCATCTCTGGGTCCATCACAATCACATCATCGGCGTCATCATCATGCATGGCAAAACTAATCACGTCGGTGGGCCGGTCAACGCCCCGGTACTGCTCATTAATTTTTTGAATCTCATCATTGTTCATTAACGTTACTGAAACTTCGGTATCATCACGAAGCTTCAACTCTTGCCCCGCTGCCGCAATCAAATCCCGAATCAATTGTAAGTCAGCTGCCGCAGCACCGGCGGCCGTTTGATCATATAATTCTAAGTCCATAACTGCCTCCATTTAGTGCTTTTCGCCAGCTTCATACGCCGTAATAATCTTGGCAACTACTGGATTACGGACAACATCATCGGCCGTAAAGTTGACAAACGAAATATTACTAATGTGGTTTAAGATATGTTCCGCTTGAATCAAGCCACTCGTGGTATTGCGCGGTAAATCAATTTGTGAAATATCACCATTGACGATCATCTTGGCATCAAAACCTAACCGCGTTAGGAACATCTTCATTTGCGCATTGGTCGTATTTTGAGCTTCATCTAAGATGACAAAGGCGTGATCTAACGTCCGCCCACGCATATAAGCTAACGGTGCAATTTCAATCACACCACGATCCATTAACCGTTGGGTATGTTCAGCACCATAAATTTCATACAAGGCATCATAGATTGGCCGCAGATAGGGGTCAACCTTTTCCTTTAAATCACCTGGCAAGAAGCCTAAGCTTTCACCAGCTTCAACGGCGGGACGCGTGACAATAATCTTTTCAACGTCACCACGCTTTAAAGCCGCGATGGCCATCACAACTGCGAGATAAGTCTTCCCAGTCCCCGCTGGTCCAATCCCAAAGGTGATGTCACTCTTGGCAACGGCCTGTACATATTGACGTTGGCCAAAGTTCTTTACACGAACGGGCCGACCACGATTATCTTTAATAAGCGTTTCCGCATATAAATCTTGAAAATAGTCTAAAGTACCGCGATTGACCATCTTAATCGCACTGATCACATCGGGGGCACCGATTTGAATATTTTGTTTAATTAAACTCGATAAATTCTTAAATACAGCTTGGGTTTTATGAACGGCTTCTTCGTCATCCCCACTAATGGTCACTTGATCGCCAAAAACATGGAGGCTAACGTGCAGCCCGTCTTCTAACATCGCCAAATACTGATCTTCTGGGCCAAGTAAGGCTACCGATTGCGTGGGATCAGCGATGAGAAACTTTTGTTCATATTTTGAGTTTTCGGTCAAAAACATGGACTCCTTTATTGACAGATTTATTAGCCATTGAAAGCCAATGGCACCCGCGACGTGACGCACAATGTCAACGCTTAAAAGCGGGTTTGGTGTTAACTAATCATAGCATAAAAGCCTGGCCACGACCAGCTTCACGAACGCTTGGTCGACTAGTCTGACGACACAAAAAAAGCCAGGGAAAAATTTCCCTGACTAACCGTTAATTCAATAATGATTTAACTGTTTGGTTGATAAGCTTGCCATCCGCCTGACCTTTAAGTTTTGGCATTACCGCACCCATTACCTTACCGAAGTCACCTTTACCGGTGGCGCCGACTTGTTCAATCGTTGCCGCAACCACTTGTTTGACTTCTTCGTCAGACAACTGCTTTGGCATATATGATTCAACTAACGTAATTTCAGCTTTAACCCCATCAACTAGATCTTGACGATTCGCGCTTTGGAATTCCTCAAGTGATTCGCGCCGTTGCTTCAATTCACGTGATAACACGCTCACTTCTTCTTCGGCCGTTAAATCATGACCCGCGTTAATCTTTTCATTCATTAACGCAGACTTCAGCATCCGCAACACGCTAAGGCTTTGCTTATCGCGAGCTTTCATCGCAGCTTTAAGATCACCATTGAGTGTATCAACTAGACTCATTGGATATCCTCCTTCGATTCAATTAAAATCAACAAGATGTTGATTACTTGAAACGACGACGGTTCTTACGCTTACGAGCAGCTTCTGATTTTAACTTTTTCTTCACACTTGGTTTTTCGTAAAATTCCCGTTTGCGGTATTCTTGTAAAGTACCACTTTTTGAAACGGTACGTTTAAAGCGACGAAGAGCATCATCAAGAGATTCGTTTTTACGAACGACTGTTTTTGCCATTTAAAATTCCCTCCCTCCGAGCTTGAAAAGTAACCGTCAAATTATGCATACTTACATAATACAACTGTTCTAGTAAATTATACATAAATAGAAAAACCACGTCAACAAAAGTTTAAAGATTAATGCAAAATATTTCAAAATGGCTGGTCTTAACCGCAATAAATCGTTTTCATAAACCCTTGGCTATGCTACACTAGAGTCACTATTGATACGGAAATGAGGGTTTAATCATGCAAGCCATTAAAATTTTTATTTTATCTGATTCAGTTGGCGAAACGGCCCATGCAGTCGCCCAAGCCGGCGCCGCTCAGTTCGGCGATTTAGATATTACTTATCAACGGTTCCCTTTCGTTCGGACGGAGTCCCTACTTCAAACGGTACTCGCACAAGCTTTAAAAGAGCACGCCATCGTCTACCATACTTTTGTCGACCGTAAGTTAAGTCAGAGCGTAAACGTTTTTTGTCAGGCTCACGACTTACCTTATAATGATGTCATGACACCAACGCTGGATTTGTTTTCCGGCATCACGCACCGGCAACCCGTTAACAAACCGGGTAAAATGCATGACTTAAATACCAATTACTTTGATCGCATCAACGCGATTGAGTTCGCCGTGACTTACGACGATGGTAAGAACCCGGCTGGCTTCTTGGATGCCGATGTTGTCTTACTAGGGGTCTCACGGACGTCCAAGACGCCACTATCCTTATACTTAGCCAACCGTAACTTAAAAGTCGCCAACTTACCATTAGTTCCTAAAGCCCAAATTCCAGACGAAATCTGGCAAGTTGACCCGAAAAAGATCTTTGGTTTAACTAATGATCCAGAACAGCTCAACACGATTCGTCGCGAACGGATGATTCAATATGGCCTAAACCCAGATACGGTTTATTCCAATACGGATAAAATCAAAGCGGAACTCGCTTATGCAGACACAATTTTCAAAAAGATTGGCTGCCTAGTCATCAACGTGGCTAACAAGTCGATTGAAGAAACGGCTACCCTGATTACTGAAAGTTTAGGTTACAACGAACCCAATCGTTAAGTTATTTAAAAAAGAGCCGCTCGGGATTTTTTCCTAAGCGGCTCTTTTTTAGTCCTCACTTAAACTTGTTGTTCAATATCACGAATCAAATTAGGGTTAAATCGGCCCGCTTTTAACATCGCAATCTCATATTTATAAGGTGGCAATTGATGTTTCTTATCTGGCCCAACATACGGTGTTTCTAAAATCTTACTAATGCCAGTTAATTGTGGATGATGGGCAACGGCATTTAACGTCTCAAACCCAATCGTTCCCATCCCAATATTAGTATGTCGATCTTTGTGCGCACCTTGGGGATTCTTAGAATCATTCAAATGAATAACCTTTAACCGATCCAAGCCAATCACGTGATCAAACTCATTCAAAACACCGTCAAAATCAGCTTTAATCGCATAACCTGCATCGCTGGTATGACAAGTATCAAAAGTAACGGACAATTTTTCATTATACGTGACCCCGGCAATCATCGCCGCAATCTCTTCAAACGTCCGGCCGACTTCCGTCCCTTTACCCGCCATTGTTTCAATCGCAATCTGAATTTTTTGATCCGGCCGAATGACCATATTCAACCCCTTAATGATCTGTGCAATCGCAGCTTCAGCGCCAGCCCCAACATGCGCCCCGGGATGGAGGGTCAATTGGGTCGCGCCAACGGCTTCAGCACGTTCAATTTCATGATACAAAAAGTCCGTTGCAAATTCAAAGTAGCCCGGTTTTTTAGTATTCCCAAGATTCACAATATATGGGGCATGCACCACGATTTGTTGTAAATCATGCGCCGCCATCACCTTTTGACCCGCTGCAATATTCAGCTCATCAATGGGCTTACGGCGGGTGTTTTGTGGTGCCCCGGTATAAATCATAAACGTATTAGCACCATAGCTAACCGCCTCATTTGCAGACCCGAGCAACATATCTGGCGCTTTCATTGATACATGTGATCCTAATCTAAGCATCTTGTGTCGCCTCAATTCCAATTTGTTGAAGTACTTTTTGACTCGCACGACCATCTTCCCAGCCACAGAATCGCTTATAAAAAGCCGGTGCCGCCGCGGTTGGCTGCCAGTGGCCGGCCGTATAACGATCCAAAGCCGCATACAAGGCCGCCGCATCCGTCACCAACGGTCCTGGCAATTCACTTTCATAGTCAAAGTAAAAGCCACGTAATTGATCACGATAATGTTCCAGATCATACGCATAAAACAATTGCGGCCGTTTGAGATTGGCATAATCAAACATCACCGAAGAATAGTCTGTAATCATTAAGTCACTAATCAAGTATAAATTAGTAATGTCCGTTTCCGCCAAAATTTTGACCCGGTCTTCAAAGCCCGTAATATCGATCTGATCCTTCACTAAGTAATGGGGCCGTAACACCAAGACCGTATCTGCCGAAACATGCTGAAAGAAAGTTGCAAGATCGAACGGAAGCTTGAAATTATAACGACCCACATATTGAAAGTCATCATCTCGCCAAGTTGGGGCATACAAGATCACCTGGGCATCTGCTCGCCCTACTAATTGCTGCTTTAACTGGGCCGTTTCTGAAGCAGTTGTATGATACAAACGGTCGTTGCGGGGATACCCGGTATCTAGCCACTGCTGATTGAACCCAAAGGCATGGGCAAAGATATCATGCGAATATTGATTGGGGGCAATCAGATAATCCCAACGTTTAGCTTCATCAATAAACTTCTGATGATACGTTTGCGTGTCGGTACCGGGAATTTCCACCGCGTCAATATCAACACCTAAATGTTTTAACGGCGTTCCGTGCCAAGTTTGTACATAAGTCGTCCCACTGTTCTTGTGCCACCAACGCGGTAACCGGGAGTTAAAGACCCAAAAGTCGGCCCGTGCCATGACCCAAATCCATTTTAAATGGAAACGTTTCAATAGTTGAATCTCAGGATAACGCGCTTTTAAAGCCGCATATTTACGTGGCTTCACATTAAAATAGCAACGATCTGCATACTCCGGATGTTGCGCCAACAAAGCCTGATATAAAGCCATAGGATTATCATTAATATCATTGCCATTAAAACTCTCAAAGACGAAGCTGTGTTTTTTTACGGGTAATAAAATGAACCCATCGTTCAACACGATGAGTCCACCTCGAATGAGAATCTTAATCGCAGTCATTAAACGGTGTTTAAGTCTAGCCATTAAGTTGCTCCTTTTTTAAATCAAATCAACAAATCGTGATCGGAATTTATAATGTAAGTGAGAGCCAACCAATAAGACTAATAAAACAAAGCCCCAGAAAATCAAGGTTAACAATGGTCGACTCCACATGTAAGTGTCCGCACTCTGGTGAAACATTGAATTCCGGAAACCGGAAATAATGTACCAGAATGGATTTAACTCTAAGATGCGGACAAATGGTGCTGGAAAACCAGTCGTTTGAAAGTTGAATAAGACGCCGGATAGATAAAACAACATCCGCATCATAGATTGTAACAAGATCTGCCAATCACGCACTAGCACTGAAACCGTGGAATTGAACGTACTCAATGCAAACATCAAGCACATCATCGCAAAGAAATAGTAAATCCATTGTAACCAAGCGATAGCGGGATAGATGCCATTAAAGAAACCTAACGCGATTGAAAAGACCAGCATGGTCCAAAAGGAATTCAAATTCCCAATAATTCGAATTGAAGGTAGCACCGAAACTGGGAACTTCATCTTCGAAACCATGCCAACCCGTTGATAAATCGCCTTGGACCCATCTAAGACAGCACGGTTCATAAAGAACCAAGGGGTAATCCCAATAACCATCCACATTAAGTAGGACACCCCACCAAGGTTACTCCCTTTTTTGAACCCATTGCTAAAGACAATCCAATAAATCCCGATTTGAATCAACGGATATAAATATTCCCAAGCTAATCCCAAATAATGGTTTTGATAACTGGCTTGATCCTCATAATTTGAGATCCGCCAAATAATTCCCCAATTTTGGAATTGCTCTTTAATAATCGTTACGACCTCTTTCAAGGCTCAGCCACTTCCTATCTCTTAATTCTAATAATGGTTATTTTTGATGAAAATAAGCAACCGTGCGGGCCCCCGCTTGACCATCATTATGGGCATTCCATAAGCGGTTAAACGTGGCTAACTGCGTTGCGGTCGCCGTCGCTGGTTGTGCCAGCGCCTGATTCAGCGCCGTTACTGTCGTTACCAATGGTCCGGGTGCCCACGACCGAAAATCAGCCTGTAACCCAACGCGCTGTTGGTAAGTTTGCCAGTCAAAAACATAGAATACCATTTTTTGACAATTTGGCAAGAGGGCGTAATCAAAAATCACAGATGAATAATCACTAATCAGGGTATCCGTGACCGTTAATAAATCGTCAGTACTAAAGTCCTCAGCCGTCGTTAACAAGTTCGGATACTGGGCTAATAGTTGGGCCGTCTGTGCTTGTAAGTGCGGATGTAGCTTTAAAACCAAGACTTGGTCAGCAGCCAACTGTACTTGTCCAAAATCAGCTGGCAAGCTAAAAGTTACACCCTCACGATACGTGGGCGCATATAAAATAATCCGCCGATGTCGCCAAGCTGGATGTGCGGCATAAATAGCTGACCGGGTCTGTGCAATCCAGGCTGGATCTTGATACCGATCAGAACGCGGATACCCTAACACGCGCATCCGCTGCGAATCAACACGATAACTCGTCGCAAAGACATCACCCATCTTCGCTGCGCCCACGACATAATCCGTAAAATGATCATAGACTTGCTGAAAGCGATGTCGGTCGGCTGCTGAACGTTGCTGGGTCTGCGGGTCTCCCCAACCAAACGCTTTAATCGCCCCGGCCGCATGCCAAAGCTGCACAATCCGTTGTGCCGGCCGCTTGGTTAACCCACCAATAAAGGCGTAATAGTTGTCACAATACACCGTTGCTGCCCGTGTGATGACGGGCACTCCAGCCACGGCAAAATGAATTGAATCCCGAAATGGCACCACTTGAATACCCGCGGCCTTTAGAGTCAAAGCACCACTAGTCGCCGCCGGTAAGTAGTAAACCGTCAGTTGGGTTCCCAAACGAGCCTGCAACTGCTTAATAAACGTCAAGTTATCCGCAAAACTCATCAAATAAATGACTTGCGTGGTGGCATGCCAATGGGTCAACCAGGACATCAATGACACGAGCCACATGTAAATCGTCTTCTTCAAACGTTAGCCCTTCCATTCCGCAAATTATACTCAGTAATTATAGCATACTTCATTGCCAGGCTTCTGGCTACGCACAAAAGCTTAAGATTCAGTCAAAAAAGCGGCTAACCGGCCCTAGCCAGCTAACCACTCGAGTTTTTACGGGTCCGGTTCGTAAAAATGACCCAGAATTTTAACGGTATCTGAGATGCTGACAAACGCATGCGGGTCAGATTCCGCCATTGCAGCTGTTAATTCAGACATTTCATACCGGGTAATGACAGTAAACAAAATTGTCTTGTCATCATGGCGATAAGCCCCTTCAGCATTATGCACGATGGTCACCCCACGGCGAATCCGATTTTGAACACTATCAATCACGGTATTCGGTCGACTGGTAATAATCATCACCTGCATCTTTTGTTGGCGGGTATACGTCATATCGATGACCCGACCGTTAACCAACAACCCTAGGGCAGAATAAAAGGCATATGGCCAGCCATAAACAAAACCAGCCGCTAACACGATAATCGCATTAAAGGCCATATTGATAGTCCCGATACTCCGACCCGTTTTCCGCCGCAAGACCAGTCCAATAATATCTAAACCACCAGTCGAAATCCCATTTTTCAACGCTGTCCCGGTCCCAAAACCATTGACCGCACCCCCGAAAATCGCACAGATAATGGGATCATGCGTCAACGTTTCCGGGGCCACAATTTTAATCATGATACTTGATAGCGCAACTGCCAAGAACGTATAAACGGTAAACCGGTGACCAATTGATCGCCAAGCAATCACAAACATTGGCACATTTAACAAGAATAGCAATAACGCGGTTGAAAGCTGAACGGGCATAAACTTCGCCATCAAACTATTGATCAACTGGGCTAACCCGGTAATCCCTGACGAATAAATATGACCAGGCGTCCAGAAGAAGTTCATGGCGACAGACACTAAGATCGCATAAATAAACGCGGTCGACGCTTTAAACACATCGCGATGACGCTTAGTCAACTGCTGAAAATCGTCCATTTTGCTTGCGCTCCTTTACGTTTTTTATCCTTGGCTATTGTACCATTAGAAACTGCGTTCAGCAGGTAAAATCAGCTTTCACTTGAAAGTCTCACACTTCTCAGTAAGCTCACAGAGATTAATCCACTTTGGGCGCTTGAGCCCAGTACTTGTCAATAAAGTCCGCACGACCACCCGCTTCTTGCGCCGCAAAGACGACCGGATTATTCTTATAAAAACGCTGATGTTCGGCTGCCGCTGGATAAAACGGTTGGACAGCCTCAATCTTAGTCACGATTGGTTGATCAAACAACGCGGACGCTTGCAGCTTAGCTTTAGACGCTTCGGCAATCTGCCGTTGCTGTGCGTTCTGCACAAAGATCACCGGGCGATAATTATCGCCACGATCCTGGAACTGCCCCATGGCATCGGTTGGATCTGTTTGATGCCAATAAATCTCAACTAAATCCGCATAACTGACCTTTGCTGGATCAAACGTGATTTTAACGGCTTCCGTATGGCCAGTCGTATGGGCCTTAACTTGTTCATAAGTTGGATTTTCAACATGCCCGCCAGTAAAACCAGACACGACACTGATAATGCCCGGTTGGCTGTCAAACGGCTTGACCATGCACCAGAAGCACCCACCGGCAAATATTGCTGTTTCAGTAGTCATTTAGATTCCTCCAATTAAATTTTAATCTAAACTTAACACTATCTAAAAAGAACGTCCAGTCGGCTGATTGGACGTTCTTTCGGTGACCGAATTATTTATCGTCAGGTTTGTTGATAAATAAGGCCAAATCTTGTAATTGTTGGTCAGAAACTTCCGCTGGCGCATTGGTCATTGGTTCCGACGCCTTTGAGTTCTTAGGAAAGGCGATGACTTCACGAATATTGTCATTACCAGAGAGCAACATGGCAAACCGGTCTAACCCAATAGCTAACCCGCCATGCGGTGGAAAGCCCATGTCTAAAGCATCTAGTAAGAAGCCAAATTGTTTTTGAGCACGTTCTTTAGTGAAGTCCAGCGCTTTGAACATCTTTTCTTGTAATTCGCGGGTATGAATCCGGATGGAACCGCCACCTAATTCGTAACCGTTTAAGACGATATCGTATGATTGGGCATGCGCCTTGTGGGGATCTTCACCGTCATTCAAGTAATGAACATCTTCTTCGTTAGGCATCGTGAATGGATGGTGGGCAGGTACCCAGCGGGCAATCCCTTCATCGTATTCGAACAATGGCCAGTCAACGACCCAAAGATAGGCATACTTGTTTTCGTCGATCATGCCTTGTTCCTTGGCGATGGCTTTCCGCAAATAACCTAAAGTATCCGAAACGACCTTGAAGTTATCCGCAGCGAATAACAGCAAGTCGCCTGGCTTGGCATCGGCAGCGGTCGTGATGGCTTCAAAATCATCCTTGAAGAACTTCGCAATTGGTCCGCTGAAGCTGTCATCGGTCACTTTCATCCAGGCTAAGCCCTTGGCGCCAAAGCGTTCAACATGACTCGCATACGCATCAATGGCTTTCCGTGAATACTTATCAGCGCCACCTGGAACGGCGATCGCTTTAACCACGCCACCATTCTTAATCGCCCCTGAGAAGACCTTAAAGTCCGTATCGGCAAAGAGGCTAGACATGTCCTTTAATTCCATACCAAACCGGACATCCGGCTTATCGGAACCAAAACGATCCATTGCTTCTTGCCAAGTGATACGGGTGAATGGCGTCTTAACATCGACACCCTTCACATCATGCATGACTTTTTTGATCAAACCTTCCGTATAACTTTGGATTTCTTCCGCTGTTAAGAACGATGTTTCCATATCGATCTGCGTGAATTCTGGTTGCCGGTCGCCCCGCAAGTCTTCATCCCGGAAACAACGGGCAATTTGATAATACCGATCAAAACCGGCACCCATTAACAATTGCTTAAATAATTGGGGTGATTGTGGTAAGGCATAGAAATGTCCTTGATAGACCCGTGAAGGGACCAAGTAGTCCCGGGCCCCTTCAGGCGTTGACTTAGTTAAGAATGGCGTTTCAATGTCATAAAAACCATTGGCGTCAAAATAACTGTGAACCGCTTGGGTGATGCCATTACGAATCTTTAAACCGCGTTGCATTTCTGGCCGCCGTAAGTCTAAGTAACGATACTTCAACCGTAATTCATCTGACACATTGATGTCATCTTGAATGTAGAAAGGCGGCGTTTTGGCTTTGTTTAAAATCTTAGCATCATGAATTTCAACTTCGACTTTACCAGTCTTCATGTTCGGGTTAATCGCATCGCCATTCCGGCTAACTACTTTCCCTTGGACTTCAATCACGTATTCACCACGTAATTGATCCGCAACATCTAAAGCGGTCTGTGAGAATTCTTGACTAAAGACTAATTGAACAATACCTTCACGGTCACGTAAATCAATAAAAATCAAGCTCCCTAAATCCCGGCGCTTTTGGACCCATCCTTGTAAGATGACGTCTTGACCCAGGTAGTCTTCATTAACTAACCCAGCATATGTGGTTCGTTTCATTAACTTGTTTCCTCCCTGTTATTTAGCTGCCAATACTTGTTCAACATGGTTAAAGACATCGGCCATGGCAACCTGGGTTTCTTCACCCGTTGCCATTGACTTCAAGTTAACCACTTCGTTTTCCAACTCGCTATCCCCAATAGTCATCGTGTAACGGGCATTTAAACGATCGGCACTCTTGAATTGTGCTTTTGGCTTACGATCTAAGTAATCGCGTTCAGCGGTTAACCCGGCACCCCGGACAGCTTGAACCAACTTTAAAGTCGTCGCATTTGCGGCGTCACCAATACCGACCACGTAAACATCTAATTGATCATCAGTTGGAAAGGCAATCTCTTCAGCATCCATCAAGACTAATAATCGTTCGACGCCTAAGCCAAAACCGACTCCAGAAGTTTCGGGACCGCCTAATTCTTTAACTAAGCCATTATAACGACCACCGGCACAAATCGTCGTGTAGCCTTGCCCCAGTGACTTCGAATTCGTCATGATTTCAAAAATCGTATGGTTATAGTAATCCAACCCACGTACCATTGTCGCATCGATTTCAAATGGAATTTCTAAAGCCGTCAGTAATGCCTTAGCTTGTTCAAAGTGAGCTTTGGCTGCTGGCGTTAAGTAATCCAAAATTGACGGTGCATCGGCCACGAATTTTTGATCTTCAGGTGCCTTGCTATCTAAGACCCGTAATGGGTTCTTGTGCAAGCGTGCTTTGGAGTCATCACTTAATTCTTCAAAATGTGGTTCCAAGTAATCAATCAGGGCTTGTCGGTAATCATCACGCGTTTGTTGGTCACCCAACGTATTGATAACTAGCTTTAAGTCGTTGAGGCCAAATTTTTTAAGTAAATTAAAGCCCATGGCAATGACTTCAACATCTAAAGCGGCACTTTCACTCCCGAAAGCTTCCACCCCGAGTTGATGAAATTCCCGTAACCGACCTGATTGCGGCCGTTCATAACGGAACATTGGTCCCATATAGTAGACCTTGTAAGGTTTCAACACTTGCGGACCATAGAGTTTATTTTCAACAAACGCCCGGACAACGCCGGCCGTTCCTTCTGGCCGTAAAGTAATGTGCCGATCACCCTTATCATGGAAATCGTACATTTCTTTAGTCACAATATCGGAAGTATCCCCCGCAGAACGTGAGAAAACTTCAAAATTTTCAAAAATTGGCGTCCGAATTTCTTTAAAACGATAGGTTTTAAAGACTTGACGCGCCGTTTCTTCGACATATTGCCATTTTTCACTATCACCTGGCAAAATATCGGCGGTGCCTTTAGGCCGTTGGTATCTCATCCTAATCTCCTCCTTCAATTCAAATCGACAAAAAAAGCGCCCTTGATTGTTTATCCAAGGGCGCTTTTTTGCGCGGTACCACCTTTATGAGCACTAACTGATAACGTCTGTGTTAATAACAGGCGGAACTTTTCGTTCACCTCAAAAGCGTCTCCTCATTGCTCGCTATCCGGAATTCTCAGCACTACCGGTCTCTGGCTATAGCGTGGCACAATGCTCTTACTTTCTCTGCGGTCGATTTATTAACTTATGATTAAAGTTACACGACTCCGTTGGAAAAGTCAACTGACACCCGTAAAATGATGGCATAAAAACACGATTTATTACGCTTGATGCTGGCTGGAACATAGTGGCCGCATTTGGCAGCCAACCGACCGGCGACAATTTTAACTAGCATCAAGCATCGTTTCAGCACTTATTTAGTTAACCTTAACCGTTAAAATCGCTGACCGGCCTAAACGCAGTTCCTAATTTTTGGTATACTAATGATTACGTGTTTTAAACTCAAAAAAATTTAGTTGGTGAAATCCATGCAAGTCTTCAAACGCTACTGGCGACAACTTGTCATTGCCGCCGTTTTTATCGGGCTCGTGGCCGGCTTCACGACCATTCTGGCCACTCATAATACTGCCGTCGTTAATATTGCTAACGTCAATATTCGTAAAGGCCCCGGCATGAGCTACAACGTCACCGATTCAACGACCAAAGGAACCAAAGTGCATATTATGCGGCGCAAAAACAATTGGCTGTACGTCCGCTATGCCGATCATAAATTTGGTTGGATCGCCAGTTGGCTCGTCAATGAAAAGAACAGTCAATTGCATCAAACGACCAAGATCTCAGAAGCCACGATTGTGCTGGATCCAGGTCATGGTGGCTCCGATTCTGGGGCGCTGTCCAGTCAAGACAAAATGGAAAAGACCTATACGTTACGGGTAGCCCAAGTCGTGGCTAAGCGGTTACGCGCAGCCGGGGCCCACGTGGTGATGACCCGTGATAGCGATAAGTACGTTGGTTTAAGTGCACGGCCAGCCTTAGCGAACAAGTTACACGCCGATGCCTTTATTAGCTTCCACTTTGATAGTTCGCCTGAAAATAATCAAGGTTCCGGGATTACCACTTACTATTATCACAAATCCACATCATTCGGCTTGGCAAAAGCGCTTAGCAGTAATGTCTCGGCCTTACCAATCAAAAGTAAAGGCGTTGAATTTGGTGATTTCTTAGTCATCCGTGACAATCAAGTCCCAGCCGTCTTAATGGAACTTGGGTATATCAATGACGATACCGACTTTAAGACGATTAGCTCACAAAGATATCCGAATGAAGTCGCCCATGCGGTCTATGCGGGGCTCTCTAGTTACTTTGCTAATCATTGATAACATCAGTTATTGTTAGCTACAACCAAAAGCAGTTCAATTGCCAAAAAGGGTCCCTGTAATCAGTTAAGATTACAGGGACCCTTTTGATTAATCATTATTAAAATTGGTACTAGCAAATTGCGTCATACTAACGGTTTAGTAAGCCGCGTTCGACAAACCAAGTATCGGGTTGCCAAATCCATTGATTGCCATTCTTAGCCACTAAATCAAACGCCGCTTTTGGTCCCATCGTCCCGGCCGCATAAGTTGGCAATGGTTGGTCATCTTGATCCCAAGCTTGTCGAATCGTATCCACAATCCGCCATGATTGAGCAACTTCATCCCAGTGGGTAAAGTTAGTTGCATCGCCGGTAATGATATCATGCAACAATCGTTCATATGCTTCCGGTGTATTAGCCATCATTTGACTGTCATGCCGATACGATAATCTAATCGGCGTCGTCGTCGACTGGTTATCTAATGCCTTCCCATTCAAGCTCAATGAGAAGCCTTCTGTCGGTTGAATATAAATCGTTAAAATATTTTGCGTCGCAATTGCCGCATTAGCGGTTAAATTCTTAAAGACAATATTGATTCGCGTGCCTTTTTCAGTTAACCGTTTCCCAGTCCGAACATAGAACGGGACGCCTTGCCAACGTTCATTATCGATTTGAAATTTACCCGCGACAAACGTTTCCGTCCGTGATTGCGGATCGACGGCAGGTTCCTCACGATAACCCGCAAATTGCGCATTGTTCAAACTCCCCGCCGTATATTGACCCCGAACAAAGTTTTCAGCCACTTCAGCCGCGTTATAAATCCGAACCGCCTTTAATGCCGCTACTTTACCCGTTCGAATCGCCGCTTCAGACATCTTGGTCGGTAGTTCCATCGCCAATAAAGACAACACTTGTAAGATATGGTTTTGAACCATGTCCTTCAAGGCCCCCGTCTGGTCATAGTAGCCGCCGCGTTGCTCAACACCTAACGCTTCAGCAAAAGTAATCTGGACGTTATCAATATATTGATTGCTCCATTGCGATTCTAGCAAACTGTTAGTGGCCCGCAACGTCAAGATATTTTGAATCATTTCCTTACCTAAGTAGTGATCAATCCGGAAAATATCCTTTTCCGGGAAGACTTGGGTTAATTCTTGGCTTAGCTTATTCGCTGATTCATAGTCGGTCCCAAACGGCTTTTCGAGGACAACCCGGTTAAAGCCAGCCGTATCAATAATCTTAGCGGCTTTCAACTGCGTTACAATTTGACCGAAGAACCGCGGTGCCATTGCGAGGTAATACATCCGGTTACCTGCCAATTGATACTGTTGGTCTAGCTTATCGGCCAACTTGGCTAAAGTCTGATAATGACTGGCATCGCCAACATCGTGTGATTGGTAATAAAAATGCTGTAAAAAGGCACTTTGTTCCGGTTCCGTGGGATTTTGATCAGCAATCGCATCGGCGATTACTTCCCGAAAATGGTCATCACTCCATGGCCGCCGAGCCGTCCCAATCACCGCAAAATGGTTATTTAAGACTTGCTGCCGAAAAAGGCGGAAGAAGGCGGGATAAAGCTTCCGTTTCGCTAAATCCCCCGTCGCACCAAAGAGCATCATTAAAACTGGTTCCGAATTGTTCATTAAAATCACCCTTCTATTGCATTGTTCATTTATTAATTAAAGTTGATCTAGCATCAACTTAGTCTAGCCGCTAAAACCTAATGCCACTCGACTCTAACTATTAGTTTACCAATATCTAAGGACAATGGGGGTATATTTAGTCTCAATTGGGCCAAATAACCGATTTATATGATTGAATCGCCATAGCTTTAAACAAAATGTTTAAAAGCAACAAAAAAGCGCGATTCACGCTGAACCGCGCTGCTCGTCAGTTCATTAGCCGACTAAGCGTTTGACAATTTCAAATAACTGACGCACATCTTCCGGCCGTGTCATCCCGGTCTCAGCATCAATAATTGACGAATAGATATGTGGAATAATCCGTTTGACACCGGCATCTAAAGCAATTTGGAGAATCGTTTCAAAGTTCTCTAAATCAATCCCACCCGTTGGTTCCAAGTAGAAATCATTGGCTGCACAAGCTTCAGCAACGGCCTTGAATTCGGCTTCGTGTGCTAACCCATGCATTGGGAAGAACTTGATGGAACTGCCGCCCATATCTTTCAATAAGGCAATCGCCGTTTCAATTGGCACTTCAGCGGCCGGCGTCTGTGAACTCAATGGCCCCGTCGCAATATTGACGATTCCCACTTTACCAGTTGGCGACACCAAGCCATTAACAATGGTATCCGCTTGGCCTAGTAGCGCCCGGCTAGTCCCAACCCCTGTGAAGACTTGGTTCACGTGTTGCGGTTGGATAACTTTGGAGACCCGACTCACCATCTGACTTTGATTAGGGTCACCCGCACCCAAGCCAACGGAAACCGCATTTTCAATCTGTGATTGATACTTTAACATATCTTCAATCGCCAATTGATCAGTGGGATAGTTTTTTGTCAGCACACCTAAAATAATATGATGTTCAGCGGCGGCATAACAGTCAACCGCGTTTTGGACAGAACCCGCTAAAACATTTAAAGCGACGCGATCTTGGTAATAATTTGGTGTCTTTTGCATGATTAAGCACTCCTTTTTTATTGACAATTTAGTCTAAAATTTCATGTAACCGTTGCACGATAGCATCCATTTCCGCTTGATCCACCGCGCGAATGTCAAATTCAATAATCCCGACATTAGCGCGGTATTCACGGGTATAAATCGCCGGGTTACCGGATTTTAAGGCCGCGGTAACCACCTTCGCGTTTTGAGGCGACTCCGGTTGAATGACGACACTTGCGCGATAGATATCACGGCCAGCACCATCTTGAACAGCGGTAGCTTCGACATAAGGAACCGCATTAAGGGCGGTTAAGAATGGCTGTAAACGACGCTGCATGCTGTCCCCATCTTCAGGACCGGCTTGTAAGTAATCTTCAATCGCCCGTGTCAGTCCCATGATGTTTTCCTTACCGACCTTCATCGCCCGACCTAACCCTAATGATTGTAGTCGAATCCAATCGATATATTGCTTCTTCCCATAAACCAAACCGGATGCTGGCCCGACTAATGCTTTACCACCAGAGAAGATGATAATATCGACACCGAGGTCTAAATATTTGCGTAAATCCTCTTCCGCCGCGGCATCCAAAATCAATGGTAATTGATGATCATGAGCCACTTTTACGGCTTCCGCAACCGTCAGCATGCTTTTTTGAACGGCATGATGACTCTTCACATATAAGATACCAACCGTTTGATCGGTAATCATAATTTCAAGGTGTTCCGGTGAGCACATATTGGCGTACCCAGCTTCAACGACTTGACCACCCCCCACGGCAATCATCACTTCTTCGGGCGTCCCATAATCCACATTTTGTCCCTTAGGAATAATGATTTCACGCTTGGTATAACGCGCATCGTAAGGATGATAGACATGATGTTTACTGCCACGGCCAATCAATGCCGCCACTGATTCAGCAATCCCCGAAGAAGCGGAGTTAACCACAATCGCGTCTTCCGCTCCTAGTAATTCGGCTAAGTGCCGACCGGTTTGTTTGACGAGATCAGCCATTTCAAAGAAATGTTCATCACCAAACTTTTGTGCGTCAATCACGGGACCTGCTAAAGTTGAAACCCCGAGAATCGTCATCTTACCGCTAGCATTGATCACCTTTTTTAAATGGTACTTATTATATAAATCACTCATTAATTACTGAGCCTCCACTTCATAAGCTGTCCCACCAACAATTGCTTGGGTCGGTTGAATCAGTTGTTCAGTTACTTGGGTGTTACCATTCGAATCCGTTAAGGTCTTAGTCCCATCCGTGACTTTAAAAATGGTAAGGTCGCCATCTAAACCAACTTCCAAACGGCCTTTTTGTGTTAAATGAAAGCTGTCGGCGGGGGCCACAGTCACCATTCGAATCACTTCTGGTAACGAGTAATTCAATAACATCATTTTCTCTAAAGTCGTTGCCAAGTCATGCACGGGGCCACTCTCCCGGTTACGATGGTAAATATCCGTACTAATGGACCATGGCCGTAAGCCATAACGAGTTGCAATCCGCCCCGTATTAAAGTTATAACTGTCAGTCCCGTGCCCCACATCAAAGCGCACGCCCCGATGATAGGCATCAAAAACGGCTTCTTTGACCATTCCTTCTGGCGTTAGGATCCCATTGGGCTTACCGTTATAAGCATGCGTCAACACATCGCCACTCGTCATCAGTGCCAAAATAGCTGCCAAGTCGGGTGGATTGGCCCCCACGTGGACCATCACGGGTAAATGGCGGGCCAACTTAGCTTGAAAGGCCTTCGCTTGAACTAACGGTTGGACACCATTGTCTACCACGACCGAATGACTTTCACGCGCCTTGATCCCAACAATAAAGTCCGGGTAAGTGGCCACCGCTTCAGCTAATGGTGCCCACTGGACCCGCGCCATATCGCCTAATTCATCTTGCGCGAGAATCCCAGTCTTGGAAATATTGATTAACGCATAAACATTGGTCCGCTTATCGCGTGTTCGCTGATAAAAGTCCGCGATATTATCGGCGCCGGTCGACCCAGCGTCAATCACCGTTGTGACCCCAGTCTTAACCCCATCTTCATCAGGATCATCGTAATACAAGCTGAGCTTTTCATAACAATGAGTATGATCATCGATCCAACCGGCCGAAACATATTGGCCCGCCGCATCAATCGTTTGCTGGGCCGTTATGCCCGTTAGTTGGGTACCAACAGCCGTAATCTTACCCGCAGTAATTGCGACTTCTAACGGTCCATCATCACGCACCGAACGGCCGTTTTTAACCACTAAATCAACCATTTTACGAACTCCTTTATAGTTTAACCGGGAAGAAGAACCCAAGAATCATTGCACCAATAATCGCACCACCAGCAATCGGCTTTTTCCAAGCATAGAAGATAGCCGCACCAGCTGTGGCTCCGAGCCCAATTGGAATAGAGGCCGTCACCGCACTTAGAATAATCAGTGGCCCTAAGAACCGGCCAGTATCATTCCCAGCGCCCATCATGACATCGGCGCCAAACGTGGCTTTGGACTGGCCAATCGTAAAGTGACGAACAACATAAATGATGCCGCCAATCACGACCCCAATGATTAGTCCCGTCAGTAACGCCAACGGAAAGCTCTTGACCGGAGCTTCAAAACCAACACTCAATAAGATCGCGGGAATCCCAATCCCAACGCCGGTCAGGATTGACCCACCTAAGTCAAGAATCCCCACCAAAGAGCCTTCTAATACCCGTGCAAATAAGAAACTAGCTCCGAATGCGGCGGCGGCACCATACGCGCCATCAGTCATACCCGCTTTCAGCATCGCCACAATGGCAACTTCGTTAAACGCACCAACACCGTAGTTGTAATACATCGACGTTCCCGCAAAGACGCCCGCTGACATAATGCCGACGATAATGGGAAAGGCCCAATCGGCGAACCAGAAACTTTTGGCTTGTTCCAAATCTTTTAAATCATTTTCCATACACTTGCACTCCTCTCTAGCCGCCCATCGAGCTATGCCAGTTGGTCAGCCATTGTGGGACGCTGAGACTAAAGGACTTCAATAGATCGACATCGAAACCACGGAAAAACGCGCTTAAGATAAATAGCAAAATCACCGCGCCCAGCATAATCCGGGTAATCCGCGTCCAGCCGATTTCTTCGACTCCTTTACCGATTAAGATTCCTAAGACCACACCTGGAACTGCATTGCCCATAATCAAAGCCGCTAAGCCACCGAAGATCGTCCCTAATAGACCAGAACGCCGCCCGGCATCAATCGCTGCTAGCCAAAAGATAATCGGCATCACCATGTTAATCAACAAGGTGGCGGCGGGGACCAAGACCTTCACCGCAGTCACTTGTAATGCCGCTGGAATCGAGGACGAGGTGACATTTAAAAAGGCCACCACCACGATTCCAATTAGAGCACTCATAATCCCCATTTTTTTAGGATTATGCATTGATTCGTTCATGTCTTTACTACGTAACAGTAGGGCTGAGACCGCCCAGTTAGGAATCACCCGATGCGTGACATCTTGGGTAAAAGCTCCGGCCCCGACCGTCGACGCCCAAGCGTTGAAGAAGAACCCTAACCCAAATGAGAAGTGCGACGCAGCATCACCTTCCGCCGCATTCATTTCACCAAGGGTTCGAAAGGCGCCCAAGGCTTGGACAGTTGGGGCATTAAACATCCGAGCTGCCCCAACGCCGGCCGCAAAACCAACTAGTCCACCAATAATCACTGATTCCATTAAAACAATTAAAATATGCACCTTATTTGCCTCCTCTCAACCCAGTCCAATCTAAGAGCGGGTTGCGTTTAACGGGGGTCGTCGCAAATGTGACCGCATTCAGATCGATCGCATTGACTTGGACGGTCACGTCGATGGTGACGGAAAACTGCGTCCGTTGCCGTGGAAAAAACAACCACAAGAACCGTTCAGTCCGGTGAGCCACTTGTAGACTCACTGGGGTGACCTGTAGCGGTTGAATCTGCAAAGTCACCATGCCCGTATCAGCCACTAATTCTTTTTGTATTTTACTCAGCGCACTGGCAAACGCCGCCTGTTGCGTCTCAGCTTGACCACTGACCCGAACCGTTCGCTGGTTACTTGCGTTCAGCTTCGTCATACGCACTGCCTCCCGTAACCGTTATTTGTTATACTTTTTCGCAAAGGCTTCCGTTAACTTTTGGCCAAGTTCCGGCTTGTCCATAAAGCCAAAGCCCAACACCGTCTTCCCATCGGCAATCGCCGTTAACCCTTCTTGGATTGACCGCATCCCGTGTCGTTCTGGATAGCCGTATTTCGTGCTGGCCGTTAAAGCCCCAGCACCACCACTACCGCAAAATGACAAGCCCATATCAGCATTTTCTTGTTGCATGACATCGCCTAAGCGCATGTCGGCACCCATCCCAGGAACCACAATCGCTTCACCACCGGCTTGTTCAACCCCGGCCGCAACTTTTTGACCCTTACCCATTCGATCTGCAATCACAACTTTAACCATCATAAAATCCTCCTTATTTATTTTTAGCCGTTTCAAAATGAATTGATGCGACATACTTTTCTGAATCTGCTAAGTTTCCAATCTTAGTGACCAAATCCGCCGCAATTTGAATTGCTTCGGGCGAAACCTCTGCAAACATTTGCGGATCAACGGCTGCTAACGGTTCACCCGTTACTGAACGGGTCACCATTTCCGCAATGTGATTGGTTAAGATCACCAGTTGTAATTCGGTTGGTTCAATCTGGGCTGCCCGCATTCGCTTAATCGCAAAATTTAACGCGGTTAACGTCGCTGCAGGATGTTTCGCCTTAGCTAAAATCGCTTGTACATCTGCTGTGATCCAAGGATCATCCATGTTGTTTCGCTCCTTTATTCGTTAAGTCATTAATCCGGGTATATTGTAAAATGGCACTGACTTCGGCCGAATTAATCGATAATTGATTGGCTTTAAAAATCTGCCGGATCCGTTGTGCATCATTGGGGGCAACCGGCGGCCCACCCACTTGCAACCCTTGACTGTCATAACTTTGCTGACAACTGATACGCTGTACCGCTAGCATCACGTGAATCACAAACGCCGCTTGATACGCTGCCGGGACCCGCGACCCAATCGCGGCCTGTAATTGACCATAGATGACGGCGCCCTTCAACATTAGTGCGCGTGATTGCGCCATCTGACCAGCTGTCGTCACTGGTTGCGGTGTCACTGGCGTTAGCCGCTGTGGTGAGACTTGCAATACTTGCGCGACGGCCGCTTTAATCTGCTGAATATCAGTCGGACTCGGTAAGGGACTGACTTGAATAACGGGCAAGTCAACATCCGTGAGTGGAAAGATGCTGACAACTAAATCAGGTTGCCACTGCCGGACCTTTGCCGCCACCTCGGTTGGCGATGCGAAACCGGCAATTTCAATATTGGTAAGTTGCCGCTCCAACTCGTTTTTAATTAAACTGGTCACACCCAAGCCGGTTGAACAAACATAAATAATGCGCGCATGCCTAGTCGTCTGTTGCCGTTCAAGTGACACTAAGAAATGCAACGTGACAAAGACGATTAATGACGCATTAACCACCGCTGGATTGGCCGATATTCGGGTTCGTAACGCGTGACTCACGGCTTGATACAGTGCTGGGTGTCGATTTTGAATATCCGCAATAAACGGATTATATTCGTTGGTAAACTTATATTTATTGCTCAGTTGCGTTAACAGATGTGAAAATAAATTCACTTGTAACTGACTGTCGCGATCATAAGCTTGCCCCGTCTGTTGACTGACCGCCGCAATGATATCTTTAGTTAGCCGTGCAATATTTTGATCATCAAACCGGGGATTGGCCCCGCGTAGCAAATAATCGTACTCTTGCTGCAATTGTGGAAAGTCATAATGCTGCATTAGCTGTACAAAGCATTGATACGGCAACGCCGCCTGCTCATGTGGACTAGCAGTCAACTGTTGGTAATGACTCAGCGATCGATGCATACTCAAACGCAAGATGATAATTGCTAACCGCATAATCATCGTCAACTGATCGTTAGCATCGAAATTCGGATTCGCGGTTGCCGCTGGCGTCGAAAAGGCCGGAATAATCACCCCTAAAATAGTTTGTAACTCTGGCACCGTACTTAGCGGCAGTTGACGTAACTGCTGTAGCGGATCATCAGTCAGATTTGCAGCCAATGACGTCCGCACTAGCTGGTTTAACAGCGCTTCCAAAACCGAACGCAAATTAAGCTCAGCCCCAATTAGCCGATAGCCATAATAGTTTTTACGCTCTAATTTCACTTGAAAATCTGCTAGGTAACGTTCGACTTTATTCAGATCATTAATCACCGTATTCTTGCTAATTCCCAACCGGTTCTCCAATTGTTGTGTTGTTAGATACCGATCAGTCACTGCTAGTAGCAATCCCAGCTGACTAATTCTTTCCTGTGGTGTACTAGCTTCAATAGTTGGTTGATTCGTCATCAACGCGGCCTTTAAGCTTGCACGTTGGGCCGGCGTCGCAACTAGCCAAATACCAACCCGGGGCTTAGCACGGTAATAATCACCAGCTGCCTGTAACCAAGCTTGGACTACCTTCAGATCGGTTTTAACCGTCCGGATACTAACATTAAGTCTTGCTGCTAAACACTTCGTCGTCGTTGCTTGGTCTAACGATAGTAAATGCAACCCTAATTTCACTTGACGATTTGATAGTTGCACACCAGCCTCACCTCCCACAATTCAGTTTGTGCAACCCCTTACACTGTTTATCTTACGGATTTATCGACCGATAACAATACCAAATCCGCGCCCGATAATTAGTGCAAGCCCTGACCTAATTCAGCGGCACCTTAATTCTGATTATAATGACTAAATTTATGGGTACAACTAATTCCACATATAAAGATTTTTATACAAGGTGGACTGAACCCTGATTCAAGCGTCAGCATTTAAATACATCAACGATAATCAATTTAGCTGTCCATACCAAAAAGCACGCCCAACAACAAATAACGTTATTGGACGTGCAATGATAATTGTGAAGTTTAACCAATCAATGGCAATAACGCTGTTAATGAGGTGACCTCGACCTCAGGGTGACTCGTCACCGTTACTAACTGGTCATAGTCGAATAAAAAGCCTGCGATCTGCGCATTATGCCCGGCATCAATATCTAGATTGCGGTCACCCACCATCACGGCTCGAGGCCGATCAACTTGATGCTTAGTTAGCAAATAATTTAAAGCCGCGGGATTGGGTTTACGGGGGAATGGTTGGGCCGCCGTGACAAAATCATCAAAATACGGCTCTAGTCCTGCTTGTGCCAAGTACCGTAGCGCATCATCATTGCGGTGAGTCATTAAATAATTGTGTCCGCCAACGGCTTTGATCTTGGCCAAAACAGTCGCCGCTCCTGCAAAAGCTTGCGGTTGGCTTTGCAATTTAGGCTCACTTTTTTGATAGCCAGTCCGAATCTGATGCCAATCCCAACCATAACGTTGCGCAATGGTTCGTTCAGCTACCCCGACTGATTGTTGCCGCATGATTTGATATGCCTCGACCGGCGTCACTTCACCGCCTAAATCCGCAACGGCTTGTACAAATGCTTGCACCATTGCCGGATACGTGTTCAATAAAGTCCCGTCAAAGTCCCAGATAAATTCTCGTTTCATTACTAAAAAAGCTCCCATCCATTTAATTGGGTCGTACAAAAAGCTGAAGTTAAGGTTTTCCCTAACTTCAGCTCAATCAACTATTTCTGATTAGTATCGTAACAAATCGTTACCGGACCATCGTTAACTAGCGATACTTGCATATCAGCACCAAATTCACCCGTGGCGACCCGCACCCCAGTCGCAGCCAGGTGCTGATTAAACTGGGTATACAACTGGCGCGCTACGGCCGGATCACCAGCATCGATAAAGCTCGGCCGATTACCATGCCGGGTATCCGCATACAAGGTAAATTGTGAAACTGACAAAATGGCACCACCAATTTGTTGGACGTTCAGATTCATCTTTCCATCCGCGTCACTAAAAATCCGTAGATTCAAGATCTTATGCACGAGGTAATCTAATTCTGCCGCACCATCCCCCGTCGTAAATCCGACGAGTAACACTAATCCTTGTTGAATATCACCGTGCACCTGACCATCAATACTAACTTGGGCCTGTTGCACCCGTTGAACAACCACTCGCAAACGAATACCCCCTAAAACATCTTCCGTTCAACTACATAAACGTCTTGAACATTCTTCAAACTATCGATAATACGTTGCAAGTGGCCCAAGTTACGAACCCCTAAGGAAACGCTAATAATCACCATCTTGTTATGGTCAACTTTCCCATTAACATTCGTTAAGAATTTCGTATTATTGTTGATGACCTTTAAAACGTCGTTCAACATGCCATTTCGATTATACCCTTGAATTTCAAGATCGGAGTTGTAGTTCGTCCGGTCGCCTTCAGGATCTTCCCATTCAACTTCAATTAAACGTTCACCTTGAGTTTCGGCTTGCTTCACATTCGGACAGCCAATCCGGTGAACTGAAACGCCACGTCCTTTGGTGATGTAACCAACGATTTCATCACCAGGGATTGGTGAGCAGCAATGACTCAAGCGAACCAATAAGTTATCGACCCCTTGAATAATGACCCCGCCAGACGACGAGACCTTTTTCCGTTGCTCATCTTTCTTCTCTTGGGCTTCAGTTTGTTCTTTCTTTTTCTTCTTAGTGGCTTGTTCCGTGTGTTCGGCTAAGATTTCGCGCTCACGTTCACGCTGACGATCAGCTTCACGCTGCTTGCGCACATCACTAGTCAGCCGATTAGCAATCCCCACTGGTTGCATATCCCCAAACCCTAAGGCCGCAAAGAGGTCATCTTCACCAGCATAGTGCATCTTCTTGGCAACTTTATCCAACTTTTCTTTCGTCATCACAACTTTGGGGTCAAAGTTGAATTCTCGCAATTGATGGTCGAGCATCTCACGACCCGTGATGATGTTTTCTTCACGGTCAGCATTACGGAAAAACTGTTTGATCTTATTACGGGCTCGCCGCGTGTAGACCAGCTTCGGCCAATCACGACTAGGCCCCGTGGAACTCGTCGAGGTTAAAATATCGACAATGTCCCCATTTTTAATCTGATAATCCAACGGCACAATCTTACCGTTTACTTTGGCTCCAGTCGTATGATTACCAACCTCGGTATGAATCGAGTAAGCCATATCCAATGGCCCAGCCCCTTTAGGCAATTCCATCACATCACCCTTAGGCGTAAATGCATAGACGCGATCGCTAAAGAGATCGCCTTTGACGCCTTCCATAAAGTCGGCGGCATCTTCACTCTCATCTTGAAGTTCAATAATCTCTTTGACCAAGTTCAATTTATCGCCAGATTGGGTCTCTTGGACTTGATCATGGACGCCTTCTTTATAGGCCCAGTGCGCCGCAACCCCATATTCAGCGACTCGATGCATCTCAAACGTCCGAATCTGAATTTCAAGTGGCTTACCTTCTGGTCCAACCACTGTCGTATGCAACGATTGGTACATGTTGGCTTTGGGCATCGCAATATAATCCTTAAACCGGCCTGGCATCGGCTTCCATTGGGTATGAATCGCCCCTAAAACGGCGTAACAATCCTTAATCGAGTCCACGACTACCCGAATCGCTAACAGATCATAGAGTTGACTGAACTGCTTGTGTTTATCACGCATCTTTTTATAGATGGAATAAATATGCTTCGGCCGACCATAAATATCAGCGTCTGGTAAATTCAAATCATGCAAGGCTTGGTGGATATCTTGAATCGCAATTTCGATATATTTCTCACGATCTTCACGCCGCGAATTCATCAAATGGACGATCCGATAATATTGTTGTGGATTTAAGTACCGCAACGAAATATCCTCCAGTTCCCATTTAATCGTGCTAATCCCTAACCGATCAGCAATTGGGGCATAGATCTCCAAGGTTTCGTTCGCAATGCGCCGTTGTTTATCTGGCCGTAAATGCTTCAAGGTCCGCATGTTATGTAAGCGGTCTGCCAACTTCACAATCATAACCCGAATATCTTTGGACATCGCTAAGAGTAGCTTCCGATGATTTTCAGCTAGTTGTTCTTTATTAGACTTGTAGCGAATCTTACCTAGTTTCGTCACACCATCCACGATGACGGCAACGTCCTTGCCAAATAACTCTTCGACATCCGCTAATGTAACCCCGGTATCTTCAACCACATCATGTAAAAAGCCTGATGCCACGGTTTCTGGATCCATTTTTAACTCAGCTAAAATCCCAGCGACCTGAATCGGATGCATAATGTACGGTTCGCCGGATTGGCGGTACTGATCACGATGCACGTAGGTTGCAAAATCACAAGCCCGTTTAACGAGGGCAACGTGATCATCATTCATATAATTTTGGACCATTTCGAGGACGTCTTGAGCCGTCCAAGTAGGTTGTTTGGGCATGCATATTCACCACGATTTCAAAAATTTTTTTTGCAAAAAAGCCAGTTCGTTGTATCCAACTAACCGGCCTTAATCTGTCCTAATTCTGAATACCACTCGTTTAAGCTTATGCCGCCATCCCGTATGCTAAGTACGATATCCCTAAATCAACAATTGCGAGATAATACACGTAAGTTGGGAAGAATAAATAGAGTCCCAACAAGCAAAATAACGGCATTAGCCAAACCAGCCAACCGGTCCGTGCTGTCCGACGAATCTGCCAGCCCAACACGGCTGCTAAAATAAAGTCAACTAAAAATAATAGCCAAACGATTTGATGAAAGCGGCTGACGCTCAGTAACGTCAATAACCACGGCAAGCCAAGGCCAACCACGATGGCCACTAACCAATATTGACCACTAACCTTACGAAATTTTTCCGTCAAATCCATCCCTCACTTAGGTTTTAATGCTATATGACTATGATTATTTATTGTACACCACCGTCAAAAAAATTACACTAATTCCCGCCAAAAAGAAACAGCACTCAATAAGTATAACGGCGCCGTTTCCGCCCGCATAATGCGGGGCCCTAATCCAGCGGCTTGAATGCCAGCAGCTTGCAGGTCAGTGACCTCGGCGGTGGTTAAACCGCCCTCGGGACCAAAGATCGCCAGCAAGCGCTGCCCATCATCTAATTGACGTAACGTCTGCACGAGTTGACTGCTTTCACCCTGCTTAGCCGATTCTTCCCAGGCAACCACCCCGGCCGTATAGTCAACTTGCGTCACTAAACTAGTTAGGTTGGGCTGATAACTAACCGTTGGGACAACAGTTCGATGGGATTGTTCGGCCGCTGACTGGGCAATCTTGGCCAACCGAGCTAATTTACGCTCACGTTTATTTGGCGCCCACTTGGCCACTGCGTATTGACTGTCAAAAAAGACAAATTCGGCAGCGCCAAGTTCCGTTCCCCGTTGAACGATTTGCTCGGTTTTATCGCCTTTAGAGACGCCACAGGCAATCACGACTGGCACGGGTAATTCGACTTGCGGGGTCGTCACCTTCAGAGCCTTAACTTGAGCTGCTGACCCCGCAGCGCTGACCAATTCACCAATCACCACCGCCTGAGCGGCCGTGACAAACTCAGCTTGATCGCCAGGTTGGGCTCGCATCACTTTTAACCAATGATGGACCGAATCGCCAGTCAGTGTAAAAGTTGCGCCCAAGACAGGCTGCGTTTCAGCTGTTAAAAAATAGCGTTGCATCCTCAGCCTCCGTTAATCTTCGTCCGTTGGTAGATAGGCGATAATACCGTGCCAATCACCCATTTGCGTATGCTGAGTAATTTTAAAACCAGCCGCCTTTAACGCTGTCATGACCATCGCAAACTTATCGTCAATAATCCCCGACGTGATAAAGTAGCCGCCCTGCTTTAAATTAGCTTTTGCCTGTGGCACTAATGGCACAATGATTTCCGCTAAAATATTGGCGACAATGATATCAGCTTGCGTCTGAATGCCGGTTAACAAGTCGTTCGCAGCGACCTTCACATCAGCAGCAACCGGATTTAGATCCAAATTATCCTGTGCCGCTTTAACGGCGACTTCATCCAAATCGTAGGCTTCCACCTGGCCAACACCCATAGCTTTAGCCGCAATGCTCAACACCCCAGAACCAGTGCCGACATCAATTAAATGTTCACCACCATGAATGACGGTTTCTAGGTTTTGTAGTGACAGCTGCGTCGTTGGATGGGTCCCAGTCCCAAAAGCCATCCCGGGATCTAACCGCATAATCGATTCATGCGGCTGAACGGGTTGATAGTCTTCCCAACTGGGCACAATCGTCAAATACCGAGTCACGCGCACCGGATGATAATACTTTTTCCAAGCCGTCGCCCAGGCCTCATCAGTGACCGCAGCCATGGTCACTTCATTCGGCGCCGGATTTAACCCAAAATCGCTTAATTTTGCCACCCGTTGCTTAATGGTTGGTAAAATTTCTGGTACAAAGACGGTTTCGGGATAGTAAGCTGAAATCTGAGCCCCCGCCGTAATATGAGGAATTGTCGCTAAATCGATAATTTCACCATACCGGTCTGGTTTTAAGTTTTGATAATCCAAGGCATCTTCAATCTTAACGCCACTGGCACCGGCTTCCATTAAAATGTTGGAAACGGCTTCGACGGCTTCATTTGAAGTTTTAACGGTTACTTCTGTCCATTGCATTTTTTACTGTTCCTCCTAATTCTGATGACTGCCAACCATGTTGCTGTAAATCCTGATCACACCGGCGACTGTTGGATACAAACGGGTTACCCACCACATAATACCGTAGTGGTGCGGTCGTCCAATCCCCTTTATTGACAATTCCAATTCGCGGACTGATCCCCACTTGCCGCGGTTGTCGCCCACCAGTTAAGACCAGCTCAAGGGTGCTTGCCTGAAGCGGCGTGGCATTTAATGTCTTATCCAATCCCAGGGCCTGCATTAACTTTCCTGGACCATTCGTCAAATTGCTAACGGGGCCCAGCCGGCGCTGTAACATCTGCTGTTGCGTCCATTGATTAGCCGGTTCAATACCACGAATCAGGACACATTCCGGTGTTCCCGCCGCTTGTGTTACCAAATTCAATAAGAATTGCGTCCGCATCTGATAAATGTAGATTGTTCCCGCAGCGAGCCATAAAGCCTGATTACGTGCCGTTTGATGATTCTTAAACGCATGCGCCCCCGCATCACGCGGTCCTAAGTAAGCTTCAGTTTCTGTAATCCAAGCACTCAACGGCCCCGCCGGCGTTTGTAAGCGTAATTGCCGGCCTAACAAATCGGCGGCAATCTCGGTTGTGGGGCGGCCGCTTAAAAAAGTTGTCACGGTCATTTAGTGTCACCATCCTAATAAAAAGGGCGACTAGTCAGCCGCCTTTTTTGCTAAATGTTTATTTAAATACTTGACCAGATCCGTTTCGTGCTTAAAAATTCGAGGATGCTTCTGCTTATGCAGGCGCAAGGCAATCTCATTAATTTTTACGCGTCCAGTCCAAGTATGACTATACTTCACGACCACGCGATTATTCCGATGGTCCTTGCCGAATTTCAACACGTAAACGCTATCGGGAACCATCAGCGGTCGGATATATGTTTTGTCATATTCATAATGTATCGATCGCAAAAACTGTTTCGTGCGTTTTAACATGTCGGTTATCTCTCCTTCACAACGTGAAATTGATTGATTAAAGAACTTATTTTACTAAGCCCACGGTCATTATATCTGTTCAATATTATAACAGATTTTAAACAGTTATTGTATCAATTCGCCACCGGTTAGGCAAGAAACTCGCATTAATTGATGAATATTTGCTTAAAAAAGTGATTATTTGCCAATCAGCTAGAAAATCTATGCTAAACTATTGCCAATTAGGGATTAAGTTAATTATACAGGGGGATTTACCATGATTTTAATCGAAAAGATCTATCACCACAGCCACGCTGAAGTCACTAAAGTTGACCAAATTGACCGGTTTCAAACTAATGACGGCTACGTGACTACTCGTCAAGTGTTGGCACGTGAAATTGGTGCAGACGGCGAAAACTGCTTTTATAAAAATGCAGACGGCAAACGTAAAAAGGTCGTGGCCACTAAAGACGATACGGGGGCATGGCATTTAAAAACCATCGGCACAACCGATGCGGATCAAGATGGCCTACTCGACTTGCCACATATGGACAATGTTTGGGGGTAGTTGTCATAGCCAATTAGCTAAAAACAACCAGTTGCTATAACCAATATCAAGCCAGCTAGTGATTTTCACTCATTAGCTGGCTTTTTGTTGATTTCTTTTAAAATATAATAGTTTTAATACTGAAATTATTATAAAATTATTAATAGAAGTTAAGTTACCAATTAATTGGGGGAATACGATTAATTGAACTAACCTAACACTAATTTTAAAAGGAGCTGGTTCTTTTGCAAAAATCCTCACGCCATTTTCTAAAATGGTTACTTACCCTTATGTTACTCGTTGGGAGTGTCACGGCAACTACTGCCTTTACCCAACCGACCACCGCGCATGCCACCACAGTTTATGTGACCCGTACTGGGAAACATTACTTCTATAAACGACATGACCGGGGGTTAAATCGGGCTAAAAAGGTGTTCGCCGTTTCTTTAAGTACCGCCAAAAAACGCGGACTCACCTTATCAGCCACCGAAACGGCCCCTAAGAAAACTACGGTGACCCATCACAAGACTGTTAAAAAGTCAGTGGTTAGAAAAACCGCTAAGAAAACGCCTAAGAAAGTCACCACGACTAAACGGTCAACGACAACGACTTACCACGTCAAAACAGTCAATCACAATCGACCAACGTTCACTAAAAAGACCCTGTCGACTAAACGCGGTGCTTGGCAAAAATATGGTCGGCTTGACAGCTACAACCGTGCCACCACGGCGAATGCCCTACTCAACAAGCGCTTGATGCCTACCAGTGAACGGGCAGCCCTCACCGTTGATCCGACCGGTTGGCATAACAAACACATCAGCTCTGGCTGGCTCTATAACCGTTGCCACTTAATCGGTTATCAATTAACTGGTCAAAATAACAACTTACGCAACTTGATCACTGGGACGCGACAACTTAATGATCCTGGCATGATGTCGAACGGCGAATTATTTCGGCACTCCAAAGTCATATTAATCCAGCCAGATTCTTGTAATCTATGCTAAATTAATATGACTTTTTTCGCTAATTGCGGCCGTTCATGCTAATTATTTCGGCTTGACTTTTTCTCACAATTAAAAAGCCGACTATTTTCAGTCGGCCCGGTCGTTACTAAATTATTGTTAGTTCAGAAGTGGCCTGAAAGACCA
>NZ_BJDK01000014.1 GCF_005405105.1 Lactiplantibacillus dongliensis
CAACTGAAACTGCGCTAAAGCATAACTCCATGGCTGGACTACTTTACTGAGTGTTGCACTTGATTTGACAATTTGGGCTAATTAAGAAAATCAAAGAAAGTGACACTATACACGACATCCATAATCATTGAAATAACACTAATTAATATAGCATAGTAAACGATATTCATATTTCCATTTACACAACTGACATAAAATTTACAAAAACTATATAAACAGCATCTCTCATCATTTTTACTGAATTAAGTTTTTCTAAACAACTTTCAACAATTGTGCATACTGCCAAGTACGCTCCTTAGTTGCTGATTGCGGTTGTGCCGTTCTCGTCAGCAATGCTTCCAAAGCAAAATCAGATGCTATTAATGCATGGCGTTTCACATGTGGAGTAACTGCCGCCTGATGTAACATTCGATAAAATAATCGATGAGCCTCATCCGACACCTCACGACTATATTTCATCGGGATTCCGGCATAAGCACGTGCTTCTTTGAAGGTAATTTCACCCGCTAGCCAACGTTCATTAATGGTAATCGTCTCCTGAAGTACTGAGTCATCCGAAAATCCTAAACCTGCGGCGACATGCTGACACAGCGCGATGACATAGATCGCCATTTGTCGATGCGACAATCGTTCACTAGTTTCAATTAATCTTGCACGCAAAACCACATCATCATTTTCCGGGTTAGGTGCTCGTACATCTCCCATATAACTACCGATTTTCAGCTGCCTATGACCGTTATTCAATTCATGTTGAATATGCAAAAGACGAGCTTCTTGATCTTCAAAACTTCTAGCTTTATTAAGCCACTGTTGATATCGTGTCTGACTACTCGGCGCTAGTGACGTATAAAAATCACTCAACTCCGGCTCATTCACTAATAGTTGTAACAAGGTTTCCACACTACGCCACCTTTCTTCAATTATTCTGAACTGAAATTATTTTCCAAGGATTAAAGCCACATAAATAGTCGGATAACTAACTGCTAGGTTTCGGGTATAATCCGACGCTTAAAAAAGTAATCTTCTCGTAAACAATCACGATAAGATCACTTTCATTTTAATTTGAGCAGGCTACCAAGGTACGATACCATCAATATCTGAAAACGTGCCAGAATCAGTTAACGCATCAGAAGTGGCCAATTCCACAGTCCGCGCCACCCCTACTTGCACGGTCCGATTACCGCCACCACCACCAAAACTGGTGTCTACCCAACCAGGATTGACGGCGTTTACCGTGACAGGCGTTCCTTCAAGTTCAGCAGCGAGTTTAATGGTGAACATATTGACCGCTGACTTAGAAGCCTGATAGCCAGATGCTTGTAGCTTGTGAATGCTAGTACTGGTATCGCTGGCCAGCGTCAACGACCCCACTGCACTGGAGATATTGATAATCCGGCCAGCCGGTGCTGCCTTCAAAAGTGGTAAGAAGACTTGCGTGACATCGATCAAGCCGAAATAATTCACGTTAAAATCTTGCCGAATTGCGTCTAGTGACAGTTCTGACGGCTTAGCCTCATGATCAACGGCAATACCGGCATTATTGATTAGAATATCTAAACTAGTGGTAATATTCGCTTTCGCGGCAATAATCGACTCATGATCGGTCACGTCTAACTGTACTGCCTGAGCTTGAACACCCGCAGCCTCAAGCTGGGTAACCGCGGCCTGTCCACGAGCTAAATTCCTAGAACCCACATAGATATACTGGCCTTTCAAACCAAGTTCTAGGGCTAATTCGTAGCCCATCCCGCGATCAGCACCAGTAATTAATGTCTTGATAGTCATATTCATAGCTTCCTTTTCTGTTATGATGGACCTACTATATCAGCCTAACGTAACGGGAGGTCAAGCAAAAATGGACAATAATCAATTGATGCGGATCGGTGAGTTTGCGAAAGCCGCTAATGTCACTATTCGAACAGTTAGGTATTACTTAGAGTGTGGCTTATTACCACCAGAAAAGCGCAATGAAAATAATCAACGGATCTTTAATGATGAAGACCTACACTGGATAACTAATTTACATTATTTGCGAGAAGCTGGCATGTCGATTGTTGAATTGCAACACTACACGGCCTTAGTACGCGAAGGCGATAACAGCTTACCTCAACGAATTGAATTAATGCGCAAACAGCGCAAGCAAGTCATCGCTTCGATTGCTGATAAGCAGGAACAGCTGAAAGTGATTGATCATAAGCTTGAGCGGTACTTAGCTGGAGACAGCACGGTGATGTGAGCAGCATAAACAAGAGAGTGGGACAAAAGACGGTTTACTACCGAGCATAGCCTAGGAATACGAATGATTGTGCATTTTCAATCGTTCGTATTTCGTAGCTAAGCGGAGGGAGCAGTCTTTTATCGCACGTTTCGAATATAAATATTCGGAGATGCAAAAAAGAGTTTGGGTTTTGTCCCAAGCTCATGTTTACCGTATTTTTGGTACTTATGGTATGTGCTTCCGTAACTACCCACTTAGCGGTTAATCCCAAGAAAAGCCGCATCACTTGTGATAAGGAGATCCGTACCATGTTTAATCGCCATTTGTGAGTACAGAGACTCATACCATTAAGTAACCTTCTTCCAATGTATATTCATGACCATATAAAAGGGAACGTCTTCATTTTGACGTCCCCCTTTATTTTTTTAACTGATAACCGCTAAAAATCATCTTTCAAATTTATATGGTTTCATACTGAGAGACACAACTTTCCCCTCAGTATGATCAAAATAATTATCTGGTAAAGAGGCCAAATTTGTAAGCATCTGATTAGGATACCGCACTCCATATTCACGACTAATATTGTCAGGTATATCATTAGCGTTTACAACTTTATTATTAACTATCATTTTTGTACCCATTTCTAAAGCTGTGGGTGTCTTAAATTTAAAATCATTGTCATACGGTTCTTGTTTCCGATATCCACGATAGCTAATTTGCTTATAGTACTTAATATATTGATTATCATTAATCACTCCTAGTTCCCTCATACGATGTACGATAGCAGAACCAGCTACGAACCAATATTTCTTTTTTTCGAAAATAGAATTCAATGTATCATAGGAATTAACTGTTTGGCGAAACGAATGTTCCGGTAATAAAAATGCCGCTGCAAAATTATTAGCTTGTTTTTCCATTTTACGATACTCATTATTGGTTAATTCTTGTGGATCCCAAGTATTTGCATGCAACAACCAATGTCCTAACTCATGTGCTGCCGAGAACTGTTCTCTAAAAAAAGAAGTTTCTGGAGCAAGAAGAATCGTATAATGTTTCCGATCGTCTATATCTCGATATGATCCAAACGCATCAACTTTCTCCATTCTTTTAGGGAGTATCACTACTAAAAAACCGTGTTGCTCAAGCAGATTCACCATATTACTTATTGGCTTTTCACCTAAATTCCATTTTACTCTCAACCATCGTGCTACCTGTTCAACTTCTCCAATACTACTATCTAAATCAACATTCACCAAATCATCAGTTTTATTTAACTTCGATAATTCTGGAAATTCAACATACTTCTCTAAATAATCTCTATAGATTGTAGATGCTTCAGCAAGCATACGAGATGGTGCTTTCTGTTTTTGAGTACTTGTCAATAATGATCTATAAAACGTACCCCCATTCTGTATGTCAACCTTATCCCTATCTAAGAAAAAATCTTTAGGAAATTTCAAAACTTGAATCATTCTAAAAAAGATTTCGCTACCCGGCTTTGATTTATTGTTTTCGTACTTTGAGACCATTTGCTTTGAAACCTCTAAATCTTGAGCAAGTTTTGTTATGGATTTCGAATTATAATACCTGGCTTCTTTAAGCCTTTTTCCATTAAATGATTCTATCAAGATCAATCAAATCCTCATCTATTTATTGTCATTTTTTTCTACCTCATCACTTGGCCCAGGATTGTCATTTCTTTTTTCAGATCGCAACTTCAACGGAATATCTTTCTCGGCTACTTCTGACATATCAGGGCTATCAGAGGTATTTATTGTCAACTGTTCAATAGACATATCTCCTTGAACAATATCGGAAGAAACTTCTACTTCACCTAAAAGTTGTTTATGGCCATCATACTTTTGTAACTCCGCATTTACAATACCCTCTTGAACCTCATACGATAAAACATAAAATTGATGCAACTGATCGTAAAGATCACCAAAGAATTCTCTTGTCAGTTCTTCATCAGAATTACTTTCAATTTTTGCATCATTGGTTTTACCAAACAATACTGTTTGTCCCAAAAGGTTCTTACCGCTATTGATCACACCAGAGATACGCCAAATAAAATGATTATAGCGCTTTGCTTGATTCAAAGTAGCTTTTTTAATGCAAATAAAGCCACTTTGCGCTTCCGCATCAAAAACAACTCGATAATCATTTCCACCATGACTACATACGAAGATCTGAATATCACCAATATCAATGTCTACCATGGCATTATTCAAATTTTCTTCAGTTCTAACACGGCCCCGTGAATTAAAAACAGAAGTATTTTCAAAGCCTGAAATCAACTGCTGGATAGAATTCAAATCTTCCTCATTACCAGATGCCAAAACTTCTTTAACAATTTTACTACTATTTAAAATAGTATCACTTACTTCTAAAACCATACAGCCACTCCTTTTAGAATTTCACTAAATAAAGTCAACCAGTGCCAGATAAATACTTATATGCCGCGGCGTAGTTGCTTAGTTAATTCTACCACACTTCATTTTCATACAGTGTCTAATTGTTCATAAAAAACAGATTTTCACCGCTAATCATATACTAAAGAGTACTCCAATAAATATAATGAGCATCAACAGTATAAGTTAATTAGTTAAAATTATAACTGAGCCGCAACGAGAGTCTTTAAGGCATATATTACTCTATACTCACAGTTTTATTATTGTCAGCATCCACCATATACAAATAATTGTATACAGAAAGAGAAGCTCTCTTAATTACACTTAAGAACTCCTCTTTGTAGTTGAATTATTCTATGGTCGATGCTAAACTCAAACTGTATTATAGTGTTTAAGTTATAAAATCTAGGCCTGCGATTATCAACCATTTAGTTTCTGATTTTAAGACTACTCCAATAGCCCAGGTTAGAAACTAGTACAAAAAGTTTGCTAAGAGTATCGCCTTCTTTCATGGGTAGCATTCGTCCGATGCTATCCTTTTTTATTCACTAATCCACTTAGCTTCCTGAACATGTTCCTTAAAATCTTCAAAAGATATTTTGTTAAGATGCCTAATCAGATCAAACACCTTTTTTCCATTACTATTTATCTTTCTCGCTGTCAATTGAGTCAGATCAAATATCGTTCCTACAGCTATCCCATCTGGTTCAACAGCACTTTCCGAAAATAAATCTTCATTTTCCAAAGAATTGAACCAGAAATAAGGTGTTTCACTTGGAAAGTCATCGGCAACATTACCAAGATGACCTACACCTGCAGAAAGTTCAATCGTTGCAAAGCAATATACTACAGGTACATCTTCAGCATCTTCTTTTCTATAATTTAGATTGGGTTTTAGAACGATTACTAACAAATTATAAGGATCCGAATACTTGCTATCTTTACCTTTACGCCATTGGAATAAGTGTAGTATCCTAACAATGCTGTTATTCGTAAATTCAGCCATTTTCTTCACTTTAGCTACTAAATCCTCCACACTCGCACCTTTTGCACTCGATTGCTTTACGTCCCAAACGTAATCTGATGTCGGCTGCAGGAAAGTACTGGAGCTCTTATGTTTATTATGAGTCCTAACAATTAATCCCAAGTCTTGCAAGTCACTGTTCCACGAATTAATACTACGTTCAGTAGTTTTTAATTTTTCAGCCATTGTTTGTATAGATGGCCAAGACTCACCCGTTTCATTTCCAGACTTGATTGCATACAACAGATACAATCTGATAGCACCTGCAGATAAAAAAGGTAGGTAATCTTCAAAACCGCTAAACAACATAAAAAATCCTTTAACCTGTTCTTGAGAAAACTTTCGCCAGATCGCATACTGTCCACTTAAAATGTTATCTTCACTTTGCATCTTAGCAAACCCTAATCCAAATTCGTTAAGTCCATATTCTTTACTCAACTCATATCCATTCCCTTTCCTTCACTTTATAGGTTACAATATACTATTAGAATTTCATGCTGTAAAGAAGCCGTGTCGTTTGTATTTTCCACAATATACGAAGCTGATTTCACAATAACTATATTACTAGACAGCTAACGTAAACTCACTAAACTGGCTAAACGTCAAACTAACATAACAAATGCTGGGAAGTTCAATATCACCAGCTCACTGCAAACTTCTGCAGCCTCATGCAGCTTATTGCCTACCTGTACTTAACTATCTCATTTATTAATGGTCACCCGTTTTACCGCTAATTTCGAAATACAGTGAATTATTACAACGAAAAGACTATCCCATTGTAAAAAAAGCGCTTACCATACTAAATACCCTACTTAAAGTATTTATAGGTAGAGTGGCACGATATCGGCTTTGAACCAACAGGCGAAACAATTAGGCTAATCCTTGATAGTAGAAAAATTGTATATGCTGATCAACTTACAGAAACTAATCGCTGACTTCTTCAAGGGTAGTGATCAATACAGCCTCTTTTAACTTCATCCGACAAGAAAAAGGACCTGTGACATAACTAGCCCTCAAAAAGTGAAATGAGTCTGGGACAAAACTCCCAGTTCACATCAAAAACGGTAGTTCTGAGAAGTACCAATAAAACGGCGACCACTAATCCTTCAATGATATTCTATCATCAAAAAGGTTAGTGATCGCCGTTTTCATATTTTTGGGTGTTCGACAACACATGAATGTCTGTCCCAGACTCTGTCTATAATCAGAGCATGCAGTAAAAATAACGTCACTTGTGATACGGAGACCCAATATTAATCATAAACGCCCGATAAACCTGCTCCGACAACACCAACCGCATCAACTGATGGGGCAACGTAAACCGTCCAAACGAAATCTGCGTATCTGCCCGTTGTAAGACTTCTGGTGCCAACCCTAATGAGCCACCAATGACAAAGTCAATATCGCTATGCCCATAAGTCGTCAGCTTATCGATCTCGGCGGCGAACTCTTCACTGGTTCGTTCCTTACCTTTAATCGCCAGCGCATACACATAGTCGCGATCCTTGATCTTCTCCAGAATCCGCTGGCCTTCCTTATCCATGACATTAGCCATCTCTGCGTTACTTAATGACTCGGGGGCCTTTTCATCGGGAACCTCGACAATTTGGAATTTTGCAAATTTACTCATGCGTTTCGCATATTCTGCAATCCCCTGTTTAAAATATTTTTCCTTTAATTTTCCGACACAGATAATTTTGATGTTCATAATTAACCACCTTTACACAAGTTATTAACAAAGTTATCCACAGGTGCATAACTCAATTTGCTACATGTTGTGTTGAACGTATGTTTGCCACAACATTTATTTTGACCGGTTTTGTCAATAGCCCGTCACTTTATCCACAGTTATTAACAGCAACATTTGTTCGTAGTTCCCGGTTACAAACCCTATTATATCAACAATCTAGTTTGATTAAAATAAATTTCTAAAATTTAATCCACAGCATTTTTGATCGCTTGTGGATAACTTTTAAACACCCAGAATTGCCGGGCTAGCGCCTGTTCATAAATTTCCATCCGCGACCATCAAAGTTATCCCCGAAGTTGTCCACAGTTTTACCCCGCCTATCAAATCGGTAAAAAATGGTTTCCGGATGACCGACTCAGTTTGTTCGGATTCTTTCATAATTATATCGGTTTCATCGTCTAAATAGGCTTTTTTGAAAGATGAATTTTCGGTTTTTCCAATTTTGGTCGCAAAAAGCGCCGGAACGGCATTACCGCTCCGGCGCTCTTATGAAAGCTTAATCATTTAATTGGATTGTTTAGTTAACGCTTTGGTAGTTTCGGTTAACTTCATCGTTGTACGCTTTAGTTTCCCGTTGTGATAGTACTTCACACTAACCGTATCGTTCACCTGATGGTCATATAAAGCCGTCCGCAACGTTGCTAGACTCGTAATCTTCTTACCACCTAATTCGGTAATAACATCATACTTCGTCAAGCCAGCTTTCTTCGCCGGTGACCCCGTATAGGTCTTCATAATAACGACCCCTTTAGTCACACTCGTTGGCAGCTTCAAGACTGATTTACGATCACTCGCTTGAATATTGGACAAGTTATACGTCGCAACCCCTAAGGCTGGCCGAACGACTTCACCGTTCTTGACTAACTCATTGATGATCTTCACAACTTCATTACTTGGAATTGCAAAGCCCATCCCTTCAACGCTCGTCCCAGAACTATCGGATGACAGCTTCATCGAATTAATCCCGACGACTTGACCTGCTAAGTTAAATAGCGGTCCGCCAGAGTTCCCAGGGTTAATCGCGGCATCAGTTTGGATAACCGTCGCATAACCGGTTTGTTGTCCGGAGGTATTGGTCGTGGCAATCGTCCGTTTCTTAGCGGAAATAATCCCTTCCGTCAAAGTCGTCGCGTAGTTAGAGCCTAACGGTGACCCGATTGCTAAGGCACTTTCACCCACTTCGATGCTATCCGAGTTCCCGAAACTGGCAATCTTAGAAACCTTGGCCGCATTAATCTTTAAAACGGCTAAGTCGGTCACAGAATCGGTCCCGACTAACTTAGCGCTGAGCTTGGTGCCATCACTCATAATGACGCGAATCGCGTTAGAGCCACTTACCACGTGATTATTCGTCACGATATACGCAGCACTACCACTCTTCTTATAGATCAAGCCAGAGCCTTCACTATATTCCTGCAACTTACTGTTACTGCTAGAAGACCCAGAATTTGAATTTGACCCATCACTATCCGATGAGCCGTCATCGCCGCCTAAGATCCCACTCCAGCCACTAGACGTATTTTGCTTTTGCAAGTTAATCACGGAAACGACAGCGGCCTTATTATCCTTAAAGACCTTCGTTGCTTGCGAGCTCACATTAACTTTTACATTGGTCGTTGAAGTTGAGCCCGACTTGTTAGAGCCGGTCGGTACACTGGTTGAAGACGTGGAGACATTATTATTACTCATGTAATTAATCCCGCCATAAGCGACCCCGCCACCTAACAAACCGGCGACAAGTGCGGTCACCGCCACTTTAACTAATGAATTATTTGCCATAATTTCGCGTTAAAACGCGTTCCCTCCCTACTGATGTTCATTGCTTTAAGCTTATTCTAGCTAAAAAGTGTGATTTTTCTATGACTGAACAATTGTGGAAATATTAAATCGTGATTATAGCGTCACTAACTTCGTGGCTGCTTCCGGTTCGGTATCATAGAGTTGGAAATCATGTTCAACACCAAAATCATGTTCTTTCATCATTGAAGCGACCGTTAAATGTGCCAACGTCTTCATATTATTATCCTGACTCCGGTGACCCAGATAAATCCGCTTCGTATGCCGGCCAATCACGTCCATTAACGCATTAGCGCCATCTTCATTGGACAAATGGCCCTCATCGCCCAAGATTCGTTGTTTGAGTGGCCAAGGATAACGGCCCATCCGCAACATCTCTAAATCATGGTTGCATTCAAATAAATAGCCGTCCGCATCGCGAATCACACCTTCCACCTGTTCAGAAACATAACCGGTATCGGTAATGATCACAAAGGACTTGCCCGCATGGTGTAGTTCATAAAATTGCGGTTCGGCAGCATCATGAGAAACACTAAAGGACTCAATATCTAGATCGCCTAAGCCCAACGTCGTATTCGGATCAAAGACGTGACAGAGTTCGGCAGGCACTTTACCAATCTTATGGGCCATCGCATCCCACGTACCTTGGTTCGCATAGACATCCAAGCCGTATTTACGCGCTAAGATACCCGCGGAATGACAATGATCGGTATGCTCATGCGTGACAAATAAACTGTCAACCTCATTGATATCACGGCCGATCGACGTCATTAAATTAGCAATCTTCTTGCCGCTCAAGCCAGCATCGACTAAGACTTTATGTTCCGGTGTTTCGATATACGTCACGTTGCCGGTACTACCGGACGCTAAGACGCTCACTTGCATTTGATCTGTTGCTAATTTTAATACCATTATTTAGGTTCTTCCTATCTCTGAAAAATCAACGTTCCCCGTTACCATCGACGACCCATTTTTCCCGGCCACCGGTGCGCATTACCCCATATATGATACACGCTTTGAACCGGCATGGAAAGTTATGGCCTTATCAAAAAAGCAATTGCCAACCATTCTAGTGGGGCAATCGCTTATTTTAACTATTCAGCATTCCAAATCATCCCGGCGGCGACATCGCCAGTCGTCTCACTCGTCGCCGTGTTAGCGGTATTGGCCTTCATCGCAGCCCCGGTAAAGGCATTGATCCGATGTAAGCTGATATTGGAACTATTTTTACTACGAACCGCAAAGACCCAAGTTGGCACATACACACTACTGTCTTTTAGCTTCAGCAGGCGTGAATAGCCCAACCGACCCCACACAATCCGCGAGTCATTTGAGACTTGATTATATTGGTACAACGCCACTAAGGCTTTCTTCTCACTAATTGTGACCGCCTTTTCGCGCAACGTTTTGACGTTATTGACATAGCCTTGCGTATAACCAATCAATTGATGGTTCTTATTGATCGTCAAGTGTAACTGGCCAGTCACCGTCAGAATCTTACCATCCGCAACTTTTTGCACATAAACGTAATCGCTATTAGAAGATAACTCCGCACTATACACGTATTCATCACCGTGAATCACATTAGTCGCTGACTTAACATACTGATTTAACGTTTTTTCAGGATGTTCCGGATCGACCGTTACGGACGTCCGCAGCGTGCTGGTTATCTTACCGTTACTCAAGACGCGTGTCGATTGGTCAGTTAACTGATTCAAGTGCGATTTCAACCCGCTGTCGTTATTCCCCGCGATATAGTACCCATTATTTTCCTTACCACTGGGCGCGCTAAAGCTGATATTGTCATCGCGCATTTCACGAATCACGGTCGTCGTTGTATCATTCGCCGACTTCGTACTCGTATCGCTCGAACTGGTCTGCACAAACATGTAGACCAAGAACACATCTAGGACGACAAAGGCCACCAGGAAGATCCATTCAATTCTACGAAAATTCATTATGCGTCCCCCTTACGAACCACTCAGCATGGATGTATATGTCCGCCAAGCGCCATTGTAATAGACGTAGTACGTCGGATTGAGATCAATCACTAATTTCGACGACGTATTCTTCGACCAGTGGTAGCCAAGTTCAATACTGCCCAACTTGTTTTCTTTATAACCAGCCGCAACTAACTTCTTTAAAACGGTGCTCGTACTTGGCAAGGTGACCGACTGTTGTTTCCCAGTCGTTGGAACGGGGACTTGCAGACTATATAGTGAGAAGTAATAGCGTTCCAAGCTGTTGGTCGTCATTTGTACCCGCACGTCACCATTTTCCGTTTGGTTGAAGATTGGGAACCCTTCAACATAACTCCGATAAATCACGCTGTTACTTGTCGTATCGTAGCCGTAGTAACGGATATTATCCATCGGCACCCCAATGCTAACCAAGTGATTGTAGCTCTTGCGCAGCTGCGTCGTTAACGTTAACTGCCGCTGATTGCCGGCATCACTATAGTCTTCATACTTAACGGTACCTTGTTTCGTATTCACCGTCATGCGTTTATACGAACCAGTCGTATATTCTTGTTCGTGCTTGCGATTATGGACGGTGACAGACGAGTTGCCATCCGCATCTAACAGCCGGTTAGCCAATTGACTCGCCGCCAGTTTATTCAGCAGATAACTATATTGTTGCATCTTCACTGGCTGAGTGTAGTCCAAATACGTCGCATTATGCCGATACGTCATGACGACCGGAATCGACTTGACACTAACCGCGGCGAGGATCTTTTGCATTCTTGTCAGTGACTTTCGCTTGAGGCGGACACTATAGATCTGATGCTGACTATCATTTAAAAGATAAACATGGCTCGTATCATTGATGGGAATCACGATGCGACTGAACTTCGCCGCTCGATAGCTTTGCAAGTTCTGACTGAAGATCGTATTGAACATGCTGACCGTCACACTATCCGGAAAGTTCAAGACATACGAATCTTGACCATTCAACAGGGCCGTATAGCTACGTGCCGATGTGACTCGGACCTTCGAGATACTCCGGGCGTCCCATTTGCTAATTTGTTCTTTGAATTGGGTCACCAGACTGACATTTTTATTAATCAGTAAGGTTTGCTTGCCCTTAGCATCCGTATGCACGAGTTGGGTCGGCAAATAAACATCATCAATTGTCCGCGTCGCAATCGTCGAATTGGAACTGGCCGTACTGACCTTACTTTCCCGTTCATAACGCGACGGATTCGTCCAAATGTACATCGACAACCCAATACTGAGTAGAATCAATAGGGATAGTCCGATCGGCAGAATTAGCCGTCTAAGCCTTCGCATCATCATCCCAAAGATCCTCCTCTTCATAAGGTTCATATGGCAACGAAATATAGAACGTCGAGCCTTGGCCTTCAACACTATCGACCCAGATACGACCACCGAGCATTTGAACAACTTCCTTAGAAATCGCTAAGCCCAGTCCAGTCCCGCCTTGTGCCCGTGAACGGGCTTTATCAACCCGGAAGAACCGATCAAAGACGTGATTCAAGTCAGCCCGTGGAATCCCTAAGCCTTGGTCATTAATACTAATGATGACTTGATTATGCGTCTCCAAAAGCCGACAAGTCACCACCCCGCCATCGGGGGAATACTTAATCGCATTATTCATAATATTATCGAGCACTTGGGTAAACTTATCGGTATCGATTTCGACCCACAAGTCCCGTTTCGTAAATTCACGCTTAATCGTGTAGTATTTGGCTGGATTATCGTCTTTTTTCAAGATCATATCAAAGCGATTGAGGACATAGTTAAACATCTCGTTGATATTGACAAGTTCCATATCAACTCTAGTCGTGCCAGAATCCATCCGTGACAAGCTTAGCAGCTCATTAATCATCCGAATCATCCGGTCAGTCTCTTCTTGGGTCACCTTTAAAAAGCCGGGCGCCACTTCCGGATCTTTCCACGCCCCATCGCTTAACGCTTCAATATAACTACGTAAACTGGTTAAGGGTGTCCGCAATTCATGCGACACGTTAGAAACGAACTGCTTCCGATCATTATCAATCTTTTGCTGTTCCGTGACGTCGTGCAAGACACAGACCAAGCCGCTAATAAAGCCAGATTCCCGTTGAATCAGTGAGAAATAAGCGTTCAAAATCAAATCTCGTTCATTCGATGAGAAATCGAGCGTGAGTTCATCCTGATTTTCAATTAAATCCCGTAACGAATAGTCATCCCGAATTTGAAGCATATCTAAAATCGAGCTGCCAATTGCTTTTTCAGCGGTCACATCCATAAAATCGGACGCCGTTTCATTAATAATCGTAATATTACCGCGCCGATCCGTCGCGATAACGCCATCACTCATATGCGCCAGGACACTATCCAGCCGTCGCCGTTCCGCTTCAGTCGATTCTTGGGCCTCTTCAACCCGAATCGACAAGTTATTGATGGCACCGGCTAATTGCCCCAATTCATCATCACTATAAACGCGCACTTGTCCCGCGTAATCGCCACGCGCAATTCGTTGCGTCTGTTGTTTCATTTCTTCAATCGGTCGGGTAATTGCCCGGGCAATGATAATAGCAATCACCAGTCCTAACGCGATCGCAATCAGTGATGCCGAAGCAAAGATCACCATAATACTATTGATCGTATTGTAGACTGACTTCATATTTGCCCGGACATACAAGACGCCGACTAGCTGATTACTATTTCCGGTCGAATTAGAATTATATAACGGTACAATCGAAATATAGTAACGACTATTATCTTGGGTATCATAAGTGTTCTTCGTATAAGAACGATTATTATAAATTGCATTCTTAATGTTACGATCGGTTGTCTTTTGACCAATGATTGCTTGATCATTGACGTCATTAGTCCCCCGAATCGTACCTTTACTGTCGACCACGCGGACCTCATCCACGCTAGAATTGTTAATTTCAGACAGAATTGACTTGATTTGCGCATTCGCCTTAACGGTTCCATTCGTCGACAGCTGTTCTGCCAAGGAATTATCCACATAAGTCGGAATTTGGACCTGACTCTTAAATTGCCGTAAGTTCTCCGTTTCAAGTTGCCGCACAAAGACGGCCCCAACGATTTCTAACGTAATTAATAGGAGTAACGCAAACACTAACGCAATTTTAAAATTGATCGTTTTAAAGAAGTTTCTCCGTTTAATAAATCTAAACACGGTTCAATGCCCTCTACTCATTTTCTGGATTGCGGAGATAGTAGCCAACACCCCGCCGTGTGACCAACCATTTAGGATGGCTGGGATTATCTTCAACTTTTTCACGTAACCGCCGCACCGTCACGTCAACGGTCCGCACATCACCAAAGTAATCATACCCCCACACTGTTTGTAGTAAGTGTTCACGCGTCATGACTTGGCCGATATGTTGCGCTAAGTAATGAAGCAATTCAAACTCACGGTGTGTCAGTTCGATGTTATCACCGCGCTTTGAGACCATGTAAGCATCGGGATGAATGACTAAATCACCAATTTCGATGTCAGAATTCGTCTCTTCTTCGGCCGGTTGGGCAGCTGCGGAGCCTTGCCGCCGTAAGTTAGCTTTGACCCGAGCAACCAATTCCCGGTTAGAAAATGGCTTTGTCACATAATCATCGGCCCCTAATTCAAGCCCCAAGACCTTATCTAACTCTGAGTCCTTGGCCGTAACCATAATGATTGGCATGTCATAATTCTTGCGTACTTGACGCGCTACTTCTAGACCATCCATCTTCGGTAACATCAGATCAAGTAGGATTAAATCTGGATGAACTTCATCAACTTTTTGAAGTGCTTCTTCACCATCAGCAGCGACATGCACTTCATAACCTTCTTTGGTTAAATTAAACTTCATAATATCTGAGATCGGTTTTTCGTCATCAACGACTAAAATTTTCTTCATAACGATTCTTCCTCCTTAGGGGAAAACAGTTGCAATTTTTAAAGATTCGAGTAGTTGCGGGTGTTAGTTGGTCAACCCGCGTCAGGTGGCCGAAAAAAGTTTCTTTTCAGCACTGGTTTTAGTATATCACAAATACTAAGAGCTTTCTTTGATTGCTAATCCGCGGGTTAACGGTATTTCCCGGGAAATATCGTTGCTAATTTCAGCATCATTAAGTGCCGATTTTCCACAGAAATTCACCTTTTTTGAAAAAAGTTTCGAAAAACTATTGTCAGAACCCTGAATTCATGATATTATATTTTTTGTTGAGTTATGGGCAGTTAGCTCAGCTGGCAGAGCAACGGACTCTTAATCCGTGGGTCCAGGGTTCGATCCCCTGACTGCCCATCATATAACCACTAATCAGTTTTCACGCTGTGAGCATTCACCGTGAGAGCTGATTTTTTTATGGCCATTTTTCCAGTAACCTTGTGACCACCGATAATTTAGGCGCTTATCAGTATAATCGACCACCCTCGAATGCTTTTTGGCTTCCAAGCGTGGCAAACGTCAAATGAGCATATCAGCTGACAATTTCAACAATAATCGGCATACTTATATCCTAAAAAGAGGTGCTAACCATGCAACACACGACCCGTCAAAGCGCCGCGCAAATGATTGCGACTACTGACGTCTTCACCGTCGCCACCATTGATGCAAGCGGCTTTCCAACGACGGTCGCCCTGAGTCCCTTAGCCACTGAACGAACCTTAACCCGGTTATTCTTCTATACTAGTCGACAAACGACGACCGTTAAAAACATCCAAGCCTGTCACCGAGCCACTTTGTTTTGTTACGACCAAGCCACTTATTCCTCACTAATGCTCAAAGGTCATCTAACCGAAGTGGGTGCTTCTCAGTTTCCATCCGGTTGGCAGCAGGCCTTAACCCCCTTTCAACGGGCACTGAATTACCACGATCCCGTTATCTTACAATTTCAGACAAGTGCCATCAAGGTTCGCCAAGCCATGACTATTGACCATTTAGAGCTAGGTCCGCAACCTGATGACGAGTAACCGAGTAACGATGAATTTGGGGCAATCCCAAGCTCTTTTTTCGACGGCTTGTCATAAGCACTTCGTTCGCTCACTTCCCGTTCAGTCACCTTAATAATTAACCGCACTTTTCGCTAAAGTTCGTGTCAATTTCAACACCATTATTTGCAGACCATTTTAAAAGGGACTAACCTTAAACTAGAATTAAATTTTTTATTTCTTATGTATTATCTAATTTATGAGAATGGCAGTGCCGGTCATCCGGCTTGAATTCAGGGCACTTTAACCTAGTTCGAAGCATCCTGAGACTACCGGTCTGGTCCAAGCAGTAAGTTAAGCTAACCGCCATAAATTCATCAGACCAATTATCCAGCAAGCCGGCTGTCGGACAACCTCATAAGTTAGTTTTGTCGCACTAATTTTAGACAAGGGGTGGACCAATCAATGCAACTGATTAGATTAAGAATTGAAAACGACGCAATGGCGATTGCTTATTACCCGGCTGAGGACCAGGCCGCCACGGCGCATTTTATGATCGCTTATAATCCCCAGCAAGGCATCGGCGAAAACCTTGAAAATATCAAAATTCGCTTAGCTGGTTTACATTTTGACGCGGCGGTCTTGGAAAACGGTCTCGATTATCCGTTTTCTGATACGATTGTCGGCGTCAACTACGAACGTATCGATGTCGGCTTAGCACTAACGAACATGCTCAACATTCCCGTCGTTAGTCAAGCCGCCGTTGAACAGGACGGCTTAACGGCCACTGTTAAAGCCAAGGCCACCTACCTCAAGTGGCATCTGGACTACTATGGTCAATACGACGGGGTTCGTAATAATGGTCAAGAAGCCATGCTAACCGTGGGCAACGGGTACTTTAGCTTACGTGGGGCCTACGTTGAAGCCCACGCTGACAAGAATAATTACCCTGGTACCTATGTGGCTGGAATTTTTGATCAAGAAACCACCCAGATTAAAGACCATGCCGTTGTTAATGAAGACTTAGTTAACCTCCCCAACGCCCAATTCATGACTTTTGGCGTTGATCACCAACCCCCATTCACCATTAATCAACACGATATTCAAGACGTTTATCGGAGTTTAGACCTCAAGACTGGGATCTTAACCATCTCGATGATCGTCCAATTAGCTTCCGGTCACCTACTGCAAGTTCAATCTCAAAAACTCGCCAACATGCGCGACTGGCACCGTTATGCCATTCGCTATACGATCACCCCGATGAATTTCTCGGGATCGTTGCAAGTCTACGCCGATATCGATGGAAGCGTTGTCAATGGCAATGTAAGTCGGTATAATGTTTTTGACCGGCATCATTTGCAAACGTTAGGACTGGAATCACAAACGAACACGGCTTATCTCTCTGGTCAGACGAAAACGTCGCAGATCACGTATACGATTGGTGCTAAATTGACCAGTCCCGACGTTGAGACGACTAAACATGTCCAAGTCACTAATCAAGCCCAAAGTGTTCGGCAGACGTTGTCACTAAATGTGCAAGCTGGAAAAACGGTCACTTTTGATAAAAACGTCGTCCTACGCACGAGCAATGATCATGCACCCGAATCGTTACCCGCAATCAACGATGAGTTAGCACAAGCCAACTTTGAAGACACTGTTAAGAGCAGTACCGATTACTGGCATAACTGTTGGCACGATGCCGACATCAAGATTCGTGGCGACGTTACCAGTCAGCGACTGACCCGCGTCAATATCTTCCATAGTTTCGTGTCCGCCGCGGCCATTGAAAGCGGTCAATTAGACGCTTCCGTCGGGGCACGTGGCCTACACGGTGAAGCCTATCGTGGTCATGTCTTCTGGGATGAAATGTTTATCTTGCCATTTTACAGCTTGCACCGGCCAAAGTTAGCCAAGCAGCTATTGATGTATCGTTACCGGCGCTTGGCTGCGGCCCGGCAGAATGCTCAGGAAGCTGGCTATGCCGGGGCCATGTATCCTTGGCAATCGGCCCAAACCGGTGACGAACAAGCCCAATTCATGCATTTGAATCCGATTACCGATACTTGGGACCCTGACAACAGTCGTTTGCAGCGCCACGTCTCACTCGATATTGCGTATAACGTCTGGATGTACTATCACATCACTCAAGATAAAGCTTTTCTCGGCCAATACGGGATGGAAATGCTGTTATCAATCGCTGAATTTTGGATTAGTAAGGCGACCTATGATGACCAGACCGGCCGTTACAGTATTGCCGGCGTGATGGGTCCGGATGAATTCCATGAAAACTACCCGAATGCCAAGCAACCCGGCTTGAAGAACAACGCGTATACCAACATGATGGTCGCCTGGTTATTCGATACCATTGATCAGTTACGTGGCGACTTGGCCAATGACGTCTATCAAAAAGCTGCCAGTGCCGCTAACTTTAATGGGCAATTGCTCAATAAGATGGATGATATTAGTCACAAGCTAACACTAGAAATCAATCGCAGCGGCATCATTGCGCAATTTGAAGGGTACTTTAAGTTACCGACCTTAGACTTCCGTGCTTATCGCCAGAAGTACGGTGATATTTCCCGGATGGACCGAATCTTAAAGGCGGAAGGTAAGACGCCAGATGCCTATCAAGTTGCCAAACAAGCCGATGCGTTAATGGCCTTTTATAACTTTGACGTGCCAACCGTTCAAAAGCTAATTGAAAAGCTGGGCTACAAGTTACCAAAAGAATATTTGACTCATAATATTCAATACTACTTGGAACGGACGACGCACGGTTCAACCTTATCGCGGATTGTCTATGCGGTCTTGAACCAATTGGATGAGAACTATGACCAAGCCTGGACCCTCTTCTCAGAAGCGCTATTCTCAGATTACTATGATATTCAAGGCGGAACGACGGCCGAAGGGATTCACTTAGGCGTCATGTGTGCCACGCTCCTACTGACTACGCGCAACTTCGGCGGGGTCAGCGTCTTGGGCGACCAACTGCAAGTCAACCCACAATTACCAGAACAATGGGACGGCTTAAAGTTCAAGCACACCTTCCGCGGCACCCATTACCACTTTGCGATCACTCATAGCAAAGTCTGTGTCACCGCTGATCAAGCGCAGCCGATTACGATTGCAGGTAAGCAGTATCAATTAAAAGCTAACAAGCCGCTCACGGTAGCGGACGTTACGAACTAGGAGGATTTATTTATGGCACAATTTAACGATATTAAAGGATTTGTATTTGATTTAGACGGGGTCATCACGGATACCTCAACGTTCCACAGTCAAGCTTGGCATCAGGTTGCCGATAAAGTCGGCGTCAAGTGGGATGATGATCTAGCTGACGCCTTAAAGGGCATCAGTCGCATGGATTCATTAAACCTAATCTTAGCGCGTGACCATAAAGAAAACGACTTTTCAGCTGACGAAAAGAACGCATTGGCCGCTGAAAAAAACGACAATTATTTGAAGCTCGTTAGCCAAATGAGTCCGGCCAACATCTTGCCCGGCATTCAAGCACTGCTCAATGATCTAAAGGCCCAAGGTTACCTATTATCATTGGCATCAGCTTCCAAGAACTCGCCATTAGTGTTGAAACATCTCGGTTTAGGCGATTTCTTCACCAAGTCGGTTGATCCCGCTAGCTTGAAACACGGCAAGCCCGATCCTGAAATCTTCCGCCGCGGTGCCGAAATCTTAAACTTAGACCCCGCCCAATGTATCGGGGTTGAAGATGCCGCAGCCGGCGTTCAATCCATCAACGGCGCTGGTGAAACGTCAATTGGCATTGGTGATCCGAAAGTATTAGCTGCTGCCGATATTAACTTCACCGACACGGCCCAGTTGACCTTAGCAAATATCAAGCAAGCGATGAACGCCGCTACTTTAGCTTAAATTTACGGCTCTTCACTTGAATCTAAAATAAGCATCGGCAAAACTTGGTTTTGAAGTACAAGTTTTGCCGATGCTTATTTAATTTGGATTAACCCTATCAGATAAATACTAATTACAAGCAGTTTCACTTTCAAACCGCAAAATTAACGCCGAGTGGGCTAGCATTGGCTCAGTAGTGGCGTTTATCTTAGTCGTGATTTTGCGGTTTAGATCAAGCCCGGCTGGTGAGATCACGCTTCGGCTCATGGGTCACCACGTTCCAGACCAACTGGAGCAGTACTTTTAAGCTAGATCAATCCAAAATGCTGTAACCCATGCTGAATGCCATCATGCATATTGTCATCGGTCACATAGGCTGCCAGTTTCTTCACGATGGGATTCCCATTGCCCATGGCGATTGGCGTCTGCACCATTTTGAACATCTCAATATCGTTTAATTGATCCCCAAACGCGTAAGTTGGCACCTGCGTCAGCCCCGCCTTCACTAAAATATCTCGAATCCCAGTTGCTTTAGTCACACCCCAGGCCATCGTATCTAGCGCCCGCGGATTATTCCGGACAAACGTCAATTGGCCGCGATAACGTTGCTGATACTGTTCAGCATCTCGCGGATCAAACGTTAACATAAAGTTGATATGATGATTACGATAATAGTTCGGCGCCACCACCGCCGTTTGCTTTAAGCTGGCAAAATTATCGACAGTCAAGGCGTCCGCATGGCTCAACGCAAAACCGGCGTTATTATAGTAAGCCAACGCTTGACCGCGTCGATTGGCAAAGTGCGTGACATCGTGCAACAGCCCTTTATCAAGTTCATGTGCCGATAAGAATTGCCCCTGATACTGCACGTAACTCCCATTAGCGCTCACAATCGAATCAATTCCCGTCTGCTTTAATAACGGCATCACTTCGAAGACATTCCGTCCCGTTGCGACAACCGGTAAGATCTGGTTTACTCTAAGTTGCTGAATGGCTTGAATACTACTGGCAGCGACCGTTTTATCATCTTGCATTAACGTGCCGTCTAAATCAAAAAACACCACTGCTTGATACACCGAATTACCCCCTAGATTTTTCATCGTCCTTAGCTTGGCAATGACCAAGCTAGCTGTCCTAATTATACCGCGGGTCACCGTGGACTATGAAAATAAGGCTTACAAGCGTTTTCATAAATGCAAGCCATAGAAAAAAGCCGTGACCAATCAAGGAAAGCCACGACCTCTTCTACGTCTCTTAAGGATCGACGGGGATACTTCTTAATGACATAATCGCGGGGTGCTGATTAAGAAGTACAACTATAATATACGGGTTCACCCCGTCACCAACTATCTTATTTCTGTAAAGTTCATGTAAAGTTTTCAATAAGTTGGACTTGTGTCCCCGCTAGCTCTTGACCAACCAATCGTTGTTGAATCGCCGTTGCCAATGTGGTTGGCATTCCAGCCAGATGCAGATCAGCCGCTTTGAGCACTTGTCCCATCGTCGTCACATTAATCACGACCAAGACTTGTTGCTCTGCCTGCCAGAAGACATAACCAATCCCATAATCACCCAAATAAAACGGGACAAATGCCGCCGCGTTCAGCCATGGATGATTCTGTCGCCAGACAGCCCAGCGTTGCACCACTTGCTGTTGCGTCTGATCAACACCGGCCCACGGAAAGTAGGCCCGATTATCCGGGTCCTTGCCGCCCGTCATCTTCGCTTCATCGCCGTAATACAAGCACGGGACACCCGGCAAGGTCATCAGCATCGCGACCGCGAGTTGTAACCGTTGGCGGTCGTTTTGCAACATCGTCAAGATTCGCGGCGTATCATGGCTACCAATATTGTTGAAATTATAATTAAACGTTGAGGCGGGATAATTCTCCTTTAATGTCATCAGCTCCCGCCACCAATCCACTGGGGCCAGCGTCCCGTTTAACACGTGGATAATCAGCCGGCGTAGCGGGTAATTCATGACTGCTTGCAGACCGCCACCTTCTAGATAATGCCGCCGTTCACCATAAGCCAGCTTATGTGACGCATCTTCCCAGACCTCGCCAATCAAGACTTTATCTGGGTAGTGATCAAGGGCGCGGCGAATCCCGGCAATAAAGTCATCCGGCAATTCATCGGCGACATCTAAGCGCCAGCCATCCACTCCACGTGCTGTCCAATAATCAATCACCGAACCGGGTTTCGCGAAAATAAAATCACGATAGTCTTGATTCTCCTTATCAACAGTCGGTAAGTCGCTAATCCCCCACCAACTGTCATATTCTGTCGGGTAGTTGATGAAGGTGAACCAATTGTAATAACGACTCGTCCGGGACTGCGCGGCACCGACCGTATCGTAATGCCCACTGCGATTAAAGTACCGGGAGTCAACACCAACGTGATTGAAGACCCCGTCTAAGATCAGCCGCATACCCGCGCGATGCAAGGCTGCGACTAGATGATCAAAGTCAGTCAGGTCACCCAAGACCGGATCAATCTTAAAGTAATCCCCCGTATCATAGCGATGATTACTCGTCGCCTGAAAGATCGGCGTCAAATAAATAATCGTGACCCCTAGCTTTTTCAGATAGGGAATCTTCGCTTCAATTCCTTTTAAATTACCGCCAAAGAAATCCCAGCGCATAATTTCTTGATGCGGGCCGCGAATATACAACGGCCGATCACTCAACCGACCATATAGAAAACTGTTGGGTTTAGGCGCATTCACATGGCCGTCCGGGTTGCCGTTATAGAATCGATCGGCAAAGATCTGATAAGCCACGCCTTCGCGATACCACCGTGGTAGATGTTCGACACTGGCTAAGATAGTCAGCTGATACATTTGGACTTGATTACGCTGGGCATATTGCACGCCTGGTCCACCGGCGCCACCATCGACACAGCCATAGTAGATAGTATCCGTTGCCGTTTGCACTTGAAAATAGTAGAAATACAGCCCCGTTTGCGTCGGTGTAAAGGTCGTCGTGTAGCGCTCAGTTTGCGCCGTCATTGGTAGCGCTTGTTCCGCGTCCCACTGCCCATCGTGCACCATACAGAGCTTAACTGCTTGTACGGCGGCACTCGTCTGGACGCGTAAGGTAAACGTCACTGGCGTCTTAACCAGCACGGCACCAAACGGGGTCTTACATTGCGATTGAAAAGAATCGTAATCCAGTTGCATGCCTAAGCCCCCTTAAGCTTTAAGCGGCGTGTGCGGCATTTGCCAGATATCATCCGCATACCGTGCGACCGCTAAATCCGCTGAAAAGACGCCCGCGGCAGCAATATTTGCTAACGCTTTTTGTTGCCACTGCCGCTGATCTTGAAAATCATGACTGATCTGTCGTTGTTGCTGGATATAACTTTCATAATCAGCCAAGACAAAGAATTCATCATTGTACCGTAATAATGAGTCATAGATTTCGCGGCCTTCCGTTGAGACACCGGGAATCGTTCCATCGATCAAGGTGTCTAAGACCCGTTTTAATTCTGGATCAGCTTGATAAAAGTCGGCGGCATGATAGTCACCACGTTCGTAGTAGCCGTACACGGCTTTCGCGCTCAGGCCAAACGGATATTCATTGGCCTCACCGGCGGCCTGAATAATGTCGATATTAGCCCCATCACGCGTTGCTAACGATAACGCGCCATTAGCCATTAATTTCATATTACTCGTACCGGACGCTTCCTTAGAGGCCGTTGAAATCTGCTCGCTAACATCCGCAGCTGGAATGATCAATTCACCCAGTGAAACGCCATAATTAGGAATAAACGCGACTTTTAAGCGATCACCAATATCTGGGTCATGGTTGACCAAGTCAGCCAAAGCATTGATCAGCTTAATAATCGACTTGGCATAGTGATAACTAGGCGCAGCTTTAGCCCCAAAGATGTGTACTCGCGGCGGTTCGACTTGTGCTGGATGTTCCTTAATCGCCAGATACTCGCGAATAATCTCAAAGACATGCAAGAGTTGCCGTTTGTAAGCATGCAGGCGCTTAATCTGCACATCAAAGATGGCATCGGTCCGCAATGTTAGCCCCAGCTCGCTCTGAATATACTTGGCCAATGCTTGCTTATTCTTGGTCTTCACAGCCGTTAACTGCTTCAAAAAGGCCGGTTCCGTCGCATAAGCCCCCAACAGCTTCAACTGACTCGGCTCGTGACGCCATTCAGTACCCAACTTTTGATCAATTAACGCCGCTAATGGCTCGTTAGCAATCTGCACCCAACGCCGCGTCGCAATCCCGTTCGTCTTATTATTGAAGCGTTCTGGATACACGGCATACAAATCGCGTAAAACATCGGTCTTCAATAGTTCTGTATGCAATGGCGCGACTCCGTTGACACTATGGCTACCGATCACCGCCAAGTACGCCATCCGTACTTGACCATTACCTAATGGCGCGGTGCGGTTAACCAACGCTTCGCCAAAGATCGGGGTCTTATCCGCCCGATAATGCCGATCGATTTCGACCACGATTTGATATAGCCGCGGCAGTAACCCTTTAAACATGTCAATTGGCCAAGTCTCCAAGGCTTCTTGCATGATCGTATGATTGGTATAACTCATCACTTCGCGCGTCAATTCCCAGGCAACATCCCAACTACAATGGTGGTCATCCATCAATAAACGCATCAGCTCCGGAATAACTAGGGTCGGATGCGTATCATTAATATGAATGGCAATCTTTTGCCCCAGTTCGCGGACACCGTGATGCCGTAAGCTATAATGCCGCAAGATACTCTGGACGCCGGCTGACGAGAAGAAATATTCTTGCCGCAGTCGTAGCGCTTGACCAGCCGAATTTGAATCATCGGGATACAAGACTTTGGTAATCTCATCAATACGGTCACGCTGGGCTTGTGAATAGTACGTCTGATCTGCACTAGGCGGTAATTCCGCCGACCACAGCCGTAATGTATTGGTCACGCCATTATGATCGCCGACCATGCCGGTATCATACGGCACAGCTAGCACATCATCGGTATGCTCATACGTTGGCTTCAAACTGCCATCCGCTTGCGGGGTCATCCAGACATTCCCGCCAAACCGTACTAGACACGCTTTATTTTCCCGGCGAATCTCCCAAACATCGCCATTACGTAGCCAGTCATCCGGTAATTCAACTTGGTAGCCGTTCATGAAGACTTGCTTGAACAAGCCGTAGCGATACCGAATGCCGTTCCCATTACCCGCTAAGCCTAGACTGGCCATCGAATCCATATAGCAAGCCGCCAAACGACCCAAACCGCCGTTGCCTAGCCCCGGGTCAGGTTCGGCCGCGCTGATGTTTTCCAAATCTAGACCCAGTTCTTGCAACCCCTGGCGCACTGGCTGCATTAAACCTAAGTTCAGTAAGTTGGATTTTAACAACCGCCCGGGCAAGAATTCAATCGAAAAGTAATAGACTTGCTTCACATCATCTTGGCGATATCGTTCCGACGTGCGCGTCCAATTAGGGCCATCGTAGCGCCGCAACAAATGCCCCAAGGCGACGAATTGGCCAAACGCGGAGGTATCTGATAAGTCCGTCGCATACAGCGTCTTGATTTCCGCTAAAAAATCAGTTTTAAATTGTGCCGTCGTTAATTTCAATATGGTTCCCCCTTAATTCCTAACTCATGATGTCTTGATACAGTTGCAAATAAGTCCCCGCTGAAGTTGTCCAACCAAAGTCTTGACGCATGGCTTGTTGTTGTAACTGCCGCCATGCTTTCGGGGTGTCATGGTAGACCTGACAGACTTGCGTCATCATTTTTCGCAAGACCGCCGGCTGGAAGTCATCAAAGCCAAAGCCAGTCCCCGCCCCCGTGAAGCGATTATACGGGGTGACCGTATCCTTGAGACCACCGACTAAATGAACTAACGGCAAGCTGCCATATCGCATCGCCATCATTTGCGACAAACCGCAGGGCTCAAAGGCGGATGGCATCACAAAGCAATCACTACCGGCATAGATCAACTGTGCCAGGTTCACATCAAACTTAATCTGAGCGGCTACTTGCTTGGGATAGGCGGCCTGATACGTTTTAAAGGCTTGTTCCAACGCTGGTTCACCCGTCCCTAAAACAATCAATTGGGCCTTTTGTGTCATTAAAAAGTCATTCAAGCTATCCAGCAGGACGTCCATCCCTTTTTGCTTGGTCAACCGTGAAACGACCGCAAAGACGGGGACATCCGCCACTGGTAACCCGACCTGCTTTTGTAAAGCCGCTTTATCCGTTGCCCGTCCTGCTAGCGCCTTAACACTGAAGTTCGCTGGCAAGGCAGGATCGGTTTCCGGATCATAGAGCGTCGTATCGATGCCATTTAAGATGCCCTGCAACTTGCCTTGATTTGCTCGTAAGACGCCATCTAACCGTTCGCCAAAAGCTACAGTCTGAATCTCTTGAGCATAGCTGGGTGAGACCGTGGTGACCGCATTGGCAAAGTTAATGCCGCCCTTTAAAAAGTTCACCTGGTCATAAAAAGCAATCCCGTCATCCGTAAACGTCTGCGTCCCAATTCGAAATAAACTATCGAGCACGATGGGGTTATAGATCCCTTGGAACTGTAAATTATGAATCGTCAGGACGGTCTTAATCGCCCGATAAGCTTCAATCCAATAATATTTTTCAGCCAGCAGCACTGGAATAAACGCCGTATGCCAATCATTTAGATGTAAGACATCGGGAATAAATGCCACCCGCTCCATCATTTCGCAGATTGCCATCTGGAAGAAGGCAAACCGTTCGCCATCATCCCAATAGCCATAAAGCCCCTCACGACCGAAATAGTCCTGATTATCGATTAGGTAATACTGTAACCCGGCTAACGTGAGCGTCTTAATCCCGCAATACTGCGCATGATCGCCAACTTGGACCCAAAAATGAGTGACGTCCGCGACTTGGTCACGATACTGTTCAGGAAAGAGCTGTTCATAATAGGGTAGTACGATCCGCACCGTTGCCCCAGCAGCAGTTAACGCCTTTGGTAAGGCAAGACTCACATCGCCTAACCCGCCTGTCTTATAGAACGGGGCGGCTTCTGCAGCAGCAAACAAGACCTTAGTCACTGGAGACCACCTCCGCTTGCTGAAAGATATGCTGGCCTTTACTGATGACTAGCGGTTGCTCTGGTCGGCCCTTTAAGACCAGATTGGGCCCAATGACCACGTTTTTATCAATGACCACATTCTCAATCTTCGTCCCAGCCCCAATCCGTGTGCCTTGCATGATCACCGCATCCTTGATCTGGCTGCCACGATTGATCAAAACGTTACGGAAGATGACTGAATGGTCAACTTGGCCTTCAATGTAGCCGCCGGTTCCGCAGAGACTCGCCCGGAACTGTGATCCCTGTGCGAAAAAGGTGGGAATCTCATTCTTAACTTTGGTATAAATCCGCCGTGAACTGTAAAATAACGCCCGGAAGTTGTCCTCGTTTAAGATCGCCATATTTGCCATATAATAACTGGCTAAGTCATGAATATTGGCATAAAAGCCCGTGTATTCAAAAGCATTGGCATTATGCTGAATGACCGCTTGCTTCATCAATTCTTCTAAACTAATCAAATCCCCGCGCCGATTAGCTTCTTGTAAGCTGTCAATTAAGTCAACGGTACTCATCAAGTAAATATCCATATTTTTGGCAGCTTTTTTCGTTGTGGCTTTCAGCTTGGCTTTACCCGCGGGCACGACCGCGGTGGCCATCCCTTTATCTGTCAGTTGTAAAATCGTATTGGCTGGCGTCAAAGTCTGCGGATCGACACTCTTATAGACCGTCGTTACTGGGTTATCACGCTCCTCGTGATACCGAATTAACGCCTTTAGATCGATATTCCCGACATTTCGAGTGCTCATCACTACGGAATATTCACTGTGACTACGCTTTAAAAAGAGGATTGTGTTGTCATAGTAATGATGAATCAGGGTCGCTTTCTTCTCTGGTGAGACTAACTTCAAATCATTATAAGGATACGTAAAAAGGCCCCCACGAATCGTATCCAAATTCCAATCACGGCCACTCCGCAAATGGTCCGCCACTGACCGCCCGGAACGTGGCGTGGTGACCATCACATTTTGAATCCCGGCATTGATCACACTGGACAATGGAAAGTCTAGCAGCCGGTACCGGCCGCCAAATGGCAACGTCCCAACTGGGCGACTAGTGGTCAACGGCTCTAACGCTTCCCACGGTTCGACTAAATTAATAATTGCACTAACACTGCCTCGTTTCATGGCTGTTGCACCCCCACTACTTCGTTATAGCCAACAACGGCAATTTCCGTTGGCGTCCCTTGCACGATCGCATCGTCGCCAATTACCGCTTCTTCACCAATTAACGCATGATCCACAACCACATTTTTACCGATCGTAGCACCGGGCATGACCATACTATCCACGACCCGGCTACCCATGCCGACGGACACCCGTTGTGACAAGATCGAATGGTCAACTTCACCGGCCACATAACAACTGTCGACGATCATCGAATTATTGACCTGACTTGTATCCGTCAAAAACATCGGCGGCAAGACTTGCGCCTTGGAGTAAATCCGCCAATTACGATCACCGATGTTCAAGCGATTGTGCGGTGACAAGAATTCCATATTGGCCTGCCAGAGACTCTGAATCGTCCCAACATCGCGCCAGTAACCCTTAAATGCGTAGGCGTAGACAGATTCGTTATGGGCCAAATAGGACGGAATGACATTCTTCCCGAAGTCTTCTAATGACTTGTCCGTGGCATAGCTCTTCACCAGATAATCCCGTAACGTTGGCCAGTTAAAGATATAGATCCCCATTGATGCCTTATCACTCTTAGGGTGTTCCGGCTTTTCTTCAAACTCAATAATCCGATCAGTCTCGTCAGTATTCATCATGCCAAAACGCCGCGCCTCTTGCTTCGTAACCGGGATAACGCCCACAGTCAGCGATGCCTTCTTGGCTTTGTGATAGGCCAGCATCGCATCATAGTCCATCTTATAGATGTGATCCCCGGATAAGACTAACAAGTACTTTGGATTCTGCTGATCAATATATTCAATATTTTGATAAATCGCGTGGGCCGTTCCTTCAAAGAACTTTTCACCCTCCGTTGAAGAATAGGGCTGTAAGACCGTAACACCACCATTCAAGTCATCTAAGCCCCAGCTAGCACCGTTACCGATGTGCGCATTGAGCTCCAACGGTTGATACTGCGTAATGACCCCCACCGTATTCACGCCGGAATTCGCGCAATTACTAAGTGTAAAATCAATGATCCGATAGCGTCCGCCAAATGGCACCGCCGGCTTAGCTGTATCTTTTGTCAGCTTACCTAGACGCGTGCCTTGACCCCCAGCTAAAATAATCCCGAGCATTTCATTATTCATGTCTCCGACTCCCCTTTTTAACGTTGCGCGGCCGAATCAATAACGCGCCCATCGCCGGTAAAGTTACCTCAAAACTGGCCGGCTGACCATGATACGGCGTTTCAGTCGCAGTAAACGTGGTTTCTAATTGTGTCCAAGTCCCACCAAATGCTTTGGCTTCTGTATTTAATAACAACTCATAGATCCCGGGATACGGCACCCCAATCCGATAACGCCGCCGCTCAACGGGTACAAAGTTAAAGGCCGCGATGACAAAGCTGAACTTGCGTTTTGCCTGGCGAATAAATGCCATCGTTGAACTTTCCGGATCATCCGTGTAGGTGTAGACCATCCCAGCTTGATCGTGATCTAATTCCCATAACGGGCGGTTATCGCGATAAACGCGATTGAGGGCCGCTGTAAACTGTTGCATCTGTTGATTCAAAGGATCAGCTAAATCAACCCACTCTAATTGACTCCAATCCCGCCATTCTAAGAATTGACCCCATTCCGCGCCCATAAAGTTCAATTGTTTGCCCGGAAAGGCGGCCAGATAGACCAACATCGTCCGCAAATTCGCGAATTGATTATAGCGGTCTCCCGGCATCTTATGCATCAACGACTTCTTACCATGCACAACTTCATCGTGCGAAAATGGCAAAATAAACTGTTCATCATACATGTAGACGAAGCCAAACGTTAGCAAGTTAAAGTGATCGTGCCGAAATAACGGATCCATCATAAAGAAATCCAATGTATCGTGCATCCAGCCCATATTCCACTTGTAGTTAAATCCCAAGCCGCCGTGATCCACGCGCCCAGTTACTTGCGGATAGGCGGAGGATTCTTCCGCAATCATCAAGACGTCCGGGTGCTGCCGAAAGACTGTCGTATTTAACTCCTGCAAAAAGGCAATTCCTTCCAGATTCCGGTTATCGCCATACTGATTCGTCTGCCCTTCACGTCCCGCGTCATAGTCGAGATACAGCATGTTGGAGACGGCATCGACCCGTAAGCCATCCAGATGGCAATCCGTCAGCCAAAAAAGCGCACTGGAAATCAAAAAGCTTTGGACCTGAGTCTTGCCAAGGTCGAAGTTCCAGGCCCCCCAGCGATGATTATCAGCCCGCTGCGGGTCCGCATATTCAAAGGTTGCTGTGCCGTCGTAATGATACAGCGCATCATAATTGCGAATAAAATGCCCCGGCACCCAATCAACTAACACACCGAGGTTGGCTTGATGACACTGATCAACAAAAGCTAAAAAGTCATCCCGTGAGCCGAACCGACTGGTTGGCGCGAAGTAGCCCAACTGCTGATAGCCCCAAGACGCATCGAGCAGGTGTTCCATCACCGGCATCAGTTCAATATGCGTATAACCCAGCTTTTTAACATAGGGAATCAGCTCCGCGGCCAATTCTTGATACGTATAGTAGCGGTCTCCTTCCTGGCGACGCCATGAACCCAGATGCACTTCATAGATGTTGATAGGGCGGTGCGCTGGTTGCATCTTTTTACGCCGCGCCATCCAGAGGCTATCATGCCAATCATGCGCAATTGGTGCCGTAATAATGGCTGCATCCCCAGGTTTCTTCTCAAATTGTTGGGCAAATGGGTCAATCTTCAGTTGCGTTGCCCCATCAGCTCCGGTGACCTGAAACTTATATAAATCACCCACTTGAACGGCTTTCAGCCGGCCCGTCCAAATCCCGGTAGTCGCATTTAAGTGCAGCTGTTCTGGCTGCCAGTCGTTAAAACTACCAACAACCGCAACTGCTTGGGCTTGTGGTGCCCATACCCGAAAAATAGTGTCAATTGCTGTCCAATGACTGCCTAAATAATCCTGACTACGAAATCCCTTACCAGTGTTAAATAAATAAGCTAATGTGTCCGTTACTGCTTGTGACGTTGTCAAAAGATCGACACCCCCAATATTGTGATGACTTGAACAAAAGTTTACCTTAGCTTCATTATACGAACGTTTATTGCGCTTGCCCATCCTTGGTTAATTGACCGATAAAATTAAACTTATCACTAGTAAAAGCCTAGCTACTCCCATTTAGCCCGATTAATTGGAAAAGTCCTGGAAACTGTTCAACCATCACTATCCACAGAAACCGCGTCAGGCCGTCTTTTTGGTTGTGTTCACCCAATCCTTAAGTTTTTCTTAAGAAGCTAGTTTAACCAGTGAACGTTAAGTCACTCAATTACCAAACCAATAAAAAAAAGCTAATTCCTTGATTACTATCACTAGCAATCAAGGAATTAGCTTAAACCTACAGTTAACGTTAGTCCCGGATCTGGCCGTTACCATCGATAACATACTTGTAAGACGTTAATTCATTTAAACCCATCGGTCCGCGGGCATGTAATTTTTGAGTTGAAATGCCGATTTCAGCACCGAAGCCGAATTCAAACCCATCCGTAAACCGGGTGGAAGCATTGATATAAACACAAGCCGCATTAACCCGTTGCTGGAATAATTTACCAGCTTGGTAATTATCAGTAACAATCGCTTCGGAGTGTTGTGTATTATACCGATTGATATGCGTAATCGCGGCCGCCTCTGAATCAACAACCTTAATGGCAATAATCAAATCATTATATTCGGTTCCCCAGTCAGCCGGAGTTGCTGGGACAACATCCGGAACAATCGCTTGGGTCGCTTCATCACCACGCACTTCTACCCCTTGGTCACGCAGGGCTTGCACGATCGTTGGTAAGAACTTAGCTGCGACGGCTTGATGAATCAACACTTTTTCGGTTGCATTGCAGACAGATGGTCGTTGGACTTTGCCGTTGACAATAATCCGCGTCGCCATTGGGAGCTGGGCAGCTTGGTCAACATACACGTGGCAATTTCCCGCTCCCGTTTCGATCACCGGCACGGTCGCTTGGGATAGTACGGCTTGAATTAAGCGAGCACTCCCGCGCGGAATCAAGACATCGACATAATCAGTAAGTTGCATGAATTTCGCAGCGGTGGCATGTGAGGTATCTTGAATGAGCTGAATCGCGTGCGCATCCACGTCCGCCGCCGTTAAAGCCGCTTGCAGTACCTGCACCAAAGCTTGATTAGAATGTAACGCTTCCTTACCACCACGTAAGATGACGGCGTTTCCTGCCTTAAAACAAAGCGCTGACGCATCGACCGTCACATTTGGCCGGGCTTCAAAAATCATCCCAATAACGCCGAGCGGTACCCGTTCTTTCGCAATCATTAATCCCGCGGCATTTCGCCAGGCATGATCGACATTGCCGATTGGATCAGGCAACGCTGCGACCTGCTGCAAACCGGTCGCCATCGCTTGAATCCGATCACTTGTTAAGGTCAGCCGATCCACAAACTTGGCGGGCACTTGTGGATTTTCTAAATCTTGCGCATTTGCGGCCAAGATATCATCCTGATGGGCTAATAATGCAGCTGCCATCGCCATTAATACTTCATTTTTCTGAGTGCTCGTTAACAAGCCGAGTGCGTAGCTGGCCTGTTGTGCATTTTCACCTAATTGTTGTAGTGTCTCATTCGTTGATTCCATATTGCCTATCCTCCTTCAATCGACTACCCAAATAAGGTACCGACTGGTTCACCCGCTAGAATCTGGAAAATAACGGCCGGATCAGCACCGTTAGCCAAGATCATCTGACCATCAGCCTTCAGCATCCGTTCAGCGGCCTTTAACTTCGTGACCATCCCACCCGTACCAAAGCGGCTGCCACTACCACCAGCAAGTGCATAGGTCTGGGCATCGACCGTCGCAATGTGCGGTAATAACTTAGCTTTCGCATCGGTATGCGGATTACCATCATAAAAGCCATCAATATCTGACAGCATAATCAATAAATCCGCATCAATATTCGTAGCAACAATCGCCGACAATTGGTCATTATCACCAAACTTGGTTTCATGATCCAATTCATCGACCGCTACCGTATCATTTTCGTTAACAATCGGCACCACATCTTGTGCTAGCAACGCTTCAAACGTATTTAAGACGTTTTGATGACTCTTCGGATAAACGAAGATATCACGCGTTAATAACAACTGCCCAATCTTTTGTTCATAGATTGCAAACCGTTCCTTATAGATTGAGAGCAACTCGGCCTGACCAATCGCGGCAATCGCTTGCTGATCGGGAATGGCTTTGGGGCGTTGCTTTAGTCCCATATAGTTTAGGCCGACCCCAATCGCCCCCGACGAAACCAGCACGACTTCGCGATGATGATGCCGCATGGAACTAATCACGAAAGCCAACTGATCGATGGCGCGGAGATTGATTGCCCCATCGGGATAGACTAACGTACTAGTACCGACCTTAATCACAACCCGTTTTGCTCGTAATTTGCGCATCTCTTCCACTATTGCACCAACTTTTAAATTTTTTTGTTTCACGTGAAACATTTTGAATTATTACCTGCCACTCTGGTTGGTCCAGAATTGGCTGGAACGTGATGGTCACTGAGCCAATTTTGGCCTGCCCGACGTTAATTAACCGGGATCTGTAACCCAAGTGTTTGTTTATTTTCATCCCATAATTTTAGTCAAAACAATTATTATTTATGTTTAATTTCAGTTTTCATATAATTTGTCGCTGCCGGCCGATTAACGTGCACGACACCCACATTAACCGCCAAGACCACTAGCAAGATACCAAAAGCTAACAAGAACAAGCTACGATATGACCAATTATCAATGATCAAGCCGCCAAAAAGCGGTCCCAAAGAACGGCCAAACGCACAAAAAGCTTGAACTAAGCCTTGGTATCGCCCCTTCGCGCTGACCGGTGACAACTGACTAACTAAGGTCGGCATCGCCGGTGACCAAGTTGCCTCACCAATCGTCAACAAGACCATCGCAAAGATAAAATGCGGATAGTCATGCGCAATGACTAGCGATAGAAAGGACAAGCCGACAAACAACATGCCGAAAAAGAATTGGTGATACAGACTCTTGATTCGATCACCCAGCAAACTTAAGATACTCTGGATTACCACTAACAGCCCCGCATTAACCGTCCATAAGAAGCTATAATTGCGTAATGGCATGCCTAGATTAGTCATGTAGACGGATAAATTGCTGACCCACTGTTCGTATAACAACCAAATGATAAACAGACTCACAAAGAAGGTCCAGACCATCCGCGCATTAGCAGTCGGTAGCTGGACATCCCGAGCCTGACGAGGGTCAACACCAGTCACATCCGCCGTATCCACATTATACTCTAACAAAGCGATGACTAAGAAGATGAGATACAGTCCGGTCGTCATTGAGAATAACGGCGCCATGCCCATCGCGTACACCAGCCCCACAAACATCGTCCCAAAGACCACCCCTAAGTTGGCTGCCAGGTACATCAATGTAAATGTTCGCCGCACTTTTTGTCGTGGCACACTGGCGGCCAGGGCATTGAACATCGTATTCAACCACCCACTGGCAAATCCAGTCACCACTAATAAGATTGGATACCACGGCCAGCTATGCCAAAAGATCAGCAAAAAGTTCGCCATCCCATTGATTAAAATTCCCATTAATAACAAGTAATACGGGTTACTGCGGTCAAAGATCCGACCACCCACCGTACTAGCACAAACATTGGCAATCGAATTCAACATCAACACGACCCCGGTCTCGGTCAATGATTTACCTAAAACATTATGCATGTAGATCGTCGTTAATGGCCAGATAAAGCTCATACCAATATTATTCATGAATTGACCGGTAATTAACCATGGAATCCCAATCGTTTGTTTTTTCGTCATCGCACCACCGCCCTTGAAAAAATACTGCTAATTTTATCATAACAAAATTTATCTTAAAAAGCTTAATCAATTTATAATGTAACCAATCACGATTGCGGCAGCTAGGCGATCACTTCACCATTAACACTTATTGACAGTATCATTGTAGACTAATCTTAATCACAGTGATTATTTAGAAAAAAATCCCCAAAACGCTTTACCTATCACTTTCCGACCCTGTATAATTTACTTATTACTTACTTGGAGGGGACCCAAATGTCTTTGAAAAAAACCGTTGGATTAGCAATCATCAGCCTAACCTTATTGAGCGGTTGTAGTACGACCACGACTCGCGCACCTAAAACGATTATCAAGCATCAGACCAGTATCGTTGATCATCGCACAACTGCTGATCAAGATGCCTGGTCTGCAGCCCGGGCAGTTAGCCGGGCTAATGCCGCTTCAGCGAAGAAGTTGTCCCAGCAAAACGCGGTGCTAGCAAAAGCGTCCACTGAAGCTAATTCACAATCAAGTGATTTGGCTGATCAACGTGAATCTGTTAAAGCCGCTTCACAGGCTGCCGCAGATTCTGCATCCGAAACAGTTGCCTCACAAGCTAAGCAAGCTAGTAAAAATGCTAAAGCTGCGTCGGAATCAACTGCTAAAACGCAAACTAGCTCAGCCAACCAAACTACCGAACACGCAAATCGTTTTTCAGGTAATACCGATACCGCTCAACAAGGCGTCATTATTGGCAATAAACGGTCTAAAATCTATCACGTTTATAGTCAGCATAATTATCGAATGGCTGGCAAAAATGTTGAAACGTTTAATACCGAAGCCGAAGCGCAAGCATCCGGTTATCGAAAATCACTACGCTAATTTATTCGGAGGACTCTAATCATGCACATTTTTGTTGGTTTAATCATCTTAATTGCGACCCTCTACTGGGGTTGGACTTTGAAAAAACGTAAACACTATCAAGGCAAACAATGGCGCCATCACGCTTGGCCCGCAATTTTTCCTTTATTAATTAGTTTGGGCTTACTTGGCACAACGCTTTGTGGTTGGCTAATGCTGGGACTGCTGATTTATTGGAGCTGGCACCTCATCGCTCGACAGCATTACCGCGGTAAACAATTAGTTAAACGGGGATGGCCGATCCTATTGCTAGTTTGGGTCAGCCTAGGTCTGATTGGCAGCGTAACAACAACTGAAGTCCCTCAAACTAAGGTTAAAATTGAAACTGTCAAAAAGACACATAACATTACGGTAAAAAATGATACTGAATTACAAAAACTGCAAACCGCTAACAGTAGTTCAGCCAGTAGTTTAAAAGCTCAGGCAACGAGTTTAGCGAAACAGAAAGCACAGATTGATAAACGCAAAGATAAAAATAAGGCTGATGGCGCCACTAAAACTACGGCTGCTACTACCATTAAAACTGGCACTAATCCTAGTCCTGCCAGTCTAGCCGCCCAATCTTACACTGGTCAACAGACAATAACCGTCAATGACAATCAGCCTGCTTTCTCAGCAGCTGACTTAACAACGCGTCAAGGTGCATGGCAGCGTTATAGTAACCTTGACCAGCTCAATCGTGTCACCGCCGCGAATGCGCTACTAAATCAATCACTCATGCCCAAATCTCAGCGGGCACCCTTGACCGTCACACCAACTGGCTGGCGAAACAAGAGAATCGCTAGCGGTTGGCTATATAATCGTAGCCATTTAATCGGTTACCAGCTCACTGGTCAAAATAACAATCCGAAAAACTTAATGACCGGGACACGTTCCCTAAACGCACCTGAGATGGTTACCTATGAAGATCAAGTTGCCGATTACCTAAAAGCTGACACCAGTCACTACGTTCGCTACCAAGTAACACCTATCTTCAAGGGAAATGAATTGTTAGCTCGTGGTGTCCAGATGCGCGGCCAATCAATTGGCAGTGAGGCAGTTAGTTTCAATATTTATATTTTCAACGTTCAAACTGGCATGACTCTGAACTACAATGACGGGACTAGCCGTACCACTAAGTAACCCAGCAATTATCATCACATCATTAAAAAGGCTGCTAGTCACAGAATACAATCTGTAACTAGCAGCCTTTTAATGGCGATTACCGCCTTTTTCACTTGGCAGCAATCCACGTCTTTAATGCCACGCCGGTACGTGATTTAGCCACGTTGATCGACTCCCGCGGCGTGCCACTATACTGAATCTGACCGCCGTAGCGACCGGCATCAGGGCCAACATCAATCAGCCAGTCCGCCTGACCAATGACATCCAAATTATGTTCAATGATAATTAGCGAATTACCAGCCGTCACTAACGCGTTAAATAACGTCAACAAACGGGCAGTATCTTGCATATGCAAGCCAGCAGTCGGTTCATCTAATAAATAGATTGTGCCCTTTTTACCAAGTTCAACCGCTAATTTAAGCCGTTGTAACTCACCGCCAGACAACGTGGTTAAAGGTTGCGCTAAGGTTAAATACCCTAAACCCACGCGATCTAAATTCCCCAATTGTGCCGCTAATTTAGGCGTGGCTTGAAAGAAGTTCACCGCAGCACTCACTGATAGCTGTAGGACTTCGGCGATGTTTTTCCCTTGGTACGTGTATTGCAACGCTTCGTCACTATATCGTTTTCCATGACACAGCTCACAAATTTGAACGACCGGATCCATAAAGGCCATATTCGTAATCGTGACTCCCTTGCCTTTACAGCGCGGACAAGCGCCTTTGCCATTATAGCTAAACAAACTAGTTCCAACCCGCTCATTCGCTAAACTAAACAACTTGCGAATCTCATCTAACAAACCCAAATAAGTCGCAGGCGTCGACCGACTGTTGAGGCCGACCGGTGCTTGTGCTAAGTCGATATAGGGGCCTTTTAACTGGTTCTTCAAGGCTGTTACTAACGACGACTTCCCTGAGCCAGCCACCCCAGAGATAACCGTCATCACGCCTAGTGGCACATCAACATCAACCTGTTTTAAATTATTTTGGGTAACTTGCCGCAACGCTAATTGTCCCGTCGGCTGCCGCTCGGTTCCCCAATGATGGGCCTGCCGTAGCCATTTACCGGTTAACGAATCTGAGGCCAGTAACTCGGGATACGTGCCTGTAAACGTCACGTTACCGCCACCCTGACCAGCTTGTGGTCCCATCTCAACTACATAGTCCGCAAAGTTAATCATCGCCGGATTATGCTCAACAATCAAAATCGTATTGCCTTTATCCATTAACCGCGTCAACGCTCGTTTGACTAGCTGGATATCATGTGGATGCAAACCCACACTCGGTTCATCCAAAATATATACCATATCGACCAAAGCACTGGTAAGATACTTGGCAATCTTGATCCGCTGCGCTTCCCCACCAGACAATGAGCTCGTACCTCGATCTAGTGTCAAGTAGCCCAATCCAATGTCAACCAATGACTGAATCTTAGTCCGCAGTTCACGGACGACATCCGTAGCTAACGGGGCAGTAATTTGTTGTAAAAAGCTGAGTACGTGTCGTAAATCCATGGCCGTCACCTCAGCAATGTTTTGTCCATTGATTTGATTGGTTAAGACGACCGGTTTTAGCCGCGTTCCTTGACAAGCGGGGCACGGTTTCCGTGTCACGATTTTGGCAATCGCCTCTCGATGATGTTCCGCTTCTTTTTTACCGATCACCGAGCGCCGAATCCGGGGAACAACGCCTTCATATAAGGCCGTCCTTGGAAAACCCTCACCCGGATGTTTGAGTTTTTGCTGCGGCGCATGCATCAACAACTCGTACTCAGCGTCAGAATAGTCTTTAATGGGCTTATCATTGTCGAATAAGCCGCTCGTTGCATAGCGCCGCCAACGCCAAGTATCCGGGCCAAAGCTAACAAACGTGATGGCGCCTTGATTCAACGATTTATTTGGATCAATTAATTGCTGTTCATCAATATCATCAACATAGCCTAACCCCTGACAAGTTGGACACATGCCTTGTGGTAAATTGAATGAGAAGCTATCAGAATAGCCAATAAACGGCTGACCAATCCGTGAAAATAGCAAGCGCATCAACGAGTAGATCCCCGTATAAGTCGCTAGCGTTGAGCGGGCATTCTTGCCCAACCGTTGCTGCTCAATCACAATTGCTACTGGTAAATGCTCAATCTCACTGACATGTGGCTGGCCGTACTTTGGTAGATACTGTTGCGTAAAGCTCGGAAACGTTTCATTCAGTTCCCGTCGCGATGCCGCTGCAATCGTATCGAAAACTAACGACGATTTACCAGAACCAGACAGGCCGACGAACACCGTTGTTTCATACTTCGGCACGCGTAACGACACATGCTGCAGATTATTTTGCGTCGCATCGTCAATCTCAATAAAACCACGTTTAAAAACTGGTTGCATTCAATTTACCCCTCTCACTTAACCGTTCGGAACACCTACTCATCCACCATACCACACTCTAAAATTTTTTCGGTCATTAAAAACTGGTCACCGGAGACAATCGATCTGAAAACAAAAAAGCCCAGCTAACTGGCTAGTTGGGCTTTACATATTAACTTACGCTTAGTGTTAGTTGGATTAAAATGTCACTCTGGTTGGCCCAGAATCGGCTGGAGCGTGGTGGCCGCGTTTGGAAGCCAAGGGGCGGCCTTCCAAGCCGGGCTTTATCTAAGTCGGAAAATCACCGACCAAGATAAACGACACCACTGAGCCAATTCTGGTCCGCCCGCCGTTAACTAACGGGACTTAAAAAATTAACAATTGATTATTTTAAGTTCAGTTATTTAGCCGAGAGGTTGGCTTCAAAATAGCCCATGGTATTCCAGCATTTTAGAATCCAACCGGCAGGCGGCAATTTCAACCAGCACCAAGCGCATTAACTTGGATTTTGCGGGTCTTGCGCATAGGATACGGATGAGAATTTATTGAACGGTTTCACGAACAATAACTTCACGGTTCCCCGCGCCCCAGCCCGGTTCTTTTCAATAATCACTTCGACTTCACCGACATCTTCAGAGGCATCTTGGTCACGGGGGTCGCCGCCATTAAAGTCACCGCCACCGTTACCACCAAAATTACCGCCGCCACTATCGTCGTCGCCATCTTCATCCCGGTAATAATCTTCCCGGTATAAGAACGCAACGATATCGGCATCTTGTTCAATTGATCCGGATTCACGGATATCAGATAAGACTGGTCGTTTATCTTGTCGTTGTTCAACCCCACGTGATAACTGGGATAGCGCAATAACCGGAATGCCTAATTCCTTGGCTAACTTTTTCATTTGCCGCGAAATTTCCGACACTTCTTGTTGCCGACTTTCGGTATTACCACCTTCGATCAGCTGCAAATAATCGACCACAATCAAACCGAGATTACCTTGTTCTTTTGACAATCGCCGGCTCTTAGCCCGAATCTCAGACATCTTAATTCCGGGGGTATCATCGATGAAGATACTGGCTTTGGACAAACTCCCCATTGCCACAACTAAGTGTTCCCACTCTTCTTCATCAAGTTGCCCAGTCCGCAAATGGCCGGCATCGATACTGCCTTCCGCACACAACATCCGATTTACTAACGATTCAGCACCCATTTCAAGACTAAAAATGGCAACCGTCGTATCCGTCTTAGTCGCGACATTTTGCGCAATATTTAACGCAAACGCCGTCTTCCCAACGGCTGGACGAGCTGCGAGGATAATCAAGTTATCCGGCTGCAATCCGGCTGTCATCTTATCAAGTTCGGTAAACCCAGTCGGCAACCCGGTAATATCATCATCATTTTGATACAACCGATCAATTTCTTCAATTGACGAATTTAAGACATCCGAAATCGACTTAAACCCACTTTGGTTCCGCTGCTCCGACACATTCATAATGTCCCGTTCAGCATCATCTAGTAAGGTCGTGACATCATCATTCTCTGTATAAGCCTTTGTCGTAATTTCGGTCGTCGTCTTAATCAAACGCCGGACCGTCGCTTTTTGAGCTACGATTTTAGCATAATACCCGGCATTGGCCGCCGTTGGAACGGAACCGGCCAATTCAGCGATATAACTCATACCGCCGACATCATCTAATTGATTTTGCGCCGTTAATAGATCACTAACCGTCACCGCATCAATCGCTTCATCACGGTCATTTAACGTGACCATACTGGCAAAAATAAGTTGGTGCGCACGCCGATAAAAATCTTGTGCTTCCACGAATTCCATCGCTTCAACCAGTGCGTCACCATTTAAGAAAATTGCCCCTAAAACGGCTTTTTCAGCCTCGATATTTTGGGGTGGTGTTTGATCCAGCACCTCATTGTTCATTCGCGGTCCGTCCTTTTACTTTTCGACAACGTGCACACGAATCTTCGCCGTTACTTCTGGATGAAGCTTAACGGGCACGTTTGTGTAACCTAACACCCGAATTGGGTCTGGTAATTCAATCTTACGTTTATCTAATTTAACTTGGTATTGATCAGCCAGAGCCGTCGCAATCTGCTTGCTAGGAATCGAGCCAAATAACCGGCCATCCGTCCCGGCTTTAGCTTTTAATTCAACGACAGTTTCGTCAGCTTCCAAAGCTGTTTTCGTCGTTTTGGCATTGGCTAATTCCTCAGCTTCACGGGCCGCTTCTGATTTTTGTTCCGCCTTTAAGGTGTTAACAGCGGCTTTCGTGGCAGCTTTTGCCAACCCTTTCTTGATTAAAAAGTTTTGGGCATACCCATCTGGTACATTTTTAATTTGACCACGTTGACCTTTACCACGTACATCGCTCAAAAAAATAACTTTCATAATTGACTCACTCCTAATTAGATTCTGGATTTTCATCATCAGTTGCCGTTAATAAGTCCGTTAACGCTTGTTTAACCTCATCGACCGATTGGCCTTCAATCTGGGTCGCCGCATTCGATAAATGGCCACCCCCGCCCAAGCGTTCCATATACACTTGGACGTTGATCTCACCTAATGACCGCGCCGAAATGCCGACACGACCATCCTCACGCCGAGTAATGACAAACGACGCGTCAACCCCCGACATGGATAATAGGGAATCCGCAGCCTGCGCCGCCGTGACCGGATCATAGACCTGATCATTCTCCCCGACGCACAGTGCCATGTCTTGATTAACAAATTCAACGGATTCAATTAGATGATTACGTTGTAAATAACTATCGACATTTTCCTTCATGAACTGTTGGACCAACAAGCTATCCGCACCCGCTGATCGTAAGTAACTCGCCGCATCAAACGTCCGTGATCCTGACCGCAATGAGAAGGACTTCGTATCGATCACAATCCCGGTCAGCATAGCGGTCGCTTCGATCTTATTGATTGGTTCCGCATCATGTGATTGATACTCAAACATTTCCGTAATCAGCTCACAAGTTGATGACGCGTATGGTTCAATATAAACCAAAACGGGATTTTCGGGAAATTCTTCGCCCCGACGATGATGATCGATAATCATCACGTGGTTTTCCAACCGTTGATAAAGGGCTTGTGACATGGAAATACTTGGCTTAGAATGATCCGCCATGACCAATAAGCTTTGATCGGTAGCTTTCTCTAAGGCCTCAGCCGGTGAAATAATCGATGATTCAATGTCATCATCGTGCTTCAATTGATCCAATAAACGTTGAATATCCGAATGCAGATTCTGTTCATCTAAGACAATCCAACATTGTTTCCCATTCATTTCCGCAATCCGACGAATCCCTAAGCAAGCGCCGACCGCATCCATATCTGGTTGATGATGGCCTTGGACAAAGACTTGATCTGATTGATTCATTAATTCAATCAACGTTTGACTAATCATCCGCGCCCGAACCCGGGTCCGCTTTTCCATTGGATTGGTCTTGCCACCATAGAAACGCGCCGGTTCATCCTCAGCTTTGACGACGACTTGATCCCCGCCACGGCCTAACGCCAAATCCATATTGCTCTGCGCTAAGTCGGCTAAGTTATTCATGTTACGCTCACCATAAGCAATCCCAATACTCAATGTTAAGGGGAAGTTTTGCTTCGAAGTCGATTCACGAATGCGATCGAGAATGCGGAACTTGTTTTCTTCCACCCGGCGCAAACTGCTGGCATAACCTAAAACAAAGAAATGATCATCATCTAACCGTTTTAAGTACATCCCAAACGTTTGCGTCCATTGTGACAGTTCATTCGTTACATAATTATTTAAATTAGAAATATCTGTATCCGCCATCGATTGGGTAATTTCATCATAGTTATCCAAAAAGACTTGGCCAATGACTAACTTTTCATCTTCAAACTGATCAGCCAGCTCGGCATACTTAGTCACATCCATCAGATAGACCGTATTGGTACTCTGCTGCACGCGCAGATCAAACTGGTAATCTTGCCAACGAATCGTCGCCGGCTGGTCCTGATGTGCTTTAATGGCCGCTGCTAGCTCTTGGTCAATATCGGCTAACTTATAGCCCAGCACATCTTGGTTACCAAAATAACGCTGCAAGTACGGATTAACCCATTCGATTGTCTGGTCCGCATTAAAGAGCATGACGCCAATCGGCATTTGAATTAACGCCTCTTGTTCACCCCGCTTAATACGGTATGACAAATCTGATATATATTCCGTGGCACTTGAACTTAATTCAATCAGGGTATTGTAGGACATCACCCCGCCCATGATGATTAAGACCAGCACAATTGTCCCAAAAATCCAGTTCATTAAAAACCCAGTCACTAGGGTAATCAGTGACAGGCCTAAAATCACTAGCGACAATAGCCGTAATGGTTGATTTTGTAAGAAAAATGGAATGTTTTCGCGCGAAAAAAGTTTTTTCATTTGAAATTCCCTCGAGAGTTCTCAGTAATAGTTATATTTTATCACAAACCATGTCAGCATTCAGTCTCGGTCACATGAAACCAAGTTGACAGACTTGACCTAACACGCTGTTAGTTGGCTTTTTAATTGTAAATCAGCTAACTTTTAGGCCAAAATAAAAAACCACGGAAATAATCCCGTGGTTTTTAACAGACTTAATTATTCTTCGGAAACGAATGGCAATAAGCCCATGATCCGTGCCCGCTTGATAGCGATCGTTAAAGAACGTTGGTTCTTAGCGCTCGTACCAGTTACTCGACGTGGCAAAATCTTCCCACGTTCGGAAACGAAGCGACGTAATAAGTCAGTATCTTTATAATCGATGTATTCGATATGGTTTGCGGCGATGAAGTCGACTTTACGACGACGACGGCCACCTCTTCTTTGTTGTGCCATAGATATTTCCCTCCTCTAATTAGCAGTTAACCTGCTTAGAATGGCAAATCATCATCTGAAATATCAATCTGGTCCCCATTGTTAGCAAATGGATCAGCTTGGTTGTTCGCACTACTTGCAGGCGCGCTATTATTAGCGCTACCGCTCGTGCTGGCACCGGCCGCATTCCCATTGCCAAAGGGATTATTGTTATTTGATGAAGCTTGCTGAGGAGCTGCATTTTGGCCGTTTTGACTGTAACCACTATTGTTATTCTGGTTGTAGCCACCACCGTTATTAGTCGGTGCGTTACCGCCGCCATTATTGGCACGATAACGTTCGGATTCAGCCCGTGATTCCAATAGTGAAAAGTTTTCAACGACCACTTCTGTTACATAGACCCGCTGGCCCTGTTGGTTTTCATAATTCCGGGTTTGAATCCGGCCATCAATCCCAACTAGTGACCCTTTATGGGTGAAGTTCGCAAAGTTTTCAGCAGCTTTACGCCAAATGACGCAGTTGATGAAATCAGCTTCACGTTCCCCATTTTGATTGGTGAAATTACGGTTAACGGCTAACGAAAATGTTGCCACTGCCGCACCACCAGACGTGTATCGTAACTCAGGATCTCTTGTTAGTCGGCCAACAAGAACTGAACGGTTTATCATAAACAGAAGTGCTCCTCTCGTCATTTATTTCGTTTTAATTTGAATTAATCTTCGCGACGAACGATCATGTGACGTAAAATGTCATCATTGATCTTTGAAAGCCGATCAAATTCGTTCAAAGCGGCATCATCAGTCATTGTAGCGTTAACGATATGATAAGTACCTTCGTTGAACCCGCCGATTTCGTATGCGAAACGACGCTTCGACCAGTCTTTTGAATCAATTACTTCCGCACCGTTATCAGTTAAGATTTTGTCAAAACGGTCAACTAAAGCTGTTTTAGCAGCGTCGTCGATGTCTGGGCGTACGATGTAAGTAATTTCATATTTCTTTGATTCACTCATGAAATTTGCACCTCCTTATGGACTTCAGGCCCTTTCCTTTTGAAAGAGCAAGGAAAGTAATCTAAGTTTTGCTTAGATACTCACGAATAAATAGTATAGCATCTAAGTCAATTTGTTGCAAGGTTTGAAACAGCCGACAAAACAAAAAGCTTCCTAAGCTCGATACGTTAATAAACTACGTAAGGCTTTGAAAATTTCCGTTTATTTCCCGGGAAATTATTTTAAGGCTTAGATAGAACTAGCTGACCAAGCTACAATAACTGACAACTTAAGCTAAACAAAACGGATGATTGCCATCGACTGACAATCATCCGTTTTAACTTTAATCGTTATTGTTGATCAGTTGGCTTGGCTTCAGTCGACGCTGAGTCATCATCAACCGCGCTGGTTGACGTCGCTTCAGTAGTCGCACTATCAGCTGCTTCCGTACCATCACTGGTTGCTTCAGCATCATCATCTGGTTTGTCCACTTCTGGATCAACCTTAGCCATCGTCGCAACCTTGCCACCGTCGTCCAAACGAATCAGGCGAACCCCAAGTGTTGCCCGTCCAGTCTGTGAGACAGTCGCAATATTGAAGCGAATCATGACCCCATGATCAGTCATGACCATGATGTCTTCTTCACCGGCAACGGTGGTCAAGCCCGCTAACGGCCCATTCTTTTCGGTCACGTTAGCGGTCTTAATCCCTTTACCACCACGACCTTTGATTGGGTATTCGCCAGCTGGCGTCTGCTTACCATAACCCTTTTCAGTAATGATAAAGACTTTGCTGTCTGGCTTTAGAATATCGAAGCCCACGACGTAATCAGCATCGCGTAATCGAATCCCGCGGACCCCGGCAGCCGTCCGTCCCATGGAACGAACCGTTGTTTCATCGAAGCTAACGGCATAACCGGCATGCGTCCCAATGATCATGTTTTGATGACCATCTGTAATCGTCACACCAATTAATTCATCATCATCTTTCAACGTAATGGCTTTGAGCCCATTACTCCGGATGTTAGCAAATTCTGAAACTGGTGTCCGTTTAACAACCCCTTTCAAGGTCGTAAAGAACAGATAATCAGCACTATCATCGGCCGCATTGTGCACGTTGACGACCGCTTGGATCTTTTCACCGGAGTTCACACCTAGTAGGTTAATCACCGGAATCCCTTTGGCCGTCCGACCATATTCAGGGATTTCATAGGCTTTCATCCGATAAACTTTCCCAGCATTCGTGAAGAATAGCAACACGTCATGAGTGGAAGTCGTTAGTAGGTGTTCAATGAAATCATCATCATGGACGTCCATTCCTTGAATCCCGCGACCACCACGATGTTGTGATTTGAATTCGGTCGTTGGTAAGCGTTTGATGTAACCGTTATGCGTTAACGTTACGGCCACTTCTTCTTCTTCAATCAAGTCTTCATCTTCAAGACTCAAAACTTCACCAATCATCAATTCAGTCCGCCGTGCATCGCCAAATTTACGTTGAATTTCAAGCAATTCTTCGTAAATAATTTGGTTGATCCGGTCTTTGCTGGCTAAAATGGCTTTGTAATCCGTGATTGATTTCAAAAGTTCTTGATATTCACTTTCAATCTTCTCACGTTCCAAACCAGTTAACCGAACCAGCCGCATATCCAAGATAGCTTGGGCTTGCTTATCGGACAAGCCATAGTTATCCATCAATTGGTTCTTGGCAATTTCACTCGTTTCCGATTGACGAATAATCCGAATGATTTCATCAATATGATCTAGCGCAATCCGCAAGCCTTCCAAAATATGGGCCCGCGCTTGGGCTTTCTTCAAATCAAATTGAGTCCGTCGCCGAATAACGTCTTCTTGATGTTCCAAATAATAGATTAAGATTTGCTTTAAGCTTAAGACTTTTGGTGCACCTTTAACGATGGCTAACATATTAAAGCCGAAGTTCGTTTGCATTAAGGTCATCTTATATAAATTGTTCAGAATAACTGACGCACTGGCATCGCGCCGCACATCAATCACGACCCGCATCCCTTCACGGTCACTTTCATCGTTGATATCAGTGATACCTTCGATTTCTTTATCCCGCGCTAATGACGCGATCCGTTCAATTAATTTGGCTTTATTGACCATGTAAGGCAATTCGGTCACGATAATCCGTTGTTTGCCATTCTTTTGTTCTTGAATGTCCACCTTGGCCCGAATAATGATATTTCCGCGACCCGTTTCATAAGCTTTACGAATCCCGGATTTACCCATGACAATCCCACCAGTTGGGAAGTCGGGGCCTGGAACAGCTTCCATCAAGTCGGCCGTCGTGACATCTGGATTATCCATCAACATATGAATCGCCGAAATGACTTCTGACAAGTTATGCGGTGGAATATTGGTCGTCATCCCGACCGCAATCCCGGTCGCCCCATTAACTAACAAGTTCGGGAAACGTGCCGGCAGAACTTCTGGTTCCCGTTCCGTATCATCATAGTTAGGTTGCCAATTAACGGTGTCTTTATTAATATCGCGCAGCATTTCAACCGCAATCTTACTCATCCGCGCTTCGGTATACCGCATTGCGGCCGCACCATCACCATCGACAGACCCAAAGTTCCCATGACCATCCACTAACATGTAGCGGTAACTAAAGTCTTGGGCCATCCGTACCATTGATTCATAAATCGCGGAATCCCCATGTGGATGATACTTCCCCATGACATCCCCAACGATTCTGGCTGATTTCTTATACGGCTTTTCGGGGGTCACCCCAAGTTCGCTCATACCGTATAGAATCCGCCGGTGAACTGGTTTTAACCCGTCACGAACATCAGGTAAGGCCCGCGCCACAATAACACTCATGGCGTAGCTTAGAAATGACGTTCGCATGGTCTTCGACAAGTTCACATCGGTTATTCGATTTGGTAACTCTGATTCAGCCAAGTCTTGCATCCTCCTTTATCGCTGTTGATTAAGTCTCTTCGTCAAACTAAATTGACTCTATTTATTTTTTTCTGATCGATTAAACATCGAGATCCTTAACGAACACCGCGTTATCTTCAATAAATTCACGCCGTGGTTTAACTTGATCGCCCATCAACATGGAGAAGACGTCATCTGCATCAGCGGCATCTTCATCACGAACCCGCAGCAACCGCCGCTTATCTGGATCCATGGTCGTTTCCCATAATTGTTCGGCGTCCATTTCACCTAACCCTTTATACCGTTGGACAACTGGTTTAGGTGATGGCGCTAATTGGCCTAAGACTTCACTTAATTCGTCATCAGAATCGATATACCGGACAAATTTTCCTTGGCGAACTTGATACAGTGGTGGCTGGGCAATATACACGAACCCGGCATCGACTAATGGCCGCATGTAGCGGTAGAACAACGTCAATAGCAAGGTCCGGATATGGGCCCCATCGACATCGGCATCGGTCATGATGATCAACTTATGGTAATTGGCCTTGCTCAAGTCAAAGTCACCACCAAAGCCAGTTCCCATCGCCGTAAAGAGTGAGCGAATTTCTTCGTTAGCCAGAATCTTATCGATACTAGCCTTTTCGACGTTTAAGATCTTCCCCCGAATTGGCAAGATTGCTTGCGTCAATCGTGACCGCCCTTGCTTGGCAGAACCACCGGCGGAATCCCCTTCGACAATGAATAATTCACTGATTTCAGGGTCTTTACTCGTATTATCGGCTAATTTACCAGGTAAATTGCTGATTTCCAAGCCGCTCTTTTTCCGCGTAACTTCCCGAGCCCGTTTAGCGGCGACCCGGGCTTTAGACGCCAGTGCCCCTTTATCGACAACTTTACGACCGATACTTGGATTTTCGAGCAAATACTTGTTGAAGTGTTCCGAGAACAACCGATCAACGGCTGCCCGAGCATCGGAGTTCCCCAACTTAGTCTTAGTTTGCCCTTCAAATTGTGGGTCTGGGTGCTTGACACTGACGACCGCAGTCATCCCTTCACGCACATCTTCACCGGATAGATTAGGTTCATTATCCTTTAACAAGTTATTCTTGCGGGCATAATCGTTAATGACCCGAGTCAACGCTCGTTTGAACCCTTCTTCATGGGTCCCACCTTCATACGTATGGATATTGTTCGTAAAGGTCATCAGATTACTGTGGTAATCATCGGTATATTGCAAAGCAACTTCGACCGTAATCCCGTTTTGTTCACCTTCAACATAGATTGGCTCTGGGAACAGGACGGTTTTATTCTTATCCAAGAATTCAACGTAGTGCCGAATTCCGCCTTCATACAAGAAGTCTTGTTCAGTAGGTTCCGCTGGTCGATTATCACGAATCGTAATCTGCAACCCTTTATTCAAGAACGCTAATTCACGAATCCGCGTCGTTAAGATATTAATATCGTAAGTCGTTGTTTCACGGAAGATATCTGGATCCGGTAAGAAATGAACGATCGTCCCATGACCATCAGCCGGGGCGTGGTCATCAATGACCTTCATCGGCGTCTTAACTTTTCCACGCGCAAAGTCCATGTAATAGATCTTGCCATCATGAATAACTTTGACATCTAATTCTGATGACAACGCGTTGACAACGGACGCACCGACCCCGTGCAGCCCACCAGAAACTTTATAACCGCCGCCGCCGAACTTACCACCGGCATGCAGAATCGTAAAGACCGTTTCCAAAGCGGGTTTACCAGTCTTCTTTTGCGTACCAACCGGGATACCCCGGCCGTTATCAGTTACCGTAATGCTATTATCTTTTTCAACGGTGACATGAATTTCGTTAGCAAAACCAGCTAGCGCTTCATCAATCCCGTTATCGACAATTTCCCAAACCAGATGGTGTAACCCTTGGCTACTGGTTGTCCCGATATACATCCCGGGACGTTTACGAACAGCTTCAAGGCCTTCCAAAACTTGGATCTGGCTGGCGTCATATTCATGCGCCCGCTCACGTTTGGTTTCTTTTTCATCTTCGGTCAATGCGGTTCCTCCTCATGTAAAATGCCATGGCTAACTTCAAACACCTTTGGCGCATTTATTAATTTACGAGCCACCCCATCCAAACTCGGGGTGGTCAAAAACGTTTGGACTTTATCTTGAATTGCCGTCAGTAAATGAGTCTGACGGGCAGTGTCTAATTCTGACAAGACGTCATCCAGTAATAACACCGGATATTCCCCCGTTTCAGCTTTCATCAGGTCAATCTCAGCTAACTTAACGGACAATGCCGTGGTCCGCTGTTGCCCCTGAGAGCCATACGTTTGGACGTTCTTCCCATTAACACTGAATTGCAAATCATCACGATGCGGCCCGAGTAAAGTCGTGCCTTGAAAGATTTCCTTAGCCTGTTGTTGCGCATATAACGCCTGCAAGGCCGGATATAGTTGCGCCGCGGTCGGATTCTCGGCCACGTCAACTTGGGTGACATAGTGAAAAGTCAGTTGCTCTTGATCTTGCGTAATTTCCGCATGGACCGCTTGCGCCCATTTCTCAAGCTGCTGCAATAATTCTAAGCGTTTTGCGATAATTTCGGCGCCAAATGCCGCCAGCTGATCAGATAGGACCCCTAAATAGACCTTATCTTTCGCTTGCTGACGGTTCAATTGCCGCAAGTATTGATTGCGTTGTTTTAAAATCGTGCGGTACTGACTCAGGTTATAAAGGTACTTGGGACTCATCTGCCCAAATTCCATATCCATAAATCGGCGGCGAATCGCGGGAGCCCCTTTGACGATCGAGAGATCTTCCGGTGCAAAGACAATGACATTCAAGTTACCGATATACTGTGATAACTTAGCCTGCTCCAGGTGATTGACCCGCGCCCGTTTCCCGCGACGGCCCAATTCCAATTCTAACGGCACGCTACCAGTCGCTTTATGTAAGCGTCCCTTTAACGTGGCCGTCGTCGTCTGCCACCGAATCAATTCTTTATCATTAGCGGTACGATGACTGCGCGTTAACGCCAGCACATAGATGGCTTCTAACAAGTTCGTCTTTCCCTGCGCATTTTCGCCGAGTAAGACGTTGACCCCAGGTTTAAAGGTCACTTGTAAGTCCGCGTAATTACGAAAATCATGAAGCACTAAATTTTCTAGATACATTTAATCAGTCGTTTCTGTTGATTGGGACTGAATCACAAATTCCCCGTTATCAGCGATCACGATTGTATCGCCGGGATAAAGTTTGCGACCACGCCGATCATCGAGTTCTTCATTGACCAAGACGTCGTATTCTTGTAAGAACCACTTGGCCTGACCACCGGAACTGATGATGGCTTCTTCTTTTAGTAACTGCCCGAGGGTAATAAAGGGCGTATTAATTTGGACTGGCTTTTTCAAAATGTCACCTGCCTAACCTTTCAAGACTACTGTAAACCGACTTATAACAAGTTACATTATACCGTTTTTTTAATGAAAATTCAATTTATAACCGCATTTAGAGCCAGTTTAAGCCGATTTAAACAAAACTAATGTCGGGGTACCAACCTGGGGGTAAATCCGCTAAAATTCGAAAAATTTGCCGATTTTAACAAATTTGCTGTTTTTTCAGGCCTAAAATCGACTGAAAATCACCTTTCAATAATTAGTAACTGGCTGTTGGTTGCATATTCACGGTAAGAATCGCACGTCTGACCTTGATTTAAGCCTATTTTGAGCTTAGTCGTTGACTTAAATTGCCACGCTAGTGTGTGTTTCTCGCGCTTCGCTTTAAAATGGTCCATCGTGTTTCAGCATTTTAGAAGCAACCAGTTAGTTGGCAGCCATTTTAACCTTGTGCTTTTCTAATTTTATTAAGCCCCGTTCTGAAATTCCCTTTTGCGACTTCACCTAGTATTTTTATTAGGCCTACAGCTTAAAACCAGCCTCGACAACCAGCACGCTGTAAGCCTGATTGGCCGGATAACATAGTGTTAGTTACTTGAATGCTTGCTTTTATCAAATACTTTTTTTGAAGTAGCACCTGTCGACAATGTATATTGCGTAAAAGTAGTGTAACTGTAAAAGTTACGATGGTTTGAATAGCCTGTCCTCATTCCGCTACCAGTCATTTTAAAGCCACAAAAAAGCCGACCAATCAGCATTTGATTGGTCGGCTTTTTTGTGGCTTTGTATATTTATTCAGCTAATTAAAAGGTTCGTACTGGTGTGATCAACTGAATAAAGTTCTCGCCTTCTTCAGTTGGGACCAAGGTAAATGGACGTAACGCCATTGTGAATGAAATCTTGATCATGGCTTGGCCAAATGACCGTAACGCTTCTTTCATGTAATCTGGGTTGAACGAAATTTCAAGTTCATCACCGTTGAGTTCAGCGGGTTGTAGTTGTTCCGTTACTTCCCCAACATCTGGTGAATTCCCAAAAATCGTGATGGTTTTGTCCGTTGGATTAACCGAGAAACGCACCACGTTATTACGACTTTCATGTGAAAGCAGTGACGCCCGTTCGATTGCTGCTGATAAAGCTGGCGCTTCGATTTCGACCGTTGTGTTTGATTCTTTTGGAATTAACCGGGATGTATCAGGATAATTACCCTCCAGCAAACGAGAATAAAACGAGGTCTTACCGAGCACAAACAACACTTGGTTTTCAGATAAGCGCATTTGAACATCAGGATTGTCATCACCGATCATCCGGGATAATTCCGTTAAACTCTTCCCTGGAATAATGACGTCGTAGTCAGCATTATTAGCTTCTGGCAACTTGATCTTACGTTGACTTAACCGATGTGAGTCAGTCGCAACTGCTAAAAATTCGCCATCTTTCAAGATAAAATGCACCCCAGTTAAGATGGGCCGACTTTCTTGATTTGAAACGGCAATAACGGTTTGGCCGATGAGTTCTTTGAAAACATCGCCGGCTAACGTAATGGTATTAGTCGTATCAATTTCAGGTAAATGTGGATAGTTTTCTGGGTCTAACCCATTGATGGTAAAGGAAGCAGCGCCAGAAGTGATCTGGGTTTGGAACCCATCAACTAAGGCAACCGTCATGGTATCTTCTGGTAACTTTTTAACGATTTCACTGAAGAAACGGGCTGTTAGAACTACTGAACCGGGTTCTTCGACGACTAACGTATTGTTTTCATCATCAGCGGGAATGGTCGTTTCAATGGAAATATCAGCATCGCTACCTGTTAAGGTTAGGCCATCGGTGGCAACATCGATTTTGAGTCCGGTTAATATTGGAATCGTGGTTTTAGATGAAATTGCGCGTTGCACATTATTTAATTCTTTAATAAAAGCTGATCGATTGATCGTGAACTTCATAAGGTATCCTCTCTTCTTGGTGACACGGGTTTATATAGATTAATAAATAAAAGATCGTAGTAATAGTAGGGCAGTGGGTACTGTGGAAAAGTTTTGTAACCCTACTAACCATCGAGTTTTCCACATGTGTATAAGTTGTGGAAAACTTTTAGAGTTATTAGAATTTATCCACACTACGCTTTAAGCTGACTTTTCAGGTCCCCGATAGCTTGTTGTAATTCGGTATCGGTTTTGAGCGCTGCCGAAATCTTGTCACAAGCATGGATGACTGTCGTGTGATCTTTACCGCCAAATTCGTTACCAATGCGTGGTAGTGAACTGTCCGTTAACTCGCGCGCTAGATACATGGCGATTTGGCGTGGATTGACGATCTGTTTATTCCGTTTCTTCCCTTTAATGTCAGCCATTGTAATATGGTAATACTTGGCGACTTTTTCCTGAATAACGGGGATCGACACTTCTGATAGCTTACTATTAAGGTTCAAACTCTTCAATGCATCAGCTACTAAACTAGTGGTGATAGGAGATTTGTTTAGTTGTGAGTAAGCTTGAACGCGGGCTAAAGCGCCCTCAAGTTCGCGGACATTAGAATCGATCTGTCCCGCAATGTAACTTAGTGTATCATCCGGGATCGCAATCCCTTCAAGGTCCGCTTTGTTACGCAAAATGGCAATCCGGGTTTCAAGATCAGGTGGGGTGATATCAACGGATAACCCCCACTTAAACCTGGAAACTAATCGATCTTGCAGTTTCGGGATTTCATTTGGTAAACGGTCAGAGGTGAGGACGATTTGTTTATCATCTTCATATAACGCATTAAATGTATGGAAGAACTCTTCTTGAGTGGCTTCCTTATTAGCAAAAAATTGAATATCATCAACTAATAATAGGTCAACGTTACGGTATTCTTCACGAAACGACTCTTGTGTCCCCGTTTGGATAGCGTTAATCAAATCATTGGTGAACGCTTCACTGGTGACGTACTTAACCTTGCCGTTAGGATTCGAATCGAGAAGTTTGTTACCAATTGCATGCATCAAATGGGTCTTGCCCAGTCCGACGCCCCCGTAGAAAAACAATGGATTATACATCGTACCGGGTTCTTCCGACACGACCAACGCCGCGGCATGGGCCATTTGGTTCCCCTTGCCAATGACGAAGCTCTCAAAGGTATATTTCGGATTGAGTTTCGTTTCCCGCATAAATGTGGGGGTAGTTGCGGTCGCCGATTTTTCGGTTGCAACGTTACCGGTAGATGCTTGCGATTTTTCCGTAAGCTGCTGACGTTCTTCCTCCGTGATCATTACTGGTTCAATCTGTTCGTTGGTCGCTTGGAAAGCGTAGTCGCTGAACTTGTCGGCGAGGTTCTTTTCCCAATAGTCACGATGAAGTTTAGTTGGAACTTCGATCGTCATTTGCGATTTGTTCAACTGAAGCGGATTAGCCGGCTCGACGAATGTTTGAAAAGTCATCGGCGAGAGATCAGTTTTTAGGGAGAACTTAATGATGTTCCATAAGTCATTACGATCCAGCACATGGATACCCCTTTTCTTAAAAAACGTAAGTCTATTTTAGCATGAACGTTAAAAGTTTTCCACAGGCGGGTGATAAGAATGTTAATTGAAATCACAAGCTGTTTTTAAAGTTATACACAGGGTGTCAAAAACTGGAGGATTTTGGAGAAAACCAGAGTTGTCCACAAAATCTTGGTTAAAAGTGGCCCTAATAACACAACGTTTCCAAAGGTTATGCACACAAAATAAAGACGCTGTGGATAACTAAATCACACCCCGTTATTTTGTCGATAAGGTTGTGTGTAACTTGGGGACAGTCAAAAGACGATTCACAATCATCCACAGGCCTAACCACAAATTACGCGCCAAATGGGCTGGGAATAGTTTACGGGATTATTAATTTCGAGGTTTTCAAATTAGTAAATCTATGATATAGTATCTAGGAAATGCGTTTTAGAATAGACTGCGTTTTGAAAATAACGACTTAATCGAATTGATTCATGTCATTATAGAGAAGGAGGTGTCATGATGAAGAGAACTTACCAACCAAAGAAGCGGCATCGTTCACGTGTCCATGGTTTCCGCAAACGGATGAGCACCAGCACAGGCCGTAAAGTGTTAGCCCGTCGACGCCAACGAGGCAGAAAAGTATTGTCTGCATAGGCCACTGATAATCAGTGGCTTTTTCTTTACAGTCCTGAGTGACTTCGGTCGTTCAGGACTGTAAAGTTGTGCAGCGATTTGCTCAGGTGAGCTTGAGCGCACACATGGAGATGGATTATGCGAAAATCATATCGGGTCAAAAAAGAAGCTGACTTTCAGCAGGTTTTTGAAACCCGCAACTCGTATGCCAATCGTCAATTTGTCATTTACGTTTTGGACAAGCCTGCACAACCACATTTTCGCGTCGGTATCTCAGTTGGTAAAAAGATTGGGAATGCTGTTGCTCGGAATTGGGTCAAGCGGCGGATTCGACAGTCAATTACCGAGTTAAAGCCGCAGTTGCCTGCAACGGTCGACTTTCTCGTGATTGCGCGGCCGAGCGTTGCTGGTAAGTCGCAAGCTGAAATCAAAGCTTATCTTAGCCATGCGCTAAAGCTAGCGCACCTGCTGGACAATGATTAAGTGAGGATATTCGTTTGAAAAAGTACAGAAAAATACTGGCAATGCTTTCCGTGCTGGCGATTGCGCTAGTACTGACTGGGTGTAGTAATACCCCAATTACGGAGCAGAGTACCGGGTTTTGGGATGGCGGAGTCATCCTGAACTTCTCACGGGCGATTATTTGGTTATCGCACTTGTTCGGTCACAGCTACGGCTTAGGGATTATCGCCTTTACGTTGATCATCCGGATCATCATCTTACCGTTAATGATCTTCCAAACTCGCAGTATGCTTGCGATGCAAGAAATCCAACCTCAGATGAAGGCTTTACAAAAGCAATATTCATCTAAGGATATGGAAACGCAACAAAAGCTACAAGCCGAGATGAAGAAGCTTTACAGTAAGTATGGCGTGCACCCAATGGCCAGCATGTTACCATTGTTAGTTCAAATGCCGATTCTGATTGCGTTGTATCAAGCAATTTGGCGCACTAAAGTCTTGAAGACTGGGACTTTCTTATGGTTGCAACTTGGTGATAAAGATCCATACTACGTTTTGCCAATCCTAGCGGCGTTGTTCACGTTTGCTAGTTCCTGGTTAGCGATGAAGTCGCAGCCAGAACAAAACGGGATGACGCAATGGATGACGTACTTGATGCCGTTAGTCATTTTGATTACCGCCATCAACGTGCCATCCGCGTTGTCACTATACTGGGTTATTTCTAACGCGTTCCAAGTTGGTCAAACAATGTTGTTGCAAAACCCATTCAAGATCAACCGCGAACGAGAAGCCAAGAAACAAAAAGAAAAAGACCGTCAACGTACGATTGAACGTGCCAAAAAGCGTGCGATTAGAAATCATAAACGTTAATACGATTGAGTAGACCTGCCATGTGGTGGGTCTTTTTTTTAGCGTCTTTGGGCTGACAGTTAGGGAAGTTAAACACTGCTATTTTACCAACCAGTCAAAAATGAAAATAGACCAATAAATTTCCAAGCCAACTCACAACGTCCCGTCCTAACCCGCAATTCCCATGCCTCCCAGTTCAATGCTATAATAAACACAGGTATTTTTACGAGGAGGAAACATCAATATGGCAGTATTTGAAGGACCTACCGTCGCTGAAGCAATTGCGACGGGCCTTAAGCAAATGCAAACGACCCGTGACAACGTTAAAATTGACGTGCTTGAAAATCCCAAGAAAGGGTTCCTAGGGCTGGGTAAGCGACCAGCTAAGGTTGAGTTGACCGCTAAGCCAGCGCCAAAATCGGTCGCAGCTAAAACGCCGACGCCCGCTAAAGCGGCAGCTGGGACTAAACCAGCTCGAGCAACGGCACCAACCCAACCGGTGACGCCGAAACGGCCAGTAACAGCAAAACCAGTTAAAAAGGCTGGTCACCAAGCGAAACCCAAATCAGTAGCGAAACCAGTTAAATCGAAGCAAACCAGTCAAGTGGCTAAGCCCAAACCAGCCAAAGCGACAGATAATGAAGTGCCGACGCGGACACCCGCTGAAATTGCGGCGCGACAAGCGGCCAATGAACAAGCCGTGCGAGATTTGAGCGCCTACTTGTTAGAAGTCGTGAAGCAACTTGGGATTACTGCTGAGTTGGAGGTTGATTTTGGTAATCGATATGCCAGCTTGAACTTTGATACACCCAAGCAAGGGTTATTGATCGGCAAGCATGGGCGGACCATCAATGCGCTGCAAGATTTGGCGCAAGTCTATATGAACCATCACGGCGCTTCCCATGTCAATGTTGTGTTAGACGTTGATGACTATCGAGAACGCCGGGAAGACACCTTGAAGCGGTTGGCTGAAAGTACGGCGCGCGAAGCCATTGCGACCGGTAAACAAGTATTCTTGGATCCGATGCCCTCGTTTGAACGTAAATTAATTCATGCCGAGCTGGCTGACAATCATCATGTCACCACTTTTTCGGAAGGCCGTGATCCGCATCGGGCCGTCGTTGTGGCGATCCGTAAATAGCTCATTTTAGTGAACACAAACAGGCGTTTGACAAACGACAAATGAGCTATTATAGTAAGTGGTAATCATTCTTATCTTTTAGATAAAGTAGTCAAAGTGCTTTATCCACGCTTTAAGGTGGCGTGGACTAGGCGCTTTTTTTCTGCATTTTAGGACATATTGTTAACTAATTGTAAGTAAAACTTGGTATAGTATTAGGCGGTAAAGCGCTGCTTAAACAGCAAATGAAAGGAAATGATGACATGCCGACGACCACGGAATTTGATACGATTGCGGCAATTTCGACACCACCTGGTGAAGGTGGAATTTCGATTATCCGGATTAGTGGTGAGCAGACGTTTAACGTTGTGGCTCGCATTTTTAAAGGGAAAGATTTAAGCAAGGTTAACTCCCATACGATTAATTACGGGCATATTATTGACCCTGATACGAAGCAAGAAGTCGATGAAGTCATGGCTTCGGTGATGCGGGCACCTAAGACGTACACCCGTGAAGATGTGATTGAGATTAACTGTCATGGCGGCCTCGTGGCGACTAACGAGATTTTACAGTTGATTTTGAGCCATGGCGCACGGATGGCTGAGCCGGGTGAGTTTACCAAGCGGGCCTTCTTAAATGGCCGTTTGGACCTTTCTCAAGCTGAAGCCGTAATGGACTTGATTCGAGCTAAGACAGATAAGTCGATGAAAGTGGCTTTAAATCAATTAGATGGTGATCTATCGACCTTAATTCGGCATTTACGGCAAGATATCTTGGATGTGTTGGCGCAAGTTGAAGTTAATATCGATTATCCGGAATATGATGCGGTTGAAGCCATGACCACGAAGATGCTGACCGAAAAGGCGACTGAAGTGGGTCAAAGTATCGATCAGTTGTTGGCGACGGCCAAGCAAGGTAAAGTCTTGCGAGAAGGGCTGGCAACGGCGATTATTGGTCGGCCGAATGTTGGTAAGTCGAGTTTACTAAATCATTTGTTGCATGAAGATAAAGCCATTGTGACGGATGTCGCCGGCACCACGCGAGATGTCATTGAAGAATACGTCAATGTCCGTGGTGTGCCGTTGAAATTAGTAGATACGGCTGGAATTCGCGATACCGAAGATAAGGTCGAAAAGATTGGGGTTGAACGGAGCCGTAAAGCCATTGGTGCCGCTGACTTGGTCTTGTTAGTCTTAGATAACAGCCAACCTTTAACTGCTGAAGATCTGGAATTGCTCGCTGAAACGAATGATTCGAAACGGATCGTAATCTTAAACAAGACCGATCTACCCGCTAAGCTTGATCAAGCGAAACTCGCTGATAACGTTGATATGGCCGATGTCATGAGTATGTCGGTCTTACAGCAAGCCGGGGTTGAACAGTTGGAACAACGGATTGCGAAGATGTTCTTTAATGAAGGCATCGAAAGTAGTCAAAATAATGTGATGGTCACTAACGCCCGTCATATCGGGTTATTGCACCAAGCCAAGCAAGCCTTGCAGGATGTGCAGACGGGGATTGCGGCTGGGATGCCGGTTGACTTGGTTCAGATCGATATGACCCGTTGTTGGGAATTCCTGGGACAAATTACTGGGGATAGCTATGAAGATGAATTAATTGATCAACTATTTAGCCAATTTTGTCTGGGTAAGTAGCGTCGTACGGAGGAAAAGTTAATCATGACAGAAGTAAAGCAATACGCTGGCCGCGACTATGACGTTATCGTCGTAGGTGCTGGTCATGCCGGTTCGGAAGCCGCCCTAGCAGCGGCCCGAATGGGTAACCGCACGTTACTGATGACCATCAACTTAGATATGGTGGCCTTCATGCCTTGTAATCCATCCGTCGGGGGACCGGCGAAAGGCATTGTGGTCCGCGAAATTGACGCCTTAGGGGGCGAAATGGGCCGCAATATTGATAAGACTTACGTTCAAATGCGGATGTTAAATACCGGTAAGGGCCCTGCTGTGCGGGCGCTCCGGGCCCAGGCGGATAAGCATGCTTATCACGCCGAAATGAAGCATACAATTGAGCGCGAACCTAACTTGACGCTACGTCAAGGCATCGTGGATGGTTTGATCGTTGAAGATGGCGTCTGCAAAGGGGTTATCACGAACACTGGGGCCCGTTATAGTGCCAAGAGTGTTGTCTTAACGACGGGGACCGCCGCACGAGGAAAGATTATTATTGGCGAATTAATGTATTCGTCAGGTCCTAATAATTCGCAACCAGCGATGAAGTTATCTGGTGATTTGGAAAAGCTGGGCTTTGACCTTGAACGCTTTAAGACTGGGACGCCGCCACGGGTTGACGGGAACACGATTGATTATAGTGTGACGGAAGAACAACCAGGCGATCCCGAACCTCATCACTTTAGTTTCGAAACCGAGGATGAGGACTATATTGACTTAAAACATCAATTATCTTGCTGGTTAACGTACACTAACGAAACCACGCATAAGATTATTCGAGACAACCTCGACCGGGCGCCGATGTTTACTGGCGTGATCGAAGGGGTTGGCCCACGGTACTGCCCATCAATTGAAGATAAGATTGTCCGGTTTGCTGACAAGAAGCGTCATCAATTGTTCTTGGAACCAGAAGGCCGTAATACGGATGAATGGTACGTTCAAGGACTGTCGACCTCGATGCCAGAAGAAGTGCAACAAGATATCTTACATTCAATTAAGGGGCTAGAAGACGCCGAAATGATGCGGCCGGGCTATGCGATTGAATATGATGTGGTAGCGCCGTATCAGTTACGGGCAACGCTAGAAACTAAGCTAGTTAAGAACTTGTATACCGCTGGTCAAACTAATGGGACTTCTGGTTATGAAGAAGCTGCTGGTCAAGGCTTGATTGCGGGGATTAATGCGGGTTTACGGGCATTAGACCGTGGCCAATTAACCTTAAAGCGTAGTGATGCCTATATTGGGGTCATGATCGATGATTTGGTGACTAAGGGGACCAATGAACCTTATCGTTTGTTAACCAGCCGGGCTGAATACCGGTTGATTCTACGGCATGATAATGCGGACTTGCGTTTAACCGATAAGGGGCATGAATTAGGCTTGATTGACGATGACCGTTATGCGGCTTTCGAAGCCAAACGGCAAGCAATTAAAGACGAACTTGACCGTTTAGACAACATCCGAATCAAACCTAATGATGACGTTAACGAATTCTTGCGCGAACATCATTCTGGTGAACTTAAAGATGGTGTCTTGGCTGCCGATTTCTTGAAGCGGCCAGAGGTCAGTTATGCTGATCTGATGCGGTTCATTCCCGCAGCACCAGAACCATTGGAACGGCATATTATTGAACAAGTTGAAATTCAAATCAAGTATGCCGGCTATATCAAAAAAGCTGAAGAACGCGTCGCCCACTTGAAGAAGTTGGAAGCTAAGAAAATTCCTGATCGGATTGATTACGATGCAATTGACGGCTTAGCAACTGAAGCCCATCAAAAGCTGAAGAAGATTCAACCAGCGACGATTGCACAAGCGTCCCGGATTAGTGGGGTCAATCCCGCTGATATCGCTATTTTGAGTGTTTACATTCAACAAGGACGGATTGCTAAAGTTCAAGATTAAGATTAACTAAAAACGGTGACTAGTGTGAAGACTAGTTGCCGTTTTTTTAGCTGGTCGGGTTCTAAAATGCTGTCCCAATCGGAGTGGCAAGTTAAGCCAACTAGCCCCAAATCACTAAATTTCACTAAAGGCCCCGGCATTAACAGACAACGACTATTAATTGGATTATAATAATTGAGAATCTGTATGTCGGTAAAGGGAGACTTTGGTTGATGAAGATGTTTAAGGAGATTATGAGCTGGGTGATACCAATCGTCGTGGGGTTATTGGTTGCGTTACTCATTCGGCGGTTTGTATTTACAATGGTCCGGGTCGATGGTCCATCAATGGAAGCTAATCTGGAGAATGATGAACGGGTAGCTGTGGTGAAGACGGTTGCCATCAAGCATTTGAGCGTGATTGTCTTCAATGCGTATCGCGTGGATCCGGATGCTACTTCGAAGAACGTGAAGTATGTGAAGCGCGTCATTGGCATGCCTGGAGATACGGTTAGTTCGCGCGATGGCCAGCTCTATGTCAATGGTAAACGGGTCAATCAAAGCTTTATTAGTCAGTTTGAGCGGACCCAAGGAACGGGTGACTGGAACCTGCAAGGCTTGTCCAATAAAAATGAATGGTCGATTCAGACAACGAAAGTTCCTAAGCACAGCTACTTTGTCTTAGGAGATCATCGTTCAGTCTCAAATGACAGTCGGTACTGGGGCTTTGTGCCGGCTAAAAAGGTCTTGGGCGTTGTGAAAGTGCCGTTTTGGGATACGAGTGCCACGAAACGCCATAATGTTAATACAATTGGCTATTAAAATAATAATCGTTGCGCAACGAACCATTTTGGTTAGTTTGCGGAACGATTTTTGTTTAGATAGATAAACAAATCTGTGGTCCGTGATTGAAATCGCTTTAAAACAAGGCTAAACTGAAGGCAAGTTAGTTAACAAACTTGCACTACAGAGCAATTATGAGTAGTGCTAAAAACTTAAAATGGAGGTCCTTAGAATGGCAATCGCATTAACGCAATCCGCTTTGGCTGCCATGCGTGCGAAACAAGCTGCTGATCCGGTGGGTCCAGTACTAACGCGGACAGTTACCAAGAATGGTTTGAAAGCAGCTAGTTATGATCAGACTGCAGCCAGTCGTTTAGACCGGACATTTTCAGTGGAAGTGCCGACTGGCAAGGTCAGCAATCAGAAGCATAGTGGTCGTTGCTGGGAGTTCTCGTTATTGAACACATTACGGCATAAATTTGCCGCTAAATATCATGTTAAGGATTTTGAATTATCAGAGAGTTATTTATTCTTCTGGGATAAGATCGAACGGGCCAACAGTTTTTATCGCAATGTTGAACAGACGGCGCGGCAACCTATCAATGACCGACTAGTTCAGTTCTTATTCGATAATCCTGGTGAAGATGGTGGTCAATGGGCGATGGCCGCGGGACTTGTGCAAAAATATGGCGTCGTTCCCGCTAGTGTCATGCCTGAAACGTATAATAGCAATAACACCAGTGATTTTCAGGCCGTCCTGTCACGGAAATTACGCAAAGATGGCTTGAAGTTACGGCAGTTAGTCATGAATGGTGCGGACGAAGCTGAGTTACAGTCACTAGAAAAGTCGATGTTGCAAGAAGTTTATCGGCTAGCGGTTTATGCTTTTGGGGAACCACCGACCAAGTTTGATTTGGAATATCGAGATGATGATAAAAATTATCATCGAGTGCCGGATGTCACGCCACAAGCGTTCTTTAAAGACTACTTTGCAACGGATCTGGATGATTACGTGGTCGTCACGAATTCGCCGGATAAGCCGTTGAATCAATTGTATAGTTTGCCGGACGAAGATAATATTATCGGTGGTAAGCAGATTACGTTCTTGAACGTTGATATGGGTGTGCTGACCGATGTAGCGGTCCAACAATTACAAGCGGGCGAGACTATCTGGTTTGGTAATGATGTCTTGCGGCAGCTAGATCGTAAAGCTGGGTACTTGGATGCACACTTGTATGAAACGGCTAAGTTAATTGGTGTTAACGATCATTTAACGAAGGCCCAACGCTTACAAACGGGTGAGGGTGAAGTCAGCCATGCCATGACCTTAACGGGCGTTGACTTGGTAGATGATACGCCGACAAAATGGAAAGTTGAAAATAGTTGGGGAACCGCTAATGGTGATCAAGGCTACTTTGTGATGAGTCAGGATTGGTTTAATGACTATGTCTATGAAGTGGTCGTGCACAAACGGTTCTTAGCGCCTGAATTTCAAGCATTATTGACGGAACCGGCTAAACGGTTACCAGCTTGGGATCCGTTACACTAAGTTATTAGGAGGATATGGCCCATGAGTGTTTTTGCAGATCGGTTAAAAACGGCGATGCAACAAGCCAATGTGACGTCCGCCCAATTATCAAAACAAACCGGAATTGGCCGTTCGTCAATCAGTCAGTGGTTAAGCAGTAAGTATGTGGCTAAGCATGATAAAGTCACGACCTTGGCGCAAGCCTTGGCCGTTAATCCAGATTGGTTGTTAGGCGCTGACCCAGTTGTTGAACCGACAGCGTCCCCGGTCACACCTGTTGTCGCCGAGGAGTTAACGGCGTTGTGGCAACAATTAGATCCGGTAGGTCAACAGAAGTTGCTGAAAAAAGCCCGTAAGTTAGTGGCGAAGCAGGCTCAGTCGACCGGTAAGCCTAAGAAAAAGGGTAAAAAGAAAAAAGCGAAGAAAAAGTGAGCTTTAAAAAAGAGCAAGTTGACGATTTAGTCAACTTGCTCTTTTGCTTGCAGTTATTTAGTCGGCCATTGTTCCCAATCACGGGCCCAGATTAAGCCCATCACGCCTTCGCCAACGTGCACGCCGACAACCGGGCCGATCTCACCTTCGATAATCTTAAGGCCGGGGAAGCTGGCTTCCAGGTCAGCGGTCCATTCAGCTTGCATCTTAGGATTATTCCCATTTTCGATGGTGACCCGTAATGGATAATCCGCAGCTTCAATAGCTGCCGCTAGCTTGGCTTTGATGGCTTGATAGGCCCGCCGCATTGTGCGTTCCTTTTGAATCGCCACAATCTTACCATCCTCGAAGGTTAGCACGGGTTTGATACGCAAGAGGTTTCCAACTAAGCCGGAAGCATTTGATAAGCGACCAGTGCGCACGAGGTGGCTGAGATTATCGACGACAAAGTAAACTTCCGTCGTGTCGCGCAAGGCTTCTAATTGCGTGATAACTTGTTCGGGCGTTTGTCCCGCGGCAATTAGTTTAGCGGCTAATAAGGCCATATACGCTTCGCCGCCCGCAGTAATCAAGGAATCAAATGGGTAGACTTTAATGTTCGTAATATTCGGTAAGTAGCTCTCTAGGTTCGTGATGAAGCTAGTGATTCCGGAAGATAGGTGGATACTGATGACGGCATCGTAACCTTCAGCGGCTAATTGGTCATACATTTGTTGCATTTGCCCCAACGTGATTTGTGTTGTTGTTGGCAATTCCGGTGCAGTGCGCATCCGTTCGTAGAATTCTTTAGACGTCATTTCAACATTTTCTAAGTATGTTTGTTGTCCAAAAATGACGGTGATCGGTACAACGTGAATGTCGTACTTTTTGATAGCTTCCGCTGATAGATAACTCGCACTATCGGTTACAATTGCTGTTCGCATGGTTCCCCTACTTTCATCATGACAGATTATTACCGTATTATACCGCTACTGCGGGCTTGAAGCCAGTTAAGGGATAGTCATGAACGCGAAAAGTAGCCCATGGCATGGTAATAGTTAACATGCCCAGTTATGTTGGAATTTTAGCGCCTAATAATATTGTTCCGGGCGCTGGTCAATTAAGGAATTTATTGGCTAATACATGACCAACAACTGAACAAGCAATTGCGCTAAATCTTTGGTTTTTACGGCGACAGTTATTTAATAATGGCAATCAACGGACTGTCATGGCAGCAGCTAATGGGTTGATAGTTCAAGTTAATACTAGTATCGCTTTCAGTCAGCAAGCTATTATCGGTCTAATCCTTAAAAGATTGTTTTTTAGCCAGCAAACTCGCATAATAAGAAGCAATAACGCCGATGGGGGTGCTGAATAATGGCAATGATTCAAATTAAACCGGCAACGGTAGCAGATCATGCGGCCTTAGCCCAGATCTATCTAACTGATCGGCAACAGGATTTTCCCTGGGTGCCGCAGCCAAAACTAGCTGATTTTGAGCAAGATAGCCGCGGGGAGTTGATCCTGGTGGCCTGGATTGATGGTCAGCGGGCTGGTTTTAGTTCGTTTTATCGGTTAGCCAACTTTATTCATCTGCTATTTGTTGCCCCTGACTTTCGACAGCAAGGGGTCGGCGCGGCCTTATTAACGGAACTACGGCAGTATGCCACGGCGCCGTTAACCTTGAAATGTGTAATGGCCAATGAGCCGGCGTTGCGGTTTTATAGTCGGGTTGGGTTTCAGATTGTTAAGGCCGACCGCGATGCGTTGCCACCAAATTACACGCTGCGCGATACGCATACTGAGCAGTATGTAAACATCAAACAAGACAGTTTGGAAAACTGAACTAAACTTATAAAAAAAGTGAACTGGGATTTCCAGTTCACTTTTTTAGGATTAAGGTTATTTAACGCGGACAAAAACGGCTTGGGTGACGTCTTTATCAACATCACGAGCCACATGATACCCTGTTAATTGTAGCTTGCCATTAGTGCCATGAACGGTCTTTTTCAAGGTTAATGTCTGGGCAAAGTCGATACCAGAGAGCTTGCCTTTGAGTTTGACGACCGTTTGCTGTTTCTTGTTTTGGCTAACGGTATAGTTGACCGTACCAGAAAGATTCAGGTTACCAGCTTTTTTGGCAGCCGCTTTACTACTGTAAAACTTTGGAATGTTGTAGATGACGACTTTACCGTTCTTTTTGAAGTCATAAGCTTCCATGCCGTTCCCGCTGTTCGGCTTCTTAATGCTACCAGCAATATACCATAAGCGGTTAGTTACCCGGACGGTTTTTTTGACGTAGGCGGGCTTTAAGGCTGCCTGCGTCGTTGGTTGGCTATTATTAGACTTAGTTGCCTTATTGCTGTGCTGATTATTTGCTAGCCAGCCCCCGATCACGATCACGGCCACAACGACAATGGTTCCGATAATCGCCCATAAACGATTCTTTTTCATTTCTATTCACCTCATATTTTCCAGCCTATTATATCATAGTCGTCTGAGAAGACTGAGGCGACGCGAAAAGCTTAACTTGGATTTTAAAACAATCTCATCTTTTTTTAATAATTTAACTTGACAAGGCGACAAACCGGGGATAAACTCTAATCATTAATTAAATTTAGATTAAAGACTTCGAGAAGGAACGGTATTAAGATCGCCTAGTTAGCGAGCTGCAGATTGGTGCAAGGCAGTCATGGCGACTTAATATAGATCACCTTTGAGTTGAACCCCGAAAGTAATGGAGGCGGTTCTGGATGGTGCCCATTAGTGTACCGGCGTATCGCCATTTGGCTGTACGCGCTAAGGCGTTGGCTGTGAGGTCAACGCGAACAAAGGTGGTAACCCGTTTTATCAACGTCCTTTAACGAACTCAATGGAGCTCGTGAAGGACGTTTTTTTGTGGTCAATTAAAGGTGGTGAGGACAATGGAATCGGACATTCGGGTGGCTAGTTACCCAAGGGGTGTAAGTCGGATAGCTAGCCGATTGGTCAACCAAACTTTGAGGATTCAAGTCCTCCAAAGATGGTTAATAGTAGGTCAAAATTAAGTTAATAGGGGACACATAACGCGTCGTATTTAGACGCTCACATCGCAATCACACATAGAAGTTTAAAGCCGCAGCATGCGGACACATAGTGAAGAATATAAAAAAATACGCTTGGTGTTAGTTGAAATTGATGCCGGTCGATTGGCTGAATAACTGAACTGAGAATCATTAATTGTTAATTTTTTAATTCCTGTTATTTAACGCCGATTCTGGGCCAACCAGAGTGACCGTTTAATCCAACTAGCATCAAGGGGAGAAACAGACATATTTCAACAGACACATAGTACAAGTAACTAGGTACCAACACATAGAAATGGAGATCATGCTTATGACAACAACGACCACTGAAACAGAAACCCAATTTGCCCAACAATTATTTGATGCTTACCAGACCCAACATGCGTTAACGATGGCAGACTTTACTGACACCGTTGCGGATGAGGATGCAGCTTATCGCGTCCAAGCGCAACTAACCACGCTCAAGAATCAACCGGTTGGCGGCTATAAAGTGTCGTTAACTAGTGAAGAAACTCAAAAGATGTTTGATGCGCAGGCACCGTTGTACGGGGCACAAGTCAGCAATCATTTCTTAGCGGCACCCACGACGGTCCGGTTAGGTCAGTTAATGACGCCATTAGTAGAAGTGGAACTAGTCTTTAAAGCCAAAGAAAAGCTTTCACCGGATGACTCTTTAGAAGATTTACGGCATAAGACGACGGTGGCACCGGGACTAGAACTACCGGATTCACGTTTCGCTGACTGGTTCCCCGATCTACCGAAGAACTTAGTTGTAGCCGATGCGGCGGTTGGCGGGTTAGTGGTCTACGGTGAGGAACGCGATACCGATCAGCAGTTTGCTTCCGTTGACGCGGTGGCGACTGTTAAATGCAGTCTTACTCATGATAATGAACATTTAAAAGATGGGGTGGCCAGTGAAGTCTTAGGTAATCCGTTAAAATCGTTGCACTGGCTAGTGGGCAAGCTGGCGGCACAGGGTAAATCGTTAACGGCGGGTCAACGCGTCTCTTCGGGGACCTTTGTCTTACCACCATTCTTAACGGCCGGCCACTGGCAAGCTGATTTTGATCAAGATCTTGGTAGTGTCCAACTCGATGTAACTAACGATTAAGCTTCTATAGTAGACAAACGATTTCTAGCAGCTTAAAGTATATAAAAAGCGACCGTCATTTTGGCGGTCGCTTTAATGTTTCACGTGAAACAATTATTTCTTGATGCGGTGGTAATCGGCATCGAAGTAGTTGCCGTTACGAATGTCATCTGGTAAACCAGCGTAAGGCGCTTCACTGATGACGTCATCGTTGTCTTGGCCAGCGTCACCCATGTAAGTGATCGTGGCAAATTCAGGGACGACCAGCTTAGGATAAGTGGCATACTTTTCACGGGCCGCTTCCATCACATCGATATGTTCGTTTTGGAAGGTGACGGTGATCTCAGGATGTTCTTGCACCCATTTCGGGAAGAAGATGGTCCCGTTGACTTTACCTTCATTGGGTAAGAAATCTAATGCCACGTCGGTCCCAGTTGGTTCTGTCCAGGCGACTTTATAAATGCCAGCGGTTAGCATGACAATATGAGCTGCTTGATCCTTGACCCAACGGCCGGCCACCATGCCACCATGAATCCGGTAATCAACGGTATGATCGTTTTTAGCATACCATTCATATTCCCAGCCATTGTCATAAGTATAAATAAAGTGGGTGCCTAAAAAGTCGTCTAAAGTTTTAAATGTTTTGCTCATTTTTATCAAAGCCTTCTTTGTTTAAATTAGGTTAATTAAAACGTGTAATTAATTACATGTTTTAAACAACAAAGCTAGTGTATACTGAAGTTAACATTTCGTCAAGGGGGTTGCTCACATGGCACAGAAAAACAAACTGCAATTTATTATTTTAGGTTTGCTCAATCAACATCCATTAACCGGGTATGACCTGACTAAAGCGTTCGATAATGAAATTGGTGAATTTTGGCAAGCTCAGCATAGCCAAATCTACCCACAATTGAAACGGTTGGAAGACCAAGGTTATATTACGCATGAAGTGACGATCAGTGGGGCCAAGCTTGAAAAGAAGCTGTATCATATTACGGCCACTGGCGCGCAACTTTTGCATACTTGGATTAGCGATGGGACGCCGGATTTGACGGCCACCAAAGACGAATTTATTTTGAAGTTGTATTTTATCCGGACGAGCCGGGATCCCCGCTTGGTGCCGATGCTGCATGAACAGCGCCGACTGCATACAGATAAGCTGACGCACTTACAGGCGCGGCTAAAAACGGTCTTTCCAACCAAAGCTAGTCAGGCCGAAAATTATGGCCATTACTTGATCTTACAACATGCGATTGGTCGCGAGGCTTACTATGTGAACTGGCTGCAACAGACTTTAATCGCGATTCCCAAGGCACGTTAGGTTAGCCTAAACAAACCGGCGAGCCACAGTTGAAACTGTTATAATAACAGTGGCAGATACCAAGTCAACTCAATGCGGAGGTACGAAATATGGAGAGCAGTAAAATGAATGATCCATTGATTTATCGACGGGTCTTATTAACCGTTGATGAAGACGATAATACGTCGTCAGAACGGGCGTTTCGTTATGCAACGACCTTAGCGCACGATTACGATGTGACGCTGGGAATCGTCTCAGTGATGGAAAGCGAAGATATCAATATTTTTGATTCGCTAACCCCTTCAAAGATCGATGCCAAACGAAAGCACGTGGAAGATGTCGTGCAGAGCTATGTTCAATTAGCTGAAAAATCTGGGATTAAAAAGGTTGAACCACTCGTTTATGAGGGCGGAGACGTGGATGATGTGATTTTGGAGCAAGTTATTCCTGATTTTAAGCCTGATTTACTAGTAACTGGGGCCGATACTGAATTTGCACACTCGAAGATTGCGGGCGCTATTGGGCCGCGGTTAGCCCGAAAAGCGCCCATCTCAGTCATTGTGGTACGGTAACTAAAAAATTAAATATCAACCCCTCAGGAGTTGGATGTGGAAAGAGGGCGGACCGTTTTGAAACCGAAAACGGACGAAAAAAAGCAGACCAGTAAATTCATTAAAGAAACTGGAACCCAGCGAAAGAGCCTAGATGAAATCAATGGCACGATTGAAGTGCCGGAAAACAAAGGTTATTTCCGGACGTTGCTAGCCTATACCGGACCGGGGGCCTTGATTGCGGTCGGGTATATGGATCCTGGGAACTGGATCACCTCGATTGGTGGTGGGGCGCAGTTCAAGTACACCTTGCTGAGTGTCGTTTTACTATCTAGTTTGATTGCGATGCTCTTACAAGCGATGTCGGCTCGGCTCGGTATTGTGACCGGCCGTGATCTCGCGCAGTTGACGCGGGAGCGGACCTCTAAGTGGGCGGGCCTCGGCCTGTGGATCATTACGGAACTCGCGATTATGGCGACTGATATTGCTGAAATTATTGGGTCTGGGATTGCGTTGGAGCTACTATTCGGGTTCCCATTGATTGTGGGGATTACGATTACGGCTTTTGATGTGTTGATCCTACTCTTCTTAATGAAGTTGGGATTCCACAAGATCGAAGCGATTGTGGCGACCTTAGTGGCGGTTATTTTATTAGTCTTTGCCTACGAAGTCTTTTTATCAAAGCCCGATGCTTTGGGTGTCTTAGGTGGTTATGTGCCGCGTGCTAAAGTGCTCACGAATCAACCCATGTTGTACTTGGCATTGGGGATCGTTGGGGCGACCGTGATGCCACATGATTTGTATTTAGGGTCATCGATCTCACAGACTCGCAAGTATGATATTCACGATGAAGCGTCCGTTAAAAAGACGATTCGTTTTACCATCGCGGATTCAAATATTCAATTAACATTGGCGTTTGTAGTTAACAGTTTGCTCTTAATCTTAGGGGCGGCCTTGTTCTATGGCACACATAGTGATCTGGGGCGTTTCGCTGATTTATTCAATGCGTTGAGCAACCCGCAGATTGTGGGCGCCATTGCCAGTCCAATGTTAAGTATGCTATTTGCAATCGCCTTGTTAGCTTCTGGTCAAAGTTCCACAATTACTGGGACTTTAGCCGGGCAGATCATCATGGAAGGCTTTATTCACTTGCGGATGCCATTATGGGCTCAACGGTTATTGACACGGTTGATGTCGATTACGCCGGTGTTGATTTTTGCAATTTACTATCATGGTAATGAAGCTAAAATCGAAAGCTTATTGACCTTCTCGCAAGTCTTCTTGTCGATTGCGTTGCCATTTGCGATGATTCCACTGATTATCTTTACCAGTGATCGAAAGCTGATGGGACCATTTGCCAATCGGAAGTGGGTCAAATACACAGCTTGGGTCGTTGCCGTGATTTTAATTATTCTGAACTTGCAATTAATTTGGACGACCTTAACTTAATGTTATTTGAGAGTATCGGTACTAACCGATGCTCTTTTTTTGTCCCACTACGTTTGGTGCTAGTTGGTTTAAATTGTCACTCTGGTTGGCTCAGAATCGACTGGAACGTGGTGGCCACGGTTTCGAGCCGAAGTACGGTCTCGAAAGCCGGGCTTTATCTAAGTCGGAAAATCACCGACCAAGATAAACGACACCACTGAGCCAATTCTGACCCACCCGCCGTTAGTTAGTCGGAACTAATAATTATCTATTGTCGACTACAAATTTAGGAACAAATGGCAGGCGGCAATTTCAACTAGTGCCAAGTGTAGACACACTAAAAAGCAGTTCACGGGAAGGTTTCCGATGAACTGCTTTTTAAAATTGGATGGTTGTTAATCAGGTTGTCGAACTAAGCCAAAAAGGCATTTGCGCGTTCAACGAAATCAGGGCCATTTTGGAAGATGCTACCGTGGCCAGCGTCGGGATAAATCACAAGATCACTATTAGCTAGTTGTTGGTGCAAGTCGTAGGTATTCGGCTTGGTTGGCACCATGCGATCATGATCGCCATTAATGACCAGTACCGGTTGCCGAATTGCAGAGAGGTCGGCTGGTTGGGCCCGACCCCAGCGGTTGATGGCGCTTAGTTGTCGCCGATAAGCACCCCAGGAAATGGTGCGGTCCCGTTGTTGTTGACGTCGTTTGAGGCGCGTTATAAATTGTTTGGCACTGGTTTTGCCATTAACGGTTCGAGTAAAGAATAGCGTTGTTTTGATATCGGTAAAAGTGACGAGGGCTCGAACTAAAGCTAAGTCGGAAATCTTGGTGACATTTTCGATACCTGCGCCACCACGAGGGCCAGTACCTGCTAAAATGACGCGCTGAACAGTTTGAGGTTGCTGCAGTAACATTTCTTGTGCCACCATCCCACCCATTGAAAAGCCAAGGAGGTTAACTTTGGTCAACTTAAGTGCTGCGATAAATTGCCACGCATCTTTGGCCATGCCTTGAATGCTGGTCGGCACTTTCCCGGTCGAACTACCGACACCCGGATAATCAAAGGTGATAACGCGTTGATGTTGGGCCAGACCGTCAATGACTTCGGGATCCCAATTATCTAAATTAGCCGAGAGATGTGTCAAGGTAACTAGTGGGATGCCAACGGGATTGCCTAAATCACGATACGCATAGGTAATGCCATTGGCGCCCGTTATTTTTTGTGTGGGTACTTTCGTATAATCGAAGCTGCGCATAGTAGTCACCTTCCTAAAACTTAATGAGGACTTTTCCCTGAGGATGGCCCGTCGCAACTAGCGCTAAGGCTTCGTTCACTTGCTCGAGGGTAAACTCAGTTGGATCAATCGCGGGGGTGATATTGGCTTGTTCCACGATTCTAGTGATTTTGGCTAGCTGCGCACCATCACTGCGGACAAAAATAAAGTGATATTGGACCCCGGCTTTTTTGGCTTGACGATCAAATGAGGCCCCCGCCATTGAAAAGAGTAGCGTTTTGAAGGCGGATAACTGGTGCTGTTGGGCGAACCGGCGATTAGGGCCGATGCGTAATGAGAGTAAGCGGCCACCGGGTTTTAAAACGGATAATTCGTGAGCCAGTTCCCGTTTACCAATCGTATCAATGACATAGTCGACGGGCGCGAGGGCTTCCCAATAATTTTCTTTTTTATAGTTAAAATACTGTGAGACACCCATGGCCGCAGCGTTTGCTTGGCCACGCGCATTCCCACTGACCATCACGTTTAACCCGAGGGCTTTGGCAATGGGAATCGCAAGTTGACCAAAAGAACCGGAACCACCTGGAATCATGACGGATTGACCGGGTTGCGCCGCTAATTCTTCAGTGAACCCTTGATAGGCGGTCAGCCCAGTCAAGGCCACGGCTGCGCTATGGGCAAAGTCAAGATTCTTGGGCTTTAAGGCGACGGCGTTTTCATCAATAGCCACATATTCGGCAAAAGCACCGATCTTCGTCAGTGGTAACCGTGAATAGATTGCATCCCCGACTTGGAACTGCTGAACTTGTGACCCGACCGCGGTGACAATTCCGGCCAATTCGTTACCCATGGTTAGGGGCATCGGGTAGTTTTGAATCAGCTTGACACTGCCAGTACCGATGAGATGTTCCAACGGATTGACTGCTGCCACTTTAACTTGAACGAGGACTTCATGGTCATGCGGTACGGGTTTAGGAATGTCGTGGACGACGAGTTTAAAGTGTTTATCATATTTCATTAATTGTGCTGCTTGCATGGTTGATAAGCCCCTTTTTATCTGACTTGGGTAATATTTTATCGATTTTGTAACTGGATTTAGCATAACAAGAAAGGTTACAAAAATCAAATAAAGTAACTTTATCAACCATAAATATAAGTTTGCTTTTGCATCTGATTGTTGGTAAGTCTGAAAGTGACGGACTACGGTGGTTACATGGCTATTATGTAAATTAGCGGAAGGTGTGAAGGCTGTTTTGGACTCACTGGGAATGAAGCAAACGGTACTACAGCGCTTCATAAAAGAGTCTTAGCAACTGGTTCGGTGCCATTTACGTTAAGTTTGACACAACGGGAACAAACAGAGTTGCGGATTCGGGAGTTAAGCAAAGAGCTTCCAACGAGAGTTATTAATGAGCCCAAAGAATTTGATGTGTTATATGGTGGCGATGATGAATACTAATCATATATTTGTCACTTATATTGAATTTGGCGTGACTGGTAAAGGTAAAAGATAACCAGTACTGTTGTTAGAAGAAAAACATAATCGATTCTTTATTTTTCGACTCACATCAAAGCATCAAACGAAGTCAATTGAAATCAGAAGACACGATTTTCCAATTGAGGATTGGCAGTTAGCGGGATTACGAAAGGCTTCGTGGATTGATACTGTTTAGAAAAGATGCGTGTCCATCCTCGCTGGATGAGTAGCTTGACCGATCAGGACAGTCTGAAGTTACTGCACTTCCTTGATCAAAGATTGAATTGTGAAAGTTAATGGTGGTTGCCGATTATTGGTCAGCTGCCTTTTTTGTGCATACAGGACGTAAAAAGTCCCACTAAGACGATAAAACGGCCCGCCTTGTTAAGAAACAAACTTAACGGCTAAAATTCTTTATAGCCCCTAAATGCCGATAAACCAGCGTTTCAAAAACCAAGCAAAATAATTATTAAATTAATTTTTGGAAAACGCTTGCAAAATCACAAGCCAATCGTATAATAGAGCTTGTAAATTAATTCACAAGGAATTTTGAAACGGAGGAACGCACCATGCTCAAAGAAAACAAGACAAAGGCAACCACTGTAGAAACTGAAGTCGACCAACTAGTGCAACGTTCTAAGAAAGCCTTGGCGGTATTGAAAGACTATTCACAAGAACAAATTGATAATTTATGTGAACAAGTAGCCGTTGCAGCTCTAGATAATCATATGAAATTGGCTAAAATGGCCGTTGAAGAAACTAAGCGTGGGGTCGTTGAAGATAAAGCGATCAAGAACATCTATGCCAGTGAATATATTTGGAACAGTATCCGTCATGACAAGACCGTTGGTATCTTGGAAGACGACGATGAAACTCAAATGATGAAGATTGCTGAACCAGTCGGGATCGTAGCCGGGGTTACCCCAGTCACTAACCCAACATCAACGGTTGTTTTCAAGAGTTTAATTTCATTAAAGGGTCGTAACACCATCGTCTTTGGCTTCCATCCACAAGCTCAAAAATCTTGTGCCGAAGCTGCTCGCATTCTCCAAACGGCGATTGCTGCGGCTGGTGGCCCAGCTGATGCGGTCCTCTATGTTGAACATCCAAGCTTGGAAGGTACCAATGCTTTAATGCATCATCCAGATGTTGCGACGATCTTAGCAACTGGTGGTCCTAGCATGGTAACGGCCGCTTACTCATCAGGTAAACCAGCCTTGGGTGTTGGTCCTGGTAACGGCCCAACCTATATTGAAAAGACGGCTAACCTCAAGCAAGCCGTTAACGACATTGTGTTATCAAAGACCTTCGATAATGGGATGGTTTGTGCGACTGAAAACAGTGCGATTGTGGACGCTGACATCTACAGTGATGTTAAAGCTGAATTCAAGCGTTTAGGCTGCTACTTTGTTAAACCAAAGGACATTGCCGCTTTAACTGAAGCCGTTATTGATCCTAACCGGCACACCGTTCGTGGTCCTGTCGCTGGTCAAAGTGCTTATAACATTGCGAAGATGGCCGGTTTAACCGATGTACCAAAGGACTGCCGGGTCTTAATCGCTGAAATTAATGGCGTTGGCTTGAAGTTCCCACTTTCAGGTGAAAAATTATCACCAGTCTTGACCCTTTATAAATCAAAGGATCATAAAGAAGCCTTCAAGATTTCTGACGAACTCCTTCATTATGGTGGTTTAGGCCATACTGCTGGGATTCATACTGAAGATGATGACTTAGTTAAAGAATTTGGTTTAGCAATGCCTGCTTGCCGGATCTTAGTTAATACCCCATCATCAGTTGGTGGTATCGGGAACATCTACAACAATATGCAACCTTCCTTAACCTTAGGGACTGGCTCATATGGTGGTAACTCAATTTCACATAACGTCTCAGATATGGACTTGATTAATATCAAAACAGTTGCGAAGCGTCGGAACAACATGCAATGGGTAAAAATGCCTCCCAAGGTCTACTTCGAACGTAACGCCGTTCGGTATCTAGAACATATGGCAGGAATCAAGCGCGTCTTCTTAGTATGTGACCCCGGGATGGTTAAATTCGGTTACGCTGACCGCGTTACCGCTGAATTAGAGAAGCGTGACGAACCAGTTGACATCGATATCTTCTCTGAAGTTGAACCAAACCCATCAACGGACACCGTTTACAAAGGGGTTGCCCGGATGAAGGCCTTCGAACCTGATACAATCATTGCCTTAGGTGGTGGGTCCGCAATGGATGCGGCCAAAGGGATGTGGCTCTTCTATGAACATCCAGAAGCTTCATTCTTAGGCGCTAAGCAGAAATTCTTGGATATCCGGAAGCGGACTTACAAGGTCCCAGTTGCTAGCAAGGTAACTTATATTGGGATTCCAACGACTTCTGGGACTGGTTCTGAAGTAACGCCATATGCGGTTATCACGGACTCCAAGACTCATGTTAAGTACCCGGTAACTGACTATGCGATGCAACCAGATATCGCCATCATTGACCCACAATTTGTTGAAACGGTTCCAGCACGGACGACGGCTTGGACTGGCTTGGATGTCATTACCCATGCTACTGAATCATATGTTTCAACGATGGCTTCGGACTACACCCGTGGCTGGTCAATTCAGGCCTTACAATTAGCCTTCAAGTACTTGAAAGCCTCATATGATGGTGACAAGTATGCACGTGAAAAGATGCATAATGCGTCAACCTTAGCTGGGATGGCCTTTGCCAACGCCTTCTTGGGGATTAACCACTCCATTGCCCACAAATTAGGTGGGGAATTCAATCTCCCTCACGGCTTAGCCATTGCAATCACTTACCCACAAGTTGTTCGTTACAACGCCGAAATTCCAACCAAGTTGGCAATGTGGCCGAAGTATAACTACAACACCGCTTTGGGCGACTATGCTAACATTGCACGGGCATTAGGCTTACCAGGTAAGACTGATGAAGAATTAAAGGAAAGTTTGGTTAAAGCATATATTGATTTGGCACATTCAATGGATGTTACCTTATCATTAAAGGCAAACCGGGTTGAGAAAGCTCATTTCGATCAAAGCGTTGATCACTTAGCTGAATTAGCTTACGAAGATCAATGCACGACCGCTAATCCTCGCGAACCATTGATTAGCGAATTAAAGACCTTGCTGGAACGTGAATGGGACGGCGAAGGTGTTGAAAAATAAGGCTTCTATCCGATTCACCTTGTTGAATTAATTAAAATCGGACTAAAAGTGGACCGCACTTGGCGGCTTAGCTTCGGCTAGGCACGTCGGGTGCGGTTCTTTTTGGCAGCGTGGGATAAAAGCATTGTGGTATTAAGTCAAGGAAGGATGATGGCGAAGCTTAATAGAAATCAGCGCTTTGAAGGTATACTTCCCC
>NZ_BJDK01000015.1 GCF_005405105.1 Lactiplantibacillus dongliensis
CGGCAGGCAGAAGCTCGCTGCTGGAATTAGATGATGTTTTTTGCTGATATATCGTTGGTATAACTTGCCGTTCGACAGCATGACTAAGTATGAAAACAAAGTCGCTAGTTATTTAAAAGCTAGTCCGAAGCATTATGTCCGGTATCAAGTGAAGCCAGTGTTTAAAAAGCACGAACTATTGGCTCGCGGCGTTAAAATGCAAGGTCAATCAGTTGGTTCTAAAAAGATCAAGTTTAACGTCTATTTGCCTAATACTCAGAGCGGCATGAAATTAAACTATGCTACTGGTCGGAGCCAAGTCGCTAAGTAACCACCATTAAAGGAGACACCTATTATGCATACCTTAAAACGCTTGACGGCTACAATTACAATCATGGTTACCCTAGGTGGTGGTCTTGCCGGCTTGCCACCACAACCAGTTCAAGCACGAACAACTTACGTCTGGATTGCACCAAACCATGGTAAAAAGTATCACTACCGCAAGTCCTGTCGCGGCTTAAATCGCGCTAAACGTAAACGTCACGTAAAGTTAATTTGGGCTAAGCATCATGGCTATAAACGTTGCAAACTAGGTTAATTAAAAGTCGCCAGCAATTAAATTTACTGGCGACTTTTTTAATAGTATCGGGTTTTAACTTGATCTTGTTACCAACAACTAACTACTATTGACCTAATTGACGCGTACATTATCTTTCGCCATTATTATTTCACCACCAACTTAGTTAAGCATATGGTAAGATTAATTTAAGACAATCCGCACTAAACTTTTAACTGACTTTGGAGTGACCTAAATGGAAACCAAATTTTGTACTAACTGTGGGCAAGAATTAACTGTAGACGCCAAATTCTGTCCAAACTGTGGCGCCGCACAACCACCAGTAACCGCGGCTGATTCATCGGCAACTAATACTCATCTTGAACAGCAAGCCAATACTAATGAGTTTGAGCAAGCAAACGCAACAACCAATACGCAACAAGTCTTTCACGATGTCCCTTACAATGAAAGCACCCCACCGAACCTCATCAGCTCGACTGGCTTATACTTTAAAGATGCTTTTAACCTTCATAAACGGATGGGCCGCGCGGACTACTGGTGGGCATCACTAGGTATCGCCCTGATTGCCATTGTGATTGGCACTGTTTATGTCAGTGTCTTGACTGCCACTCTTGGAACTATGGATGACTTAACCGGTTTCGATGCCTTGCTCCTAATCATCCTGGCCATTTACTGGTTATTCATCACGATTGCTGGTTTCACCGCCCAATTTCGTCGTTTTCATGATATCGGTTATAGCGGTGCTTTTTGGTTGATCAACTTTGTACCATTTGTTGGCAGCATCGCGGTATTGATTATGCTCTGTCAGCCTTCCCGTCAATTTAATAATCGCTATATCGATTAAAAAATCAAAAATCACGAATCGGCTTAATTAGCGATTCGTGATTTTTTTGCCAGCTGACAACTTCAGTTTTATATTAAATGCCTTAGCTACATTCACTGCTGCTTCAACAGCTTGTTATAGCCAATAAATGAAATACCTTAAAAATAATCTGGTCAATATGGTACCCGATACCTTATTTTGACAATAGACGCTGCAGTAATCAGATAATCTTTGTAATCATAAGTTCCATCCATTAGCGGTATTTCTTCTTCTACATAAAAACCACCATCATAAAGTTTACGCTACAGGTCTTCACATGATACTCAAATGGTTAAAATAGCAAACAGCTGTCCATTTTGGTTACTTCTCAGCTTTAAGGTAGACAAATCGCCAAAATAAAAGAGCTCCGCTCACGCGGAACCCCTTTACGACGGCTTTTCTTCTTCGTCAGTTTTCAAAACAGCCATGAACGCTTCCTGCGGGATTTCGACCCGGCCGACCGCCTTCATCCGTTTCTTACCAACCTTTTGTTTCTCTAACAGTTTCATCCGACGAGTACGGTCACCACCATAGAGATGGGCCGTGACATCCTTACGATAAGCCTTGATATTGGTCCGGGCAATAACTTTCGCACCAATCGTCGCTTGAACTGGAATTTCAAAGTTTTGTCGTGGAATAATGTTCTTCAACTTCGAAGCAATCTCACGACCACGCGCAGCAGCAAAGTCACGATGCGCAATGAAGCTCAAGGCATCGACTTTATCCCCGTTCAACAAAATATCAATCTTCACTAAATCGCTAGCCCGATAACCATCAATTTCGTAATCCAATGAAGCGTAGCCGCGGGTGTTCGACTTCAATTTATCAAAGAAATCAAAAATGATTTCTGATAACGGAATATGATAAATCACGTTGACCCGATTACTATCTAAATAATCCATCGTGTCAAATTGCCCCCGTTTACGTTGGGCCAATTCCATCACGGCACCGACATAATCGTTAGGCACCATAATCTGGGCTTTAACATACGGTTCATGAATTTCTTTAATTGACGATGCTTCAGGCATCTCAGCCGGATTTTCAACATCTTTTTCGGTTCCATCGGTCATCAGCACGTGATAAGTAACGGATGGCGCCGTGGTAATCAATTCAAGATTAAACTCCCGTTCGAGTCGTTCCTGAATAACATCCATATGCAATAGGCCTAAGAACCCACAACGGAACCCAAAGCCTAACGCCTGTGATGATTCAGCCTCGAATTCCAAGGCCGCATCGTTTAACTTCAACTTTTCTAGTGCTTCTCGCAGATCCGTAAACTTCGCATTATCAGTTGGATAGATCCCAGCATAGACCATCGGATTCATTTCCCGGTAACCGGCTAACGCTTTTTCAGCAGGACGCGCCGCATTCGTGACGGTATCCCCGACACGGGTATCTTGAATATCCTTAATGCTAGCCGTAATATAACCAACGTCGCCGGCCATCAAATAATCACGAGCAATTGGCTTCGGTGAGTTAACCCCGACTTCAGTCACATCGTATTCGCTACCACTGTTCATCAAGCGAATCCGATCACCTGGCCGCACAATGCCTTCGTGAATTCGGACGCTTAACACCACGCCACGGTAGTCATCATAGATTGAATCAAAAACCAATGCTTTTAACGGTGCCTCGATATCACCAGTTGGTGCGGGAATCTTATGCACGATTTGTTCCAGCAGTTCTTCAATCCCAATCCCGGCTTTCGCTGATGCTAAGACCGCATCATCAGCTTCAATGCCAATATCATCTTCAATTTCTTGGCGAACTTTTTCAGGCTCAGCCGATGGTAAATCAATCTTATTGATAACCGGTACAATTTCTAAGTCGTCATCAATGGCTAAATAGACGTTAGCCAACGTTTGCGCTTCGACCCCTTGGGCAGCATCCACAACCAAGACGGCCCCTTCACAGGCCGCGAGACTCCGTGAGACCTCATAAGTGAAATCCACGTGTCCTGGGGTATCGATCAAATGGAAGATATACGTTTCGCCATCTTTGGCCTGATAATGCAATTCAACCGCATTGAGCTTAATGGTAATCCCGCGTTCACGTTCCAAGTCCATTGAGTCCAGCACTTGGTCTTGCATTTCGCGCTTTGAAATCGTGTCCGTCAATTCAAGAATCCGATCAGCCAACGTTGACTTACCATGGTCAATGTGGGCGACGATTGAAAAATTCCGGATATGTTTTTGTCGATCTTGCATTGTCGCTTTATCCATTTATTTTCCTACTTTCTTACTAATTCCTAGTCCAGACAATTATACCAACTAAAGCCGACAATCTCAATTTTTCCACCAGTCGGCGCCAAAAAGAGCATTGCCAACTAATCAACTTAGTGACAATGCTCTCAATCATACGCTTATTTGAATTCATTCAGATCATTTGGATCTAACTGCTGCCACTTCTTCGTATAAAATTGCGTATTAATCTTATACGTTGGGGTGGTCTGCTTTTTACTTAAGAACGGATCGACTTTTTGATCAACCGCTAACCAGCCACGCCAACCAAGGTGAATCGTATCAGTCATAAAGTAATCTTCATCACCATTTTGACTCAGATCACAAATATTTGTGAACCCTTGGCTCTCGAGCTGATAACGAATCTTCGTATCAAACTGCTTGATCATTTCCATTGAGAGGCCAGTATAGTTAGCCCAACGTTGGTTGATCGGCGGAATGATAAACATCACATTCGTATTGTTCTTAGCAAATTGATTTAAGACTAATTGGAAATCCGCAAATTCTGGTGACTTGGTGTAATTCAAATGAGTTTGTGAATCCTTTAACCGTTTGTAGTTACGCCGGAGTTGTGTCCGCCAGAACTTGTTACTAATTTCCAAATCATTCGACGTGGTCTGTTCCTTACCAATCTTACCGCCGAGTTCATCTAAAGCATTGTAATTATACGTCGTTGGCAAGAACGTTTCTTGGTGTTTAACCGTCTTTAAGTTCTTACCAGCAATCCCAAACTTAGAGAAGAACTCGTCTTCACTTCCAAGTACCCGCGCTTTGTAATTAATATAAGCACGTTGGGCACTGGTTGGCTTAAAGCCCGCGGCAACCCGCGCTAACGCCCCAGCTAAGACTTTATCAGAAGACCCTGATGGCATTTGTAAGAGCCGTTTTGCAGCATAGCGATCCATCGCAGTATTCTTTTCCGTCTGTAACCAGTCGGTCGTCTGTAACGGTGAATAGTAGTAACCAAAGGCATCGGTCCGCGTCCCTTTTGGTACAAACCATTGGGGAGAAATCACGAAGACTGCTTTCTTATTCGTTAACTGCTTTTTAACCGATTGCATCGCGAAATATTGAGTCAACGATTGTGTTCCCCGCGCGCCCAGTAAAAATGGTCGATAATTGCGGTGATACTTCGCTGCCAAAACGGATGGATGCATCGGATCAAATCGTGACCATTCCGAAGAACCGAAGAATGGGACATAGTTGTCACTAAGCGCTTGCCGCTTAACCAACCGACCCTTTAAAACGTTGGGTGATAATGATACCGCCGCCGTTTCTTCCGTGGTTTTTGAAACGTGATTTAATCCAAACGAGAATGGTGAAAGCAGCACGGCCAATAATAAGATTGCAGCCACGAGAATCGGGCCAAAAATCTTAAAAAGGCGCTTGGAAACTCTCATTGCATGCTCTCAACCTTTGCAACGATTTTAGCCGGTGTATCCCATTCTGACCGTTCGAATTCGGAAACCGGCACTTCAATCCCAAGTTGATTTTGTAATTCAAGTAATAATTGAACTGACCCCATTGAATCTAAGATACCTTCGTCAAACAAGTTAGTATCCATGTTGCTAGAAACATCTTCACCTGTTAAATCTTGTAAAATTGATAAAACTGTACTTTGTGTTTCATTCATTGTAATTACTCCCCTTATTAATCATTATTTTTTTATGGTCTAGCAGCGAAAAACATCGTGTCTAAGAATCCTGAGAATAATAAGAAACTTAAACAAACCACGTTAAACGTTAGAAAGATCGCAAACCCTTCAGTAAATTTGTTATGTGGAATCTGAGCTTGGTGCTTCTTCTTGTAACGCAGCCAAGCATCGTTGACCACCATCGCTAACCCATGGAATAGCCCATAAGCAATGTAGTACCATGTCTCACCATGCCAGAACCCCATGATCAACATGTTAATCACATAACAGACATTCGCAGTCGTGATCCGGCTCTTGAAGACTTTATGCTTCATCATGAAGAAGACTAACCGCATGTAGATAAAGTCACGGAACCAAAACGACAGCGTCATATGCCAACGATTCCAGAAGTCCTTGATGTTCTTAGACTTGAACGGTTGATTAAAGTTCATTGGCGTCTCAATCCCCATCAGGTAACTAACCCCAACGGCGAATAAACTATAACCAGCAAAGTCAAAGAACAGATCCATACTATACGTATACATGACACCTAACAGTGCCCAAGAGAGCCCATGTGCTTGCAATGCGGCGTGTTCCACCGTTGGTAACATCACAGTCCCAAAGATATACGCTAAAATGAATTTGTAGAAAAAGCCGAGGAAGATGTAACGAACACCCTTTTCAACTAATTCTAAATACTTAGTCCGCGTCGGAACACTGTCATAATCTTTAATGAACCGGCGATAACGATCAATTGGCCCCGAAGAAATAGTCGGGAAGAACAGTAAGAACTGTCCAAACAAGATCGGATGGAATTCTTTGATGGTTCCATCACGCGTTTCCATAATCGTTTGCACGACTTTAAAGGTCAAGTAGGAAATTCCTAAGAACCCGATAATCGAACTAGCGCCATGATGCACGGCCGGCGTAATCTTAACCACAGCTAATGGAATAATGGCTAAAATAACGCTGACCACGAAAATCCAGCCCTTATTCGGCGTATCGGGACGCTGCCGATAACGCGAATATAACCAAACCAAGGTGATTTGATAAATCAAATAAATGATTAGGGCGATCCCGGTGTGCCACTTAATACCGCCGAACGTTAGCATCAAGAACACAAATGAGATCACTGATTCATAAATATGTGACCGGCGTCCATACAGTAAACCGATCATTAATGGCAACAGCGCGACAAACAATAAGATAAAGTATGTCGGGTTACCATATGGGTCAAAAGACATCATTCGGGATTGACCTCTTTAATGATTGACTTGACATCAATTTTGCCGTTCGGCGTTAATGGCAAGCTTGTTTGATAGACAAAGCGTTGCGGAATCATGTATTCCATCATCATTCCTTGCAAGTCTTTCTTAATCGCAGTCGTCAACGCAAAGTCGCTTTCAAAGTCATTCGGCTTTGGCACCACGTAGGCAATCATTTGACTAACCTTATGCTGCTTATCATACTTTGGTACGGCAACTGCTTGTTTAATGTGTTGTTGTTGGCCTAAGAAATGGTCAACTTCTTCTAATTCAATCCGATAACCATGCATCTTGATCTGGAAATCAACGCGGCCACGGTAACGGAATAACCCGTCCGCATCCATCGTCCCAATATCACCAGAATGATAAGCCCGTTGACCGTCCAACATGAAGAACGCTTTTTCAGTCTTTTCTGGATTATGCAAGTACCCCTTCGAAACACTTGGGCCACTGATAATCAGTTCGCCTTCCGTGCCATTTGGTACCGGTTCGCCATTTTCGTCAACCACCGTCATACTGGTATCAGCCTTGGCATAACCAATTGGCAAGCGGTCGAATTTGGCTAACGCCGCATCAGTCAATTCCACTTGGGTCACTGCGACACAAGTCTCAGTTGGCCCATAAGTGTTAAAGATCCGCGCAGCTGGGAACCGTTTTTTCAACATGGCTGCTGTCTTGTGCGTTAATTCTTCGCCACAGAACAAGAAATGCGATAAGCTTGGCAAATGTTCAGCGTCAAACTTCGGTTCCAACAAACAGATATCCATAAAGGATGGCGTTGAGACCCAGACGTTGATTGGCAACGTTGGTAACGCTGCGAACAACTGCTTGAAGTCATCGGTCACCGTCTTTGGTAATGCATAGAGGGTCCCGCCTAATGCTAAAGTTGGGTAAACATCCATGACTGATAAATCAAACGAGTATGGTGGTTGTGATAAGGCATTGGGTTGATCAGGCAAGCCAAAGTCATCACTCAACATCCAGTTCACATAACTTAATAAGTTATCATGGCTGATTTCAACCCCTTTAGGCTTTCCAGTGGTTCCCGAAGTAAAGATAATGTAGTAATCATCATCGCCACTAACCGCATGCGTGGGTTGATAATCAACTGGCGTTGCAAAGATTTGGCCTAATTGATCCGGGGTAATTACCGGGGTCGTCCCGACACCAGTTGGCAAATCAACGACCGCAATCACTGCGGCTGGTTTGGCAATGTCATTAATCATGGTTAACCGCTCGTTTGGTGAATGTGTATCGATCGGAATATAGGCCCGACCGGATTTAACAACCCCTAAGAACGTCGCAATCATCTCGAAAGTTTGACCCCCAAACACGATAATTGGTGCCTGTGGTTGTAAATCTAATGAGTCCAAGTGGGCTGCCAATGCATCCGAATAGGCTTTTAATTCCGCATACGTATGCGTGGTCCCTTGGACATCGTAAACGATCCGCTCGGGTTGTGTCCGCGCATAATCGTCAATCGTTTTAATGATGTTTTTAATCATATTGATTTCCCCCAAAAATAAACTAAGGCTAATTCAACCGCCCCATTAAAATTCATTGTAGATAAACTTAGCCTGGTTAATCCCACTGTAGCCATATAGATAAACCAGGGCAAGCATGACCGCAAAGTAGAAAATTGTTAACGCTGTAAATTGGACCACTGGGCGTTTAAACCAGACTTTCAATTTTGCGAACATCGCTTCACCTCCTCAAAATAAACCGCCAAAATGGCTTAAAGATTACCGTTGATCAATTCATTAAACAGCTTCTCGGTCGCGGTTTGAATGGTCACGGCTGGGCGATAATAGTTAGTTAACAAGACAACCCCGTTTTGACCATCGTTAGTCAGCATGATTGCTGATTCATAACCATAGCCAATCCCATGGGACCGAATCCCGTTACCAAAGTTATACACGCCGCCCCCATACGTGCTGCTTGTTGCGGCCGTATGTAGAATCGACACGTTTTGCGGTGTGATTAACTTACCCTTTAGAATCGCACTTTCAGCTTTATAAAGATCCCCAGTACTCATATAAATTTGACCGGTACCTAACTCATTGGCCATTTGGGCTTTTGTTTCATGGGACCGGGTCGCATAAGTCGCGGTTGTTTGCGACCCACTGTACTTGTATGACTTTGTCCCATTTGGACCTTGACCAGCTTTTACAAAACCGGTGTGAGTCAAATTAAGCTTTTTAATAATGTGTTGCGTAAAGTAATGCTGATAAGATTGCCCGGTCTTTTGCCGAATGATTCCGGCCAATAAAACGTAATTGACCGGTTGATAATTCCACTGACCAATCTTAGCCGGATCGCTGTTCAAGTTTTGAACCGCATAATCAATGACCCGAGCTTCAGCTAGTTTTTCCGGTGAGCCACCTGTAAAAGTCAGCCCCGAATCCATATCCAGCATCCGGCGTAACGTGATTTGTTTGGCACCAGCGATGCCCGGATAATACTTTGCCAGCGTGTCATTCAGATTCAGCTTGCCTGCTTGTACTAACTGCATCACACAGACAGCCGTTAACGACTTTTGAATCGATAAGATCTGATAGGTTGACGCCGGACCATTTTGCTGGCTGGTCGCTTCATCAGCGTAACCGAACCCTTTTTGATAAATCACTTGATTATGTTTCACCACTAACGCGGTACCCACAAAGTCAGTCATTTTCAAAATATCGGTAATTTGATGATTAGCCGTTTTGCCAGTCGTAAAGTGTTCCCGACTAACCCGCTTCTTAACCTTTTTCTTTTTGGTTGCAATCTTTTTTTTCTTAGTTTGCTTTGCAGCTTTACGTTGGACGCGAACGGAGTGATCAGCGGAATGCACGTAATAACCAAAACCACCCACAATCAGTAGCCCAATAAATAAATAAATGAATAGTTTAAATCGTTTCACAAGCCATTAACTCCCCCATTAGTTAACTTATTACGAACCTATTCCAATTGACCGTCGCCATTCAACTTGCAATGACAACTTTGATTCATCAACCAGTCTAACAAGCAATAAAAACAGAATGTCCAAGTACACCTGAAAAGACTTATTTGTTGCCTTTCCGTTTTCTGAAAGAAACATTTTGTAACGGTTCTGTAACATAACCGTTTATGAGCCCCCACTCAAACTGTTGCTATGGTTCACCTCCTTAATTAATACTAGCACCCCGATTATTAGTTTTATACTATATCGAAACCGATTGACGAAAAACCGGTAGCCAGCAAGTTCAGTTAATAAACCAAAGCATCATCAGGAGCTTATGACTAGCCTAACAAAGGTCTGGCTTTGCAGAAAGTTAGGTTTGCTGAAGACTAACTGAGATTTTCTCAGAAAAAGGTGACAACTAAAAAAGAGCCAACCAACTGATAACGACTCAGTTGGTTGGCTCTTTTTAGTTAATCGCGTTTAAACACCACGTAATTTGTCGAACAAGGAACTCTTACCATTACCAGCAACCGTCTTACCGCTAGCCTTGGCAAAGGTCTTCAACGCTTCTTTTTGGCCCTTGTTAAGCTTGGTTGGCGTTTGAATGGCAACCGTGACTTGTTCATCACCAGTCCCATTACCACGCAACCGTGGTGCGCCTTTACCGCGTAAACGGAAAGTCGTCCCAGTTTGCGTTCCCGCCGGAATCTTCATCTTAACATCGCCATGAACGGTCTTAACCCGTACTTCATCACCCAAGGCCGCTTGCACAAAGTCAATCGGCAGCTTGAAGTAAATCGTCGCGCCGTCACGTTCAAATTCATCACTTGGTTCAACCCGGAAGATAATGAACAAGTCCCCATAAGGGCCACCGTTAGCGCCGGCTTCCCCTTGGTTTTGTAACCGCATTTGTTGGCCTTCTTCAACACCGGCCGGCACAGTTACCTTGATTGAATGACTTTGTTCCGTATGACCAGAACCACCACAAGTGGCACATTTGTCTTTAATTTCTTTCCCAGAGCCATGACAAACATCACAAACTTGTTGACTCATCATGCGACCAAGTGGGGTATTCGTTTGAACTTGGATATACCCACTCCCATGACACTTCGAACAAGTAACTGGAGAAGTCCCTGGCTTAGCACCAGAACCACCACAAGTTTCACATTGTTCTTCACGGTTATAAGTGATATTAGTCTTTTTACCAAAAATGGCATCTTCAAACTTCAAAGACATCTCATATTGTAAGTCCCGCCCTTGTTGTGGGGCCGTTGGGTTTGGTTGCCGACGACCGCCGCCAGCACCACCAAAGAACGAACTGAAAATATCTTCGAAACCGCCGCCACCGCCGCCAAAACCACCAAAGTCTTGACCGCCGAAGCCCCCGGCACCACCACCAAAACCTTGTTGGCCACCGGTTGAACCGAATTGATCATACTGGGCCCGCTTCTGCGAGTCACCTAACGTTTCATAAGCTTCATTGACTGCTTTAAACTTATCTTCAGCCCCCGGTTCGTGGTTCAAATCGGGATGGTACTTCTTCGATAACTTCCGATAAGCTTTTTTGATTTCATCCTGACTGGCATCTTTAGCAACACCCAGAACTTTATATAAATCTTGTTCTGCCATTGTAACCTCCTAATGATCCTAAATAAAGTCTCATTAATACTAGCATATCCTGACGCAAAAAGCCAAAGCCGCGCGGCCTTGGCTTTTTGTGATAACCGGTCAGTTTTACTTCTTATCCTTATCTTTATCTAAGTCTTCGAAGTCGCCATCAACGGTGTTGTCATCGCCTTTAGCATCATCCTTACCAGCAGCACCTTCAGCACCGGCCGCGCCCTTTGCGTCGCCTTGAGCTTGTTGGGTTTGTTGATAAAGTTTAACTGATAAGTCTTGGACGATCTTATTCAAATCATCTTTCTTGGCTTTCATATCATCGATGTTGTTGTCATCTTGCGCTTTCTTCAAAGCATCACGGGCATCTTGCGCCTTCTTGACTTCTTCATCGGAAACCTTACCTTTAAGTTCTTTGAGCGTCTTGTCAGTCGTAAAGATCAATTGGTCAACTTCATTCTTCAAGTCAACTTCTTCTTTACGCTTCTTGTCGGCATCTTCGTTTTCTTTGGCTTCCTTGACCATTTGATCAATTTCGTCATCTGAAAGACCCGATGAACTCTTGATGGTAATCTTTTGTTCCTTGTTCGTGCCCATATCCTTAGCAGAAACGTTCACGATCCCGTTCTTATCAATATCGAACTTAACTTCGATTTGAGGAACCCCACGTGGAGCAGCTGGAATATCTGTTAATTGGAAACGACCCAACGTCTTGTTGTCCGCTGCCATTGGCCGTTCACCTTGCAAGACATGAATGTCAACAGCTGGTTGGTTATCAGCCGCCGTTGAGAAGACTTGTGACTTGCTAGTTGGAATCGTCGTATTCCGATCGATCAACTTAGTGAAGACACCACCCATGGTTTCAATCCCAAGTGATAATGGTGTGACATCAAGTAAAACGACATCCTTAACATCACCAGTGATAACCCCACCTTGAACCGCAGCACCTAAAGCAACCGCTTCATCAGGGTTAATCGAATGGTTAGATTCCTTACCCGTCCACTTTTCAACTGCATCTTGAACGGCTGGAATCCGAGTTGACCCACCGTTTAAGATCACAACATCCAAGTCAGAAGCTTGTAAGTTAGCATCCTTCAAGGCGTTTTGAACTGGAATCCGCGTCTTTTCAACTAAGTCTTCCGTTAATTCATTGAACTTAGCCCGGGTTAACGTTTGTTCCAAATGTAAAGGACCACTAGCACCAGCTGAGATAAATGGCAAACTAATTTGGGCTTCAGAAACACCTGAAAGGTCCTTCTTAGCCTTTTCAGCCGCATCCTTTAACCGTTGTAAGGCCATCTTGTCTTGTGACAAGTCAACGCCGTTATCAGCCTTAAAGCTGTCAACTAACCAATCGATAATCTTTTGGTCAAAGTCATCCCCACCTAAGTGCGTATCACCATTAGTTGATAAGACTTCAAAGACCCCATCGCCTAATTCCAAGATGGAAACATCAAAGGTCCCACCACCAAGGTCATAGACTAAGATTTTTTCATCTTTATCGGTTTTATCCAAACCGTAAGCCAAAGCAGCGGCCGTTGGTTCGTTGATAATCCGTTCGATGTTCAAGCCAGCGATCTTACCAGCATCTTTAGTAGCTTGACGTTGGGCATCGTTAAAGTAAGCTGGAACAGTTACAACGGCTTTTTCAACCTTGTCACCTAAGTAGTCTTCCGCAAACCCCTTGATGTATTGTAAAATCATCGCTGAAATTTGTTGTGGCGTGTAATCCTTGCCTTCAATGTTAACTTTATAACCAGCTTCACCCATGTGACGCTTGATTGAAGCAACCGTATTAGGGTTAGTAATTGCTTGACGTTTAGCGACTTCACCGACTTGGGTTTCGCCGTCTTTAAATGCAACTACTGAAGGAACAGTCCGACCGCCTTCAGGAGTCGTGATAATCTTTGGTTCGCTGCCTTCGAGAACCGCTACGGCTGAGTTAGTCGTCCCGAGGTCAATCCCGATAATTTTATTACTTGCCATAAATTAATAAACCTCTTTTTAATTAGTTTTTAGTTTAATTATTGTGCCACAACAACCATTGCTGGTCGCAGGGTCCGATCTTTGAACAAGTAGCCCTTTTGTAAGACTTGGACTACCGTATCAGCAGGATGTTCATCCGATGCTGGAACAGTTTGAACCGCTTGGTGAATATTCGGATCGAATTTTTCACCAGCAGCTGGTACTTCGGTAATCGCATGCTTCTTCAAGGCATCTTGTAAATGGCCATAAACCATTTCAACACCCTTCTTCAACTGCTGAGCAGCTGCATCGTCCGCTTGCGTTGCCAAAGCACGTTCAAGATTATCCAGCACTGGTAAAACATCTTTTGCCAATGCTTGACCATCATACTTGATGGTGCTGGCTTGTTCTTTCTTAAACCGATTCTGCATATTGACAACTTCGGCTTGGGCCCGCAACATTTGATCATCTTTTTGATCCAATTGTTGTTTCAAATCCGCGATTTGTTGATCACGGGGATCGACCTTCGCTTTCGCTTGATCTTTAGCCGCAGTATCAGTTTGACTATCAGCTGGTTGTGCCGCGGTTTTAGTGGCCGCTTGGCTAGCCGTGCTGGTCGTTTGTTCATCCGTTGCGCTAGTTGATTCTTTTGCCAATGAGTTCATCTCCTTGTCCGTCACTCGTCAAAGTACCGGTAATATTCTAACAGTTTACGTGCGAGCTCACGTTGGAATGCGCCCATCAACCCAATCGTGCGGGAATAAGGCATCGCAGTCGGCCCTAGTACCGCAATGATTCCTTGGCCATGCTGGTCAACGTCATACGTCGCCGTAATCAAACTGTAGTCTTTCAACAAATCGTTGGTGATTTCATTACCAATCCGAACCTGGATATGCTGACCGGGTGTACCGATCACATTCGCCAAGTTATCCGTTTGGTCTAATAATGAATACAATGATCGCATTTCTTGCGGATTTTGCTTGGTGGTATAGTCAAACAAGTTCAACTTGCCACCCACGTAGAATCGTTCAGAAGCTGCCTTGGACAATACACTGCCGAAAATATCCAGAAAGCCATCGGGATTTTGCAAATAATGCGATAATTTCAATGGGATTTCTTGTTGTAACTTCGCCAATACGTCTTGTAACGGCAGACCGATCAATTGATCATCGATAAAACGAACGACTGGTTCCAATTCATCGCCGGTTAAATCATTCGGGATGGTAAAAGTCTGGTTCTCAACGTCACCGTTGTTTGTGACCAGAATCGCCATCACCTGATGATTCCCTAACGGCACTAAGCGAAACCCGCTTAACCGGCTATGTTTCAGCTCAGGCCGTAACGTAAACGTCGTATAACTAGTCAATTGTGACAAGATATCCGCTGATTGCGCCACGATTTCATCGATTTTATGAAATTCACCACCCAATGAATGCTGGATGACTTTCAAGTCTTTACTATCTACTTTTTCAGGTTTCAGAATATGATCAACATAATACCGATAGCCTTTAATAGATGGAATACGACCTGAAGATAAATGCGTTTTGACGATCAATCCCAACGCTTCCAAATGGGCCATCTCATTACGAATCGTCGCCGAACTCACCTTAATTGGTAGCTCTTGGACTAATGATTTGGATCCCACGGGGTTACCGCCTTCGGTATAGTCACGGACGATGGCCTTTAAAATCAGACTTTGTCGTTCAGTTAACGTGATCATCACCTCTTTTTAGCACTTAACTTAATGGAGTGCTAACACAATTACTAATATAACAACCTCATGGGTTAAAGTCAAGGAAAGACAAAGTTTTTTAGCAAAATAATTAGCCGAGTGCTAAAAAAGGCGATCACTGCAAAAAGAGCCTCGGAACCCAGTTCCCAGACTCATTCAATCTTATCGTTCAGCCTTATTAATGGCCGAATCAATTTCTTGATTATCAAATTGTTCTTGTAAATAGGCTGTGTTATCAATTGGCAAGTGGACTTTAAAGTCAGCAAAACGTTGCACTTTAACCGTCGCTTGATCGATTTCAAACCCTAACAAGTGCCCACCTAATTGATGATCCGCACTTAAAAAGTGTAAATGATAGCCGCCAACCGTGGCCCCTTGGAACAAGTGCGGCGCGTAATAGCCAATAATCGTCCCAGTGACATGCTCACCCTTAAACTCTGGCTGGGTAGCCGTTGCTTGCACTAACGTCTTGTATGGTCGCTGTTGCCGAGGAGCTACCCGTGTATGGATTTTCTTAAAAGTCCCATCAACGCGAATCGCGGCAAACATATTTTGTAACTGATAATCCTTCAACATCTGCGCTTCAAAATCAGCCTGGCTCATTGGGGTCAAGTCAGCACTGGCATCTGGCTTCTCAAAATGGACTGAGGCAAATGGTAAAGTTTCGTCCGCAGCAATCTCCCGGATTTGACCGTCTTCACGGGCTTGATACGCGTGACCATCTAAGATGATGACTTCCCCGTAAAGACCGTTTAACGTTCCAATCCCAGTATCACCATGGGTTAACAACTCACCAGCTGTGATCGTGCCATCGTATAATCCTGGCACTAACAACCCTAATGTTCCATGTTGAAAAATCGTCGTTGTATCTACTGCCATCTTAATCATTCTCCTTTAAAGCTGCTGTCAACTGAGTCAACCGCGGACTAGCTTGAAATGGCCGGGCCACGAAGTAATCCCGGGTGGCTTGTTCGTCATGTTGCAATTGCGCTACTAGGCCCGCTGCCCCGTCAAACTTCACTTCACCACGCATCCAATGACACCAGCGAACGGTCACCGTCTGTCCATAAATATCGCCGCTGAAATCCAACAAATAGATTTCAACCGTAATCGGCCGATCATCACCAAACGTGACGTTGCGACCAACTGAGGCCATCCCGGCCACCCATTGCTCACCAACTTTAACCATCGTGGCATAAATACCGACGCCGGGGACGCGAGTATTAGCTGAATGCGCCACATTCGCCGTTGGAAAGCCGAGCGTTCGCCCACGCGCTTCACCGTGGACGATTGTCCCGGCAGTTTCGTACTGGTAGCCCAATAACGCATTGGCTTCATCTAGCTGGCCGGTATCGATAGCTTGGCGAATTCGTGTCGAACTGATCTTAGTCTGCGATTCAACCGCTTTGGGAACCTCAATAATTTCAAAGCGCCCGCGACCATAGTCACCTAGACGCTGCATATTCGCCACATCGGCCGGTCCATAAGTATAGTCAAAGCCCGCCACTACCGTTTGAGTATGGAGTCCCACAATTAGATCGTCGACAAACGTTTGTGCAGGCATCGCAGCGACCGTTTGATCAAAGTGCAATACGTACATCAGGTCAACACCCATCTCTTGCATTAACGCCGCCTTTTGCGTCACTGTGGTTAAGTAGCGCACTTTGGTTGGATCCTGGTGAGCAAAGATGACCGATGGATGCTGGTCAAACGTCATGACGGCCAATTTGGCACCTGTGGCTCGGGCCGCTTGCCGCGCTGTTTTTACGACTTGTTGATGGCCACGATGCACCCCGTCAAAAAAGCCGAGCGCCAAAACAATTGGCCCGGCCGGAATTTGACTGGCAGCATATGGATAAGTTAAATTAATCACCTGCATATCAAAAAACTCCTCTTAATTCACTGCAAACATTTTAAAGGGCTTGTAACACGATTCCGCAACCCGATAACTATATAGACATTTTATGCGGTCTTGGTAAGTTAACGCAACCAATGTGTTCGCATCTGGATCTTTTTGTTGGCCTTCTTCAGCAGCTAACCAAGCACCATTTCGCACGCGTGACCATTGCTCATCACTCAAAGCGACTTGCGGATAGGCTGTTAGTGCCATTTCAATTGGTGACAATAAGTCATCCGCGGTCCCGTCCGCCACGTGTTCCGCAATCTGGGCTAACGTTACCGTTTGATCTAAAGTAAAGCCGCCACTCTTCAAGCGGGTTAAATCACTCATTACTGCTGGCACACCGAGCTTTTTACCCACATCGACGGCTAATGTCCGGACATACGTCCCTTTACTGCAAGCCACCGTAAAATAAATCGTCTGCGTTTGCGTCGTGGCGTCATATGTTGCTGGTTGTCGTTGTTCAAAGCTAGCAATCTGAATCTGGCGACTAGGCCGCTCAACGGTTTCGCCGTGGCGAGCATAGTCATATAAACGACGGCCGTTCACTTTAACGGCTGAAAACATTGGTGGAATCTGGGTAATCTCGCCCGTCATTTGGGCTAGTGCCGCATCAATCTGGGCCGCACTGAATGGTGCCGTCACAGCTTCACGAGCAATCTCATCACCATCTAGATCTTCCGTCGTGGTAGCAAAGCCCAAGGTAATACTGCCTTGATACTGTTTACCAGAAGCAACTAAGAATTGAACCACTTTGGTGGCGTTTCCAATACAAATTGGCAAAACACCGTCAACACTTGGATCTAGGGTTCCTGAATGACCAACTTTTTTAGTTTGATATAATCTTCTTATTTTTGCCACACAGTCAAAACTGGTGACTCCGCGTGGTTTGTAAAGCGGTAATATTCCATTTGACATGATAAAACTCCTTAAAATTAACTCGTTTAAGTATAACACAAGTCAATCACTGCAAAAAAGACACGTGATGAGCTACTAGCCAACTGTTAGCACTTGATTAACTTGCCACCTTTTTTAAATAATCACGCTTGACGCTAGTTAAAATTGCCGTCTAGCTAAGGTAACTGTTGAAAGATAAGCGTTTAGTCAAAGATAACCGGTTGTCAACAACGGGCGGACCAGCGCGGCAACCAAACGCCACAACTTAAGATTCAATCCTCGACCAAACAAAAAGGCAGCTCCCATAATAGGAACTGCCTTTAAAACCTAACCACCACTTAATCTTGGCGTTTTAAGTTATTGATTAATTCATCGATACGACTCCCATATTGAACAGAAGTATCCCGTTCAAAAATTAATTCAGGGGTCTTGTAGATGCTTAACCGTGACCCTAATTCACTGCGGATCAACCCTTTAGCTTTTTCAAGTCCTTGGGCCGTCTTTTCACCATCAGATGCTTTGTCTGATAAGATGCTGTAGTAAATTGTGGCTTGTTGCAAGTCACCAGTCACTGTGACGCCCGTAATCGTTAACCCAGCAACCCGGGGGTCACGAACGCGTTTTAATAAGATATCATCGACTTCTTTTTGAATTTCTTGTTCAAGTCGACCAACCCGATAATGTTGTGCCATGATGTGCACCTCCTTGAGGGATTGTTTATTCGATTGGAATTTCCTTCATGACGTAGGCTTCAATGACATCGTTAACCTTGATATCATTGTAATCTTCGATCCGGAGACCAAGTTCAAAGCCTTGTTTAACTTCCTTCACATCATCCTTGAAACGACGTAAGCTGGCTAACTTGCCATCATAAATGACAACGCCATCCCGGATGACCCGGACACCGGATTCACGATGGATGACCCCATCAGTGACCATCCCACCACCGATTGTCCCAACCTTAGAAACCTTGTAGATTTCACGGATTTCGGCTTGACCAGTGATCTTTTCTTCGTATTTCGGTTCGAGCATCCCTTTCATCGCGCTTTCGATTTCATCGATTGCGTTGTAGATAACTTGATGCAAACGAATGTCAACATCATCGGTATCTGCTTGGGACTTGGCTTGTGGCGTTGGCCGCACGTTGAACCCGATAATAATCGCGTTACTTGCTTCGGCTAAGGCGACATCACTTTCATTAATGGCCCCAACGGCAGTATGGATAATATTAACCCGAACGCCTTCAACGTCGATCTTCTTCAAGCTACCAGCTAACGCTTCAACTGAACCTTGAACATCCGCCTTGATAATCACGTCGACTTCTTTAATTTCCCCTTGCTTCATTGAATCAAACAAGTTGTCCAAAGTGACATGGTTCGTTTGCTTCCGTTCGTCCATCAAAGCTTGCTTAGCCCGAGTTTCACCAGCATCACGGGCCGTCTTTTCATCATCAAAGACGACGAAACGATCCCCGGCTTCAGGTACATCGTTCAAACCAGTAATTTCGATTGGGGTTGAAGGAACGGCTTCTTTCAAACGACGACCATTATCATCAGTCATCGTCCGTACGCGACCATAAGTGTTCCCAACAACAATTGGGTCACCAACGTGCATCGTCCCTTGTTGAACTAACAAGGTAGCAGTTGAGCCTTTCCCACGATCCAAACTAGCTTCCAAGACAGAACCAGCTGCATTTTGCTTTGGATTAGCCTTTAATTCTAAGACTTCCGCTTGCAATAAGATCATGTCGAGTAATTCATCTAAGTTCTTACCGAATTTAGCTGAAATCTGGACAAAGATCGTATCGCCACCCCAGTCTTCAGGAATTAACCCATATTCAGTTAATTGTTCCATGACATGGTTAGGGTTAGCACCGGGCTTATCAATCTTGTTAACTGCAACGATAATTGGCACTTTCGCAGCTTTAGCATGGTTGATGGCTTCGATGGTTTGTGGCATAACCCCATCGTCCGCAGCGACAACTAAGACCGTAATATCGGTAATGTCAGCACCACGGGCCCGCATTTCAGTAAAGGCCGCATGTCCAGGCGTATCTAAGAAGGTAATGGTCTTACCATCATGCTTCACTTGATAAGCCCCAATTGCCTGCGTAATCCCACCGGCTTCACCGGCAGTAACATGCGTATGCCGTAACTTATCCAGCAAGGTCGTCTTACCATGGTCAACGTGACCCATGACCGTAACCACGGGTGCCCGAGTCACTGCATCAGCCATATTTTGGTTTTCATCATCAAAGAACTTATCCAAGTCAGTAACATCGACTTCGACTTTTTCTTCAGCGTTGATCCCATAGTCAGCTGCTAAGACTTCAATCGTATCCTTATCTAAGGATTGATTTTGGTTAACCGCCACGCCTAACATGAATAACTTCTTAATGATTTCTGCGGGTTCGCGATGTAAAATCTTACCCAAATCTTGAGCGTTCATGCCGACCGTATAAACTAAGGTTTCTGGCAATGGCCGATCTTTACGGACTGAAGCCGGCTTGTTCGTCACTTGCCGAATCCGTTGGTTCTTACGGTTAATCTTCTTACCACGACGCTTGTTACCACGATAACGACCACCGTTATTGTTGTTTAAGCTACCGCCAAATCGACCGCTACCGTTACGGCTACTGTTATTATTCCGGTTACCGCTATTGTTACGATTGTTGGTATTGTTACTGTTAGAACGGTTGCCGTTGCTGTTATTACTGTTCCGGTTATTATTGTTGTTACTCCGGTTAGCATTGTTGCCAGTCGTACTACGATTACCGCTATTATTAGACCGATTAGCCGATGAATTATTTGACCGGTTATTGCTATTATTCCGTGAACTTGAATTGTTCGTCCGGCTAGCATTGTTAGTCCGGTTACCGTTACTACTATTTGAGCGATTGCCAGTCGTACTTGAAGTGCTACGCCCGTTAGCGGCCCGGCTATTCGTTGGCCGTGAACTGTTCGTCCGGTTACCATTGCTATTATTACTGCTATGGTTTCCGTTATTGTTCCGACTTTGGCTATGGTTGTTGTTTTGGTTATTATTTCGATTATTATTCAAAGAATCACCACTCTGTTGATGACGCGAGTTGGATTGCTGCTTAGTAGCAGTTCGTGTCACATTCTCAGCTGTATTAGCTGAACTAGTTTTCGGACTAGTTGTTTTAGATTTAGGATGGGTGCCCGTCTGAGCGGCCTTAACTTGCCGTTCTTCGTTGTCACCGAGTGTCGACATATGATTTTTGACGGAGAATCCCAACTGTTGTGCTTGCGCAATCAACTGTTTACTTGGGATGTTCAGCTCCTTCGCTAATTCATAAATTCGCTTTTTCCCCATATCTTCACCCTCCTTTAGTTAGTCATGATCGCCACCATTTTTCTGGCAAAACCACGATCCGTAATTGCAATTACGGTCCGCGGATTCCCGGTTGCGGCATTCAATTCCGCCTTAGTAAAGGTATCGATCACTGGTACATCATAGGATTGGGCCTTATCATGGAACTTTTTTACAGTCGTGGGACCAGCATCACTCGCAATAAAGACGAGTTTGGCTGATTGGTTACGAATTGCAGCTAAAGCTAAGCCTTCGCCGGCAATTTGCTTCCGGGCACGCCGAGAAAGTCCCAGTAGGTTCAAACAAGCTTCTTTAGGCGTCATCACCGAACAATTCCTTTCGGGCTTGTTGGTGATCGACATACGCCACCAGCTCGTCATAAAACGTTGGGTCGACCTTAATACCAAACGCCTTATCAAATGTCTTTTGGGCTTTGGCTTGGTTGGCCACTTCGACGTCGAGTGAAATGTAAGCGCCCCGCCCCGGTTTCTTCCCGGTTGGGTCCACTGACACCTCATCTTGCTTGTTTTTTACGACCCGGACTAAGTCTTTCTTGGGATGCATTTCACCCGTTACGATATCTTTACGCAACGGCACTTTTCTTTTTCTCAAATCCCAGACCTCCTTTAGTTATTCATCATCACTAGCTGATTCGTCACTCGCAGCTGCCGAGGTTTCATCCGCAGTGGCTTGATCGGTTTCAGTTGGTGCTGGTTCAACTGCTTGGTCACTGGCAGCTGAGTCGACTGAATCATCGGCGTCAACGTCAGCCGTTTCAGGCGCTTCATCAGCGGTCTCAGCAGCAGCAACATCAGTTGGGTTCGCATCCATTATATCAGAAGCTTCGGTCTCAGATTTAATATCAATCTTAAATCCAGTTAATTTAGCTGCTAAACGGGCATTTTGTCCCCGTTTACCGATTGCCAATGACAATTGGTAGTCTGGAACAACCACGGTACAGCCACGTTCATTTTCTGGATCAAAGATAACATCTAAAACTTCAGCAGGGTTTAACGCGTTCGCGATAAAGACAGCCGTATCATCGGTCCATTCCACGATATCCATGTTTTCACCATGCAATTCGTTAACGATCGTTTGCACCCGTTGACCTTTAGGACCAACACAAGTACCGACGGGATCAACGTTAGGATTGTTCGATCGAACCGCAACTTTCGCCCGGTCGCCCGCTTCACGTGCGATTGAAACGATTTCAACGATTCCGTCAAAGATTTCAGGAACTTCTTGTTCAAATAAACGCTTCAATAAGTCCGGCGCTGTCCGTGAGACAAAGACTTGCGGACCTTTAGTCGCATTTTCTACTTTTGACACGAAGACCTTAATCTTGTCATGAATCCGATATGTTTCGCCTGGTAATTGATCAGAACGGCCCATGACCGCTTCAACCTTACCTAAACTGACGTAAACGAACCGGTTATCTTGGCGTTCGACTTCCCCAGTCACGATTTCATTTTCATACTGGCTGTATTCGTCAAAGATAATCCCACGTTCAGCTTCACGAACCCGTTGCATAATGACTTGTTTAGCCGTTTGTGCTGCGATTCGTCCAAAGTTCTTGGGCGTCACTTCAAAGCGGATGTCATCACCAATTTCGTAAGCGCGGTTAATCTCTAACGCATCTTGTAAACTGACTTCCAAGCGTGAATCAAAGACGTCTTCAACAACTTCTTTCACCGCATAAACATGAATATTACCTTTTACTTGGTCAAAGTCAACTTCAACGTTCTGAGCTTGACCGTAATTACGCTTGTAAGCGGACACTAAAGCCGCTTCCAATGCATCGATCACAACTTCTTTTTTGATGCCTTTTTCTGATTCCAGGGTGTCTAAAGCCCCTAATAATTCCTTACTCATGTGTAAACTCCTTTGCTAGAACTTAACCGCTAATCGGGCTTGCGCAATCTGTTCCCGCTTAACAGTGACCGTCTTATGACGGGTTTTATCTAAGTAATTAATGGTCAAGGTTTCGGGCGTGACTTCAGCTAAGTCGCCTTCAAACACTTTTTTGCCGTCGACTTTTTGGTACAAGCCGATATGGACGTATTGACCAATGGCATTTTGGTAATCGGCTTCCTTCTTTAAAGGCCGTTCCGCACCAGGCGAAGATACCTCTAAAAAGTAAGCTTGCGGAATCGGATCCGGATCCATCGTATCTAATTTTTCACTTAATTCATCGCTGACCATCGCACACTCTTCAATGTTGATGCCACCGGGTTTGTCGATATAAATCCGGAGGTACCAGCTCTGGCCCTCCCGGACAAATTCAATATCAACTAATTCAAACTGGTGGGCCGCCACAATGGCTTGGGCCAACGGTTGAATTGTATCAATAACGTTATTGCTCACGTTGCGCCTCCTATCCAGATTAGTCCAATAAAAAGAGTGAGCATCGCTGCTCACTCGTTAACGAGTTTTAAATTACACTCATATATTATCATAATTATGCATAATCCGCAACTCGACGCCATTTATAGCTGTTAACTTTAAAATAATGACAACTGGTTTTCGTCAGGTAAGCCTTCCAAAACCCCATTTTCCGTCATAAAGTCAATTAACGTCTTCGAAACCTTACCACGCTTTGATAAATCTTCCTTAGATAGGAATGGTTTATCCGCCCGTGCCGCGACAATTTGCTTCGCCACGTTTAAGCCTAAACCTGGCACTGCCCGGAATGGTGCAATCAACGTATCACCATCGATCAGCCAATCCGCCGCATCCGACTTTTCGAGATCGACCATCGAGAACTTAAAACCGCGTTCCAACATTTCGTTGGCTAATTCTAACACCGTCAATAAGTTCTTTTCCTTGGCCGAAGCATCCATCCCTTTATCCGTGATGGCTTTCATCGACGCTTTGACAGCTTCTTTACCATGGGACATCGCCACCAGATCAAAATCATCAGCTCGTACGGAGAAGTACGCCGTGTAATAGATCATTGGGAAGTAGACCTTGAAGTAAGCCACCCGCAACGCCATCAAGATATAAGCCGCCGCATGGGCCCGCGGGAACATATACTTAATCTTTAGACAAGATTCGATATACCAATCTGGCACATCGGCATCTTTCATTGCTTGTTGCCACTCGTCTGGAATCCCCCGGCCTTTCCGCACGTGTTCCATGATTTGGAAAGACATATCAGATTCCATACCGTAGTGGATCAAGTCGGTCATGATGTTATCCCGACACCCAATAACTTCAGCCAGTGTAACCGTCCCATCCTTGATCAACTCTTCAGCGTTTCCTAACCACACATCGGTCCCATGGGATAACCCTGAAATCTGTAATAATTCATTAAAAGTTGACGGGTGGGTCTCTTCTAACATCCCGCGGACAAACCGCGTCCCGAATTCTGGGATTCCCAACGTCCCGGTCTTAGAAAAGATCTGATCTTCTGTGACGCCCAAAACTTCCGGACTAGAGAAGATTTTCATAACGTTGGGATCAACTGGTGGAATACTTTCCGGCTTAATCCCGGATAAATCTTGTAGCATCCGGATCATCGTCGGATCATCATGTCCCAAAATATCAATCTTCAAGATGTTGTCATGAATCGAATGGAAATCAAAGTGGGTCGTTTGCCAAGCCGCGGTCTGGTCATCGGCTGGATATTGCACCGGTGTAAAGTCATAAATATCCATATAGTCTGGCACAACAATAATTCCGGCCGGATGTTGCCCCGTTGACCGTTTGACTCCGGTAATCCCTTTTGACAAGCGATCAACTTCGGCATTTCGGAACGTCTGATTGGTATCACGTTCATAAGCTTTGACATAACCATAACCAGTCTTATCAGCAACCGTCCCAATCGTCCCGGCCCGGTAAACATTCTTTTCACCGAACAAGACTTTCGTATAGTTATGGGCAATCGGTTGATAATCTCCTGAGAAGTTCAAATCAATATCGGGGACTTTATTCCCGTAAAACCCTAAGAAAGTTTCAAACGGAATGTTATGCCCATCGCGCACCATGTTTGTGCCGCACTTTGGACAGTCCTTCGGTGGCAAGTCATAGCCAGACCCATACTCGTTGTTCGTATAAAAGTGCGAATATTGACAATTGGGGCAACGATAATGCGGCGGCATCGGGTTAACTTCCGTAATCCCTGATAAAGTCGCCACTAGACTAGAACCAACGGACCCCCGTGACCCAACTAAGTAGCCGTCTTTATTGGACTTAAACACTAACCGTTGGGCAATCAAGTAAATCACCGAGAACCCGTTCCCGATGATACTCTTTAATTCTTTATCGACCCGCGCTTGCACGATTTCTGGTAGCGGATCGCCATACCACGCATGGGCCCGATCCATCGTCAACTGCTTAATTTCAGCTTCAGCGCCGGCCATTCGTGGTGTATAGAGCTTATCTTTAACCGGTCGGACAATTTCAAATTGATTGGCAATCGCCTGGGAATTTTCGACCACAATCCGATGGGCGGTCTCTGCCCCTAAGAAATTAAAATCTTTTAACATCTCATCAGTCGTTCGGAAATGGACATCCGGGCGTTCCGTTCGGTTCAACGGGTTAGCCCCGCCTTGCGAGTGAATTAAGATCTTACGATAAATCTTATCTTCGGGATTTAAGTAATGGACATCGCCAGTTGCCACCACCGGCAGCTTCAATTCATCACCGAGTTCGACCATATTGCTAATAATCTCTTCCAAATGCGGGGTATCCGCAATCAAGCCGCTTTCAATCAACGGCGCATAGGCTGGCTTCGGCTGAACTTCCAAAAAGTCATAGTAGCCGGCTTTTTGTCGCGCCTCAGCTTTCCCTTTTTGCATCATCGCGGTAAAGACTTCCCCACTCGAGCAAGCGGAGCCCACCAAAATACCATCACGATACTTATTCAAAATACTACGGGGCACTCGGGGCACCCGGTAATAGTATTCGACGTTCGATAACGAAATAATTCGGAATAAGTTCTTTAACCCAGCTTGCGTTTGGGCATACAACGTGGCGTGGAATGGCCGGGCATGCCGATAAGCAGCATTTTCATTCATATGATCATTCAACTGATCATGGAACTGGACGCCATAACGTTCTTCCGCATCCTTTAAGAATAAATGGTTCAAATGACCCGTTGATTCCGCATCATAGATGGCTCGATGATGGTGTTCCAAAGAAACATTGAACTTTTTCGCTAAGGTATTTAACCGGTAGCTCTTAAAGGTTGGATAGAGCCAGCGCGCTAACGTCAACGTATCAATAATCGGATTCTCAATCGGCCCCATACCGTGACGGGCATAGCCAGTATTCATAAAGCCGATATCAAACGTGACATTATGCCCAACGACAATGGCGTCACCATAAAATTCGCGGAACAACTTGAAGACTTCTTCTTCTGATTTAGAGCCGCGCACCATGTCATCGGTAATACTCGTTAAGTTAGTCGTTGTTTCTGACAAATGAAAGCCCGGATCAATGAATTCTTCAAATTGATCGACCACGTTGCCTTTGACCATCTTGACCGCTGATAATTCGATGACTTTGTCATAGATCGCTGATAGCCCGGTCGTTTCGGTATCAAAAATGACGTAAGTTGATTCTTTCAGATCAACATGGGCATCGTTATAGGCAATCGGGACGCCGTCATCGACCATATTGGCTTCAACGCCATATAAGACTTTAATATTGTTCTTCTCACCAGCCGCAAACGCTTCTGGAAACGCCTGGGCACCGGAGTGATCCGTAATCGCAATCGCTGGCTGACCCCATTTAGCAGCCTGCTTGACGAAATCGGACACACTGTTGGTTGCATCCATCGTACTCATATTCGAATGTAAATGTAATTCGACCCGTTTGTCATCAGCGGGCGCGGTATCTTGGCGCGACGTATGCGTCGTTTCGTTGATATCATACGCATTGACCGTCAAATCCCGCATGAAACTATCCTCTTGCACGGAACCACGCACCCGCACCCACATGCCGGGCTGTAACGCAGCAAATTGGGCTTCATCATCACTATTACGTGAAAACTTCTTCACGACCATCGACGAACTATAATCGGTGACTTTTAAAATTAATAATTGTCGTTGTGACCGCAACGTCCGGACTTCCATATCAAAGACGTAGCCTTCAATAATCACCGAACGTTCTTCTTCGGTAATCTGCACTAACTGCTTAGCTGGTTCGGCCGGATTAATCTGCTTCCCTAATTGAACCGGGCCATTAATTGGGGCCGGTTCATCAGCATGTTGAGCCCGCTTTTCATTGGCCTTTTTAATCGCTGCTTCAGCTTTCTTCGCCATTTCTTGATCAGACTTGGCTTTTTGTTCATGAAACGCCTTAATCTTAGCTTGTGATGCCGTTTCATCAATCATCGTATGGACGGAGAACTTGGGAAAACCTAACGCTTGATAGGTTTCTTCAATGGGTCCTAACGCTTGATTAGTTAAAAAGTTTTGAATGACTTCATTTTCAGCCAATAGCAAGACCCGGTCATCTTCATAAGTCGGCACGTTACTATTGCATAATGACTGGACTAAGGGTGACTTGATCCCACTATTTTGAACAATCCATTCCCAATAATTTGCCAATTCGGTAGGGTTAATTTCAGTATCATCAGTCGTAATCTGCAACTGAACCCCGGCAATGTCGTGAAATGCGATTTGGAGTTTATTTTTAAAATCCATAAACTGCGCAAATGGCAAAACGTGTTGGAAATGTAAATGAAATTCCCAAACTTTTGAGGTCTGATGAACGGTCAGCTTCTCGATGGTCGCAGCCGTATAGATGGGACTCATCGGCATCCCAATTTGTTCGAGTAATTTCTCAAACATTTCCTGCTGATTTAAGCTCACGCGTGCTCCTCCTTTAACTTGGTGACTAACTAAAATCACCTAGTTTCCATGGGCCTCGAAACTAGGTGATTTCTGCATACTCAATAGGTTCAAGTGTACGCAATTTTTAGTTAACTTGCAACGGTCGTGACTGGAAAACCTAATCGATATTCTTCATCAAAACCGCTAAGTTATTGGCAATTTCTTCTTGCTTAACTTCCAAAGTCTCACCAGTTTGCCGTAACTTGATTTCAACAATACCCTCACTAGCTTTTTTACCAACCGTGATTCGTACTGGAATCCCAGTTAAGTCAGAGTCGGCAAATTTAACACCAGGCCGTTCTTTTCGGTCGTCATATAAGACTTTATAGCCGGCTGCTTCCAATTGGGTTTCCACTTGGTTCGCCACTTCGACTTGATCAGCCTTCTTAACGTTAACCGGAATAACATGGACGTCAAATGGCGCAATATCTTTTGGCCAAACTAAGCCATTCTCATCCGCGCGTTGTTCCGCGATAGCTGACAATAACCGTGAGACCCCGATACCGTAACAGCCCATAATCACTGGAATGTTCCGGCCGTTTTGATCCAAGACTTCTGCATGCAAGTCTTTAGAATATCGCGTCCCTAGCTTAAAGATATGTCCGATTTCAATCCCTTTAGTAAACTTCAAGACACCGGCGCCATCAGGTGATAATTCACCTTCTTGAGCAAACCGGATATCAACGTAATCTTCCGCATGAAAATCACGTTCTGGATTAACGTTAGTCAAATGATGACCATCTTCGTTAGCCCCAACCGTAATGTTGACCATATCTTTGACATACAGATCCGCAATAATCTTCACGTCATCACTGACGTTCACTGGACCTAATGAGCCAAAGCCTGCTCCCAAATATTGTTTAGCTTGTTCCGGTGTCGCCATTTCTAAGAAGTCGGCCCCTAAGTAGTTCTTTAACTTAATGTCGTTAACTTCATGGTCACCACGGACTAAGGCTAAGACTGGTTCATCATCTGCCATGAATAAGATACTCTTGACCAATTGATCTGCACCAACCTTCAAGAAGTTCGCTAATTCTTCGATAGTACCCACGCCAGGGGTGTCAATCTTGGCCATATCTTGTAACGATGCATGCGACTTCTTAGGCACATACAGACTCCGAGCCATTTCCAAGTTAGCCGCATAATCGCTGGCATCTGAGTACACAATCGTATCTTCACCAACGGGCGCAATCGCGGAATATTCACGCGAATCTTTACCACCCATGGCCCCACCGTCACCGATGATTGACCGGAATTTTAAGCCACAACGTTCAAAAATATTTTGATACGCTTGGGCCATATCTTGGAAAGTGTCATCTAATGAGCCTTCATCAGCATGGAAGGAATACGCATCCTTCATGATGAATTCACGGCCCCGTAATAGCCCATACCGTGGTCGGTTTTCGTCCCGATACTTGGCTTGAATTTGATACAACGTTAATGGCAATTTTTTATACGACTTCACTTCATCACGAATGATTGAGGTAAACGTTTCTTCGTGAGTCGGGCCAAGGATAAACTCACGATCGTGCCGGTTCTTTAATTTGAACAATTCTGGACCGTAAGTGTCATAACGCCCCGTTGCTTGCCAGAGTTCGGCTGGGATAACCGCAGGAACTAACATTTCCGCAGCATCAATGTTATCCATTTCTTCCCGAATAATCGTTTCGATCTTCGTTAAGACCCGATAGGCCAATGGTAAATAAGCATACATCCCTGCTGAAATCTGACGAATATAACCGGCCCGCAACATCATCTGATGACTGAGCGCTTCGGCATCATTGGGCACTTCTTTCAAAGTAGGAATTAACAATTTTGATTGTTTCATCTACAAATTTTCTCCTTAATTGTTCCAATTTTAATCTCATCCTGATTGGGCCAGCATCGACTGAAACGTGGCGACCACGCCACTGAGCCAATACTGGCCCAACCCGACGTTCATTTTTCAACGATCTAAATTTTGAAAACTATTTTATCTGCACTAAAATTTTAACCTAGTCGCTAGCCTAGCACGCAACCTTAGCTTAGAAGAAGTAACGTTGAATATCATTCCACGTCACTAAGACCATTAATAACATTAAGAGGCCAAAACCAATTAACGTAATCACACTTTCAGTTTCGACTCGTAGCGGTTTGCCGCGAATCCCTTCAACAATGTTCAACAAGAGCTTCCCACCATCAAGGGCTGGGATCGGCAGCAAATTGACGATGCCTAAGTTAATCGACAAGACCGCCAATAAATAAATGACTTGACGGACACCGGACTTGGCGGCTTGAGACGTCGTGGCAAAAATGGCCACCGGTCCGCCTAAATCATTTAAGCTAAACCCATGGGTCACCATGCGACCGAGGACTTGGAAGATTTGTTTCGTAATGTTCCAAGAACCGGTAACCCCATACGCTAATTTTGCCCCCAAGCTGCGATCAGTCGCCGTGGTCCACTTGACCCCGATCTGACCAATCTTATTACCAGAGACCGTTTTAGCGGCGGGCTTAACGGCAATCGTCTTCGTCGTGCCGGCACGCTTGACACCTAGTTTGACAGTCTGATTAGGACTATCTTGAATTAATAGTGAAATTGACTGTGAACTCGTCATCTTTTTACCGTTGACGGCCACAATCTGATCGCCCGTCTTAATTCCAACCTGACGGGCCACTGAATTGGCCGTGGTACCAGCAACTTTAGTCGTCACCGTAGTTACGCCACCTTGCATGAAAGCTAAAATGGCAAATGTAATGATGGCTAAGATGAAGTTATTCATTGGACCAGCAAAGTTCGTCAGCATCCGTTGCCAAAGTTTGGCTGATTGGAACTGGACATCCACTGGGGCAATCTGAACTTCAGTGCCGTCGCTTTCAACAATCGTTGCGTCATGATCAACGGCGTAGTGTTTAACTTCGCTTTCATCACCGTTCTCGTAACCCTCGATCCACAACTCTTTTTCAAGATCGGTAGCCGTCACAGATAATGGAATCCCATTAAACAAAGTCGTCTTCTTGCTAGCATTAATTGAGTGCACCAGACCATCAGCGCCAATCTGCAGGCTGACGGGGGTTCCTGGCTTTAGCTCGTCGTCTTCATCATCGGCCACCCCAGCCATCCGCACATACCCACCGATCGGTAAAAATCGCAGGGTATACGTCGTGGCATTGCGCCGAAATGCGACCGCTTTAGGCCCCATCCCAACTGAGAATTCCCGGACAAGGATACCCGCCCGTTTGGCAAAGTAAAAATGGCCAAATTCATGCACGATCACTAAGATCCCGAAAACGATAATAAAGGTAATAATCGTAACTATCAATGCGCGGATCCTTTCTCCCACTAATTGTGGGGATGCTTAGTCGTTAGAACAACCCGAAAAGATGGGCAATTGGAAAGACTAGTAACATACTGTCAAAGCGGTCTAAAATCCCGCCGTGTCCAGGTAAAATCTTACCAGAATCCTTAACACCATAGTACCGTTTTAACGCAGATTCTACTAAATCACCAAATTGACCGACCACTGATAAGATAATCGTGATCACTAACATACTCAGCCAATTGTGATACCCGACCTGGAATCCAATGGCAAAGGCCGTGGCAATCACAACCCCGATGATACTCCCACCGATACATCCTTCCCAAGTCTTATTCGGACTAATTGGGGTCACTTTATGCTTACCTAACTTCCGACCGACCATGTAAGCGCCACTATCAGTCGCCCAGACGATAAACATCAAGTACAACAACATTTGCACGTTCACACCACGAGCGGCCGTAAAGTAATTAAAGCCCATCCCAATGTAGAAAATACCCAAGGTCAACATCCCGGCATCATCAAATGAGAATCGGTTACGTGACCAAACGGTATGCAAGAGTAAGAGGATAATCAAGAAATAAACCACGTAAGCCTTGTTTAACTGGTCAGGCAGGCCGTTAAACCACTTGTTGGGGGCAATCTCAATCATCACCGCTAACATCCCGATAATCGCTTCAAACGAAATTAAGAGCTTCTTGCGCATAACTAGTAACTCAGTCATCGCAATCGCACCGAGGACCATTGCCACGATATCTAGTGTAATCCCACCAAGGAAAATCACGGGGATAAAAAAGATTAACGCCACAACAGCCGTAATGACACGTTGTTTCATAAGTTAAAACTCCCTTTATTTTTGATTCGATAACCCGCCAAACCGGCGATCACGGCTTTGATAATCCGCAATACAGGCTTTGAGGGTCGTCGCAGTAAAGTCGGGCCATTTCACATCTGTAAAGACTAACTCACTGTACGCAATCTGCCAAAGCAGAAAGTTCGAGATCCGTTCCTCGCCACTTGTCCGAATCAACAGATCGGGATCATGGTAGGGCGCAAGTGGCGCCGTCATCAGTGCATGATCAACCGTGGCTTCGTCAATGTCATCAACAGCCAGCTCACCAGCTTGGACTTGCGTAGCAATCGCTTGAATGCCACTCACAATTTCTGAGCGCGAACCATAATTCAAGGCAAAATTCAAAATCATGCCATCGCAATCCTGGGTATCCGCAATCGCATCATTTACAGCCTTTTGCGTCTTCGCGGGTAACTTATCCGTATACCCCATGACTTGAACCTGGACATTGTTTTTAACCAAGTCTGGTACAAAGGTATCAAAGAAACTGACTGGCAGTTGCATCAAATAATTGACCTCATCCGTCGGCCGTTTCCAGTTTTCCGTTGAAAACGCATATAAGGTCAGGACTTTCACCCCGAGGTCACTCGCGGCAATTGTGACCTTTTTGACGGTGTTCATCCCTTCTTTGTGACCCGCAATCCGCGGTAAATGCCGCGCTTTTGCCCAGCGGCCATTGCCATCCATAATGATGGCCACGTGTGCCGGAATCCGTTGGGGATCAATCGCCGGCGTCGTGGTTTCAGCTGGATCATTTTTATTTAAAAAAGCGAACAAATTGCACCTCCAAAAAAAGCTTAACCAAGCACTATTTTACCAAAAAACGCGCGATTAAACTATCGTCAACAAAAAAAGGCTTGAATTTCTTCAAGCCTTAATCAAATTGCAACCCTGATTAACCTTCAAGGATTTCTTTTTCTTTATCGGCGACAATGGCGTCAACGTCCTTGCCGGCTTGATCGGTCAACTTTTGAGTCTGATCTTCTAATTGATGTAATTGGTCGTCGGTGAAGTCGCCATTCTTATGGCCCTTCTTCAACGCATCCATCGCATCCCGACGAACATTACGAACAGCAACTTTGCCGCGTTCGCCTTCTGCCTTAACATCCTTAGCCAATTCCTGACGACGTTCTTCAGTTAATTGTGGAATCACTAACCGAATTGCGGTCCCATCATTAGCTGGACTAATCCCTAAATCTGAAGCCAAGATGGCCTTTTCGATCTCTTTTAACGCGGTTTTATCAAATGGCGTTACCATCAAGACCCGTGGTTCCGGAACAGTAATTGACGCCATTTGGTTCAATGGTGTCTGCGTCCCATAATAATCCGCAGAAATCCGGTTTAACAACGACGCATTGGCACGCCCCGCCCGAATGTTACCGAGTTCACGTTGTAAAGCGGCTTCCGCTTTTTTCATTTTAGCTTGTGCATCTTTTAAGATAGGTTCTGTCACTGCCATGTTATTTCCCCCTGACCGTTGTCCCGATATGTTCACCGGCAACAACTTTCCGAATATTTCCTGGTTGATTTAAATTGAAGACAACGACTGGAATATCATTATCCATTGATAATGAACTAGCCGTGGTATCCATTACTTGTAACCCTTTGTTAATAATATCTAAGTGCGTTAATTCATCGAACTTAACGGCATTGGCGTCTTTATTAGGATCAGCGGAATAAACCCCGTCAACCCCATTTTTTGCCATTAAAATTGCATCCGCATTGATTTCAGCGGCCCGCAAAGCGGCGGTGGTGTCCGTTGAGAAGTACGGACTACCCGTTCCACCAGCAAAAATCACAATCCGCCGTTTTTCCAAATGACGCATGGCCTTCCGCCGAATATAAGGTTCAGCGATTTGCCGCATTTCAATTGAGGTTTGGACCCGGGTCGGGACACCGATTGATTCCAAATTATCTTGGAGTGCCAAAGCGTTCATAATCGTTGCTAACATCCCGATGTAATCTGCTTGGGCACGTTCCATACCCATTTGGGCACCGGCTTCGCCACGCCACATGTTGCCACCGCCAACGACAATGGCAATTTGAACACCCATGTCATAGACATCCTTTAATTCTTCAGCGACCGTTTTGATAACTGGTGGATTGATACCAAATCCCTTTTCACCAGCTAAGGCTTCGCCACTCAATTTTAGGATCACACGCTTATATTTAACTTCCGACATCGTTTCGTCCTCCTCAAGATTATCTGTCTTCATTTTACCATAATATTTATAGGCATTTAGCGCAAAGGCTTGATTCTTACTTAAAAACCAACATTTCGCCGCAAAAAAAGAGGGATTAGGGCAAGTATGTCCCAATCCCTCCACATTAAGGCGACTTATTAGTCTTTGATTTGACTCATAATTTCATCAACGAAATTACCAGTTTGCTTTTCGATCCCTTCGCCAACTTCAAAGCGGACAAAAGTATTAACCTTGCCACCCTTTGATTGAACGAAATGATCAACAGTTTGGTCAGAATCCTTAACGAATTCTTGATCATCTAAACTGATTTCAGCCAACCACTTGTTTAAGCGACCTTCAACCATCTTTTCGATGATCTTTTCAGGCTTGCCTTCGTTTTGAGCTTCTTTAACCAAAACTTCTTTTTCATGAGCCAATGTGTCAGCCGGCACTTGTTCCCGTGAAACGTATTCTGGGTTAATCGCAGCAACGTGCATCGCAACGTCTTTAGCGGTTGCTTCATCAGCACCATCCAAAACAACTAAGGCGCCAATTTGGCCACCATTATGGATGTATGAGCCAAAGTTTTGGTCAGCTGACTTTTCGATAACTTTGAAACGACGTAAACTGATCTTTTCACCAGTAACTTGCGTCGTGGCAATGATGTCATCGTTAACGGTCCCTTTGTCAGATTTCAAGGCTAAGGCAGCTTCAACTGATTCAGGTGCTTCATCAGCAATCTTATCAGCGATTTCAGCAATTAAAGCTTTGAATGGATCACTAGAAGCAACGAAGTCGGTTTCAGAGTTAACTTCCACGATCGCAGCATGGTCGCCCTTAACAGCCACAGCGGCCATTCCTTCAGCGGCAACTCGGCCACTCTTCTTTTCAGCTTTAGCAACGCCTTTTTCGCGTAAAACGTCAACGGCTTTTTCCATGTCGCCTTCAGTTTCAACTAACGCCTTTTTCGCGTCCATCATACCAACACCGGTCTTGTCACGGAGTTCTTTAACTTGTGCTGCAGAAATCTTTGCCATAGTTTACTCTCCTTTGAGCATGTTTATTTTTTTGATAAAAGGCTGCCCTCAAAATCAGGCCGATGAGGTCCGCGATTTTTAAGACAGCCTAATTATTTCAATTATTTATTGTCAGACTTAGTATCATTGTCGCCTTCAACAGCTTCAACGATGTCTTCTAAAGAGTCAACTGACTTCTTAGCGTCCTTGTTACCTTTGAATGAAGCTTCAGTAACATCTTCGTCTTCGCCTTGACGGCCTTCAATGACAGCATCAGCCATCTTAGAAGTAATCAAACGAACGGCACGAATAGCGTCATCGTTTGAAGGAATGATAACATCAATGTCATCAGGATCAGTGTTCGTATCAACCATTGCGACAATCGGAATGTTCAACTTTTGAGCTTCCTTAACCGCAATTTGTTCCTTACGAGGGTCAACGATGAAGATCACATCTGGGATGCGAGGCATATCTTCAATCCCACCTAAGAACTTTTCAAGCTTAGCACGTTGCTTGATTAATAATGAAACTTCCTTCTTAGGTAAACGATCAAAGGTCCCGTCTTCTTCCATCTTCTTCAAATCTTTAAGACGCTTGATCCGAGTTTGGATGGTGTTCCAGTTAGTCAAAGTCCCACCTAACCAACGATGGTTAACGAAGTATTGACCGGCACGAGTTGCTTCTTCTTCGATTGAATCTTGGGCTTGTTTCTTAGTCCCAACAAACAAGATAACGCCATCATCAGCAGCGGCATCCTTAACAAAGTTGTAAGCAGAATCGATCATCTTGACCGTCTTTTGTAAGTCAATGATGTAAATACCGTTACGTTCCGTAAAGATGTATGGTTTCATCTTTGGGTTCCAACGACGAGTTTGGTGACCGAAATGGACACCGGCTTCAAGCAATTGTTTCATAGAAATAACAGCCATAATATATGTTGCCTCCAAAAAATTAGTTTTGATCCTCCTCGCAGCTCCCTTGACATCAGGACTCAATGAGCACCACTGATATCATCACTACGAGTGTGAATTGGTGTTTTAGCACCGAAAATTAGTATACCGAAGATTGGCGATGCTTGCAAGAATTTTCATCAGGAATTTGTGATTTTTAAATTGTGTGCTAAACTATCTTTCGCATAGGAGGCTCAATTTAAAATGATTAAAGCCATCATTTTTGATGTAGATGATACACTCTACGATCAAAAATCACCATTCAGTACCGCTTTAAGTCAGATGACTCAGTCACGTTTGACACCCACTGAACTGGCTAACGTTTTTAACCGTTTTCGCGATTTTACCGACCAAAATTTCCATCAAGTAACGGCCAAGGAGCTTAGTCTGGAAGCTTGGCAGACAGCCCGGTTACGGCATACTTTGGCGACACTACTCACGGAGACCATCACTACCGATTGGGCAATCCAATTTGAGCTAGCCTACCATCAGGCCTTAGCTAAAATCGAGTTATTTCCGGGACTCGCCCCCGTTCTCGAAAAATTAAGTCATTGTTTTCAAATCGGTATTATTACCAACGGCCCAGCAACCATTCAACGAAAAAAGTTGCATCAGTTGCAGATTGAACGCTACGTACATCCAGATAATATTTTTATTTCGGATGAGATTGCACTCGCTAAACCCGATCCGTCGATTTTTACGACTTGGGCCCATCAAGCTGGCATTAAAGCTAACCAAGCAGCTTACGTTGGTGATAATGCGACTTTAGATATTACCAGTGCCAAGCACGCTGGCTGGCAGACATTTTGGTTTAACCATCGCCAAGTCCGGCAAGTTCAGCCGTCCGTCATTCCAGATCAAATCGTGGAAACACCGGCTGAAATGAGTGAATTACTCACCGCCCTAATCCAAGCAGCGCCAGTTTAAGCCTGCACATTAAAAAGACAGTTGCCATTCAGTTAACGGCAACTGTCTTTTTAGAATTCTCAAAATCAACTAGTCAAAGACCATTTGATTACGATAAAGCTCGGCATAAAAGCCATTTTCGGCTAGTAACGCCGCATGACTCCCCTGCTCAATAATTGAGCCATCTTTCAGCACCACGATTTTATCAGCATTCAAAATGGTCTTTAAGCGATGCGCAATAACAAAGCTGGTCCGGCCTTGAATCACATTATCCATGGCTGCTTGAATCTTAGCCTCGGTCACTGTATCCACGTTAGACGTTGCTTCGTCCAGAATCAACAATCGCGGATCAGTTAAAATCGTTCTGGCAATCGACATTAACTGCTTTTGTCCCGCTGAGAAGATACTCTGCTCGTCAGAAACTTGCGTCGCATATTGATCCGGTAAGCTTTCAATAAAATCATGAATGTTTGCCTGCTTGGCAGCCGCAATCACGCGCTCCATGCTAGCTCCCGGCTCACCATACCGAATATTATCCGCAATCGTGCCTGTGAACAACTGAGGCTCCTGTAGCACAATCCCCACGTTTTGGCGCAACGCCTTCAAATCAAACGTCCGAATATCAACGCCATCAAACGTAATCTGACCACTATCCACGTCGTAAAACCGATTCAGTAAATTCATCACAGTCGTCTTCCCAGAACCGGTTGGCCCCACTAATGCGACCATCTCACCACGTTGCACGTTGATCGTGATCCCGTGTAAAATCTCTTTACCAGGCAGATAACTAAAGCGCACATCATTAATCATTAGTTCGTGCTGAATGCCATCTGGACGGCCACCATCGACTGGATTCACCTCATCCGGTTGATCACGCACTTCATCAATCCGCCGGGCCCCAGTAATCGCCAGCTGAATCATACTGTAAAGGCTGGTCAACGACATGATCGGTTGATAATACTGTTGCGCATAATTCACAAACACAACGACCAACGCCAAGGCCGCACCTTTTGATAAACTGCCGTTTAAAGCCAGCCACGAACCGAAAAAGATCACAATGGCCGTATTCAATAACGACATTCCTTGCATCAAAGGATTCAAAATACCTGACCAGATTTGACCGGTCAATGCCGATTGACGTACTTGCTGATTGTACTTATCAAATCCACGTTTAGAATCCTGCTGCAAGCCATTGGTAATCAAAACTTTTTGACCCGTAATTTGTTCATTGATATAGCCATTCAATTGCCCAATATCATCTTGTTGCTGGTTAACGGCCGTGCCGGCTTTACGCATGACCAACGCTGCAATAATCAAGGCAACCGGCGTTGAGGCCATGGTGACCCAAGCCATCGTGACATTCTGGTTAAACATGACAATCAAGATCCCCACAAACTGAGCAACTGCTAATAGTACTTCGAGTAGCGCCTGATTCATAGCATTAAAAATATTATCCAAATCAGACGTAAACCGGGCCAAAATATCGCCATCACTATGCGTATCAAAATACTTGACCCGCATCCGTTGCATCTTTCGAAATAGGCCAACCCGCATCGTCCCAGTTGAGTAAGCCGTCACGCGGGCCAGAATCAAGCTGGCGATGAAAATCGTAGCTGCATCCCCAACATACAAGAGGACGTAAATGATCAACGTATGATTGAATGTGCCTAAACTAGCCTGCGCCCGCGTCGTTGGATTCAACCACTGATCCAGATAAGTCGTCAATTCTTCAACCGCTCGTCCTAAATAAGTCGGCGCCACAACGATACACCAGGTCGAAATACCAATCAGCACGGCACTTAAAATAAATCCACGCCAGTATTTTTTCAAATAATGCCAATAGTACTTACCTGCATTTCGTAAGTCGCTCATTTAACCGCCTCCTCACGTGCCTTTTGAGTTTGATAAATCGCTTGATAGATTGCATTACTTTGTAATAATTGTTGATGAGTACCACTGCCGCTAATCCGGCCAGCATCCAGCACTAAAATCTGGTCAGCCCGAATAATCGACGCGATCTTTTCGGCAATGACGACCGTCGTTGTCGACGTCAAGTCACGGTCCATGGCTTCTTGAACCAGCTTTTCTGACCGCGCATCTAACGCCGAAGTCGCATCGTCTAAAATCAAGATTTCTGGATTGGCAATGATCCCGCGGGTAATCGCGAGCCGTTGCTTTTGCCCACCCGAAAAGTTTTGTGACCGCTCTTCAACCGGCGCATCGTAGGTTTGGGGCAACCGTTCAATAAACTCGGACGCTTGTGCCACGTTAGCAGCCCACTGCATATGGCTAATTTGAGCGTCAGGACGAACTTGCTTTAAGTTTCCCGCAATCGTCCCGGAGAATAGGGTTGAACGCTGTAGCACGTAGGCCACCGTCGCCCGCAACCGTTTTTCGGGAATTTGTCGGACATCCATGCCACCAATCGTGATTCGACCACTGTCAGGATCGTATAATCGGGCAATCAGTTGAGCCAGTGTCGTCTTACCAGACCCAGTGGCCCCAACGATTCCCAGCATGGCTCCTGCTTGGACTTTAAAACTAATATCCTTTAAGGTTGGCTGTGTATCTCCCGGATAAGTAAACGTCACATGTTCAAAAGCGATTTCACCAGTCAACGGTGTCTCATCTTCACCAGCCACGTAGGTCATACTTGGTTGCGTTGCTAAAACTTCACTAATTCGGCCAATCGAAATAAAGGCCCGAGAGGCAAAGGTCATCAAAAAGCCACCGTTAATGACCGCGTACAAAATTTGCATCAAATAAGCCACAAAGCTAGTAATAGCCGCTAAATAACCGGGATGAACCGTTATATTTTGACCAACTAGATAAACTGCGACCCCGACTGCCAAGTTTGCCGTTAAGAAGAAGATGGGCATTAGGATTGAGAACCAATAACCAATCTTGGCCGTGACCGCTGTTAACTGATCGGACGCCTGTGAGAATTTATGGATTTCGTTTGTTTCTTGTACAAACGATTTAACGACGCGAATTCCCATTAAGTTTTCCCGTGTCACGGTATTCACGTTTTCAATATCTTGTTGTGTTTCGGCAAAGTAGGTCGTCATCCGACCAACTGCTATCCAGGAAGCCAGTAAAATAACCAGCATCATTACCAGAATGACCCACCATTGTTCCGGCATCGTCACCACGGCTAAAATAAGGGCGCCCGCAAATAATAACGGAATCCGCGTAATCTGTTGAAACGCTGCCATCACAATTTGTTGGACCTGATTAATGTCATTTGTCATCCGAACCACTAAGTTAGACGCTGAAAAGGTCTCAACATCCGCATAAGCGAAAGATTGAATCTTCGCATACAAATCAGCACGCAGATCAGTCGCCACCCCTAAGGCAACGCGGGCAGAATAGACTGTATTGATCACCCCACCGGCAATCCCTAGCACAGCCAGTCCCAGTAGCATGACCCCTTCTCGCATGACCGTCTGCTGATCATTTTTAATAATAGCGGTCATCACAACCTGCAATAACCTTGGTTGCCATAACGTGGCAAATACTAAAACAAGCACCGACAACAGTGCAATACTGACATCGACGTGATACCGCTTAAAATAAGGCATCAATACTTTCATGTTCCATTCCCCCTCATATGATATAAATAAATCATTATCCGTTTAGCTTTTAGGCATGGCGATCTAACTATTAAATCCACTGATATTGATTTATGAGTTCGTCATTTGGTTCCAAGCTGTCACGCTAGCAATCTCGCCAGCCAAACCACTTACTAGCTTACCCGAAAACCGTGCTTGCGACAATTAATAGATAACTATTTCAGCAACTAAAATATTGTGTTACTGATATATCCCTATAAATCAAGCAATGATGACACTTAGTGCTTACTAGACTATGCTACCCATTCTGGTCCGCCCAATGTCAATATCAGATTGCTTATACAATGAATCGCTATTATTCTTCAGTGACCCTAGCTGTGTGGCTAGCCTTAATGCCAGTGCTTTTCTCGAATCTAGGTTCAAAATCAGTTTTGAAGAATGGCCTTAACGTCAAACTGAGCCCTAGCAATCAAGCGGTAAACGGCAAGGTTAACCAGCACCAAGCGCCAGAATAACTGGCTGTGAGTAGACGATCTTTCATTATAAATATAAAAAAACACGCTAATCCGAAGATTAACGTGCTCTTTATTTAAAATTCAACAGAAATTAGTCAAACTTAACTTGCGTGTCAGCTTTACCAGTTTCGATGAATTGTTTGTTGTTGTCCATTGAGACATGCACCATGTTGTGAACAGCTGTTTCCGTGTAGAAAGCAGTATGTGGTGTAATCAAAACGTTGTCGCGGTTGAACAAGTTCATGAAGACCTTGTCATCAATCGTTTGACCTTCAAGATCCTTGTTGAAGATCTTAGTTTCGTATTCATAAGTGTCAAGTGCAGCACCGGCAACTTTGCCGCTGTCTAAAGCCTTGATCAAGTCTTCTGAATCGATGAGAGTCCCACGGGCAAAGTTCAAGATGTAAGCGCCATCCTTCATCTTACTGAAGGCGTCAGCGTTTAACATATGATAGTTGTCCTTCAAAGCAGGAACGTGTAACGTGATAACATCAGCTTGGGCATATAATTCGTCCAAACTGTCAACGTACATACCTTCTTTTTCAAGTTCAGCATTACGGTAAACATCGTAACCGATAACCTTAGCACCGAAACCTTTGAAGATATCAATAGCAGCACGGCCAATACGACCAGTACCAATGACACCAACAGTCATGGTGTTTAATTCCTTGGCAATATCTGGTGCCCAACGGAAGTCTTGCTTAGCTAACTTCTTGTTGAACTTAGGTGTTTGACGTAACAATTGCATCAATTGGGTTACTGATAATTCAGCAATCGCATTTGGTGAGTATGCAGGTACGTTAGAAATGTTCAATCCACGTTCTTTAACAGTTGGGACGTCAACATTGTCGACACCAACGTTACGAAGTGAAATGTTCTTAACGCCTTCGTCAGCTAACTTGTTCAAAACAGCAGCGGTGTAATCCTTTTGTTGGTATACATCGGCACCGTCAAAGCCCTTAGCCAATTCGGCAGTCTTTTCATCAAGTAGTTCGGGAACTAACTTAACTTCAACATCGGGATGTTCTTCCATCCAAGTCTTGAAGAATGGACGTTCGTCATCACGTACAGCATATGCAATAATTTTCATTACAGAAATTCCTCCTATATATTGATACATAGAATATTATAACAGTAAATGTCAGAAATAGAATGACTATTTATGAAAACTTCTTTAAATTTTTACATCGTGGGCTGCCAGGAATTTTAATTTTGCAGCGCGAGGCTGATGTTTAAAGGCATACTCCGCTTTTAGTGCTGCCGATTTATTTGAAAAAGTTTCATGATAAATCATTTTCAGTGGTCGGCGGGATCTAGGTCGGGTATACTTCGCCCCTTTACCGGCATTATGAGTTGCCAGCCGCCGTTCCAAATCATCAGTAAAACCGCCATATAACGTCTGATCGGCACATAAGAGTACATAGAAATAGTAAGGTTTAGTGACCATAGAGTAATTGGTGCACCTCTTCTCCATATGTCCCATCTGCTTGATATACCACGACTGGCGGCATGATTCGGACCCCATTTGGCCGGCCGTCTTTGATCATTTCAATCAAAACCATATTGGCTTCTCGATCCGCTTTAGGATGGACGAATCGCAACCGCTTAGGAGCTAAGCGGTGTGCGCGCATTGCTGTGAATAAGTCATCTAAGCGTTCTGGCCGATGCACAAAATAAGCCTTGCCATTCATTTTCAGTAAATCACTTGTTACCGCTAAAATCTGATCTAAATTCGCAGAAATTTCATGCCGCGCGATCGCCAAGTGCGGATTCGGATTCTTCTGACTAGTTGGCTGGTCTTTAAAATACGGCGGATTACACAAGACCACGTCCACTGAATCTTTTGGAATCGTGGCGGTTACCGTCAGTAGGTCCTGATTTAAGACTGACATGCGCGCAGTTAAATCATTCAGTTGGATACTCCGTTGCGCCATATCCGCTAATCGGGGCTGAATCTCAACTTCGACGATAGACCCTCGGGTTTGAGCACTCGCAAATAAGCCGACCGCGCCATTCCCCGCACACAAGTCAACCGTTTTAGTTTTTGCCGCTTGCGGCACCGTGGCGAATGCCCCTAGCAATACCGCATCAAGTGAGAAAGAAAATACGGTGGCACTTTGAATAATTTGAATCTCTTTACTATATAATCGATCAATCCGTTCATCCGGATGCAAGTCGACCGTTGCCATCGAACCCCGCCTTTCAAAAAAACTCATTGTTAGCTTACCACAAATTACTTGCAGGACGCTCGAAATTTCGTCATACTATGAGCAGTACTCAATCGAAAGGAAGTTTGCGCGATGTTTTATTCATTCATGCGCGGCCTGGTACGGCTCATCATTGGTCTAATCAATGGCAAGCCCCACTACCAGGGACGTGAAAACCTACCGCAAGGGGCTTACATCCTCGTTGGGCCGCACCGAACCTGGTTTGACCCACTGCTGTACGCCTTAGCTGGTAGTCCCATGCAATTCAGCTTTATGGCTAAAGAAGAACTATTTAAGAATCCAGTATTACGTTTTATCCTAGTCCATGCCAACGCCTTTCCGGTGAACCGGGCTCATCCTGGACCATCCGCCATTAAGACGCCGGTCAAGTTCTTACGGAGTGGCCAGTTTTCATTAATCATGTTTCCTTCAGGGACCCGGCACTCACAAGAACTTAAAGGTGGCGCCACGGTGATTGCAAAAATGGCTGGTGTCCCCTTAATTCCGACAGTTTACCAAGGTCCGCTAACCTTCAAACGGCTATTCACGCGACAACGAATCACCATCCGTTTCGGCGAACCCATCTATATTGACCGAAAACTGAAGCTAGACGATGCCGGTCAAAAACAAATTGAGACCAAGATGCTGGCGGCTTTTGATGATTTGGATCAAGAAATTGATCCAAACTTCCATTACGTTGATCCAGCCACAAAAAAACACGCCAACTAAGGGCGTGTTTTTATTAACTCGTTTACTTTTCGTTACGAGCGGAAGCTTTCATCGAATTCAACATTTGATGAAGTTTCTTTTCGGATGGGCGTTGACCCATTTGCATCATCATTGTGCGTAACATTTCTTCGCTAATCGGCGGGTTTTGCTTGAGATAATTTTGCATATAGTGCCGAGCACCAAAGAAGCCACCAGTCAAGCCAACCAACACGCCGACAACGACGATTAAAATCCAAATACCAGTTGACACAGTCATTCCCCTCCCTTAAACAGTCTTCATTAAACTAGTCTACACAACTTAATTCTAAAAGAAAAGGAAAATTTACGTTTTCGCAAATTTTCCTAGCACGGTTTAATCATCACGCAAGCCGCGATCACGTTGGACCTGGCGTACCTTTTCGGGGGTAACTTCCTTACCCTCTTTATCGTAGACTTGCAACATTTCCACTTGTTGCCGAAAGCCTGCGCGAAATTCTTTTAAGTATTTCGCCCGTAAATCCTTACGTTCGATTTTTTCTAATTCAGTTAGCCCTTCAGATTTGGCCTTTTTAGCCAATTCATTAATGCGGCCAATGAGTTCTTTTGAAATCAAATTCGTTCACTCCTTTCAAAAGCAAGAATAGAATACCTGATTTCCGAACATAAATCAAAAAAATTGTTTTGTCAACCGAACGCTTGTTTGAAAATTAGTAACGCCTATGCTACAATTAAGCTACCAATTAATGAAAACTAAAAATGAGGTGCCAAGATGAGTAAAACATCGGAAAGCAAACAAATGGCCGTTCTGCGTTTTATTTATGATCGAGTCAATGAAAAAGGATACCCGCCAACCGTTCGTGAAATTGGCGAAGCGGTTAACTTATCTTCAACTTCAACGGTGCACGGACACATGGCGCGGCTGGAGAAAAAAGGGTTGCTAGAAAAAGACCCGACTAAACCGCGGGCCATTGAAGTCACTGCAGCTGGTTACGAAGCACTGGGGGTTGAAATCAATCCCCACCAGATTCCAGTCCTCGGAACCGTAACTGCGGGACAACCAATTCTAGCAGTCCAAGAAGCAACCGACTATTTTCCAATGCCTAAAGAACTAGAAACCTTCGGCAGTGACTTATTCATGCTAACGATTCGTGGCGAAAGTATGATCAACATCGGTATTATGGATGGTGACCAAGTGATCGTTCGCCGGCAATCGTTCGCTGATAATGGTGATATTATCATCGCCATGACTGACGAAAATGAAGCCACGTGTAAACGATTCTTCAAAGAAGCCGATCACTACCGGCTCCAACCAGAAAACGATACGATGGCCCCAATTATTTTAACTAATGTTTCAGTATTAGGTAAAGTCGTGGGTCTTTATCGTGACATGCTCTATTAAACTCTAAGCGCTGATCAGCTGATCGGCGTTTTTTTGTTACAAATATTTACTGGCTTCGCGTCGGGCTAATGTTGATAATTGGTGACTTTGTAGAAAGTCGCGAACCCAAGCTGGTTCAGCCTTGCCATAGTCACGTAGCGCCCAACCAATCGCTTTTTGAATAAAGAACGCGTCGTCGAACAAATTAGCGGTAATTGCTTGCGTCAAGTAGGCCCGGTTAGTCGCAGTCTTTTGCGTTAACTGTAACGTAATCCCAACCCGGCGCAGCCACATGTCCTCAGCGGTTAGATATGCTGGTCCCAAGGTCGCTAACGCTTGATGTTGCCAAATGTAAGTGGCTAAAACTTTACGCCAAGCATCCACACTATCCCACCACGCTTTGACTGTTACTTGCTGCTGACACCATTGATACTGTGCTAAAGTCAGCCGGCGAACGTTGGCCAAAGCCAAATCAATCGCGACGTATTGATATTCACGTTCCGGTTGATCGTAGTAAAATTGCAACCAATTTGAGAATTCAGCTGACGTTAACTGCCGACTAGCTTTGATCACAGGGCGCGTCAGTTGCCGCCGTTCGCTCGTCTTAACACCTAAAAAGTCAAATTGATGACGCATATAGGCTGCCATTGCGGCCTGGTTAGCTTCGTGTGGCTTTAAAAATCGCGTTGGCATTTTCCCGTTTCACTCCTCAAAAAAGACGGTCAGCAACTGCCAGACCGTCTAGTTAATATAATTTAATCCGTTACAACATACGTTTTATTTGCGGTAATAAAGTTACCGTTGTCAAGTACGAAACGATAAGCCCCACCGGCTGATTTTTGAACACCAGTAACGTTTAACGTCTTATGCTTTCCATAGCTGGCCCCGGTCTTTGTCTTGAAGTTCACATCGTCATAACCGCGAACTTTTTTCAACGTCTTAATTTGACCACTTGCGGGCGCGGTATGATAATATTTCGTTGCTTTACCCTTAATCCAGCTATTGACCGCTGATGAATCTAAAATCTTATTCATATCAACATTACCGCTAATGCCGCTCACGCGACCGGTCGCGGAATATTGCCAAAGATCAGCCTTCAACTTAGGTTTGGCTGAATAGTTCGCAATCCAAGTGCCATCAAACTGACTGGTCTCAAATTTAACCGTGCTAGCAAACCATTCTCCAGAATATAAGATTAACTTTTTGTTGGTCAACTTACGCATTTCAGTGACCCAAGCCGTCGCATACTTACGTTCGGCTGCACTTGAAACGCCACTCATATGCTTTTCATCATCTAAGACAAAGAATTTAGCTTTTGAGTTACTCCGGCTATAAAATTGCCGCGCTTCGGTTTGAGCGTCTTTGACACTCGTAAATTCTGCAAAGGTGTATTGGCCAAATGGGACACCATGTTTCGCAGCACCATTCGCATTCACATTACGCTTAGTATCAATCGTTTCACCACCATGTTGGACTCGGATGATGGCCATCTTCGTGACTTTAGCCGTTTTAGCCCAATTAATATTACCTTGATATTGTGAGACATCGATGACTTTATTAGCACTCGCAAAAGCACTCGTACTAATCCCCAACGCGATCAATCCACTAATACCCGCAATAATTAGGCGACCTAACTTTCCTTTTCTCATGAACACACTCCTATTTTTAATGATTAACCCGATTATACAACGTTAATAAGGCAATGCTGGGTCAGTTGTTTTACAGTTTCTTAACAATTAAGACATGTCTCCAGTTAGTTGAACCCTCTTCCAATGGTATAATAAATTAGTCTATTAAATCTGGGGGAGTTGATTTTGTGTTATTTTTAGCAATCATTGGTATCATCGTGTTTTTACTAGCTTTGTTCTCACTAATCTCCGCACGTCAAAGTGGAAACGGTTGGAAATTTTTAGCGACCATTACGGTGCTGAGTGCATTGGTGACGGCGTACGCCACCATCAAGTTACCATTCTGGCCGTATAATCATCCTAAGACTGAGAAAACCGCGACTAGTCAAAAATCGTCATCAACGGCGACTTCGGCTAAGCTATCCTCATCGGAAGCCGTCTTTAATGAAGCTAGTCAAAAAAAGGCCGCGGCTACAACTAAGCTTAAAGAAGACAGTATTTTGAAGCAATTGAAGGCAAATTACAAGTCGATTGGGACCTTTACGTTGGATCGTGAGACTAAGACTTTTACCTTAATGCCAACAAACAAGAAATACGTCAAGTCGCTTAAAATTATCAAAAAGTATCCCGCTAAGAACCAAAAAGCCTTGACTACGGTGACGACAAATTATGAATCGTTATCAAGTTCAATTAAGAAGAATCTAGCTAAAGGCTATACGATTCGAGTGTTGCAACCGGGCACTAAAAACACCACGTTGCTCAGCTTAAAAGATGGTAAAGTTCTCGTGAATAACTTAAAAAAATAAAACGATCAAAAATAAGCCAGCTCCAATCAAAAACTGATTGGAGCTGGCTTATTTAATCACGCTTTAACTTTGTTGACGATCTAAATATTGACGCTGTTCATTTAGTTGACCAGTCAGGACGAAACGGTGTGGATCATTAGCGGTTTCAATCTGCTGATCAGTTGCATTTAATTGAAGCTGTTGTTTAAATAATGTTTCATAAGTTGCCACATCCACACGTTGTCGACGCGCTAATCGTTGTGGCAGCCCTAAATCCAAACCCGTTTGATAATCCGGTTGCAGCCGAGCCGTATAAAATTCGCCTTCAGCACCGGAGCCGTAACTAAACAAGCCAATTAAATCGTTAGCCTTTAAATTGGCATCATTCAATAGTAGTGACAACACCCCTAGATATAACGAGCCCGTATATAAATTACCGACTTGGCGACTAAAATAACGATTATTTTCAAAGTGCGCCAATAACCGGTTTTGTTGTGCTGAATCGGCGGATGGTAAGACACTACGCAATGCCTTTAATCCCATTTTTGTATATGGCAAATGAAAAGTCAAAGCCGTAAAATCATTGATCGACATTGACTGCTGTTGCAAGTATTCTTGGAAAACATCTTGGAAATAATCAATATAGATGTTAGACGAATATTTGCCATCAACTAATGCATTTGTATGATACAACGGCCGCCAAAAGTCCATAATATCTTCACTCAACAAGACCGAATCATCGTCCAACGCTAAGACTTGCGGATCAGCACTCACCAACATCGCGACCGCCCCGCCACCTTGGGTTGGTTCACCCGGGGTATGTAACCCATATCGAGCAATGTCACTACCAATCACAAGCGCTTTTTTAGTTGGATGTACCCGGATATGGTCAGCTGCCAATTGCAACCCCGCCGTTGCCGCGTAACAGGCTTCCTTCATCTCTATAGTCCGAACGCGCTTTGATAACCCCAATAAACGGGCCACATAAATTGCCGTTGCCTTAGAATTATCGATACCAGATTCAGTCGCCACAACCACCAAATCAATCGCCGCAATATCTTCGGCTGTCAACATGGGGGCCGCGGCATTAGCCGCTAAGGTGACCACATCTTGACTCGGCGGGATCACAGCCATCTTAGACTGGCCAATCCCAATTAAGTATTTATCAGGTGCAGCTTGCCGTGCTGTGGCTAATTCAGCCATATCTACGTATAAATGTGAGGTTGCAAAATGCAACTTATCAATGCCAACTTTCAACTCATTACCTCCATTTGTTTATACCAATTATCCCTTTATCTTCAGTTAACCTAAGTAATGAAAATCAGGGTCATTGCCCTTTTTGTCACACGCAAAAGCTTGCGTCAGTTCATTATGAAACGTCACTAGAATCGCCGGGGTCGCCCACGTTGACGCAGCCCAAAAGACGGTATCATCGAAATCGCGATTATCATTAGGATGCCGATAATACCCCCGTTGATCATCCCAAATTGTCCCATGGGTGTTTAACCAATCTTCCGCCAGCCCAGCTTGAACGACAGCAATAACGTCTTGATTATCGCGAATCAAGGCACTGAGCTTAGCCCAATCTAACTGCCGATCATGTTCCTTAGGCCACTGTGAGCGAGTGCCTAGTGGGGTATGTTGTAAGGTTATTGGTGTTAAATCAATAAAATCCATTCGAGTCACCACCCTTGTCTAGTTTACCTGAAAGTAAGGTCTAAAAGAAAGTTTATTGGTCGTGACTTAAGCTTTATTTACGCCCCCGTCTGACTAGCTTTAACGTGCTTAACAATCAAGATTTCAATAAAAATAATTTCTAATTAACCGGGACTGTACAGGACCAATCGACAATTCCTGATCATCGGCCTTAGCCTAATATCAATCGCTTGGTTTAACCAGTGAATGTTGATTTTATATTTCTTGATTACTAGATCAGATGTCAATCAACCACTTTTATAATAAAGGTATACAAGTATCCTGAAGCATATTATAATTGAGGTGAAATCGTTAGTTAATTTGGCTTACCACATTAAGGAGGACCAAGCACATGTTCACTTTGGGGAGAAGCAAGCAATGTTGGCTTAGTTTATTAGGACTTAGTTTAGGTTTCATCATAATGATAGCGATTACAGTTAGACCAGTTAACGCTAGTACGTTAACGGAGCTGACAACGACGAGTAGTGTCATCAGTCCACCACCAGCCACACCGTTACCAACCGCACGCGCAGTCACATCACTAGTGGCCCCGGCCACCACAGCCGATCCGATTACGGGCACGTTTGGAACGAGTCCATGGTCGCTGCAAGATGGTATCTTAACCATCGGTGCCGGTGATTTTGCTTCGCACTCCGGTAACACCTCACCTTGGAATGCTTATAGTTCACAGATTACAACAATCGATATTACGGGACCCGTTAATTTTAATACCAACGCCACTGGAATCTTTGGCAATTTAGGCAATCTTACTGCCATCAACGGTCTCAGTTATATCAATACCAGTAAAACCACGATTATTGATGAGCTCTTCTATGCTGACTCACAGTTAACTGACCTCACCGGCATTGAAAATTGGCAAACCAGTAACATCCGTTCCATGAATCGCACCTTCTTTGCCACCGCGCTGGTTGGTACGCTTGATTTAAGTCATTGGGATGTCAGTTCATTAACCAACACCTCTATGGCCTTCTCACGTACTGGCGCGCTGGGTGATAATAGCGAGCGGTTATTCAAACGGTTAGATTTATCCGGCTGGAACTTTAAAGCTAGCAAAGTCAGCTTATCAATGTTTGGTTATCAGTTGCAGGTCTTAGATTTGGATACATCTAATTGGGAAAATACGAGTCATATTTCAAGTATGGACAGTATGTTTACCGTTTCTAGCTTGAGTAGTATCGACCTGTCATCTTTTGATATGCGTCACCTAGCATCCTCTTCTGGTGGGACTTGGAGAATGTTCACTATGGCTTGGAACTTGAAAGTCCTCAAACTGGGCCCCTATTCTAAATTAGCCGGGACCGGCTTACCTGATGTCAATGAAACCAATAAGTACACGGGTTATTGGCAAAACATCGGCACCGGGACTACCAATCATCCTAATGGCGATCAAGTCTTGACAACTGACCAACTGGTTTCAGCCTATGATGGGACAAAAACCCAAGCCACCGATACCTTTGTCTGGCAACCCAAAGCAGCTCAACCAGTCACCGTCCATTATGTTGATGCTAATGACCCAATGACTGAGATTCAGACGGCAACTAAAATTACCGGTGCTATCGACGACCCGTTTACCGTTACGCCGCCAAAAATTGACGGTTATACGTATCAAGGCACTCAAGATGACGCTGCGCTAACTGGGACGATCAGCGGCACCGCCCAAAGTCTCACCTTGCTGTACGCCAAACAAGGCCAAGTCACCGTGCACTATGAAGATTCTGCTGGTCAAAAATTAGCCCCTTCAAAAACAATGACGGGTGACATTGGCAGTGCCTATACAATTGAGACCCCTACTATTGAAGATTACAACTACCAATCAGCTTCAGCTAGTTTATCTGGCAACTATACGACTGCGGCCCAAACCATTACCTTGACCTATACCAAAACCATTAAGACGGGAACGGTCACCGTTAACTATCATGACGAAGCCGGCCATTCAATTGCAACGGCTAAAAAGATGACGGGCGATGTGGGTACGGCTTTCAAGATCGATCCACCAACAATTGCCGGTTATACCTACTTAGCTGGTGATTTGGCTGGCACTTATACCGCCGCGGACCAGACTGTGACACTAACCTATCGTCAATTACCAACTGAGGGTCAGGTTACCGTCAATTATTTAGACTCAGCCGGGCACGTATTGGCCGAACCGACGACCATGACTGGCAAACTCGGTAGTCAATATACGATTGAACCTAAGAAAATTACTGGTTACACGTATCATTCTGGTGACTTAACCGGAACCTATACCACCACCAGTCACGCAGTTAACTTGATTTATCAAAAAGAAGCCGCTCAAGGCACCGTGACCGTCAATTATGCAGATGAAACCGGTCGGCAATTAGCTGCGCCAACGACGCTAACTGGTAAAGTCGGTGCTGCTTATACGATTGAGAAGAAAGCGATTGACGGGTACACATTCCATCAAGGCGACCTCAATGGGACCTTTGCCGAAACTGCTAAAACGGTAACCCTCACTTATCGAAAAAACGCCGCTGCTAAAGGCAACGTGACCGTTAATTATCACGATGATCAAGGTAAATCGCTGGCACCGACTGAAACCTTGTCGGGTGACGTAGATACGCCTTATACAATTAGTCAAAAAATCATTGCCGGCTACACTTACCAAAAAGCAACTGACAATTTGACTGGAACCTTTACAGCTACGGCTAAAACGGTGACCCTAATTTACCAACCAACGACGGTCCAACAAGGACGGGTTAACGTGAAATATCAGTCGGCATCGGGGCAGCCAGTCGCCACTGATCAGACTTTAACTGGTGATCTTGACACGACATATACGATTACGCCGCTTAAAATCACTGGTTATCAGTATCAACAAGCAGATAGTCCCCTAACTGGCAAGTTCAGTAGCCACACACCAACTGTTACGTTGACCTACACGCCGGTTGCTGCCGATTTAGGTCAAGTTACCGCTAATTATTTAGACCTAGACGGCCATGTGATTGCGCCATTAACCAGCTTAAGTGGCGCTTTAGGAACGGCTTATACGACTACTGCTAAAGTGGTGGCTGGTTATACCTATGTTAAAACCGTTGGCGATCCTACTGGTACATTCAAATTACAGCCACAAGTGGTTAATTACTTCTATCAAAAACAAGCCCCAAGTAATGATCAACGCCAATTAACGGGGCAAGACTATACCATGACCGTTAACGGTCCAGCCCCAACCGTTACCGACTTTAAGGCCAAAGCTAAAGATAAGGATGGCCAAGCCCTAACCGTGACTCTTGATCTTAGCCGAACAAATCGTCATAAGGTTGGGACTTATCCAGTGACCTTGAGTACCGCGGATGGTCAGACACTAACGGTGAAGTTAATTGTGATTGCCGCCACAACTGATGGCGATAATGATGCGGCTGGTGATACAATCAATCCTGGTAAGAAGCCGGGATCATCAACAGTAACTAGTTCCAAGCCAACTACGACCGTTAAACCGACCCCGTTGCCTAATAAGTTACCAGCGGCTACGACTTCGGACATTACTAATAACAAGAAGTCTAACACCAACGCTGAATTACCAGCTACCGGTGAAACGATGACTTCTTTAGCAGTGATACTTGGATGGTTAGGTTTGCTAAGTTTTAGTTTCATTTACTTCCGACGTCATTAAAATTCAATAGTCATTAAAATTCAATAGTCATTAACAGCACCGACTGATGGGGATAAGATGGCCCCATCAGTCGGTGCCGTTTTAATTTTGAAACTTTTTGTAAATTCTGGCTTGACCTGGGACGGGTTTCATAACTTACAGTATAGGTGTGTTAAGGAAGCGCTTAATCACAACGCCAATAAATCTATCTGGAGGTTATATCATGAGACTATTTCGGCGGTATCATCAATCTAACTTAAAAGCACCGGTCACTGGCACGCATGTCGATCTAAAGTCACTTGCCTCCAATTCGGCGTCACAAGTGATGTTAGCGATTAACCCAACGACTAACGAGGTCCATTCGCCGATTCATGGTGAAGTCACTGCTATCAGTCAACACGCCATCAAGTTACAAGACTTAGATGGTCATAATTATTGGGTTCATTTGAATCAAGTTCTAAATCAAGTCAAAACAACTATCTTCGACTGGCAAGTCCGCGTTGGTGATTCTGTCTCGCCGATGACCTTGCTAGGCACTTTAAACCTAAAGGCCGTCCAACAGGCCCACCAAGCTGTGGTCGTCACTCAAGCAACGTTGGACGCCAATGCGAATGAACGAGAATTGACAACTGGGATGGTGATGCAATATTGACACTCTTAATCACATTAATGATTATTCGGTTTATTCGTGGCAAAGTGACTGCACATCAAGCTACGAACCCGGTTCATCACCCAGCTATTCACTACTTGCATCGCCAAACGCCGGTACAGTTGGATCATTCAGCTGATTCTTCGCGGCAAGCTAGTTAAAGACGATATCATTTTATTACTACTTACACAAAGTCATTACAGTAACTGATTCATAAGTATACATTATATTTTATGAGTATTTGCATTCTGTAATTAATTATTCCATATAACAACGAAACCCAGTTTTAAATGACTGAGCTTTTTGTCATGCATTCAGGGTTTCAAACATTCACAAAAAATCGCACTAATTCATTTAACCGTTCTGTATTTCATACAAACTATAATCATATGATTGAGCTTACAATACTAATTATCTCCTACCTACTTTATCAAATAATCATTTAAGGTTAATAAAGTTACTGACTATTCGATACAAACATCGTACAATTAAAAGAGCCCTAATCAAAAGATCATAAATTTCAGCATTGTTTATTAGACGATATTGATACCTTCCTAAACAATTCTGGTAAAATCAAGCCCAAATCCAGGCACATATCATGATCAAAAGTTATATTAGCTGTACTGAGACAATTCCATGTAATCTTAATATTCCACACCTCAAATAAACGTATAGCTTAAAACCTCAATACATATTTTCAACTAAAAAACTACCGAAAGAACACTAGGAATCGAGAAACAAAAGCTTCAATTTCTTAAATTGAAACACTGACCAAACACTCAAGTCAATAAAAGGTGAAACTATTTTGGAGGAATCATTATGGCAAAGCACACACGTTTACGGGGAATAGCAAGCGTCTTACTTGCGCTATTACTTATATTTACTTTGGTTGGCTGTTCACAGAAAAAAGCAACTAAAACTAAATATTATGATAAAGATTTTATTTCTGCTTTAGAAACAGGTCTTCAAAACCGCTGGGAAATTACAGACAGCGTGAAAGATGCATCTAAAGCTTCAAAAGATATTTTAACCAAGTCAGTCAACGCTGAATTGAATGCCGTTAAAACCTATAAAGATAAAAAGTTTAAAAACGACAAACTACATGAACAAGTCATTACCTATCTGAATGCACTTGAAGATCAAAAAAAGGCACTTAAAGTCTTTGACAAATCAAGCTTTATCACCACATGGAATAAAGCTTATAATACCCGGACTGAAATGATCCTTAAAATCAATTCGAAATATAAGCTTAAGGTCGCGCCAAAATATGAAGACGACTTAACAGAGTTAACACGCAACGGAGATTCAGTTGCTAAGAATGACAAGAAAGCAGCTGCAATAGATGAGATTATCAAAACTATTAAGTTCAAAAAAACCAAAGATGATGGCTATAACTACACATATGATGCCAAAGTCAAGAACACGTCTAATTATTCATTTAAGACTTTCGGGATTAAAGTAAAGCTTATGGATTCCAGCAAGACTGTCGTCAGTACCGAACCCGTCTTTACTGATGAATGGGCAAAAGGTCAAACTAATCAATTCGAATTTATGACCAACAAGAAGTTCACTTCATACAAAGTTATCCACGATTACGTTAACTAAGCTTTACATTAATTTTGTACACTTAGGTATATTTAAAAAAATTGTGCTTATACACCCACGTGGCTTCCGCTTTCACTCATGTCGTCATCCGCACGTAGTCCTACTATTTCCAGGATTGACCCATATTGAAACCTCTAAGTCATAGTAATATTACAATATGCGCTTACCTAATTGATGAATATAAACAAAAACGGACAAAAATCATTACTTCATTGTCAGACTTTAAGTTATCAAAGCCTAAGTTAGCCAAATGACGTGCAAATAAAAAATCAGGGATTTCGCTAAACGTTGATTTAGCGAGATTCCTGTTTTTTAAATTTACCGTAGTACAACTTAATAAGGAGAGTACAGGATTTGAACCTGCGCGCCGGTATTAGCCGGTTCGCCGGATTTCGAGTCCGGTGCATTACCACTCTGCCAACTCTCCATGTGGTACTTGAATAGTATAGCATAATTTTTGAGTAGAACAAATATTTATTCATAAAAAACTTGACCAACCTGCCCCTCAATTTCACTTAAAATAACAGAAACCAGTCCCAATAAACGTACCTTAATAATGTGACTAACAAAACTGTCAACATTAGCTTAAGGAGGTTGCATGACCCTGTACGACCATACTTTAAAAAGGACTGATTAATGATGTACAATTCTAACGAAACTCCCGCTGAAATCAAAGGCTGGAACTGGGGCGCCTTCATGTATCACTATATTTGGGGCATTGGTAACCATACCTACTTGCCATTATTATGCTTAATTCCGTTTTTCAATCTTATTTGGATTTTTGTCTGTGGCGCTAAAGGTAATGAATGGGCTTGGCGTTCTGGCGACTATCACGATGTTGAGACTTTTAAGAAAGTTCAGGCTACTTGGAATCTAGCTGGGCTAGTGGCATTTCTCTTCACCTTCATTACTACCCTAATTGCGGTCTTTTTCTTCTGGACTGCCATTGAATCAATCCTCGCATTGGGTTAAGTTAATTAGTATGGCAATCAGCCTATACAAAACCCATAAGTCTCCAACTTAATATCATAACAAAAAGGTCACTAAATCAAAAAAATGATTTAGTGACCTTTTTAAATTAACGCTAAAACTTCATCAAACTCAACATATCATACTTCTTAAGTTTGTCACGGCCATGTAAGGCTTCCAATTCAACTAAGAAAGCCGTCCCAACCACATTACCGCCTAGTTCTTCAACTAATTGGATAGTCGCTGAGATCGTCCCACCAGTAGCTAACAAGTCATCGGTAACCAAAACATTTTGACCAGGTTTGATCGCGTCTTTATGCAAGTAAAGCGCTGATTGACCGTATTCCAAGTCATACGTTGCTTTGACAGTTGGTCGTGGCAACTTGCCTTTTTTACGAGCGGGGGCAAACCCAACGCCCAATTCGTAGGCCACAGGGCAACCGACAATAAAGCCGCGTGCTTCGGGGCCCACAATCATATCAACTTTTTTATCACGTGCAAACTTCACAATTTGATCCGTAGCTTCGCGGTAGGCTTCGCCATCGGCCATTAACGGAGAAATATCCCGAAAAATGATACCGGGTTCCGGATAATCCGGAATACTAGCCACATAATCTGTTAAATCTAATGCCATTGCTTATAAACAGCTCCTTTAATTCTTCACTGCAGCTTGGGCCTTGACCCAGGTCTGAAGCGCTGCAGATTTACTATACAAAAGAGTTTCTTCAGCGGCGATTTGTTGCTCACGCAGCTGATAACTAGGGGCGTGATGTAAATCCGCTTGTTGAGGATTCGAAACTCCGTTCATGACACCATCATTTATTTTAACAAATCCGACCTCAAAAAACACCTGTATCATGAAAATAAGCAGATTTCGGTCTAAATGAAGATGACCGGCCACCAATGACAATTGATGATGAATGTCGACATCATGGTTAACCGCCACGAACTTAAACAACTTTGCGAACTGTTCCCGCTTCGGCATTCCTGCCAAATAAATCGATTCCCGCCGATACAAGTATAACGTTAATTGATTTAATGGCAACTGCGCTAACACCTGGGTTAAGTCAGCTAACGTATCTGGACAATCGACGATAAAGACCGGTTGATCTTTAGCAACCGTAGCGAGTTCAATACTGGGATCATTGGCCAAGACGGCTTTAGCGTTAGGCTTCATGTAATCGGCCAGCCGTTGCATCAATTTTTGATGGAAGAACACATACACTCCGGGAGCGCTAAACTGTTGCGCACTCAGGTGTTGGGTCCGGGCATCAATAATTTGACTACCACTAACCGCAATATCTTTAACCATCAATTGTGGCTTGGTCTGCCCATTCCAAGTATTAGCACTTAACTCACCAACAACCGTTACTTGCGTCGGACTCGCTTCAATGGCTTGAGCGGCAGCACCCATTGAAAAGGCAATCGCATCGACTTGATGTTGACCATCACTCAATTGTAATTTTAAATGCTGCTTATCCGACCCAATGGCCCGCACTTGCGGCACCGCTGTCGGTTTGAGCTCAAATAATGGCGCGGGATTATCCGTCCCAAATGGGGCTAGTGCCTGCAGTGCCGTCAGCGTGTCTAATGACGCATCGGCAATCGCTAACTCGCCATCCAATTGTAAGATTGGTTGGGCGTGCTTTGACAGCTCGACCTTAGTGGCAGCCGTTTCTAGCGCGGTCTTCAAGGTCTCCAGTTGATCGTGCATCACGGTCAAACCAACTGCCATGTGATGCCCACCAAACGCAACTAAACTATCACGAATCGGATCAATTGCCGCAAACAAGTTATAGGCTTCAATACTGCGGCCACTACCCTTTAAGCGTCCAGTTTCATCCTCATTCAACACTAAGGTTGGTTTACCGGTAGCTTCCACAATTCGACTGGCCACAATGCCTAAGACCCCTTCGTGCCAGTTTTTACCAGTAATCACTAAAGTTTGCCGAGCTTGATTATCCGTATCATTGGCTTGATCCAAAGCATTTTCAGCAATATCACGGACAAGCCCTTGTCGTTTTTCATTCAATTGATTAACTTGGGTGGCCAATTCAGTTGCCCGCGTTTCATCCAAAGTGGTCAATAGTTCAACACCACTTTGGGCTGATTGTAATCGACCTAGCGCATTCAAGCGGGGCGCAATTCCAAACCCAATACTCGTTGCATCGAGTTTTTCAGGATCTAAGCCGGCCGCTTTAATCAGCGCCGCTAACCCAGGCCGCGTTGTTTGCTGCAAGACTTTTAAGCCCAGTGTCACTAACGTCCGGTTTTCGCCCGTTAATGACACCAAGTCGGCCACCGTCCCAATCGCCGCTAGATCTAACAATTCTTCGGGCACTTCTTCTAGTAACGCCGTCGCAACTTTAAAGACTACTCCAGCACCCGAGAGATCACCAAAGGGATAATCGCCGTCGGGATGTCGCGGATGTACAATCGCATACGCCTGTGGTAAGGTGGCCGGTAGCTCATGGTGATCCGTAACCACCACATCAACCCCTTGTGCTTGTACCGCATCAATCACGGCATTGCCCGCGACTCCGTTATCAACCGTCACAAACAGCTTAGTTCCCGCCGCAATTAGCTTGTCAAATGCCGCCTGATTAGGGCCATAGCCGTCTTTAAACCGGTCGGGAATGTAGTAGTTCACGTTAGCCCCAACTTGGTCCAACGTCTCAAACATAATCGCCGTACTAGTTAACCCATCGGCATCATAATCCCCATAAATGGTAATCTGATCACCGGCAACAATCGCAGCCTGAATTCGTTCAACGGCGCGCGCCATATCATGCATCTTCAGTGGATCATTAAACGGTTGCTGATCAGCCTGTAAAAAGGTCTGAGCTTGGGCTGGCGTTGTGATTCCGCGCGTGATTAACAACTTTGCGACTAACGGTGGCACGTTAACCGCCTGCGCCAGGTCATCAATCGCAGCTGGCGTCACGGTCGTCTCTGGAGTCATCCACTTCTTCTTAGCTGCTAGCATGGCATCCTTCCTTTCAAATACAATTTAGTTACTTGGTTACAGTCGGTTGCGCACGCTTATCACGAGTTTGCTTTCCTTGATTATTCAATCGTAAACTCAAGCTTTTATTTTCAGCCGTTAATTTATCGATTTGAGCCTGTGCTTCAGCCATCGCCTGCTTATGTTCATTATTTGTCTTAACTGAGTTAAAGGTTGCCATCAAAACTGCGATTGCGACCCCCAGAATCAATGTCATCACGATGACTAAGATTAATGGCCAATGCACTGTAGTAAACCCAAAGCTGACTTCAACTGGATTAATATTCATAATTGCAAATATCACAATAATCAAAACAATCACTAACGCACTGACTAACCGCCATTGATTTTTCATTTCTAAACGACCCCCTATTTAAAATTAAAAACTGAACCAGCCAACCAGTCACCTAGCTTAGGTGCCAATTGATACCCTAGATTAGCAGCGCCCATCACCCAGGGCGCATTGATTTCACGGCGATGGCGACCAAGCCGCCGGACAATTTGGGCCGCAAATTTCACTGGATTTAAGGCGAGCCACGCCACCGAATCTAAATAATGTCCCGTGGGATCGGCGGTTTTGAAGAAATCTGTCTGGATAGGCCCTGGATTAACCGTTAACACATTGATCCCCGCTGGCCGTAATTCCAGTCGTAACGCATTATCATAAGCGATTAAAGCCGCCTTAGTCGCCGCATAAACTGCGGATTTTGGTGTCGCAATTTTGCCTGCAATCGAGGCCACATTCACAATCTCACCATGCTGGGCTTTAACCATTCGCTGAGCGGCCAATTGACTGACATACATGACACCGAGCGTATTAACCCGCAGCATCCGCGCCATCATCACATGATCCATCTCGATGGCCGGGACTAAATAACCAAATCCCGCCGCATTAATCACGGTATCCAAGTGGTCAAACAGCTCATCAATCGTCGCAAACACCTGATCAACCGCACTCACTGAACTAATATCAGCCGTTAAAGCCACGGCTTGTGTCTGCGATAACAACCGACATTGATCAGCAACTTTGACTAACCGATCGTGGCGCCGCGCCACTAGCACGACCTGGGCGCCTTGAGCAGCCACCGCCAGGGCTAATTGCTCCCCTAAACCGCTCGAAGCCCCCGTTACTAAAACGACTTTTCCTGTTAAAGCTGTCATTTTTGTCACCTACTTTTGAATGGGCACTTCAATCAGATCAAAATCCCGGACCACTTTCGTATTCGGAAAGACCTGTTGCGCTTGCTTTTGTAATTCTTTCGATAATTTACCGGTATACCGCGCCGAAATATGGGTCAATAATAATTGATGCACCCCGGCCTTTTTAGCAACTTGGGCCGCTTGGGTACTCGTTGAATGGTAGTAATTATGGGCTAGCTTGCCTTCATCTTTACCGAATGTACTTTCATGCACCAAGACATCCGCATGCTGAGCTAAACTAACTGCATTCGGCGTCTGCCGCGTATCACCTAAAATCGTGACGATGCGACCAGCTTGGGGCGCTCCTAAGAAGTCCTGCCCATTAATCGTACGACCATCTGGTAACGTCACCGTTTGACCTGCCTTTAATTGACCATAAAGCGGACCACTTGGAATATTTAACGCTTTTAGCTTATCAGCCTGCAATTCGCCAGGATGAGCCGCTTCTTCTACACGATAACCGAAAGTTTCAATCCGGTGTTCCAGACGTTGGCAAGATACTTTGAACGTTGCATCTTCAAAGATGACCCCATCGCCACTAAGTTCTTCAAATCGTAATGGATAGGATAAGCGCGTCCCGGAAACCCGCATCGCAGTCATAACAAAGTCCCGAATACCTTTGGGACCATAGACCGTCAACGGTTCATCGCCGCCCTGAAACGAGCGCGAACTTAAAAAGCCCGGCAACCCAAAAATATGATCACCATGCAAATGGGTAATGAAAATTTTCGTAATTTTGCGTGGTTTAAGCGTCGTCCGTAAGATTTGATGCTGCGTCCCTTCACCCACATCAAAGAGCCAAACTTCATTGCGTTCATCTAAGAGTCGTAATGCCGTACTTGTGACATTGCGAAATTTACCCGGTGAACCGGCACCGGTACCTAAAAATTCTAATTGCATCGTTATGTTCGTCCTTATCTGTACAGTCTGCTAATTATTTTACCGAAGACGGCGATAATTAACAACGATTAGTCTTTGTATTCTTCCTTTAATATTGTATCATTTAAGCTGAAGAAAGTTTGTAACTATTTAGTGAGGTAAGCAAATGCGTTTAATTGATTTCAAACTCTCAACCGCTGATCTAATCCAACAATTACCGCTCTACTGGGAAACGAAGGGCCAATTGTCACCCGTCACCGACTTGCGGCTGTCGAATCAGCAACTTTTACTCGTGACCACGGCGCAGGGCACGCCCATGACGCTTGATCAGTTAAACGCCCGCACCCGGCAAGTAAGCGGGGCCACGCCGCTGCTAATCGCGGCCACACCACCGGTCCCCTTATTCGGCTATCGGCTCAGCGACCAGCGCTTACTATTAGGATAACCTCAGTTCAAAAGGAGTTCTTATGTTGTTAAAACGATCAATCTTCGGTAGCTTACTGCTCATCAGCGGCCTACTCTTAAGCGGCTGTACAGCTAAGTCCACCCCTAGCTATCACAAAACGGCGGCCCAATTTGAAAGTGAATCTGCGACTTCAAAAAAGGTGCCCAAAGATAAAACGGCCAAAGCTAGTTCCGTTAAAGCCAGCAGTTCAACCAAGACCAAGTTAAAATCATTTAAAGTACCCCAAAAAGCGCAACATGATAAAAATTACATCAAAAGCGGTCAGCTGACGAAAGCTAAACAATATACTTATGACCAAGCCGGCACCAAAGTCAGTCTCACGGAAGTCAAACCAACCACCAAAACGGTCACTAACGGCCAAGTGCGCTTTAAATTCACTCAGATTCGTGTCTTAAAAAACCAGCCAGCCACTAAGACGGCCCTTAAGATGGCCAACCAAGCCTTGAATACCGATCAGATTAAAGGGACTTATTATACGTTGCAACTTAAATACACCGTTACTAATCATCGTAACGCCACCGTTAACATTGACGGCATCACCGCCCTTAAAACAGATCAGGGTCAGACTTTGACACCTGCCACCCAGATGTATGATTCCGGTGCGGGTACCCAGCTAACTAAAGACGGTCATAAAAATCGGTTTACCATGGCTTTAGTGACCAGTGCCCCTACCAAAATTAAGCATGTCGATGTCATTTTGGGTGGTATCTTCACACCAAGTGGCAAAACTTTAGCCAAAGCCAGTGCTTTTCAAACGTTGACACTAAACTGATACCAAACACCCTCAGACCTAACAACTAGTCACACGCTTAACGCCGCCAGTCACTCGGGGGCGTTTTTGGCGTTCACTTTAGTTGTATTCGTTTTCACAGCCGAGTAAACTAAGGACATTACTTTTTATGGAGGTTTTACTAATGCCCGCAATAATCCCAAGTCTATGGTTCTCCCAAAACAACTGTGAAGAAGCTATCCATTATTACTTAGAGGTCTTCCCTAACTCTGAGCTCGAAAGCATGACCTTTTATCCGGATGAGTCCCTGGATAACCACTTCGTTGGTATGCACGGCCGGGTCTTAACCGCGGTGTTCACCTTGGATGGCCACCGCTTTACCGCGTTAGATGGCGGACCCAGCTTTACTTTTAATGAAGCCGTCTCATTCACTATCGAATGTGCTGACCAAGCTGAGATCGATTACTACTGGGAAAAGTTATCGCACGTTCCAGACGCGGAACAGTGCGGCTGGGCCAAAGATCAGTTTGGCCTATCTTGGCAGATTGTTCCCCAAGCCATCGCCTCGCTGACTGAGACACCCGCGCAGATCCAAGCACTGATGAAAATGAAAAAGATCGATATTGCCACATTAATGGCTGCTCGTTAGCGCCAAAAAAGCCGGTTCAACAGTTTTAACACTGCTAAACCGGCTTTTACTTAATGCTTTTAGTCCATAAATTGAAAAGAATAATCTAAGATTTGAATCGTATCATCGTTCTTCGCACCCTCAGCACGTAAGGCATCATCAACCCCCATGCCCCGAATTTGACGGGCAAAACGCATAATACTTTCTTCATGATCCAAGTTCGTCATCTTGAATAAACGTTCCAGCTTTTCACCCGACAAGACGAACAACCCTGGTTCCGGATTATCCACTGTAAAGTCAGGATTAGTGGCCGTCGTGTAGTCACGATGCTCAACATCATCAACACCCTTAATTGGGAATTGCGGTGTCGTATCGAGTAGATCCGCCGTTTGCGCCAGCAAGGCTTTAATCCCTTGTTGCGTAATCGATGAGATCGGATAGATCTTTGGCGTTTCCGCTAAGGTCTGGTCAGTCTTTAACTTGGCTTCAAATTTAGCCAGGTTATCGGCTGAATCTGGCATATCCATCTTAGTAGCGACTACGATTTGTGGTCGCTTCAATAAGTCGGGATCATAGCTAGTCAATTCATGATTGATTTTCAAATAATCTTCAAAGGGATCATTTTCTTCAACGCCACTCATATCAATCAGATGCAAGATAACCCGTGTCCGTTCGATATGCCGTAAGAATTGAATCCCAAGACCGACCCCGTTGGCCGCCCCTTCAATCAATCCAGGTAAGTCTGCCATGACGAAATCACGCCCGTCATCTAAGCGGACCATCCCAAGATTAGGGACCAACGTTGTAAAGTGGTAAGCCGCAATCTTCGGCTTCGCACTCGTGACCACGGACAACAGCGTGGACTTCCCAACGGATGGGAACCCAACCAAGCCAACATCGGCCAAGACCTTTAACTCAAGGCGAATCGATAATTCGTCCCCAGGTTCCCCGTTTTCAGCAATTTCTGGTGCGGGGTTCTTCGGACTGGCAAAATGAATATTACCACGACCACCACGGCCACCTTTAGCAATCACTAGTTTTTGATTCTTTTCAGTAATATCACCAATTAATTTACCGGTTTCGAGATCGGTCACGACCGTCCCGAGCGGCACATCGATAATCCGGTCTTTCGCTGAGCGACCAGTCATCTGCTTGATCATCCCATTGCCGCCAGATTCAGCTTTGAACTTACGCGTATAACGGAAATCCATTAACGTGCGTAACCCTTCATCGGCTTTTAAGACGATACTACCGCCGCGACCACCGTCACCACCAGCGGGACCCCCATTTGGCACGAACTTTTCGCGCCGGAATGCGACCATCCCATTACCACCGTTACCGGCTTTTACATCTACTTTTACTTGATCGACAAACATATTTTTCTCCTGTTTCTTCTATATTATTTATCTACGAAATGGTTCGTGCGAAATTAGATACCTGACCTAGTATACAAATGTTAAGCGACCACGTCAAAGTATCCGCCGTCAATCCCACCAACTGATTGACCTTTATTAGACCAATCTCATTGACTGCTATTGACGGAGTTGCGTCAAACCGTCACCATTAGCAGCTACAAATCAGCTTTTATCCTGCAATTAACCGCTATCATAGAGAAAAATTGACCTAAATCAGCCCTTTTACCGTAACTAATATCAGCTTAATGACGGAATTTGAATATTTTTGACGTTTTTTGGAGGCTTTTGTTGCGTTTTGATAGTAGAGCGTGTATATTATTCTTCGGAGGGATTTGAAAGTGCTTACAGAAGAACGTCAACAATACATTTTAAATACGATCCGTTTCAAGGGCATTATTAAAATCAAAGATATTTGTTCCAAAACAAATTGCTCAGAATCCACGGTTCGCCGTGATTTACAACAATTAGAGGAACAAGGCGAATTGCTACGCGTCCATGGCGGCGCTAAGTATATGAATTCGCTCCAAGAAGAACCGGCCATGAATGATAAGGTTTCGCGGAATGTCGATGCGAAAGACCGGATTGCGCAACAAGCCGTTGCCAACATTCAAGTTGATGATGTCATCTATCTCGATGCGGGGACTTCCACGCTGGCGATGATTCCACATCTCAACCCTGGTTATAACTTACGTATCGTGACTAACGGGGTCGTCCATGCTTCAGTCTTAGCAGACATGGGCATTAAGACTTACTTACTTGGTGGCAACCTTAAAAATGTCACCAAAGCCGTCATCGGTCCCGAAGCCGTTAAGTCATTGCAAGAATATCGGTTCAACAAGGTTTTCCTTGGTATCAACGGGGTTCATCCCAAATTTGGGTTGACCACCCCCGACCCAGATGAAGCAATCGTTAAAAAAACAGCCATTGCGCAAAGTGAAGAAAGCTTCATTTTGGCTGACAATTCAAAATTCGACCACGTTTCCTTTGCGCGCGTTGGTGACTTGAGTAGTGCCACCATTGTGACTGACCAATTAACACCGACCCTGGCCGAACAATATCAACCATTAACTACGATTCAGGAGGTACAGAACTCATGATTTACACCATTACCGTCAATCCTGCGATTGACTACGTGGTCCAGCTACCGCAAATGACTTTAGGCAGTGTTAATCGCCTGGCCCACACCGCCAAATTACCTGGTGGTAAAGGCATCAATGTCTCACAAATTCTAAACGACCTCGAACAACCCAATGTTGCCTTAGGGTTCGTTGGCGGATTCACCGGGACCTTTGTCAGTGAGGCCTTAAAAGCAAAAGGCTTAAATTGCCGTTTCACTAAGATCGCTGATGATACGCGGATCAATGTTAAGATTCACGCCGAACAAGAAACCGAATTAAACGGTGCGGGTCCTGATATTACCGCCAGTGAAGTGGACGCGTTCTATCAAGAACTTGCGAACTTAACCCCTGATGATGTGGTCGTGATGTCTGGTAGTTTGACCCCTAGTTTACCAGATAGCTTCTACTTTGATATTATTCAAAAAGTTGAAGCCGCTGGGGCAAACTTCGTGATTGACACCACTGGTGAAGCCTTGAAGAAGACCTTACCTAGCAAGCCATTGGTTGTTAAACCTAACAATCATGAGTTAGCCGCTTATTACCACACGACGTTTAACAGTCAAGCCGATATTATCGCGGCCGGTCAACGAATGTTAGCCGAAGGTGCCAAGCACGTGCTGATCTCCATGGCTGGCGATGGTGGCTTACTCATCACACCAGATCACGTTTACTTCAGCCCCGCACCTAAGGGTCAGGTGATTAACTCCGTTGGTGCTGGTGATTCAATGATTGGCGGGTTCGTTGGGACCTTTGCCAAGACGCATGATGCGGTTGAAAGTTTCCGTTACGGCTTAGCTTGTGGTTCCGCCACGGCCTTTTCAGAAGACATTGCGACCCGTGCCAAGATCGACGAAATTTTACCCCTAATTAAGATTGAACAATTAACTAACTAGCTATTTTTGAAAGGACTGTTACGAACTTATGGATATCCGCGATTTACTATTAAAAGACGCCATGATCATGGACATGCAAGCCACGACCAAAGACGACGCGATTGACGAACTTGTTCATCAGTATGCTAAAGTCGGCGTGATTAACGATGAAGCCCTCTACAAGCAAGATATTATCAAACGTGAAGCCGAATCAACGACTGGGATTGGCGATGGCATTGCAATGCCGCATGCTAAAGATAAAGCCGTTCAACGCGCAACCGTGATGTTTGCTAAGAGTAAAGCCGGTGTTGACTTCAATGCTTTAGATGGTCAACCCGTGCACCTCTTCTTCATGATTGCTGCGCCAGAAGGGGCTAACAACACCCACTTAGCGGCCCTTGCCGCCTTATCAAGTCTCTTGATTGATCCCGACCTGGTGGCTAAGTTAAAGCAAGCTAACACCCCTGACGACGTTCAACAACTCTTCGCTGATGCCCAAGCGGCCAAGGAAGAAAAAGACGCGAAGGCTGCTGCAGCGAAAGCTGAAAAAGAAGCCGCCCAAGCGAGTGCCCCTGCTGATGAAAAACGGCCGTATATCGTTGGGGTCACTGCTTGTCCTAATGGGATTGCACATACCTACATGGCCGAAGCTGCTTTAATCAAGCAAGCCGAAGCGATGAATGTTGATATCAAGATCGAAACAAACGGTTCTGAAGGGGTCAAACATTTATTGACCGCCGATGAAATCGCTCGCGCTGATGGGGTCGTGATTGCCGCTGATAAGAAGGTCAAGATGGCCCGCTTTGATGGTAAACACTTAGTCAACCGCCCCGTTACCGATGGGATTAACAAATCTGAAGAATTGTTAAATGAAGCCTTAAGTGGCAAAGCCCCCGTCTATCATGACGCTGATGGCGGTGACGCAACTGACGACGATGCCGGCAATGCTGGTGGCGGCGTTTGGAGCGAAATCTACAAAGATTTAATGAACGGGATTTCACACATGTTGCCATTCGTTGTTGGTGGTGGGATTTTAATGGCTCTCTCCTTCGTCATCGAACAATTTGCTGGTGATAAGAGTTTAGCCTTTACTTTCTTCAACCAAGCTGGGAACATGGCCTTTGCCTTTATGGTACCGGTCTTAGCTGGTTATATTGCCGAATCGATTGGTGATCGTCCAGCCTTAATGCCTGGGTTTGTTGGTGGCTTTATGGCGACGGTTTACACCGGTGCTTACGGTGGTGCTTATACCGCCTCAATCACGGCTAATGCCAAGAGTCCAGCTGGTTTCTTAGGTGGATTAGTCGCTGGTTTCTTAGCTGGTTACATTACCGTTTGGATGAAGAAGTGGACTAAGAACATGCCACAATCGCTTGAAGGCATGAAGCCAATGTTAATCTACCCGATCTTGGGCTTGTTAATCGTTGCTGCTTTGATGTTCTTCATTGTCAACCCAATCTTCTCAGTGATCAACTTATGGATTACCCACTTCTTGAACTCCATGGGTACCGGTAACGCGGTTCTCTTAGGGTTAGTCCTCGGTGGGATGATGTCGATCGATATGGGTGGTCCTTTCAACAAGGCCGCTTACGTCTTCGCCACTGGGGCCTTCACTGCGACTCAAGATGGGAACTTAATGGCCGCCGTTATGGCTGGTGGGATGGTCCCACCATTGGCAACCGCGATTGCCACTGCTTTCTGGCCAAAGAAATTCACAGATGACGAACGTAAAGCTGGGATTTCCAACTGGTTACTCGGAATTTCCTTCATTACGGAAGGGGCTATTCCATTTGCTACCGCTGATCCATTACACGTCATTGGGTCAAGTGTGATTGGGGCCGCCATTGCTGGTGGGTTGACTCAATTATGGCAAGTCTCCGTTCCGGCACCACATGGGGGCTTATGGGTTGCGTTACTAGCCACTAATATTTGGGGCTACGTTGCCGCAACTGTCATTGGCGCTATTATTGCTGGGGTTATCCTCGGTATTTGGAAGCCTGCTCGTCAAACTGCTAAATAACATTAACACTTTAAGCTGGTCGTCTTCATTGGCGATCAGCTTTTTTGCGGCTTAAAAAGATTTAAACTAAAGCTAGCTCCCCCTTTTCCCCTGACACAGATACGACTTCTTGACTTTATTCGGTTAAATAACTATCCAATTCAGTGAATAAACGGGTATAATAAAACTATTACTTCAATGAAATGAGACGATTTTTGTGAAAAATACGATCCGTCATTGGGCATTAACCTTAGCTTTAGGCAGTGCCCTCCTGTTAGCTGGTTGTCAGGCTCAAGCTAAGCCTAACCCCAGCCAAGTTAAAACGCGGCAACTGACCGCCATGGTTATTAGTGACGACCATGTTATCGCGCCCAAGCTGCATGATAATGGTAGCGCTTTTAAATCTTATGCCGCTAGTGATGCCGGTGCTGATTTAAAATATAGTGCCACGATTTTTAAAGCATTCATTGCCACCGCGTTACATAAAAAACCAGATGTCGTCATTGTGAGTGGCGACATTACGAATAACGGTGAAAAAGCAAGCCATGAGTATGTGGCCAGCCAATTAAAACGCCTAACACAACGCCATATCCGGGTTTATGTGGTGCCTGGTAACCATGATATTAATAATCCGATGACCCGTAGCTTTAAGGGGAAGAAACAATATGGCGCTGACGCAATTAGTCCTAGTGAATTCAAAAGTATCTATGCTAAAGCCGGGTACGCTGCCAGTGTGCAACACGACAGCAGTTCACTTAGCTACCTCGTTAAACCGAGTCAAAAGACCTGGTTTTTAATGCTCGACTCAGCTATTTATAAAGGTAACTACCAACAAGGCAGCTCAACAGTCGGTGGTGGCTTTACGGATGGCACCTTGGACTGGATTGCTAAAGTTGGTCGCGAAGCCAAAAAGCAACACGCCACGTTAATCCCGGTCATGCACCATAACTTAATGAACCACACCATGATCCATCAAGGCTACACCATTGGCTATGCGGATCAAGTTCAAAAAGTGTTCAGTCAAGCGAATGCTAAGCTAACTCTTAGCGGCCATATTCACGCGCAAAGCATTAAAGCCACGACCGTCAATGACACTAAATTAACTGAAATTGCCAGCGGGGCCTTAATCTTAGGCAATCACTATTATGGGACTTTAAAGATCGATCAAACGGCAGGCACTGCGACTTATCATGCTAAGCCGTTAAATGTGACTAACTATATTAAGGCCAATCAAGGGGCTCACGCCGCTACTGCATATCGGAAATACGATCATGACGTTTTATATGCATCTGGCTACAATGCCGCTTTAAGCCAATTATATGAAGACCGTTCAGAGTCAAATTATTCAACTAAAAAGATTAAGACATTAGCAGCTGGTATGGGTGAAGCTAATATTGCCCTCTTCAGCGGGCAGCCCGTTAAAAATAGCGCCAATATCAAAGCTTGGGAAAAGATGCCAAAGTCAACGCGATTACGGCAATTTATCTTGCGGACCAAGCACTTGCATGGCAATGTGGATTGGTCCGGCAGTGTTCGTTAAAATCACTAGGCTACGCTGAATGCTAGTTACACTTGTTGTCTGCCGATGCTGGCCCAACTAAGCACCAAACATACTACCTTAATTTCTAAGGCACACCATCGAAATCGACGGTGTGCCTTTTTTATCACTAGTCTCACTTTCAATTTTTAGTAATTTCCCCATTAGCCCTCAAATTAAGCATCATTTGTAGTCAACCATTACCATGTCTTGTATTATACAATTATTTAGTTGCTAACTTTGAAACAAAAAATACCCGCAACCAACAAAATGTCGGCTACGGGTATTTCTTGACGTTGTGATTATATCAGCTTACAGAAATGATCCTTAATAGCATCTTTTTCTGGTACAAAACTTATATAACATCTTGAGTATACGATAGAAATATTGCTATTGTTTATTAGTTGAGTTACAAAAAGATTACAAAATTGTAACCGCCAACTAATTTTTCGACTATGTCGCCCCTTTTTGGTAGTGTTTCGGTGTTACCCCACCACCAGCCAAGGAGAACTTAATGGTCTGGGCCACGTTCTTGGCAATACCAAGCTTTTGAATTTCTTCAATTGGGGCCGCGGCAATCTTTGTCATTGACCCAAATTTACGTAATAATTTATTACGCGTTTTCGGACCCACCCCAGGGATCTCATCTAGTCGCGAACTTAATGAATGTTTCGTATGCACTTGCCGGTGGAACGTAATCGCAAACCGATGCACTTCATCTTGAATCCGTTGCAACAAATAAAAGCCCTGACTCTTGGGATCTAAGTTCAAATGGGCATCGCCCGCTGAAGCTAACAGGTCAGCGGTCTTATGATGATCATTCTTAACCATCGCCGCGACCGGTGTATCTAAGCCTAATTCGTTTTCTAAGACGTCTTTAGCCGCATCTAACTGAATGTCCCCGCCATCCATCAGAATCAAGTCAGGCAGCTTAGCGTGCTCTTTTAGTAGTCGTGTGTAGCGCCGCCGAATCACTTCACGCGTTGACGCGGCTTCATCGGCATGATCAACGGTTCGAAGCTTGAACTTACGGTACAGCTTTTTATTCGGCTGGCCATCCGTAAAGACGACCATCGCCGAGACCAAATCGGCCCCTTGAATATGCGAGTGGTCAAACGCTTCAATCTTATGACCTGGTGGCAACCCAAGCGCATCCGTAATTTCCTTCATCGCCCCGGTGGTCTTGCGTTCATCCAACTCCAATAACCGGAACTTCTCTTCCAACACAATCCGGGCATTCTTTTCGGCTAGATCAAGCAAATCCTTTTTCTGGCCCCGTTGCGGTGTCCGTACCGGAATCCCTAAGATATCACTTAACACGGCTTTATCTAGCCCCGCTGGCACTAATACTTCGCGTGGTAACACGTTATTCTTACGATTGTAGAACTGTAAAATAAAACTTGTCATTTCTTCCGGCGCCGTTGAGACAATCGGGAATAACCGTTTCTCACGCTTCATTAAGCGCGCCTGCCGGATAAAGAAGACTTGAATTGACAACCAACCTTTATCCAAGTAAAAGTTAAACAAATCCCGTGGCGTATGATCATTTGAAATAATCTTTTGCTTTTCAACGGTCATTTCAATATAAGTCAATTGATCACGCAATTCAGCAGCACGTTCGAACTCTAAATCAGCCGCAGCCTTCGTCATCCGCGTCGTTAATTGTTTTTTGACCGTTTCAACATGACCACTTAAAAAGGCCTTGATGCGTTTGATCTGCGCGTCATACTTTTCAGTGGGCACCGTTTGGAAGCATGCCCCAAGACATTGGCCCATATGATAATACAGACATGGGCGGCCTTGGAAGCCGTGACAACGCCGTAACGGATACACTTTTTGAATAAAGTTGACCGTTTCTTGTGCCGCATAGACATTCGGATACGGGCCAAAGTAATACCCGCCATCCTTACGTACATCACTGACAATCAAGATTTGCGGATCACGTTCGTTTGTAATCTTAATGTACGGATAGCCGGTCCCTTTTTTCAACTTAATATTAAAATAAGGTTGATGCTTTTGAATCAACGTAATTTCCAATAAAAAAGCTTCCTTATCGGTGGAAGTAACGATAAACTCAAAATCAGCAATCTCTGAAACTAAGCGCGCCGTTTTACCTGTATGACTACTCTTAAAGTAAGAACGCACGCGATTTTTTAAATTTTTAGCTTTCCCAACATAAATAATCTGGCTATTTAAATTCTTCATTAAATAACAACCTGGTAAATCCGGTAATAACGATAATTTATGTTCAATATGTTCCGAAGCCATCCCGCGACGCCTCCCGTCTTCTAATTCAGCGCTACTAGTATACCGCCGATACTCAAGGTCTGACAAGTAAAGAGCACGTCTGTTCGGTAAATCAGTTCTTAGCTAAAAAAACGAGCTTTGACCACATGGCCAAGCTCGTCTGTTAGCTTTACATTAAAATTTTTGAGAGAAAATCTTTGGCCCGATCCGTTTCCGGATTAGCAAAGAACTTTTCTGGCGTACTATTTTCCTGAATATACCCATCGGCCATGAACCAAATACGATCCCCAACCGACTTGGCAAAGCCCATTTCATGGGTGACGACGACCATCGTCATCCCATCTTTAGCAAGTTCTTGCATAACATTCAAGACTTCGCCAACCATTTCAGGGTCTAAGGCGGAGGTTGGTTCGTCAAATAACATCACTTCTGGATTCATCGCCAACGCCCGTGCAATGGCTACCCGTTGCGCTTGCCCACCAGATAGGCTATCTGGAAAGGCATCGGCATGATCATCCAAACCAACCCGTTGCAATAATTCATGCGCTTGCTTGGTTGCACTAGCATCATCGGCATGCTTAACTTTCATTGGGGCCAACTTGATGTTTTCTAAGACGGTCATGTTTGGGAACAGGTTGAACCCTTGGAACACCATCCCCATCTTTTCTCGTAACGAGTTCACGCTCTTGGTATCCATGGTCGTCAAATCATGGCCTTCAAAAGCCACTTTCCCACTAGTAGGAGTTTCTAATAAGTTCAAGCAACGTAAGAACGTACTTTTCCCACCACCGGAAGGGCCGATAACGACGATCACTTGGCCAGGGTTTACTTGTTCGGTAATATCTTTTAAAACGGCATTGTCACCAAAACTTTTGGCGAGTTTTTCAACTTCAATCACTGGTTTAGGCATGTTGCATCTTCCTTTCGAAATAGTTCAAAATCCGGGACGCCGTAAAGGTCAAGATGAAGTATAAGACCATAATGACCACGATTGGCGCGACCCCACGATAAGTGTCAGAACGCACGATGTTACTTTGATAGATCAATTCAGTAACCCCGATGATCGACACGATTGAACTATCCTTGATCAGGGTAATAAATTCATTCCCTAATGATGGCCAGATATTCTTCAACGCTTGTGGCAAGACGACAAAGCGCATCGTTTCACCGTTGGACATCCCTAAGCTCCGAGCAGCTTCCGTTTGACCAATATCAACAGAATTGATCCCACCACGGATGTATTCAGCCACGTAAGCCCCAGAGTTCAAGGAAATCGCAATAATCCCGGATGTTAACGCTGGTAGATTGACGAATAACCCTAAACCAAAGTAAACAAACATGACTTGTACCATCATTGGTGTGCCCCGAATGAATTCGACATAAGCCGTAGCAATCCAACGTAAGAGGCTCTTCAGGAAGTTGCCTTTGCCTAACCGGGCTAAGGCCAATAAGACCCCAATGATGAACCCGAAGAAGACGGAACAAACCGTAATGATCAACGTATATTCAATCCCAGTTAAGAAGGCTTTCCAGTAATGCCCCATCGAGGTATTTACCGTATTGGTCTTCAAATACTTCCCAGCAGCTGGCAAATAATCTTTTTTAACTAAGTTTTCCTTTTTAATTTGGTCAACAGTCTGATTAACTTTATTAACTAGACTCGTGGAGCCTTTCCGAAAGGCAATCGCAGAACTAGTCGCGGATGAACTCATACTAAAGTTACTTGGAATCGCGGCTAATTGCTTGTTATTGGAGACATAGGCTTCCGCAGATGGCTTTTCCATGGCAACCCCATCTAACTTATGGCTTTGTAACGCCAAAATCAAATCTGATTGCGAGGTCATCCCTTTTACTTTAGTGTTCTTCGTTTGTTTCTTAGCGGCGTTATATTGCGTGGTCCCAGTTTGGGCACCTAACGTACCGCCACCAAATGAATCCTTATTCTTGTACTTGCCTTTATCGGTCTTATTAATGACAATCTCATAGCCACCTTTATAGTAGGTATGGGTGAAATCAACATTCTTTCGCCGAGCGGGCGTCGGGTTCATCCCGGAAATAATCATATCGACCTTACCAGTCTGTAACGCCACTAATAAAGAATCGAATGACATGGACTTAATCTTTAGCTTAACGCCTAAGTCCTTAGCAACCTTTTCCCCGATTTTAACATCCATCCCAACAACGGCACTCTTCCCTTTAACCGTTGCCTGGAATTCATATGGTGGATAATCTGGGGACGTCCCCATGACTAAGACACCCTTCTTTTGAATCTTAGCTAATGAGCTGTCAGCGGCTTGTGCGGACGTCGGATTACCAAAAACTCCAACCATCATCACGAGCGCTGCCAACATTGCTAGTAGCAACCCTATTTTTTTCTTCATAAGCGTTCTCCTTAATTTCATTTTACAAGAATAAAGTATAAGTGTTTATGATTATTTATGCAAGTATTTTTGATAATTTCTTTATTTTATGCATAAATTAGCGATTTATGCAGTTATTACGGCCTGATTAGTGTATAAAAGAGCCAAAGCTGACAAATTCGTCAAAATTTGCTATGATTAGCGGTAATTGAAAGGAATGATTGCATGAGCTTAAAAGTCCAACGTCAAGATAACTTAGATAAACTATTCGATAAATTTGCGATTGGTCCTGATGATAAAGACAAACTGTCAACCAAGGCAATTCAAGAAACCATTGACGAACATTCAAAACGTAAAGCTGATCAAGCTAAAGACGCCAAAACCAAAGACGCCAAGCAATAATTGGTGCTCAAAAAAGCCGTTAACCTGGGATTTCCCTAAGTTAACGGCTTTTTTAATTGATTACATTATTAGCAGATTTTAGTACCGATAGTTTGCATCTTCTCACGCCGTTCCGCTTCCGTTTCTGGTGTGACCGTACGCCAATCAACGACCGATAACGCACCATCCAACATCCCGCTATCATCTTTTAAGGCCAAGGCATTGTGCCAACGCGCAATATTTAACCCATTCCCTAAATACATTGCATCAGCGGGCGTGGTGGCCATCTCGTAGCCAGCGTTATTCTCCAATGGCGTTGTATAATCAGGATCAGCAACCTTCAAAATGACCAGTTGGAACTTATTGCCAATGGCACAACTCCCACCTAAACTGGAATACTTGTTTGAGCCATCATCCGTGGTTAAGATAACCCGACTACCAGCCGGAATCTTATCAGCTAAATAAGCCTGTGCATCATCTTTGATATTAATCTTCATTATTCAACACCCTTTCGCTTATGACAATTAAGTTGTGTACAACTCTTTTACAGTTACTAATATACCGCGTTCAACGACTAAATGCAATTTTTCAGCTCAGCTACGGCTCAAAAAAAGGATTCCATCATGGTTAATCACTGATGGGCTATACTCCTCTATGGGTAGACAAGCAAATAATTAAAGCTTGTTTACTTAGAGAGGAGTTTTTGTATGGGGAG
>NZ_BJDK01000016.1 GCF_005405105.1 Lactiplantibacillus dongliensis
TATGACCCCTTGGTCAAGTGGTTTAAGACACTGCCCTTTCACGGCAGTAACATGGGTTCGAATCCCGTAGGGGTCATCATGGAGGATTAGCTCAGTTGGGAGAGCGTCTGCCTTACAAGCAGAGGGTCACAGGTTCGAGCCCTGTATCCTCCATATGATGAGTTTACTCATCACTAATTTAATAGACTTCATCATGAAAAATGTAATTTGGCTCGGTAGCTCAGTCGGTAGAGCAATGGATTGAAGCTCCATGTGTCGGCGGTTCGATTCCGTCCCGCGCCATTTATGGAGGGGTAGCGAAGTCTGGCTAAACGCGGCGGACTGTAAATCCGCTCCTTCGGGTTCGGTGGTTCGAATCCACTCCCCTCCATTTTTCATAGGGATATAGTTCAATGGTAGAACAATGGTCTCCAAAACCATCGATGTGGGTTCAACTCCTACTATCCCTGCCATGATGGCGGTATTGGCGAAGTGGTTAACGCACCGGATTGTGGCTCCGGCACGCGTGGGTTCGATTCCCACATACCGCCCTTTGATTGGGTTATAGCCAAGTGGTAAGGCAATGGACTTTGACTCCATCATGCGCTGGTTCGAATCCAGCTAACCCAATTGGGTTTGGGCAAAAATGATGGCGGTATAGCCAAGTGGTAAGGCAGAGGTCTGCAAAACCTTCATCACCGGTTCAAATCCGGTTACCGCCTTTCCTGAAAGGGTTGTAAACCTGATCAGCAAATAGCATTAAGTCCAATTCTTTTTTATGCCGGCGTGGCGGAATTGGCAGACGCGCTGGACTCAAAATCCAGTTCCCGTTGAGGGAGTATCGGTTCGACCCCGATCGCCGGTATCATTGCTACATACGTAGTTACGATATGAAGAGACATCATACTTTAAGTGTGGTGTCTTTTTTTTACCGTTGCAACAGAGCATATCAACGATATAATAATCAGTTTTTGAAAGCTGATTTTTTAGATTTGGAAACGAGGCTGTCGTCGAAAGGGTTCGATACCGGCGATCGGGGTCGAACTCGGTTATGCTGAAGCTGCCCCATATAAGCCGGTAAAGTCCATTTTATCGGCTTATATAATTCAAGGCTAGGGCGTCTATACTGCATTTGAAAGGGACTTGGCATGAAAGTTATTCGCTTTGTCATTGTTTTTACTAATGGTTGGAACTATAGCGACGTTTCCGGCTAAGGACGGAAGATCAAACAAAAGTGGTATAGGGTAATCCGAGACTTTCAAGACAGTTACTGATTTGATTTTTGTAAGTTACACCAGCTAAACCATGATTACTCAGATCGAGCTAATGGCAAGTATTGATTAACAGAATAAAGATTGATAGACTAATTTTTAACGTATCAATCTTTTTGTCAAATGAGGACCTAAAATGACCCTAGTTAAAACAGTTTACGATTCAGCTTTACCGACAGTATTACTGTCTTTACATCCAGAAAACACGCAAGCGATTGTCGCGCAGACCAAAGTCGTTGAATATCGACATCGCTTTTTAATGCAGCCATTTCAAGCGTTTGTCTATACGACTGGTCCGCAAGGTGGTGTCAATCTGTTTATGAAGTGTGCCCAACCCGTTCGAGTTAACGTGTTAGCACAAATGGGTTGGCAACTTCAAAATGAGAATAGCGAAAAGCCTGATGCTTATTTTGAGGCCCATAGAAGCGATTTGGCGATTCCAATTACTGAGTGGGTACAAATTCCCCTGATTGGGTTAAAAACGCTTAGAATGAACTTTGATAATTTTGTAACCCCGCGTAGTTATGTCTTTTTAGATCGACCGGCGCGCCAGGCTCAATTGGCTTATTTTTTACAGCAATCGATTTTGAAGCGGGGGTTAAATGAGTGGCCTTTCTGAAGGGCGGTAACCCCAATTTTATGGCCTGTTTTAATAAACGTAATTAAAAAAGCCTGTTTAACTAATCACAGCACGTGATTTAAGCTAAACAGGCTTCTTGACTTTACTTAATTAACTTTTCATAAACATAGCAAACGTCATCTTGGTGATAAACGCCGACCATTTCGCCGACTCGTTCAAAGCCCATCTTAGCAATCAAATGTTGCATGGGTAAGTTATCAGCATGGGTGTCAATCCGGATGCTTTTAATATCGGGATGACGGCGGATAATGTGATCAATCATTTTTTCAAAGAGTTGGGTGGCGTAACCATGACCAGCTTTACTGGAATGAATGGCCACACGGTGGATGACCCGGTATGGTTCGGTCGTGTTCAGCCAAGTGGCTTTGGCCGTATCATAGGTCGTGTCGGGTGACGGCACGACGGCAACAGCGCCAACAGTCGCATTATCGTCTTCATTGAAGAGATAGGCCGATCCACCCATAATATCTTCGGTAATCTGATTACGTGATGGGTAGTCGCCTTGCCATTGGTTCACGCCGGCTTCGGCCAATTGGTTACGGCCGTCGCTTAAAATGTCGATGATTGTATCAATATCATCGAGGGTTGCTTTCTTGAAATACATGTTGCAGTGCTCCTCTCCTGTTACATCGGCGCGGATTCACGCTGACTTAAACAGTATACAGAAATCTGGTCAGATTGAAAGGATTTACTTCTGATTTTCATTAATTTTTCCATTTTGCAAATCGGTCAAAATCTGCGCTGCCTGACTAGCTAGCTGATGCTCCTCATTATAGGCGGCGACGGCACTGGGGGCGTACTGATATGCTCCCGTTACTAAGGTTTGTTCGTAGAATGGTAAGTAGGGGAGCTGGTGATCACGAGCGATTCGAATCGCGGCTTGCCAGTCGAACGGGACTTGGCGATAACCAATATCTAGGAGGCCGTGATCGTCGAACGTCAATAGTAAATACATCGCGCGCTGTTGCCGGAGCTGCGGATGAACGGCGGTTGGTAGGCCGACCGTGCCCGCATTTAAAATTACCTGGCCATTAGTTGAGTAACGCATCAATGGTTGGTGTGTGTGCGCGTAAATCACGATATCCGGATCACCCGTAGCAGCCTGGTCAAAATTAACTTGGGCTTCAGTTGGCGCTAACGTATGTCCGCTGGCGAAGTTTGGCAAGACGTGTTGCAAGCGAATCTTTAGGCCGCCGACTTGTTTGGTCACAGTGAGCGGGAGGTGGACTAATTGCTCAAAATGGGCGGTTGATAATTGGGCGCGGTCATAAGCCGTTAAAATCGTGGCCATAATTTGTTTCGGCTGGTTAAACGTAGCAGGGGTCGCAGTTAAAACTTTACGATAGTTCTGTTCATGATTGCCTAGCACGTAAGCGGTGGGGGCAACTTGATCCAGTAAGGTCATGCAGCGTTCAGCTTCCGGGCCGCGCACGGTAATATCGCCGACTGTCCAAAACTCGGTCGCCGCTTGTTGTTTGGCATCCGCTAGCACCGCAGCTAGGGCAGTGGCGTTGCCATGAATATCCGATAGTACGGCAATTTTATGTAACATGAGTGATAGCCTCCGTAAGTAAGATTAAAGTCTTTGATTCCCTTAATGGTTTCTTTGAGCTTTTGTTAACTGACTGTAACGCGGTTGCAATTGTGACGCAACTTGGTTCTGGTAAACTTGGTCATTGGAACGAAGTAAACTATCAGCACGTATATTCAAGCCAATTCGTTTCATGTCGCCGTAGTCGTACTGATTACGACGGCTTTTATTTTACTTTTTTTAATGATGAATAAAATTAAAATGAAATTAGTATTGACAGTTATAAATGAGAATGTTTTAATATAAATATCAACTTAACGGAAAGGAAAGATAATTATGACACAACTTTGGTCAACTAACGCGTATTATTATGGCTTTTATTACTTTAGGTAGCGTCCGCATTAGTTTCTTAGATGCGGGCGGTAAACACGCCCGTGTCTAAGGTGAGCAAAGTCATTTTTGTCTTTGACCAGCTAGACACGTGAAGGTCTAGCTGGGAATAAACGTCATTTATTCCTGCATGGTTTTTTAAGCCAGCTAGATTTTCTAAATCTAGCTGGCTTTTTTTATTCTAATTCGTTTTTAATTTTAAGGAGTGGTTAACATGCATAAGAGAGCATTATCGTTGAGTTTATACCTGAATTACTTTGTTCATGGGATTGGGTTAATTATTTTAACGCAAAACATGCAGGCCCTGAGTCAGCACTGGCAAACACCAATTGCCACCGTTTCTTACGTGGTTTCGGGGATTGGGATGGGGCGTTTGTTCGCTTATTTCCTATTCGGCAAATTGTCCGATCGTTATGGTCGTAAGTTATTTATTAATATTGGGATGCTGAGTTACTTAGTCTTCTTCTTAGGGATGGCAGTGGTCACCAACATTCAAGTGGCTTATGCCTTAGCAATTCTAGCCGGCATTGCCAACTCGGCGTTAGATTCCGGAACGTACACGACCTTCATCGAAATGGGCGGTCGGCAAGGGTCCGCTAACGTGTTGATCAAAGCCTTCATGTCCGCTGGTGAATTCATCTTACCGTTATTGATTGCCAGCCTAGAAACAACGCGTCAGTGGTACGGCTGGTCCTTTATGTTAGCGGCCGTCGTTTTGATCGTCAATGTGGTCTTACTGAATCGGCAAAAGTTTCCAGTGCGTAATCAAGTCGATGCGAGCGCCCAAGCTGCGGGTCAACAATTATCCAAAGCCCGTCGCTGGTTAGCCAGTGCTAGCTTAGCTGGTTACGGCTACACGTCAATGGCTGTGATGATCTTATACACGCAATGGATCAGCTTATTCGTGACCAGCGAGTTGAACTACTCGCGAGTATTGGCGCACTTACTATTATCGCTGTACAGTATCGGTTCGATTACTGGTGTGTTAGTCACCTTCTGGTTGTTGCATCGCGGGGCGGCGGAAAATAAAGTATTGCTGACGATGAACTTGAGCTCATTAGTCGCATTGCTGGTGGTGTGTTACACGAGTTGGCCGTGGTTATCGATCGTCGCATCATTCGTCTTTGGATTTACTGCCGCTGGGGGCATGATGCAAGTTGGATTGAACTTATTTATCCGGCTTTACCCTCAAGCTAAAGGAACCGTGACCGGCGTCTTCTTCACATTCGGCAGTATCGCGGCGTTCACAATTCCGTTGATTACCGGCTGGTTGTCGAAGCAAAGTATTGGTGCGGCGATGCGGTTTGACTTAGTGATTGGCTTAGCTGGCGTGGCTTTAGTGGCCTTGGCAGTCTGGGCATTAGGACCAACGAAATCCTTGGCTCACGAACGTCAACACATTAATCAGATTGACCAACAAATCGTCCGGCTACTCAATCAGCGCTTTGATACGGTCACCACGATTGGCGACTTAAAACAAGCTGAACAATTACCAGTCTTAGATCAGCAACGTGAAGATCGCGTTTTAGATCAAGTTGCACAAAAGAGTCAAACGGCTGCCCATACGCCATATTTACAAGCAATTTACCAAGCGATTATGTTAAATTCGCGGGCCTACCAAAGTGCGCGGCAAACGACGACGACCATGACGACTAGCACCACTCAGCATAAGGAGGAATTGACACATGATTAATTACGTGACGGCCGGTGAATCACATGGCCCCCAATTGACTGGCATTTTAACCGGCATTCCAGCCGGATTAACCCTAGATATCGCGGCTATCAATGCCGGCTTAGCTGCGCGGCAAGGTGGCTTTGGCCGCGGTAATCGGCAACAGATCGAGCACGATACGGTCACCGTTACTGGTGGCTTGCGGCATGGCGTGACTCTGGGCTCACCGATTGCGTTAACCATTCAAAATCGCGATCATGCACATTGGCACGCGATTATGAACCCAACTAGTCCCGCAACCGCAGATAACACTTTGCGGCAAGTGACTCGGCCCCGACCTGGTCATGCGGATCTCGTTGGCGGCATGAAGTACGGTCACCGTGATTTACGCAATGTTTTAGAACGGTCATCTGCTCGTGAAACGGCGATGCGGGTGGCGATTGGTCAGATTTGTAAGCAATTATTAGCGCAACTCGGCATCGACTTAGTCGGCTATGTGCAACAGATTGGTCAAATTCAAGTTGATTCCCAAGCGAGCTTGTCAGTCGCTGAATTGACCCAAGCCATTGCCCAAAATGATCTACGGATTACCGATAATGCGCAAGTGGCTGATATTCATGACCTCATTACGGCCACTAAAAAAGCTGGTGATACGCTAGGTGGCGTGATTCGCGTCGTTGCCACCAATGTCCCCGCGGGCTTAGGCAGTTACACCAACTGGGATACGAAGTTGGATGGGCAATTGGCTGCCGCTGTGATGGGCGTCAATGCGATGAAGGGCGTTGAGATTGGCGATGGCTTTGCGGCGGCCGCCAGTTACGGCAGTCAAGTGATGGATGAGATCGATTGGGACGCTGAAAACGGGTGGTCCCGGTTGACGAATCATCTGGGCGGCTTTGAAGGTGGGATGACCAATGGGATGCCCATCATTATTAAGGCGGCGATGAAGCCAATCCCGACCCTCTACAAACCGTTACAAAGTGTTGATATTCAGACAAAGGCGATTCAAAAGGCTAGTGTTGAACGCTCAGATACGACCGCCATCGTGCCCGCGTCAATCGTTGTCGAAAGCGTGGTGGCGATTGAACTGGCGCGCGCCATTACAGCAACCTTTGATGGCAGTAAGTTGAGTCGGTTACAGGCGATGGTACAAGCTTACCGCGCTGAATTACAAGCGTACTAGCCAATGCGGATGCATACGTTAGGTCCTGCCGCCACTGATAGCTATGCGGCGGCGCAAACTTATAATCAGTTGCCTCAGGTGACACCAATGACCATTGTTGGCCACCCGAGCTTTGAAGCGATCTTGACCCATTTGGAACGTTACAGTGGCGACTACTTGCTGCTACCGGCCGCGTTTAAGTCGCCGGCGTTACAGGCAAGTTGGGGAGATGTCCACTATGCGTTACTTGATAAGATGACGTTGACGCGTTGCTTCATGACCCAATTGAACCCGTTAGTGGTCGTACAACGGTTGGATGCGGATAATCGCATCGGCTATACGCATGCCGCGACGGCCCAACTCTTACAACGGATTGTCAGTCATGTCGACGTGCAAACGGCGCCAAGTAAGGTGGCGGCTTATCAACTTTATCAAACCAATCAAGCCGGCTACGTTTTAACGAATGAAAAAAATGTCACACTAACGGCCAATGAACGGGTAGTTAAACGCTTAACTCCCGCGATGGTCTGGTGTTTATATCATATTAAGGATGACGATGAATGAAAAAATTAAGCAGTCAACCCGCTAATGGCCTTCATGGGACATTGACGGTTCCAGGCGACAAAAGTATTTCCCACCGTGGCCTGATCTTGGGTGCGATTAGCCAAGGGACGACCACGTTAACCAACTTTTTACCCGCGGACGATTGTCTGTCAACGTTAGGCGCTATGCGAGCGCTTGGCGTGCAAATTAACCGGGAGTCAACGACCGTGCAGATTACTGGTCGCGGGATTCACGGCTTGACGGCGCCCAAGCAAGCGTTAGATATGGGGAATGCAGGTACAGCGACGCGCTTACTAGCAGGTTTGCTGGCTGGGCAACCGTTTGACAGCACGCTTGTTGGCGATGACTCGCTTAGTCAGCGGCCGATGGAACGGGTCCGGCAGCCACTAGCCACAATGGGTGCCAAATTAGCACTAGTTAACGGTCATTTACCAATGACGATTCACGGCCAGCACCTACACGCCGCTAATTACCAAATGACAGTTGCCAGTGCCCAAGTCAAAAGTGCGTTAATCTTGGCGGCGCTGCAAGCCGATCAGCCAAGTACGATTATTGAAAAATTACCGACGCGTGATCATACCGAGCGCTTACTGCAAGCCTTTGGTGGCGAGATTGCGACGGCCGCGGATGGCAAGACGATTACGGTTCAGCCGCAACCGAATTTGCGGGGACAAAATGTGACCGTGCCGGGGGACTTATCGTCAGCCGCTTTCTTCTTAACGGCGGCTAGTATCGTACCCGGTTCACGCGTGCGATTGCATAATGTTGGTCTAAATCCCACACGAACTGGATTATTAACGGTGTTACAACGCATGGGTGGGGATGTCACAATTACGCCGACTGCTAGTACGGGTGAACCCTTCGGTGATGTGACGGTAGCCGCGACTGAGTTACAGCCGCTTGACTTAACGGCCGCCGATATTCCAGCGGTAATCGATGAATTACCGTTGGTGGCACTATTGGCAGCAACCGCCAATGGGGTGAGTCGGATTAGCGGTGCTGGTGAATTGCGGGTCAAGGAAACGGATCGCATTGCGACGATTGTGACGGAATTGCGTAAGTTGGGGGTGGCGATTGAAGAACGGCCCGATGGTTTCGTGATTGATGGGCGGCGGGCTTGGCAGGTGCAAACGTCGCAATTAGACAGCCATGGCGATCACCGCATTGGGATGATGATGGCCATTGCAGCGTTGCGGCTGAAGACACCGTTAACTTTGGCAAATGCCGCTGCCATTAGCATTTCGTACCCGAACTTCTTCCATGATCTACAACAATTATTACCGTCAACGGAGGTGTTGGTATGATGCAAGTACTGATTAAAGGGCTCGGCCTGATTGGCAGTTCGCTGGCCTTAGCGATTCGCCAAGCGCATCCAGACGTCACGATTGTGGGCAGTGACGTGGTGCCAGCAACACTTGACTATGCGCAACAAAGTCAGCTCGTTGATGACGTGACAACTGATTTCTCAACTGCAGCGGTGACGGCTGATGTGATTATTCTAGCTGGACCAGTGGCTGTGATTTGTGATGACTTAGCGACTTTAGCGACCTTGTCGTTAAAACCACAAGTGGTGATCACTGATGTCGGCAGTACGAAGCAGACCGTCTTAGCCGCCGCGCGACCGTTACAACAACGGGGGTTAGCCTTTGTGGGTGGGCATCCAATGGCTGGCTCGCATAAGTCGGGCGTGATGGCGGGCCGCGCGGATTTATTTGAAAATGCATACTACTTCTTAGTTCCCGGTTTGGCGCCTAAAGCCGCCGTCCAGCAGTTGCAAGCTTTATTAGTGGGCACACATGTTAAATGGCTCACGGTGACGCCGAAACAACATGATCGCTTAGTCGGTCAACTCAGTCATTTGCCACATGTGGTGGCCGCGGCGTTAGTGAATCAAACGCAACAGGCGTTGGCTGATTCACCGCTAGGGCTACGGTTAGCGGCGGGGGGCTTTAAAAGCATTACCCGAATCGCCTCAGCTGATCCGACCATGTGGCAGTCGATTTTATTGAACAACGGGCAAGTCGTAACCAGCCAATTACAGGCTTATATTGACCAATTAGCTGCCATTAAAGCCGCGATTGAACAGCAAGATGCGCCTCAAATTAATGCGTTTTTCGCTGCCGCCAAGACGACTCGTGATCATTTAGGTCCGGAACATCTGGGCAGTCTACCTAACTTCTTTGATTTATTTTTAAATATTCCGGATCAGACCGGTGCGATTGCTGATGTGACCCAACGCTTGGCTGCCGCAGGGTTAAGTTTAGTGAATATTCATATTTTAGAGATTCGAGAAGAAGTCGATGGTGTCTTACAAGTTACGTTTGGTGATGCCGCTACGCGTGATCAAGCGGCGTCGGTATTACAACAAGCAGATTATCAGATTGTGAGGAGAAATTAATATGGAAGCAATTTTAATTGGATTTATGGGTAGTGGCAAAACTACGGTCGGTCGGCTATTGGCGGATCAACTTACCACGCAGCATGCCGACTTGGATGACATGATTGTTGAACGGGCCGGTCAAGCGATTACGGCGATTTTTGAGCAGCATGGGGAAGGGTACTTCCGGCAGTTGGAACAACAAACCTTGCGTGGCGCTTTAGCGCAACCCGGCGTCCTTTCAACGGGTGGGGGGACGCCGACGATTCCGGCTAATGCGGCAATTTTGACAGCTAGTCCGGTGCCCGTGATTTGTTTAGCGGCGGACGACACCACGATTCTTGACCGTGTCGCCCATGATACTAGTCGGCCGTTGGTTAATGACCTAGACACGGCGGCTTTATTAGCGTTAAAGCACCAGCGCGCACCTTTATACGAAGCCGCGGCGGACTTGGTGATTCAAACCGATCAATTAGCGCCAACTGAAATTGTGGCCACGATTCAAGACTGGTTAAGTCAGCCTGCCCGCCGGAGCGCTCAAGCTTAAGTGTGGTGGTATGTTGCCGCTACGGTTGGCCTGGATTGACGCTGGAACGTGGTGGCCACGTTTGCAAGCCGAAAAGCGGTCTTGCAAATCGGGCTTTGACTAAGGTCGGGAAAGACCACCCGGCCTAAGTCAAACGACACCACTGAGCGTCATCCAGTCCGCCCTGCGCTGAATAAGTGCTATTGTTGGGTGGTCCTGCAAGATTGTGTGACTGTTCGAATTGATTATATTAAGCAGTTATTTATAGATACCTGATGATTAACGTCGGGCGGTCCAGAATTGGCTCAGTGGTGTCGTTGATCTTAGTGGCCCGGTTTTGGGGCACTTAGATCAAGCCCGGCTTGCGAGACCGTCCTTGGCTCGCAAACGTGGCCACCACGTTCCAGCCGATTCTGGGCCAACCAGAGTGACAAGTTTAGCCAACTAATACATAAAGCCCTCGCTAACATTTGCTAGCGGGGGCTTTGAGGTGCTATTCATTAGAGGTTAAGCTCAATTCATTCATAAAAGTTAAGAGTAGTTTCGAATAACCGGGATGATTGGTATTAGCCTTGGCTTCGACTTGCATCTCATGTAGATTGTCGGTGATGATGCCGTTGACGCCCATGAACATCATCTGATCCATCAAGTCGGTGTCGTCGATATCCCACGCGTAAACTTTTTGATGATTGCGGTCGGCTTTGTTGACGAATTGATCGTTCAGCGTGGTCGCTTCCATCGTATAGCCATTAGCGCTCGTGTAGGGGAAAGTCAGATTGTAGGGCAAGATGTAATTGACGAATTGATGCGGGTCTTGCGTTTTTAGATCCGTCATGACGTTGTAGCTGAGGGTATGCACTTGATCATGATTTTTGCGTAGTGTTTTCCCATATTGTTTAATGAAGCGCGTTGTGTCTTGACGGGTGTACGCTGACGTCGGTTTGATTTCGACTAATAGTTTTTGATGGTGCTGATGAGCGACGGTTAGATAGTGGTCGAAGCTAGGAATTTTAGCTTGGTAGCCGTTTTCGTGGACCGTTAATTTAGTCAACTGCTGCAAGGTTAACTGTGCGGGCTTTTTCTTAATGCCCGCTAATTTTTTTAAATTAGTATCGTGCATCACGACAAATTGGTGGTCTTTAGTGACTTGCACGTCCATTTCGATGTAGTCGGGATGCTCGCGACTGGTCTTAAGTAGCGAGGGGATCGTATTTTGAACCCCATTACCATTATCGACGCCACGATGGGCAATCATCAACGGTTGGGTGATGGCAAGACCGTTTAGATAGATTAAGTTAAACGCAACTAGCAGACCGCTTGCTAACGTTAAACCGATGATGACGGTCGTACGAGTCAGTCGTTTAAGACGTGGCGCCTCGTTGAACCGGAGCTGGTTTTGCATGGGCAAGGTTAAATCTTGTCGGTAACAGGCAATGATGAGCATCATAAATAACACGGTCGTGTAGCAGATGATGATTTCCGTGACGACTTCCATGATGAATAAGTTAACGGTGGCGGCGGCCATCCCCCAGTGGGTGCGGTCGAAACCGAGCTGAGCGGCGTAGATGACACTATAAATGACCGATACCGTCAGCGTGATCATACCCAAAATGACGAGCATGTGCCAGAGATACCGCCAGATACGATGCTGCGTCTGGTGCCAGCTCCGTTTAACCGCTTGTCGCCACGGCAATTGGTCGATAATCATGAGTGGCAATAGGCTGATTAAGCGGACCCCCAGATAGCCAGCGCCGAGATAGAAGACGGCCAAGGCCACGGCTAACCACGGATTATCAAGTAAATAACTGACGATAAAAGCTGGAATCTGCGCTTTATTTAGGAGCGGTGTGGTAAAAAGATAACTCCCAAATGGCAAAATCACGATAAAGTAACCGATAAAGAATAGGAAGGTCCCGATTGATGTGTGATTCAAGCTGCGAACCGTGTCATACAACACGTCACGGACCGTTGCTGGCCGCCCATTAAGAATATTGATGATGCCCAAAAGTAGAAAGGCGAATTGCCAGTAAACTAAAATGATCACTGCTAGTAGTAACCCTAGCATACCAATAAAGGCTAATGGTTCCTTAACGATAATCTGGCCAAAATTGGTATAGGAAACGTAGGCCACGCCTTGCCACTTCAATAACTGTTCCAAAGCCCAGTTAAAGAATGGAATCGCCAGGTAACTAATGGCTAAGTTAGTGCCAAAAACTAGTGCCACGTAACTACCCCAGTGCTGATAAAAACGGCGAGTCCCAGCCCGCCAAAAATGCCATGCCCCCATGTTGCAGGCCCCCTAAAATTAATTTAGTTATAGTTTAGCATATGTGGTTGATGGCGGGGGCGCAATCAGGGAATTCCTGATGAGGGCAATCAGCAACAGTCGTGTAACTGATTGGCTCGGTTAAGCCTAATCGTTGCCACAATGATAGTCGGATATGTAGGTAGCAGGCCATCACGATGTCACCTGCGAGGATACTCGTCTGGAACCGGGGTAGGCCCTTTTGACGCGCTATGAACAGGACAATGAAAGGCTGGCTAATAAGCTGGCAACTGACTGTTACCAGCCGGTTACTGAGCTCGACTCATTCAACCGCAACGTTAGGCGTCATGGATTTGTGCTGCCCACCAGCGTGTGGCCAAGTCCGCTAAAAATTGACTAAAGCGCGGATTATCATTCATTGGTGGCACTAGGTCAAAGCGATTGCCGCCACTGGCACGAAAAGTCTGGTAGTTTTGAATATGGTCTTCTTCGATCGTTGCTAGGCAGTCGACAACAACCGAAGGGGTCACAATGAGAACATTGCGCTGTCCTTTTTCAACGAGGGTCATTAGCTCAGTCTTTAGGGCCGGTTTCAACCATGGCAATGGGCCAAAGTTGGATTGGAACGCAGTGCTGACACGCTCCGCTGGTAAATCAGGCAACCGTTGTAGGACGGCTTTAGTGGTCGCCAAGCATTCTTGCAAATAGGGATCACCATGGCGCACCATCGCCGTGGGAATGCTATGATAACTGAAAATGACCCGGTCATAATTATGTTGGTCATAGCTAGCTTGCACTTGGTCGGCCAACAGTTGTAGATAGTCGGGTTCATCGTAAAAGTGTTTGATGAATGTGATGGGCACGTCACTGGCTTCGGCTTGGGTCAAAATGGACTGATGGGTCCTTTGGGTGTATTGCGGAAAGAGTGGTAAGACGATTACTTGCGGACACCCCGCGGCGGCCATGTGTTTTAATGTCTGACCGATGGCGGGTTCACCATAAGTCATGGCTAAGCTAACTTTCCAATGTGGTAAGTTAGCTTGCACTAAATCACGGATTTGCCGCGACCGGATAACTAGTGGCGAACCAGCTGCCAGCCAACTATCACGATAGCAGGCGGCTGAATGCCAAGTGCGTAGTGGCAAAATCAAACCGCGCAATAAGGGCTGCCACAATGCTGGTGGCAGTGTGGTGATATTGGGATCACTTAAAGAACGCGTTAAATATTGTTTGACGTCGGCAGTTTGCGGCGATGCGGGTGAACCGGTATTTACAAGTAATAAGCCTGGTCGCATAGTTGACCACTCCTTTCAACTGATATCGGGTTCATTATGCCATAAAATCAGCTGTAAAAATGGATTAACGCCTTGAATTGTTGCGGTTATCAAGCGATAAGCACGGGATTAGTTTGGTAAGTCAATATACAAAGTGACACTGGGTTAATGATAAAAGTGGGGTAGCTATTGAAGACTAGTCAAGTAAGTCTAAAAAATGATCGCTAACGACTTGCCATCTAACAAGTTGTTAGCGATCATTTTAAGCTGTACTGGTATTTAGAAGTTAGCGGTTAAATTCGAATCGTCGTATTTCCAAGTTTTTCAATTAACTTCAAGTTTTCACGATAGTCAACCGGCACCGTAATAATATGCACGCCAGTCTTAGCGGCAACGGCTTGTTTCAGCATTGGTTCGAACTCGCTGGCTTTTGTTACGCGGTAACCCACGGCACCGAAACTTTCAGCGTATTTGACGAAGTCTGGATTACTGAAGTCGACTTCATCATGGTGTTCGAGCTCCATGTCCATCTTCCACTTGATCAAGCCATATGAAGCATCTTCCCAAATGACGATGACCAGGTGTAGCTTTTCGCGCATTGCGGTTTCGATCTCTTGGGAATTCATCATAAAGCTCCCATCGCCCATCACGGCGACCACCGTGCGGTCTGGGTAGGCGAGTTTAGCGCCTAATGCTCCGGGCAATGTCCAGGACATCGTTGACAGGCCGTTGTCAATTAAGCAAGTGTTGGGTAGGTAAGTCTGATACAGCCGCGCCATCCACATCTTAACGGCCCCGGTATCGACTAGTACGATGTCATCATCGGCTAGCGCAGCGCGGGTGTCGTTAACGATTTTTTGCGGCAACATTGGGAATGCGTCACTGGCGGCTCCCGTGGCAAGTTCTTTTTGAATCATTTCGCGAATGACTGGTTTGCGATTAGCGTAGTGAATATCCTGTTCTCTTAGTGCAGCGATTAAGGCGGCTAAGCTTGGTCGGATGTTGGCGATAATGTTGAGTGTGACATCGTAATGACTATCGGTATCTTGACGGAACATGTTGATATGGATAATCTGCTTGTCACCCCGCGGATTGATCTTCTTTGGATCGAATTGCTGAATCGAAAAGCCAATCGCGATAATTAAGTCAGCATCATCAAAGGCAAAGTTTTCATAGTCTTTGCGCATGAAGCCCACGACCCCGAGAGCATTTTTATGCCGGTCGGACAAGACCCCCTTACTCATAAAGGTAGTGGCAACGGGAATATCTAAGAGTTCACTTAGTTGTTGGACGTATTGTTCCGCGTGTTTCCAAGTGACCCCATCGCCAGCCAAAATAATCGGGTGTTTGGCACCGGCGATTAACTTAACGGCCTTGTCGATATCACTGGCGGTCGGTTGGGTGACGGAAATTGGGGCAATCGGTAAGGGCTTGCTATCAGCATCAGCTGGCGCCATCTCAACGTCTTGGGGGATTGACAGGTACGTTGCGCCCGGCTTGTCGCGTTTGGAAATCGAGAATGCTTTGCGGACCATTTCGGGCACCGCGTGAGACGTCAGTACCATGTTGGCGTATTGGGTCACCGGCTTAAACATGGAGACGAGGTCGATGACTTGGTGGGACTCTTTATGCAACCGATCCAAGCCGCCTTGCGCGCTAATGGCAACGAGGGGGGTGGAGTTGGTTTCGGCATCCGCGACGCCTAACAATAAATTAATGGCGCCGGGACCTAGGGTGGCTACACAAACGCCGGGATTACCGGTTAAGCGGCCATAAACACTGGCCATAAAGGAAGCCCCTTGTTCATGCCGCGTTAAAATGAATTTGATTTTTGTCGATTTATTAATCGCATCGACTAAGTGAATATTTTCTTCGCCAGGAATACCAAAGACGTACTGGACGCCTTCATTTTCGAGACATGCAACTAATAATTGGGCGGTGTTTTGAGTCATTGGGACCGTCATAATTAACCTTCCTTACTGTGAGTAAATTTTTGATGAGCATAATAACCTAAATAGCAAATTGCGACAAATGGCAAAGTGTAATAAAGGGCGATACGTTGATTAGGATCAAACCAGATCAACAGACAGGATAAGCCGCTCAAAATAAACGCTAGCCAAGGGACGACTGGGTAGCCCGGTGTTTGATAGACTAAATCTTCAAGTTTGTGGCCGGCTTTCAAGTAAGCTTTGCGAAAGTTGAGCTCCGATAGGGCGATGGCCATCCAAACGAGTACGACGGCTAATCCTGAGATTGAGACTAACACGAGATAAACGGAGCCCGCAGCATAAACACTTGATAATAAGGCGAGAATCCCGCCTAACATGCTGGTAATCAGCGCCGGTAATGGCACATCGCGTTTGGTTGTTCGCTTAAAAATCTTTGGAATCGTGCCTTCATTAGCGAGTGACCACAGCATCCGTGTTGACGCGTATAAGCCGGAGTTAGCGGCTGACATGATCGCGGTTAAGACGACGAAGTTCATGATGTCCGCGGCATAGGGAATCCCGATGGCTTTAAAGACCAGCACGAAGGGACTTTGGGTGACACCGGCTTGTTGGTACGGAATCAGGGCGGCCATCACGAACATGCTGCCGACAAAGAAGATAATCAAACGCCACAGGGTGGTCCGAATCGCCGTGGGAATCGTGTGGGCGGGATCTTTAGTTTCGCCCGCAGTAATCCCGATGAGTTCGGTTCCTGAAAAGGCAAAGTTCACCGTCAACATGGTGGTAAAGACGCCGCCAAAGCCATTCGGGAACCAGCCGTTTTTGTAATAATTGCTAAGAAATGGGGCGTGGGCATGGCCTTGTAGATGTAGGACACCGACCATTGCCAAGCCGCCTAGAATAATGAAGGCAATAATTGCGACGACTTTGATACTAGCGAACCAAAATTCAGCTTCCGCAAACCAGCGCACAGACATCGCGTTGACGGTAAAAATCACGACCATAAAGACTAAACTCCAGATCCAAGTGGCGACATGTGGAAACCAGTGTTGCATAATTAAGCCGGCTGCTGTGAATTCTGAACCAAGGGCAATCGTCCACGTTAGCCAATATAAGATTGCCACGGTAAAGCCGGTTCCTGGGCCGATGTACTTTTTCGCGTAGACATGAAACGCGCCGGTGTAGGGCATGGCAACGGCCAGTTCGCCAAGGCACAGCATGACTAAATAGACTAGGACAGCCCCAATGGTGTACGCCAAGAGGGTGCCGATGGGTCCTGCTTCGTGAATTGTATAGCCGGAACTTAAAAAGAGCCCGGTCCCGATGACCCCGCCGAGCGAGATCATCAAGACGTGCCGGGACTCCATTTGCCGGTTGAGATGGGTCTGTTTTGCCATAAAGAATATCCGCCTACCTTGTCAGTTTGAATTAATTAGAATAAAATGAGTAAACTCACCAGTGTCATTAGAATACCATAACTTGATGGTCGAAAGGGAACTGATTATGTCAATAAATACATTGAAAACGCTATTACAAAAAGGAATCGTCATTACGGATGGGGCGATGGCGACGGAACTCGAAAAACGTGGGGTGGCAACGGATAGTGCGCTATGGTCGGCCACGGCGATGCAAAGTCAGCCGGCAGCGATTACGGCCGTCCATCAAAGTTATTTTGCGGCCGGTGCGCAGATTGCCACGACGAATACCTATCAAGCCAATGTCCCGGCATTCGTACAAGCCGGAATTCCGGCTGTTCAGGCGCGGCAACTCATTCAAAAAGCGGTGATGTTAGCGAATCAAGCCAGAGATGACTATGCGGCTCACCATGCTGATTTTCAAGGCGTGGTCGCTGGTAGTATTGGCCCATACGGCGCGTACTTGGCCGATGGTAGTGAGTATACGGGCAAGTATCAGCTAGATGCCGTAGCGTATCAAGCTTTTCATCGTGAACGGCTACAGTTGATCACCCAAGTGGGCGTCGATGTGTTGGCCTTAGAAACGATGCCCAACTTTGAAGAAGTTCAAGCGCTCGTTAACTTAGTGACGACGGAATTCCCGGCTCAGCCATATTGGGTTAGCTTTAGTATTGAGAATCCCACCACGTTATGTGATGGAACCGCACTGGCGGCTGCAGCACGTTGGGTTGCCCAACAGCCAAATGTGGTAGCGGTCGGGGTTAACTGTACCCGCTTAGAAAACATTGAACCAGCCTTAAAAACATTGCGGGCTGCCGTCAGAATCCCGTTGATTGTTTATCCTAATTCTGGCGATGAATATGATCCAATCACGAAAACGTGGCAACCAAAGGCGGATAGCCAGCCTTATGCGTCATTTGTGCCTAGCTGGGTCGCAGCTGGGGCGGGCGTGATTGGTGGGTGTTGTCGGACAACGCCCGCGGATATTGCGGCCGCGGCTAAGCTCGTTGCGGGGTAAGTGCGATGATTCCAATTGGCTTATTGGTCGTCATCGTAACCTTGATGAGTTGGTGGTTGGTGCATCTTTATTGGCATCGGCGTAGCTGGCGCATATTTTGGGCAACTTTAGCAGTTCTATTAACCGTGATCGATATTGCTTGGATTGTATTCATGATTAGAATGGCAACCGTGGTCGATTAAAAAAACACCAACTCAGCTAAATGGGTTGGTGTTTTTGTGTGTCTGAGATGACGCTTGGTGAAAGTTAGCTTAAATAGCCACTCTGGTCCGCTCAGCGTTAGTTAATGGGAATTGAAAAGTTAACGATTGATTATTTTAAGGTCAGTTATTTATTTGACAGCTTTGAAGACTGTTCTTTGGCTTCAAAATGGCCCATGGCGTTCCAGTATTTTAGGAACTAACCGGCAGGCGACAATTTCAACTAACACCGAGCGTCTTAATATAGTAAAAACATAAAAATCAATTGCAATAACGCGTTGAGCATCAAATGTAGCCGAATCCGCCCAAATGACTGCTGTGTAAACCAAACTGCCACGGTCAAAATAATTGCAACGATGGTTTGCCAGGTCATCGGTTGTAAGAAAATGGTGATAACTAATAAGAGCCCACTTAAAGCCGAAACCAGTTGATTGATTTGGCGTTGTTTACTGAACGTCGGGACGTATAAAAAGACATAGCTGGCAGCCAAAGGAGCTAGTTTCCATAAAAAGGTCGTTGACAAGTAGTTATTCTGCAAAAAAAAGACGGCGACCGGGATGGTAAAGGTCATCACGATGCCAAAGACGACGAGCCCAAAATAGTTTTGCATGCCAAAACGTGGAATGGCCATCACGAACAACCAAACACTGCACGTTAAGAGTAGATATAATAGTTCCGATTCACGGGCGATGATATTGGTAAAGGCTAGCGCGATTGAAATGCCAATCGCAATCAGGCTCCACTGGGCGCGAATTCGTCGATCTAAAATAATAAAGACAGTGGCGGCAATTGCTAAGGTGTAGCCGATTAGCGGTAATTGTGAACTTGAAAATTGTGCCGTTTGGAACGATCGGCCATAATCAAGGGCCGCCCACCAACAAATAATGCTTTGGATGATCGTGAAAAGGCCTAATTGGACGTAATCACGGTTGAGTTTAAGTTTTCCGATTCGAATCATTGGTCACAGCTCTTTCTGGTTAATACGATTGATGCTAATTGAATTGAGGGCCGCCCGTCGTTAACGATTTACTTTAGGAACCAACCGACAGGCGACCATTTTAACTAGCAACAAAAGTTGTTTAATATTTTAATCGTACCATAGGGCGCGTGTCCGTCAATCATTTGGAAAGAATCTTTAATAATTTACTAAATTGTGGTAGAGTGGTACAGTTATGAGCCGTTCCCGAAAGGATAAGAGAGCGTTTGGGCTGAGTGGCCGAAACGTGCTCTGACAAGCTGATGGCTCCGCTTGGCTACACTAATCAACCACTGCCAAACCCGCAGTAATTGATTAGTTAGGCCATGCTCACCATCAACCCGCTTGTCAGACCACTCTTAGATGCCTTGTAACCGAAATATCAAAGGGGGAATTATAAAATGAGTGAAAGACACCTTTTTACATCTGAATCAGTTTCTGAGGGCCATCCAGATAAAATCGCGGATCAAATCAGTGATTCGATTTTAGATGCAATGTTGGAACAAGATCCAAAAGCGCGGGTTGCCGTGGAAACGTCCGTTACGACTGGCTTAGTGTTAGTTTTCGGTGAAGTTTCAACGACTGCTTACGTTGACATTCAAAAAGTCGTCCGCAATACGATTAAGTCAATCGGATATACGGATGGCCAATACGGGTTTGATGGTGACAACTGTGCTGTTCTAGTTGCATTAGACGAACAGTCACCAGATATTGCCCAAGGGGTCGATGACTCCTTGGAAAACCGGGAAGGTGACGGTGATCCGCTCGATCAAATCGGGGCCGGTGATCAAGGGATGATGTTTGGCTATGCCATTAACGAAACGCCTGAATACATGCCGTTACCAATCTCATTGAGCCATCGTTTGATGCGCAAGATTGCGGCACTCCGCAAGGCTGGCACTATCAAATGGTTACGGCCCGATGCTAAATCTCAAGTGACGGTTGAATACGATGACGCTGGGCAACCACAACGGGTTGATACAGTCGTTGTGTCAACGCAACATGATCCTGATGTTGACTTAGCCACGATTCGCCAAACGGTGATTGACCAAGTCATCAAGGCCGTGATTCCTGCTAACTTGTTAGATGATCAAACTAAGTATCTCGTGAACCCAACCGGTCGTTTCGTGATTGGCGGGCCACAAGGTGATGCTGGTTTGACTGGTCGGAAGATTATCGTGGATACTTACGGTGGTTTCGCTCATCATGGTGGTGGTGCGTTCTCCGGTAAGGATGCGACGAAGGTTGACCGTTCTGCAAGTTACGCCGCGCGTTACATTGCGAAGAACATTGTCGCAGCCGGCTTAGCTGACCAGATTGAAGTCCAATTAGCGTATGCGATTGGGGTTGCCAAACCAGTTTCAATCGCCGTTGATACGGCTGGTACTGGTAAGGTGAGCGATGATGCTTTAATTGAAGCTATTCGCAAAAACTTTGATTTACGTCCAGCTGGGATTATTCAAATGTTAGACTTGCAACGGCCAATTTACCGTCAAACGGCGGCTTATGGTCATTTCGGTCGGACTGACATTGACTTACCTTGGGAACATACTGATAAAGTTGACGCCTTAAAAGCTGAATTTGAAGAACTTAATAAATAAAACGGTGACGATTCCAACAGATCGTGACGGTCTGTAGGTACTCGACGCTAAAAGCGACCTCTTTTTGGGGTTGCTTTTTTATTATGGTCAGAGTGTTCAGGCCAACGGGTTGCCAATGAGCATTGCCTAGCCTAAGACTGAAGGTGGGCTTTACCTTTAGTCTTGGGCGTAGCAAGCGGAGTTGGCAGTTGGCCTGAACACGTTTCGGCAAATTAGTAAAAGCGGTAGGTAGTAACTTGGCCATGCCTGATTGAAATAATAAGTATGCTTAGTATTAGTGAGATTAAGTTGCCACTCTGGTTGGTCCAGCATCGGCTGGAACGTGGTGGCCGCGTTTTCGAGCCGAAGGGCGGTCTCGAAAGCCGGGCTTTATCTAAGTCGAAACCCACGACTAAGATAAATGACACCACTGAGCCAATGCTGGACCGCCCGGCGTTAATGAACGGGTGGCTATGAATGAACGTTGATTTTTTATCAGGTCTCTTAGCTGAGTGGTCGACGGTAATTCTGACTAGTACCAAGGGTATTACAAGCATACTTGTTACAATTAAAAACGGTGCATGTTGATTGAATAGGTCAGTATGCGAAGACTATTGATTTTGGGACATATTTCAACGGTATTACTTGGCTAAAAATGAATTTGTCCTAAACCATAATCACAACAAAGCACTTAATTAGCGCAGGGCGGGCTGGATTGATGCTCAGTGGTGTCGTTTGACTTAGAGCGGGTGACTTTCCCGGTCTTAGTCAAAGCCCGGCTTGTGAGACCGAACTGTGGCTCACAAACGCGGCCACCACGTTCCAGCGTCAAGCCAGCCCAACCACAGCGGCAAGTAACACTAAACTAACGAGACTTAACTAAAGAAAAAGAGAAGGAGAAACACATGCAGCAACGTAAAACCAACGTGATGGCAGTCACAATTGCTATCTACGTGGCCACGTTCATGAGTGCGATTGAAGGGACGATTGTCTCAACCGCGTTGCCGACTATTGTCGGCGACTTGCACGGGGTCGCATTAATGAACTGGGTCTTTTCGATTTATTTATTGACTAACGCCATGATGACGCCGATTTACGGTAAGTTGACGGATTTAGTCGGCCGTAAACCCGTCATGCAAGCGGGGTTATTGATTTTTATTATTGGGTCTATGATGAGTGGTCTATCTGACTCGATGCCCACGCTGATTTTTTGGCGGGCGATTCAAGGGATTGGGGCCGGGGCGTTGATGCCAGTCTCCATGACGATTATTGCCGATATTTATTCGTTCGAACGACGGGCAAAAGTTCTCGGATTTAACAGTTCTGCGTGGGGGATTGCTTCCGTGCTGGCGCCGTTAATCGGGGGCCTGATCGTGGATAAGTTAAGCTGGCATTGGATTTTCTTCATTAACGTGCCAGTCGGATTGATTACGTTAGTCCTATTCCAAGTTTATTTGCGTGAACCGAAGCGACATAATGACGTTAAAGTCGATTATCTGGGCAGTTTTTGGTTAATGCTATTCTTACTTTGCTTGATGCTCAGCTTCCAATTATTAGGGAATGCGACAATTAGTTGGCCAGCCGTTATTGGGGCATGGGTCATCAGTGCGTTAAGCTTGTGGCTCTTTATCCGACGCGAAAGTCGAACTCCTGAACCGGTTATTTCACTGAAGTTGTTTAAAAACCATACTTTTGTGATTCAAAATGCGGTTGCGGCTTTAATTAGTGGGTTTTTGATGGGGGTAGAAGTGTACATTCCAACTTGGACGCAAGGTATCCTGGGTGTGCCGGCTTCCCTAGCTGGTTTCGCAGTGACACCGAGTTCACTGATGTGGATTATCGGGTCGTTTGTGACCGGTCGTTTATTGGCCAAATGGGCGCCGCGCCGCATTATCTATTTGAGTTTAGCCTTTATTGCGGTGACCGGGATTTGCTTAGCAGTGATTCCGGTTTCAACGGCGTTTGCTTGGTTCTTCTTGATTACTGCCGTTGGTGGGGTTGGTTTCGGGATCGTGATTACGGCGACGACCGTGACCTCACAGCATTTAGTGTCACCCAAAACAGTCGGGGTCGCAACATCGTTTAATACGTTGAGTCGAACGATTGGCCAAACATTGATGATCTCAGTCTTTGGGATTGCGTTAAACGTGGGGATGAATCAGGGGATTCAAAGCCATCCAGGGACGAATATGGCAATGATGAACAAGCTGATCAATCCACAAACAGCGACTGAATTACCCGCTAAGTTATTACCAACGTTGCGCGGTATTTTGTATACCGGTCTCCATTGGGTCTACCTAATTGGACTTGGGTTGATTCTCCTAGCCGCCCTAGTGAATAGTCTAGATCGTGGCCCTCAACTGACCGCGGCACAACACGCTGAAAAATTACATCGAGCTGAACATGATGAAGCGACGGACTAAGGTTGTATGGGCCATCCTAATCGGGCTGCTGGTTAGTTTAGCCGCTGGTTACGGGGTCGTCAAAGCCAAAACGTATGGTCCTAGTCAAGCGGCCCAAACTGCAGTCAAAACGGCAACGGTCACGTCCAATTATACTGAATTTAAAGGTCAGGCATCGAAAACGGCCATTGTTTTTTATCCCGGGGCTCTTGTTGACCCAGCGAGTTATAGTAGCTGGGCCAAGCGGGTGGCTCAACAAGGTCACAGTGTCTACCTGATGCATTTTCCGCTGGATCTAGCGGTGTTGGCCGGTAATCGAGCAGATAAAGTGCCAAGTAAAGTCCGCCGCAACTATGTCATTGGCGGTCATTCATTAGGTGGCGTGATGGCGAGTCGCTATGCCGTCAAGCATCCTCGTGGTCTCAAAGGGGTCTTTTATCTCGCCAGTTATCCGGATAAGAAGGGCCGGCTTGACCAGACAACTTTACCGGCGCTTTCAATGACTGCCAGTCGTGATGGCGTGCTGAATTGGTCGCATTATCGGCAGAGCAAGGTTTATTTACCGGCGCACACCACCTTGGTTAAGATAATGGGTGGTAACCATGCTGGTTTCGGCAGCTATGGTCCGCAAAAAGGGGACCGGCCTGCAACTTTGACTAATGCGCAGCAGCAAGTTAAAGTGAGCCAGTATTTAACACGGTGGTTAACTAAAATAACTGAATAATGAGTCACAAAAACGCGCTTACAAATTGAAGTAGGCGCGTTTTTAATGGTGTGCTGCTTTCAAAGCGCGGTTAATTGGTTCGTCTCCGTTGACCAGTACGTTTTAACAGTCCAGTCCAGCCGGAGCGATGATAGCCGCAACTTAATCAATCAGCACACTAATAGTCGCCTGGCAGGCTTAAAAGCTGTGGCCGACTGAAATAATAGCCCTGTTTGAATTTAATGCCCAGTTCTTTACTGAGCTGATTGTCGGCGTGATCTTCAATACCTTCCAAGACGAGTCGGATGCCATATTCAATGCTAATGGCATGCCAAAAATGAATCTTTTGCTGAATATTCGGGTCTTTGAACTGCTGATTGAAATTTTGTAAGGCAAATTTGATTTCGGACACAAATGGCAGTAGATCCTGAATTTCGGTGAAGTAATTGTCACCGGTGCCAACGTCATCGAGTGAGAGCTGCATGCCGTACTTGAGGAAGCGCTTTAATTGCGGGACTATGTCAGCGACCGGATACTTTTTAGGCGCATCTTCTTCGGTCAATTCGATGACGAGTTTGGTTGGATAAAGCTGCTCCTGACTTTTAATCAAGGCGTGCGCAATCGGTGTGGTCATCAGTTGCTCACGACTGACATTCACTGAACAGTAGCGGACTTTAACCGATAGGACTTTCGTAGTGGCAATTAAGAGGTCGGCAATAATTTGCGGATCAATGGCGGCAAAGGACTCTGGCAGCCGCCAGCCATCGCGGGTGAGTTGTTTCATCAATAGTTCATAACCAAAAATAGTCTTGGTCGCTGTATTGATTTGTGGTTGGACAAAATAGCGATAAATTGGTTTCAAATGAGGGGCCTCCCTAGCGGACTATTATGTCAATTACAATTAAAGTATACTATAATTAATTGTGAATGAATAAAAGAAAGCCTAAATTTGGCTAAGAATGGTTAAAAATATCGGCGACATGAGCGGTTGTGTCGTCATCTGGCCGATGAATTGGGTTTCGAATGAGGAAGGATGATTTGATGAAAGTCGTTGTCATTGGGTGTACCCATGCCGGTATTGCGGCCGTTAAACAAATTTTGAAAGTGTATCCAACGGCGGAGATTACGGTGTACGAACGGCAGGCCAACATTGCCTATTTGTCTTGTGCCACGTACTTACATATTGAAGGCACGGTGCAGCATTTGTCCGATGCAGTTTATGCCGAACCGGAAGAATTCACCAAGCAAGGGGTGCGGATGCAGCTCAAGCATGATGTCGTTCAAGTGAACGCGGCCGCCCACCAACTATTGGTACAAAATCTAGTCACGAAGCACTTGACGACCGATCATTATGATCGCTTAATCATGGCGACCGGTTCAATCACGGCCATTCCCGCGATTACAGGTATTGAGAATCCTAAGGTCATGTTGTGCAAGACTTATGATCAGGCGCATGATTTATGTCAAAATGCCGAAAGCTTTGACCGGGTCGCCGTGTTAGGTGGTGGCTATGTTGGCATTGAATTGGCAGAAGGGTATGTCAATTCCGGCCATCAAGTGACGCTGATTCAGCGCCCCAAGAGCTTATTGAACGCTTATGTTGAACCGGCGATTAGCGATGCGGTGGCGGCTGTTTTGAAGACACATGGCGTCACCGTCGTGCTAGGGACAGAAGTGACGGCCTTTGAAAATACGGCTGACGGCGATCTCCTGGTTAAAACGAGTCGTGGCGATTATCAAGTGGATATGGCCGCGATTAGTACCGGAATGTTGCCACAGACGGATCTGTTGGAAGGTCAAGTGAAGATGGCGGACAATGGCGCCATTATCACGGATGATTACATGCAGACATCGGATCCGGATATTTTTGCGGCGGGCGATGCGGCGCTCAGTCATAGTAACCCCGCGCATCAACTAATGTATGCCCCGTTAGTCTCCCATGCAATTCGCCAGGGTGCTTTAGCCGGAATCAATGTCTTTGACCGGCGCTTACGGACGATTGGGACGCAGAAGACGACCGGCATGCAAGTCTTTGACCAAACGGTGGTCGCGACCGGCTTAACACTGGCAGCTGCGCAAGCCGCGAATCTAAATGCGGCCCAAGTGGTTTACCGCGGGGCCTATCGCCCAGAATTTATGCCGGCCACGCCGATGGTCACAGTACATCTGATCTATGATCGTAATAATCGCAAGATTTTAGGTGCGCAACTAATGAGCGGTCATGATGTCTCCCAAGCGGCGAACACGGTGTCAGCCTTAATTCAAAATGGCGGAACGATTGATCAGTTAGCCTTTTTGGATACGCTATTTTCGCCGAACTTCAATGATTTATACAATTATTTGAACTTAGCGGGTCAGCTGGCTGTTGATCAGGAACAAGGGTATTTACGGACTTGAAAAATAAGCGTCTCAGAAATTTCTGAGACGCTTATTTTATACATGTTAGTTGAACTTGCCATCTGCCGGTTGGTTCCGAAAACGCCATGGGCCAACAGCGTGGCGTTTTAAGCTAACTAGCACCAAGCATCTATTAACGTTTTTGAATGGCAATTAAATAGGGTGGTTGATGAACTTGGTTAATAAAGCCATACTGTAAGACTTGAAAAGTTTGTTGGTCAAGTTGTGTCACGTGATCGTGAAGGGCTTGGGCCTCGGCCTGACCACCCGGATGTCCGGCGTAGACCATTAAAATGATGAGGCCATTCGTTGCTAAACGGTTTTCCAAAGCGGTCACCGCCGTTAAGGTCGTGGCAGCATGGGTAATAATGGTTTTGTCACCACCAGGTAAATAACCGAGGTTGAAAATGGCGCATTTGATGGGTTGGTCAGCTGGTAACACGGTGGCCAAAGTTTCATGACCAGCGTGAGTCAAGGTCACTGATGGTTGCAAGTGCGCATTTTCTAAGGCCGTGGCGGTATGCTCAATTGCTGCTTTTTGGATATCAAAGCCGTAGACATGGCCTTGGGGGCCGACTAATTTGGCTAGGTAAACGGTATCGTGGCCGTTACCAACCGTTGCATCTACCACGACATCACCGGGATCGACGACTTGATTGATTAACGTATGACTATAAGTTAAAGCTGAACTAAGTTGGATGAGGTTTCACTTCCTTACAAGCTGATTATGACCGGGACTTAAGTCGAATAGGGCCAGTCCGGTGGCCGGTCGTTAAGCGGGTACTGAGATATAGTAAATAACTGCCGAGCATGAGGCCGCCTAAGGTATCACTAGGATAATGGACGCCTACGATAATGCGGCTGACCATCATCAGTAAGATCATTAGGATGCCAAGTCCCAGCAGACTTCTTTTGAGAGTAGACTTTTTAAGTAAGTCCCAAGCAATGACGAGTAAACTACCAATTAAAAGCGTCGTGGTGGTCGAATGGCCGCTGGGGTAACTATAGCCGCCGATTTGAACCAGTCGCCAGGCGGTTGGACGCGGTCGTTGGATCAATTGTTTAATGAAGTAGTTGCCATAACCGCCTAAGACCCAGACGTTGATCCAGAAAAATAAAGTCGCCCGCGGTTGCCGCAGCAACAACAAAATCACACCCACAACGAGCGTGATGATGGTAATCATGTGTGGATTGCCCAGTTGGGTATAGCTGGTCATGAGTTGTTGGAACCATTGCGAACTGTGGTGCAGTGGGATTGCAATCGCTTGATCAAAGCGACTAATCATCGTCGCTGATTGCGCCACTGCGATGGTCCAGCCGAACCATAGGATTAATAACCCACTCATTAGGGTATCTTGGGTGCGCCATCTTTTATTGACCATTGCCCCACCTCCGTTAATTATCTCTAATCATTATAGCATTGTATTATTTTAGCGTTAACGAAATAATAATGAAATTAATTGCTGGCAACAAGATTAGCGGTCATTTATAGATCCTTGGACATTAACGGCGGCCGGATTAGCGTTAGTTCCTTTAGGTGTGGGGTTCGGTAGCAAGTTTTGACTTGAAAACATATTCATCCCATTTTAGTCGATGCCGAGCCAATCAGAGTTGCAAGTTGAAGTTAACGATTACTGGACAGTGTTTAACGATTATTTTGGTTGACAAGGTTAATAGTGCTTGAAAATCAGCACGGGGTTTGCTAGTATGGTAGTCAATAACTTTGCGACTCTGACAAGGACTAGTAGTCGCTGCTGCTTTTCAGAAACTCCGTGGTCGTTGCAAACGGGGATGCAGTGGTGGCGAACTCACCTTCGAGTCTTCCGGCTGAAGTCAGTTGTAGGTACGGACGTGGTTTCGCGTTAAGAAAACTCAAGAGGCCACGCTAGTCGTGGAATCATAGGTGGTACCGCGGAACCTCGTTTCGTCCTATAAGCGCTTTTTGCTTATAGGATTTTTTTGTAGCGTGCGAAGTTCCAGGCTACCGGAGTACGTTTCAACCCCAACACTGCAGCCAAACTCACTAAATCCAAAGTCATCAACCGCAATGCTAGCTACATAGCAGGCACAAGAAAGGGGCACAATTATGGCATACAACCATAAAGTCATTGAACGTAAATGGCAACATTATTGGAAGGTTAATAAGACCTTCAAGGCACAAGACACAACCGATAAACCTAAGTACTATGCATTGGATATGTTCCCTTATCCATCTGGTCAAGGGCTACACGTTGGGCATCCAGAAGGTTACACCGCCACGGATATTATGTCGCGGATGAAGCGGATGCAAGGGTTTAACGTCTTACATCCAATGGGGTGGGACGCTTTTGGCTTGCCAGCTGAACAATATGCTTTAAAGACGGGTCATAACCCGAAAGACTTTACGGCTAAAAATATCAAGAACTTTAAACGCCAAATCCGGTCATTGGGCTTTTCATATGACTGGGATCGCGAAGTTAATACGACTGATCCTAGTTATTACAAATGGACCCAATGGATCTTCGAACAATTATACAAGCGCGGTTTAGCGTATGAATCTGAAACGTTGGTTAACTGGGCCCCTGATATGATGGGTGGGACTGTGGTTTCTAACGAAGAAGTGGTTGATGGTAAGACGGAACGCGGTGGTTATCCAGTTTACCGGGTCCCAATGAAGCAATGGAGTCTTAAGATTACCGCTTATGCTGACCGTTTAATCGATGATTTGGATGATATCGATTGGCCAGAAAGCATTAAAGAACAACAACGTAACTGGATTGGTCGTTCAGTGGGGGCTTCGATTCGCTTCAACATTGAAAACCATCCTGATCAACAGATCGAAGTCTTTTCAACCCGTCCAGATACCTTGTATGGTGCTAGTTACATGGTCTTAGCCCCTGAACTAGACTTGGTCAATGAGGTCACGACACCTGAACAAGCTGAAGCGGTTAAAGCTTATAAAGCGAAGATTGCCAGCAAGTCTGACTTGGAACGGACTGACTTAAACAAGGATAAGACCGGGGTCTTCACTGGGAGTTACGCGATTAACCCAATTAATGGCGAAAAATTACCAATCTGGATCGCCGATTATGTCTTAGCATCATACGGGACTGGGGAAGTCATGGGTGTGCCGGCTCATGATGACCGCGATTTCGAATTTGCCCAAAAGTTTGGTCTCGATATCAAGCCTGTCATTGCTGGTGAAAATGATTATAGCAAGCAAGCTTACACCGAAGATGGCGAACATATTAACTCTGAATTGGTTAATGGGTTAACAAAACAACCGGCTATCGATAAAATGATCGACTGGTTAGTTGAACACGATGCCGGTGAAAAGAAAGTCAACTTCCGCTTACGGGATTGGATCTTCTCACGGCAACGTTATTGGGGCGAACCAATCCCAGTGATCCATTGGGAAGATGGCGAAACCACGTTGGTACCGGAAGATGAATTACCACTCCGTTTACCAGCCACGAAGAACCTTGAACCTTCTGGGACTGGTGAAAGTCCGTTAGCTAATATCGATGATTGGGTCAACGTTGTCGATAAAAACGGCCGTAAAGGGAAACGTGAAACGAACACGATGCCACAATGGGCCGGGAGTTCATGGTACTTCTTGCGTTACGTTGATCCACACAATGCCGAAGCTTTAGCTGACTATGATAAGTTGAAGTACTGGTCACCAGTTGATTTATACGTGGGTGGCGCAGAACATGCCGTCTTACATTTATTGTATGCCCGTTTCTGGCACAAGTTCTTGTATGACCTCGGCGTAGTGCCATTTAAGGAACCATTCCAGAAGTTAGTCAACCAAGGGATGATCTTGGGCGATAACCATGAAAAAATGTCCAAGTCCCGTGGCAACGTGGTCAACCCTGACGATATCGTGGAACAATACGGAGCCGATACGTTGCGGCTATACGAAATGTTCATGGGGCCATTGGAAGCTTCAATTCCATGGAGTACGGAAGGTTTGCACGGCGCTAACAAGTGGATCGAACGGGTTTGGCGATTGATTATTGATGAAAATAATCACGTGCGCGATCGGGTGACGACCTTTAACGATGGTAAGTTGACGAAAGTCTATAACCAAACTGTTAAAAAGGTTACTGAAGATTACGAAGCGATGCGCTTTAACATTGCCATCTCACAGATGATGGTCTTTGTTAACGAAGCGTACAAAGTTGATGATTTACCAATCGTCTACATTGAAGGCTTAGTGAAGTTATTGGCGCCAATTACGCCACACTTATCAGAAGAACTCTGGTCATTACTTGGTCATGAAAAGACGATTACGTATGCTACTTGGCCAACTTATGATGAATCTAAGTTGGTTGAAAGTACGGTCCAGATTGTCTTACAAGTTAACGGTAAAGTCCGGTCACATGCCGAAGTTGCTAAAGACATGGGTAAAGACGAACTTGAAAAGTTAGCCTTGGCCGACGAAAAAGTTAAAGAATTTACTGACGGGAAGACGATTCGCAAAGTCATCGCTATTCCTGGCAAATTAGTGAACATTGTCGCTAACTAAAATTAGGTTAATGAAGTTGTCATCAATTATGGTGGCAACTTTTTTTGTGTTGGGGTTTAGCTACACCTCCGCTGACCAGGTTGTACGCGGTGGGGCAGACCTGAAGCCTTAGGAACGGTCTTCAGGGCACTTTTTAGCCGAAAAACACGTCTAAAAAGCTGGCCCAGTCACTAAGACTGGCAGAGCACCAGTCAAAGTGACTCGACACGGCGTACAACCTGGTCAGCTCCGGTTTCGCAGCAAGTTTGAGTTGATTGGCAGAGTTGCCAATTGTCGATCGGTTGGCTTATAAAATGCTGGAATGCTGTGGATCGTTTTGAAGCCAAGTACGGTCCTTAAAACTGGCCTTGGCTATTCCTGAAAATCTCACCCATGCGGCAGAGTACTTTAGAAACCAACTTCTCGGCTAAAATTATTGATTGCAACGAATTAACGCCGGGCGGACCAGAATTGGCTCAGTGGTGTCGTTTATCTTAGTCGTGGGTTTCGACTTAGATAAAGCCCGGCTTTCGAGACCGGTCTATGGCTCGAAAACGTGGCCACCACGTTCCAGCCGATGCTGGGCCGACCAGAGTGGCAATTTAAGCCTACTAGCACTAAGCGTACTATTCTATAACTCATGTCACTTTTGAGATGAGTTGAGTAAACCGATAACTGTATTCGGTAAGTCATTTAAACAAGTTGTCGATTGAGTTGTCTAAAGTTCTTCAGCTGCGTTATATTTTAAGCAAAATTGGTAATCAATGTCTCAAATTTAGTGGTTGGGCCGACTTGATAGATGTGAGTTTTCGCGACTGCCAAGTGCCTTGAGAACTGGTGGTTAGGCTTCAGGTCTGTCCCGCAGTACACCAATGGGCGTAATTTACTGTTAATCAGGTCTTGAACCTGCGATGTCTAAAATCTTAAACGTTGCTTAAACTCCCCACGAACACCAGAATTGAATTGCAACTGTGCGATATTTCATCTAAAATGGTTAAGATTGAACTAAGAAAGTGGGTTACGAAACATGTCTGAGGAATCAAAAGCAAATCAGCCGCAAAATCCGCATATGAATTCGGAAGCTGACGCGCATCAAAAGATGGTGCGGGGATCGGCTTGGATGACGGCCGGCAGTCTCTTTTCACGGGTTCTTGGGGCCGTTTATATTATTCCCTGGGTGGCGTGGCTCGGTAGCAATTACGCGCAAGGTAACGCGTTGTTTGCGAAGGGCTATAATATTTACAGTTTCTTCCTATTAGTAGCGATTGGTGGGATTCCTTCTGCCATCTCGAAGCAAGTTTCAGAATATAATGCACAAAATGAATATGGCGTTGGTCAACGGTTGTTTAAGCGGGGCTTATTGTTGACGACGGCGATGGGAATTGTGGCTGGCTGTATCTTGTGGTTCGGTGCGAAACCGATTGGCTTTATTTTCGGTGGTAGTGATCCGAATATGATTCCGGTATTGCGGGCCTTAGCGATTGCCCTAGTAATTATTCCGTCGATGTCATTGACCCGTGGCTTTTTCCAAGGGTACCAACAGATGGCGCCGTCCGCAGTGTCCCAATTCGTTGAACAAGTCTTTCGCGTGGTCTATCTGTTAGGTGCGACCTACTTTATTATGCGGGTCCAGCGTGGGGATTGGGTCAATGCGATTACGCAGTCGACCTTTGCGGCGTTTATTGGGGCGGCCGCCAGTTTTTTGTTACTAGGGTGGTATTATTACCGGCAACGGCCGGAACTGAATCGTTTAGCCGCGCAAAGTAACGCGAAGCTGGTCATTCCAGTCTGGCAGTTGTTTAAAGATATTATTATCCAAGCGATTCCGTTTATCGTGATTGACACTGCGACGACGGTCTTTAACTTATTTGACCAAGCAACTTTCCAGCCAATTATGCAGCACGCTTTCCATATGAAAGTGTCCGTTATCAACACGTTGTATGCCTTATTTGCGTTCAACTCTAATAAACTAGTCATGATTATCGTCTCGTTGGCGGCCGCTATTGCGATTACGGTAGTGCCGTTATTATCTGAATCATTGGCGGCGCATAACTTACGGCAGATTCGAAAGCAACTGGAAGATGCGCTTATCTTGTTTTTGTTTATTATGATTCCAGGTTCTTTAGGGATGGCGGCGGTTGCTTATCCGTTAAATACGTTGTTTTATGGGTATGACGAATTAGGATCGTTGATTTTGCAGATTGCTTCATTTACGGCCATTTTACTAGGGCTGTTTACGGTGGTAACTGGCTTAATGCAAGGCTTGTCACGGAACAAAGATGTGATTCGATATTATCTGATTGGTTTAGTCGTCAAATTAGTGGTGCAGGTACCGTGTGTCATCTTTTTGTCGGCAGCGGGTCCGTTAGTTGCCACGGCGATTGGGATGGCTGTGGCCAGCATGCTTGTTTTATACGACCTCGAAGTTAACTTTGGCGTTCGATATGCAAAATTATTGCCCAAGGTAAATCGGATTTTGATTTACTCGATTTTTACTTATTTAGCGGCGACTTTGGTGGTTCATGGCTTGAATCTGGTCTTGAACGAGCAGAGTAAATTACAAGCGATGATTATTCTAATCTTAGCCGTAGCTGCTGGTGGGGTCGTTTATGGTTATTTTGCCTTGAAGTCCCATCTTGCTGATTTGATGATTGGTTCCCGGGCGGCCGGTTTACGGCGCAAGCTCCGGATTAAGTAGGTGTAGAATGCGAATAGATAAATTTTTACATGCGATGCGAATTGGCACGCGGACGCAAGTGCGTCGGTTGATCAAGGACGGGCACATTACCGCCAATGGTGAACGCGTGCTTTCTGGCAAGCAACAAGTTAATCCCAGTAGCGACGTGGTTTACTTGGATGAAGAGCCGGTACGCTACCAACAGTACTTTTATTATGTGATGAATAAACCCGTCGGTGCCATTACAGCGACAGTTGATGCGCAGGCGAAAACGGTGCTAGATCTCTTCAATACAACCGACTACCGGGATGATTTGTTCCCGGTCGGGCGGCTGGATAAAGATACGGAAGGCATCTTATTGATTACTAATGACGGTGCGTTGTCACATGCTTTGTTGGCCCCCGCTCACCACGTGACGAAAGTCTATGAGGCGGAAGTCACTGGTGAGATTACCGCCGATCAAGTGGCGGGATTTAATGATGGGGTCACGTTAAAAGACGGCACCCAGCTGCAGCCAGCTCAAGCTGAGATTGTCGCGTTTCATGAGATTGAGAACTTTACAACGTTACGGATTCAGATCCATGAAGGCAAGTATCATCAAGTTAAACGGATGATTGGGACGTTAGGCGAACGGGTGGTGCAATTAAAGCGCATCAAGTTTGGCTCCTTAACGTTGCCTGTCGGTTTGTTAGCGGGCAATTATCGCGCGTTAACGGATGATGAGCTGGTCGCTTTAAAAGCGGATGCCGGTCAAACTGAAAATTAAAATGAAGCACCGTTATCCGAGAACTGACTGGGTAACGGTGTTTTTTTGTAGGCCTAGACTTGACTGTAAGTGTGCATGTACTGCGGTAGTTGCGCGCTGATTTGATGGGGTAGCACCACGTATTGGGTCTGGGCTAAGTCATCGGCAATCGCGCTGTGTAAGTAGACTGCGCTTAAAATAGCCTTTGTGAAGTCATCGAATTGGGCTAAAAAGCCACCAACCATGCCGGCTAAGGTATCGCCCATACCACCGGTTGCCATCGCGGGGGTGCCACCGGGATTAATCCAAGCCTTTTTGCCACTGTAAACAGTCGTATGATGGGCTTTAACAACGGCCGTGACGTTGAGCCGTTGTGCGGCCAGCTGATTAGCAGCCGGGGTTTGGTCAGCAATTTTGAGACCACTGACCCGTTGCCATTCCATCTGATGGGGGGTTAGGACAACTTGACCGGTTAAGGCTGGTTGTCTGGTTGTGGCCAGTAGGGTTAAGGCAGAGCCGTCAATTACTAGGCGTTGCTTTGGCGTGACTGTTTTTAAGACTTGGGTCAAGAGCTTTGGGGCAACCACTTCGGTACCTAAGCCGGGGCCAATCACGATCACATCCATAGTCGCCAACAGGTCGTTGATTCGCTCGAAATCCGTATAGTCGACCACCATCGCTTCGGGTAATTGGGCATGCAGACTAGTGAAGTTGATGGGGTCAGTCGCGACCGTCACTAGGCCCGCACCGCTATATGTCGCGGCGGTGGCAGCCATGATAATGGCCCCACCAAAGTTCTGATTGCCGCCAATCAACATGATGCGGCCATAGGTGCCCTTATATGATTCGGCGGGGCGCTTAATAATGGTTTGACGGACTAACGCCGGCGTAATTGTTTGCAAAATAAGACCTGCTTTCTTGAATTTACTCTCAGTACGTTTGGTGTTAGTTGGTTTAAATTGTCACTCTGGTTGGTCCAGAATCGGCTGGAACGTGGTGGCCGCGTTTTCGAGCCACAGTGCGGTCTCGAAAGCCGGGTTTTATCTAAGTCGGAAAATCACCGACTAAGATAAACGACATCACTGAGCCAACTCTGGCCCGCCCGACGTTAACTAACGGATATTAAAAAATTAACGATTGATTATTTCAGTTTAGTCATTAGCCGAGAGGTTGATTCCTAAAATGCTCAGCCGTGTCGTTGGCCTTAGTGCGAGTGGTCTGCTCGGACTTAGGCCAAGGCCAATTTTGAAGACCGTGCTTTGGCTTCAAAATGGCCCATGGCGTTCCAGCGTTTTAGGAACCAACCGGCAGGCGGCAATTTCAACTAGCATCGAGCGTATTCTCAGTATAACATGCAGGTGGTGAGCGGTTGCTTAAGATTATTAAGTTGGCGTCACCTATGCTAAAATTAAGTAAACCAAATATTGGAGGAATTTATTAATGACAATTGATTGGCAAGCAGAAGCGGCTAAGCGCCAGGACGATTACTTAGCAGATTTAACCACGATGTTGCGGGTACCGAGTTTTCGAGATGACAGTCAGGCAACGGCCGATGCACCGTTAGGCCCCGGTCCGAAGCAAGCGTTAACGACGTTCTTAGCAATTGCCAAACGTGATGGCTTCAAAACCAAGAACATTGATAACTTAGTCGGCTATGCCGAATACGGCGAGGGTGACGAGACATTAGCCGTCTTAGCCCATGTCGATGAGATGCCCGCTGGTAACGGTTGGGATACCGATCCATTTGAACCGACCATTAAAGCGGGTAAGTTGTATGCTCGCGGTGCCTCAGATGATAAAGGCCCCGGGATGGCCGCCTATTACGGCTTGAAGATGGTCAAAGAACTTGGCCTGAAATTAAATAAAAAGATTCGGTTTATTGTTGGGACCGATGAAGAGAGTAACTGGACGGGGATGAAGCGGTACTTTGAAGTTGAACCGGCGCCAACCTTGGGCTTTTCACCCGATGCTGAATTCCCATTAATTAACGGCGAAAAAGGGAATGTCAGCTTACAAGTCCACTTTGGTGCGACTGATACCGGGGCAGTCAGCTTAATCAGCTTTGATTCCGGCTTGCGGGAAAACATGGTGCCCCGTGAAGCCGAAGCTATCATTGCCAATGCCGATGTTGACCAAGTGACGGCTGATTTTAAAACGTTCTTGGCTGACCAACCAGTGACGGGTACGGTAACTAATGATGCGCAAGGTCTTAAATTAGCCATCGTCGGAAAAGCGGCTCATGGGATGGAACCACGCAATGGGATTAATGCGGGGACTTACTTAGCCACTTTCTTAAACAACTATGCGTTTGCTGGGGATGCCCAAGCGTTCTTAAACTTTATTGCGACTAAATTACACAAGGATTCGCGGGTCAACCAATTAGGCTTAGCCTTTACTGATGAAGTGATGGGCGACTTAACGATGAACGTGGGCTTATTGCACTTTGATCATCAACAGGGCGGGGATTTGACCTTGAACTTCCGTTATCCAAAGGGAATCGAACCCGCTGATCTGACGAACGGCGTCACTGCACAATTACCAGCTGGGGCGACGGTCAGTCAAGATGACTTTATGGTGCCACATTATGTGGACCCTGAAGATCCAATCGTTAAGGATTTGATGGATGTGTATCGACGCCAAACTGGTGACAGTGCCTCACAACCAGAAATCGTTGGTGGTGGGACTTATGGTCGAATGATGAAGCGCGGTGTTGCTTTTGGGGCTTTATTCCCACATACTGAAGATACGATGCACCAAGCCAATGAATTCCAACCAGTTGCCGACTTAATGGCGGCGATGGCAATTTATGGCGAATCGATTGCGGTTTTAGCAACTGATCACTAATTAACTTGAAGGAGGAAACGCGTCATGACGCTCTACCAGAAGATTCTCGTCGGAATTGATACGTCGTTGCAATCAGAATTGGCTTTAAATAAGGCCATTACGATTGCCAGTAAGAATCAAGCGACTTTAGATATCGTCACCGTGATTAATACGGAAAAGTTTATCGGTGTTACGCAAGGACCAATGGGGTTTGGCGCGGCGACTCCACAAGTATTGCAGGAATTGACTAAGCAGTTAAAAGCCACTTTGGCGCAGGCCCGGCGTAAAGCTGTTGAAGCTGGCGTGCCTGATGTGCAGGTTCATTTACATTCTGGGAACTCCAAGACTTTATTGGCAACGACGTTACCGGCGCGCTATGGAACGGACTTAATTGTCATTGGGGCGACTGGTCTGAACGCGGTCTCACGTTTCTTGATTGGCTCCAATGCGGCCTACGTTACGCGTCGGGCTGTTTGCGATATCTTAGTGGTGCGGACGGATTTAGCACATCAATTGGTTGAACATCCGACGCGCTTAACGCGTAAATTATAAGTTAACGAAGAACGGTCTTGGCGGTACGTGCTGTCAAGACCGTTTTTATAGGCTTAAATATTGATCGACTTGATTCTTAACCGAACTCATACGTAATCTTTACAACAAGTCGACAATTTTGCAACGTTGTTCTGGCATGATTTAGGGTGTAAGCGTAGACGGTAATTGTCACTAACACCAAACGTCAAGCGACTGATTTGATGATAGTCATGATAAAAGCTTGAGAATACCTGAAACCAGTTACCGATAACATGTTAAAATTAAAACACTTGGCCAAATACCTGTGGTTGAGAGAAAAGAGTTGAAATTTGATGACAAGTAATTCCTTAATCTATGGTCATCGCGGGGTGCCAGTGAAGTTTCCAGAAAATTCATTGGCCGGTTTTGCCTATGCGATTGGTCATCAGATCGATGGTTTAGAATTTGATGTGCATCTGACGAAAGATCGGGTACCAGTCATTATGCATGATGAAGAGATTAATCGGACAACTGATGGCATGGGGCGTATCGCCGACTACACGTATGCTGAGTTGCGGCAATTCACGTTGGCCAACGGTGAACCAGTGCCATCTCTAAAAGAATTATTAGATTTAGTGAGTGGCGAACCAGTGCATCTGAACTTGGAATTTAAGACCGATAAGCATTATTATCAGGGGATTGAACGGATTGTGCTGCAGCTTGTTCAACAAGCCGACTTAGTCTATCCGGTAGTCTTCTCGTCATTTAACTTACGTAGTTTAGAACGGAGTCATGCGATTGACCCACGTCAAAAGTATGCGTTCTTAACGTCGGCCAAGCTTGGTGATCCAGAAGGTTTTGCAGTTGCGGAACATTTGGAAGGCTTGCACCTGGAACATTATCAAGACGTGCAGCACGTATCAGAACGGGTCTGGACGGTCGATGATCCCGATGATCTGCGGGATCTATTTAGTAAGCAGGTTAGTGCCGTGATTACTGATAATTTCGAATTGGCGCGTGAGGTGCGCGCCGCTGTTTAAGTAAACCGCTAAAAAAACAGCTACTCAGAAATTTTTTCTGAGTAGCTGTTTTTTAAAAGCTGATATTAGACGTTCGCTGGTTTGCGAATTTTAGCCAATTCGGTATCAATTTGAGCCAAAACGGCTTGTTGATTTTCAACTTTTTCCAAGTTGTATTTTTGTAAGTCGATCTTCATCTTAGGACTAGCATCGTATTCGTCGAACCACTTCCGATAAGCGGTCCACATCTTGAAGTAATAAGATTCCAATTCAGGATTGTTATCGAATTGTTCGTAATCACGACCACGTTTTTTGATCCGGTATAAGATCGTATCAAAATCAGTTTCTGAATAGACCATCAAATCTGGTGCTTTTTTAGGTAATTCAGTTAATTCAGTCATCATATTATCGAGCAATTGCAAATAAACTTTTAATTCCGTGTTGGAAATATTGCCTTCCGCGTTGTTTTCCTTGGTGAATAGGGCATCTTCATAGATTGAACGGTCGAGGACGTTGTTGTCATCGGCCAATGCCTTTTTGATCATTCCAAAACGTTTGTTAAGGAAGTAAATTTGTAATAAGAAACCGTAATTTTTAGGATCTGAATAGTATAGTGGCAATACTGGATTGTCGCCAACTGGTTCGTAGAAAGCCTTAGTTCCAAGGTGGTCAGCGATTAAACCTGTTAACGTGGTTTTACCGACACCAATCATTCCTGCTGTTATTATCACCATGATAGCCCCTCTTTATAGAAAATTGCACTACATATTGTATAACAAAAAAAGTTTCAATACCATATAGACATTTGGCAGAAACTTTGCTTTGGGGTGATTTTTAATTATTTTTTAACCTGTTCTTTCATTAAATCACGGATTTCACTTAAGTATTGTTCGGATAGATCTGGTTCATCTGGCGTTTCTTCAGGGGCCGTCTTAACGACTTTATTGATAACTTTAACGAGTAAGAAGACGACTAGCGCAATGATAAAGAAATTAATAATTGAGTTGAGAAAGGCGCCATATTTAAAGGTTGCTTCCCCAATAGTGACTTTTAAGTTAGACAGATCGATCCGCCCGAGAAAGATTCCAATCAAAGGATTAATTAAATTGTTGGTGAGAGATTTGACGATGCCGGTAAAAGCCGACCCAATAATGACCCCGACGGCCAGATCAATCACGTTACCACGGGCAATAAATTGTTTGAATTCTTCAATCATAATGAAATTCCTCCTAGTATTAATCTAAGCTAGCATAGCAAAAAATGAAACCGGCGACAATTCAGACGCTCATTAAACGGCTTATTGATAGGTCAACGGCCAAATTAACTGGTAAAGCGGTTGCATTCCGTTGCGGATTTCGATAGAGTGGAGTGTAAACTTTAATTTAAGAGGGTAGTTTAAGCATGTATAAAATGATTGTCTGTGACCTCGACGAAACGTTAATGAACGATGATGGGACTTTATCGGAAAAAAATGCGGCCGCCATTCAGGCTGCAACTAAAAAAGGGGTCTACTTTGTTGCCAATTCTGGCCGCAGTTACACGTCTTTTCAAGACAATCTCGCGCAAATGAACTTACGGGATCAACCAAATCAATATTCGATCTCGTATAACGGTGGCCTGATTTTAGAGAATGCCGGGAATCGGCCGATTGCAGTTAATGCGATGCCATTTGAGTTGGCACGCGCTATCTTTGAGGTGGGCACAGCTGATCCGGAGGCGGCCACGCATGTTTATACGCAAGACCAGTTATTTATCTATCATCCCACGCCAGATGATTCAGCCTACTTGACCAATCGCGGGGCAGCATTCACACCGGTGACTAGTGCTGATTTTAGCCAATTTAAGACTTTTAATGTGATGAAGATTATTATGGCCTTGCCAACCGTTGCTAAGCGCCAGGCGATGCGTAAAGCGGTCGAAGCGGTGGTTGATCCCGCTCAGTTAGCGGTGACCTTCTCATCCGGTCGTTACGTGGAATTTAACCAAGCCGGTGTTGATAAAGGGTCGGCTGCTGTTCAATTAGGACAACTATTAGGGATTAAGCCAGCTGAAATTATCGCGGCCGGCGATAATAGTAATGATTTGCCGATGCTGAACGCAGTTGGCTTGCCCGTCAGTGTGGCGAATGGAATCGATGACGTGAAAGCGGCCGCGAAATACGTCACTCAGGCGGATAATAATCATGATGCGATTGCGGAAGTTATTAATAAGTTTGTTTTGTAATCAAAGCTATCTTAATATTACAGTCGAATTGGTTTGAACTGAGCCTGAGCCTAGTGGTATGATGTTAATTGGAATGTAGTGGACGCTACAAGTTATTTGCCAGTGAAGACTCACTGGACATCAGTGAATGGGGGAACGCGCAATGAGTGCGATTCGAGACGATTTAGCGAAGGCAATTAAGAATAAACATCTCGTTGAAATCTATTCCAAAGGAACCAACGAGCAGTTTAGTGTCGGCTATATATTACAACAAGACGAAAAGTTCGTCTTAGTCGAAGCCATCAATGTTGACGGTGAGTTGGATGGCTTAGTAGTTTTCCGTAAGGCGTCACTGGCAAAAGTGGTGACGGGGACCGATTATTTGAAGAGTATGGCGACCATCGTCAGCCTCGCTCAACAACGCGGTTACTTCGATATTTGGAACACAGAACGGTTGGCAGCTAAGTTCTTGAAGAAGGATAACCAGAAACATTCCTTATTGAAGACTTTATTAAAGCAAGCATTCAAACGTGATCAAGTCATTCAGCTATCCGGTCGCATCAAAAAGCATGGTGACAGTTATACTGGGTTTATTCATAGTGAACATAAAAAGTATCTTGAATTTAACTATGTTGATACGTTTGAACTAGAAAAACGGCCCCAGATTGCCGTGCGGTATGCGGAGATTGACGAAGCAAGTTGGCATAGCTTTGAAACCTTTAATATTACCGCGGTGATTGAGAGTTACATGCCCGGCGATTTCCATTAAAATAGACTAATGATGGGTCAGTTATCTTACGAGATGACTGACTTTTTTTAGAAATTTGACAGGGATCAAGCTGTGTGAGAGCCTGTTTTTATTCTATATTTAGGAAAAACTTCAGTGTGTTTAAAGTCAATAATGGTGATATAGTTAAGTTGAGAGCCCTAAGCTAATCGTTATGATTGGACTTCCGTAATTTTCATTAATATAAATTAGGTTAATTAAGAATTTTAGGGGGCTACGCAATGAGTAGCAAAAATTTGATGCAGGCTTCAAAACCAAACAAAGTTCATTATCGGATGTATAAGTCGGGTCGTCACTGGCTATTTGCTAGCATAACGGTTGTGACTGTTGGGAGCAGTTTATTGTGGGGCAACCAAGTACGTGCAGCCACGACTACGCCAACTAACGATGAGTCAGCTGACCAAACCGCTGTGAGCGGTACCGCGTCGGTTAGTTCAACGGTGACGTTACATGAGTCGACTTCACAAGGGTCGTCTTCCGGCGCTGCTAGTGGTGATCAGCAAAGTAGAACTAGTGACACGAGCCAAGTTAGTCAGGCCAGCCAAACGAGTCAAGTAACTAGTGGGTCGAGCAGTGCTAGTCAACCGCCTGTTAGTGATGAGCAATCATCACAGTCATCAGCTAATACGGCAAGTCAAATGAGTCAAGCGACTAGTGACCCAAGCAGTGCTGGTCAATCAGCTGTCGGTGTTGGTCAGTTATCACAAGCACCTGCTAATTCAATTGGGGCTACAAGTCAAGCAAAGTCGGTCGCACCATCAGAAGCAAGTGTGGTTAATAACCAGAGCCTTGTTGCACAGCCAATTGTTAGTTCAGCAAATGAACAAGCTGATAAGGGAACCTTAACGCATAACTTAATAATGTCAGACGTCACTGCGGCTAATAAGATGGTCGCAACTCGAGCTAGCTTACTTAGAGATGCAACCCCAGATTCGACATTTACCTGGTCGATTGATGACATTGGGACAACATTAACGTTGAATGGCGGGACGCCGACTGAATCGCTATACAATATGCTTACTGATGAGGAACGTGAAAAAGTTAAGAATATCGTCATTGCGAGACCTGTTACGATTATCGGTGATGTCGGGGTGAAATTCTTTAATGATTTCGCTAACGCTGCGACAATTACTGGCCTTGAAAATATCAATGTCGATCAAGCGACTGACTTAACATCAATGTTCAATAAGTTTGGTTATAATTATTCTGATTATGATAAGTCCATTAAGTTTAGCGGGCTGGCTAACTGGAATGTTTCAAAAGTGACATCGTTTGATTCTATGTTTTATTTTGCGCAGGTCGCTAATGTCGATGTTAAAAACTGGCAAGTTAGTCAAGTAACTAGTATGAGCAATATGTTTAGTAATACCAATAAGTTATCTAGCCTGGACCTTAGTGGTTGGCAGGTTGGTAATATGTTAAAAGATATGTCATATTTTGTTGATAGGTCTAATATAAGTAGTTTAGATTTGCAAAATTGGCAAATAGCCCAAGGAATTGCTGCCAGAGGTGCACTTGGTGCGAATAATTTAATTGAGTTTAGATTGAATCCTAGCTTTCAGAACTTTTCTGATGGTGGTTTACTTGGCCTAAATAGGGCGATACATTATCCATATGATGGTCAATGGATTAATGAAACAACGCAGAAACATTATAGAACACTGGATCTAGAAGACTTATTCGAATCTGGTAATGGGACAAATGATTTATACAAATATAATACGGTTGCAATCAAGGGCTTAGGCACAAAGACGGTGACCACCTATCCAAACATGAAGGTTGAGCCAATCCGATTTGTGGATACACTCGTTGATACTGATGGTCAGAACCGAAGCAAGACTGATGTCGGTGTACAAGCTTCAGATTTTAGTTTTGCAAGTCCAATTGATACGAGTCAGCTGGGAAATTACCAAGTTGAGGTTAATTATACAAATGATCAGGGTAAACTTATTTCAGGTGAAGCCATTTTACATGTTATTCCCAGTAAGATTAGATACACGATAAAGAATCAAACAGCAATTATTGATGATAATCCCATTGATGCTAGTATAGTTGACGATGATACGGGACTCAGTAAACCACAAACATTATTAATGAGCAAGTTGCAGCAGTTGATAGTAGCAGACGATAATGGTCAAACAATCACAGTAGCCAGTGATCCAATGTTAATGCCCACTGATAATTCGAGTGATTTAGTAATGGCAATTGTACAATTCACACCAGGTGTTTATTCGCTAACATTTACTTGTACGGATCCAACTGATAACATTACTGTAATATCACCGGTTGCAATATTGACGTTAATTAAGTCAAAAGAGAAGTTAGCGCTCAATTCAACGGCCATTATCCGCCCTGATAAATCCATTACGGCGGCTGATCTATTCCAAACCGCTTTAGATGGTTATGGCGATTCTTTGGTTGATGCGGATGGCCAATTAAGTTCGGCAGTGACACTTGATTTAGGTGGCTTGGATTTATCAAAACCAGTGCCTGGGACGTATCAAATCTCGGCAACTTATACGGATGAGGCCAATAATGTCGTAACGGCGACGCGATCCGTTACCGTAGCCGACACCCAGGAAAGTCTGGAGTTGAATAATCATGACCAGCCAGTGTCATTGATTGCTGGTTCAAATGCTCATTTTGATCCAACTAGTTTGGTAAGTCGTGCTACTGATGGGTTGGGTAATGTTATTGATGCGTCACAGTTACAGTATGATTATTATGACTTGAATCATCAGCCAGTAACTTTGGACTTAAAGAATCCTGGTCAGTATCAATTAAAAATTAGCTACCAAGATAGTGTTGGTAATATTACCAGCAAAACAGTCCCAGTTAATCTCAATGCCACCAAGGCAAAAGTTAAATTGACGACGAATTCAGAGGGCATCGTCATCAACGATGCGGATTTTGACCCGACCGCGTTGATTGAAACTGCCGTTGATGAAAATGGTGACCCATTGATTCCAACGGTCGTTAATGCTGTTGCACGCATGGTTCGTTTAGGTGGTAACCAGTTGTTAATTACCAATCATGTGGATGTAACTAAGGCGGGAACTTACGCTGTAGATTTTAGTTATACCGATGTTGCCGGCAATAAATTTAATCAGAGTGTAGCTGTCACCGTATATGTACCTGCAACCTTTGCGATTCAGCCAACACAAACAATCACTCAAGGCGAGGTGTTTGACCCTCGAAGCCTCTTTGTATCAGGAACCGGTGTTAATGGGGCGAACTTGACTGCGGCTGATTTGACGTATAATTTGAGTGGTGTTGATTTTACCAAAGTGGGTGTCTATCAATTACCAGTTAGTTACAAGGATCAATATGGCAGGCTAACGACGGCTAACTCGAAATTAACGATCAAAGCACAGCCCGTCGTCGGTCAAGCTAAGATAACGTTAAATTCGGTCGCACCGATTGTGGCAGCGGCTGATCAAACCTTTGATCCGGCTCAAGTGGTTAACACGATTACGACGGCCACCGGTGAAAAAGTGGCGGTAACCGATCCGGACGTTAAGATTACGAGTAACGTTGATCCAACTAAGCCGGGGACGTATCAAGTACGAGTCAGTTACGCTGGTGTTAGCGCCACGGCGACTGTTACAGTTGTCGCAGCGACCAATACAGGTGATGGCGGTAATAGTGGGACGACCACCCCGACTGAGCCAGATGGGGACAATCATGGCGGTACAACGACTCCAACTAAGCCGGATACTGGCCACAACGGTGGTACAGCGACCAGCCCAGACACGGGTCATGGCAACAGTACCACGGTACCAGATAACCACGGCGAGATGCCGTCAGTGCCTAAACCAGGGAAAACTCCGGTAACCGCTAAGCAGCCGAAACCAGTTGTGACTAAGACACAGGCAATAACTAAACCCGTAACCGGTATTCAGCCAGTGAAAGCATCATTGGTAGCGATCGATGCGCACGTTAAAACGGGCACTTGGCAGGCTAGTCCGGCTGGCGTCATGTTCACTGAGCCTGAAAGGACGACCGTTGTCGCGCAAAAGGCTAGTTTGAAGCCAACAACGACCAAACAACCCACTGATCACCAATTGGCTAGCGGTGAGTTACCACAAACCAATGACCGAATATCGTTTGTAGGTATTGTTGGTGCGGTGCTAGTTGGATTGCTAAGCTGGTTTGGTTTAGTTAGTCATCGAAAGGATTAAATTGGCTCATTTGAGGCCTGAAATTAAGTTTTCAGGCTTTTTATTTTGACTTAATTTGACTTAATTTGACGTAATGGTCTAGTGAGCAAGCTAGAGTGTTGGTCTAGGTTTAGGAGAAAATGACACCATTGGATTAGGTTCACTTAATCAAGTATCACTTGCAAGTAATGGCTTGGTTAGATTTAGTGCGTTAAAATAGTTGCTAAGGTAAATAGTTTTTAGACTATTTAATTTATTTTATTAAAATTATTTTATTTATATAGTGGGATTACTTGATTAGGTGATAGGTGCAGAAAGGACGCGGGTTAGAGATGTTATATAGGCAGAGTACTAGGATTCAAAAAGCAAAAATACATTATAAAATGTATAAATCTGGTAATAAATGGCTATTTGCCAGTTTAACAATGTTGACTTTAGGATTAGGCGGGGCGGTAACTGCCCAAGCAGCGGCAGTCCCAGTCGTGACTCCAACGACAACTGGGACCGCAACTAGTCAGGGCGAAAAGCCATTGCCCGAAAGTCAATCGATAGCAGTCTCTTCCGGGGCACCAGCTGTGGCAAGTGGTACGTCAGCAACAGCTAGTGCTGTCAATTCAGCGGATTCGTCAACATCAGCAAGTTCTGAAGTTGCGAGTTCACAAGCGGTTTCAGGTACTAGTGCAACCAGCCAAGCCACGAGGACGGTAGCTAGTCCGGCTGGGACCGATGTCACTAGTGCGTCAACAACCCCAGCACCAGCAGATCCAGCTTCAGTGGCAGCACCAGTTCGGACTAAGGCAACACCGCGGGCCTTGCCAATTGAAAGATCCTCTGTCGCTAAGCGTGCAAACTTGGAACTTGAAGGGACGAACGGGACCGTTCATTGGCAGTTGTCAGACGGTGAATTAACGCTCGATGGGGGGACCTTAGCAGAAAATGAATTCAAAGATAGTGCTGGCAAGACTGATTGGAAGTCACGCGTTTATCATGTCATAGTGAAGGCGCCGGTAAAAGTTATCGGCAAAACTGGGGTTAGCTTGTTTCAAGATTGGAATCAACTAACCACTGTTAAGAATGGTAAAAATTTAGATGTCAGTGAAGCTACCGATCTGAATCATATGTTTGCTAATGATCCGAATTTGGAAGCGCTAGATGTTAGTCAGTGGCAAGTAGATCATGTGACTGATTTTAGTTGGTTATTTTCAAATGATTTCAAGTATGGAGAAAATTATGGCTTTGATTATCTTACAGGTGAGGTGTCAGAGGCAATAGATGTTAGCAACTGGCACACCACGGCGGCAACTAACCTGCAAGGGGTCTTTCAAGGGGTTAATCGCAATGGACTTAATCCGATGAATTTAAATGTGACTAACTGGCAGGTTGATCACGTCACGAATATGAGTGAACTTTTTGCGGAGACCACTTTAGGCTCGTTGGATTTATCTAAGTGGCACGTTGATCACGTGACCGATATGAGCGGCATGTTTGCGCGAGTCGAAAGCCTGGAAAATTTGGATTTAAGTCAGTGGCACGTGGGAAACGTCACTACGATGGCTGAGATGTTTCGTGAGACGACTGATTTGGCGAACTTAAACGTTGGTAATTGGGATGTCAGTCACGTGACCGATATGCATGCGATGTTTTATGGCACAATGCTGCCTAAGCTCGCTTTAAATCAATGGGACGTTTCAAATGTTACCAACATGGCGGGCATGTTCAAATGGTCAGCGTTAACGGATTTGCAGATTGGTGATTGGCAGACGGGGCATGTGACCAATATGGGGCATATGTTTGAACAGGCCGACTTAGCGAAACTAGATTTAAACCGTTGGGACGTGAGCCAAGTTGTTAATATGACGGGCATGTTTAAAATAATGCCCAATTTACGTGATTTGCAGATTAGTAATTGGCAGACCCATCAGTTGACTAAAATGGCCGGGATGTTTATGGGGATTCGGGACCTAACGCCACTAACAACGTTAGATATTGCTAATTGGGATACGTCACACGTGACGAGCTTTGATCAACTCTTCCGAGACCAGAGTCATTTACACAATCTAGACGTTAGTCGGTGGGACGTTCGACAAATTGAGTCAATGGATTATGCGTTTGCCGATACCGGTTTGTGGGCGATTGATTTGGGAGACTGGCAGTTACAGCCGTATGTGCATATGACGCGGGCACTTAATTCAACGGACTTGGGACGAATTCGAATTAATGGGACTTTTCGACCTTATGACGCTGATATTTTTCCAACACCCAAAGTGATGGACGGTGATAGTGATACCGGCTATTGGTATAACTTGGCAACCAATCAAAAATATACCTCGAGTGATTTGGTCGATTTGTATCATAAAGTGGACGCTCAAGGTAAACCGATCGAACCTGGCCCACTAGCTACCTACATTTGGCGACCAGATCGAAGTCTCCTAGAAGTCCAGAATGATGTCAAAGTTTATCAATATACACCGTGGCGGGCCGGATTAGTCATTAGTAAATTGTTAGGTGATCAAGGTAATCCGCTTGATCCGGCCACGGTACCGGCTGAGAATTTAGTTGTTACGGCGGTCGATACTAGTAAATTGGGTAAGCAGCTCGTTCATATCAAATATACGTCTAATTATGGGAGAGTCTTAGAACGCGAGACGACTGTCGAAGTTGTTCCGGCTGGTAAGGCCACTTTAACGGGGCGTGATGTTCTGCTAATTGCGGGACCAAAGCATACCGCATCGCAGTTGGCTCCCTTATTCAGCGGTACAAATGAGCAGGGTCAACCGTTGACCTTAAATGATGTCACAGTGAGTTGGATCGATATGAAGGGTGAGCCGCTTGATCAACCAGACTTAACCCAAGTTGGTCAGTACTGGGGACACTTTACCTATCAGACCGACAATGTGACGCTTACCCAGGCGAGCCAGTTGACGGTCTTGCCGAGTCGAGCGCTAGTACAGTTGACCCCCGCCACTGTCGTCATTGGACCCAATGCATCCTTCAATTTAGATGATCATTTGTTGATTTGGGATGCGTTTGGTCAGCCACTAAGCAGTACGAGTGCCGGGGTTAGTGTGCACTGGGTCACCGGGCCACAATTACGGTCGACCCAAGCGCCAGGTCGGTATACGGCGACGGTTAGCTATACCGACATTGCGGGTAATCAGTTGACGGATACAGCAACGATGCAACTGCTCAGTAGTCAGGCGAACATCTTGACGGTACCCAGCTTAAAAGTTCTGCAAGGGACAACCTTTGAGCCAACTCAAACGGTGATTGGGGCTTGGAATGCAGCTGGCCAGCCGATTGCGGCTACCCAATTAACGTATGCCTCAACGGTGGACCCATCGAAGTTGGGCCAATATTGGGTCAAGGTCAGTTATCAAGATACAGTCGGTAACGCACCGATTATCAAGTGGGTACCGGTCACGGTGATCCAGCCGGTTAAGATTAGTCTGAAGACGCCACCCGTGTTAATTGCCGGACCCAAAACCACGTTTGACCCGCAACAACTAATTGATCAGGTACAAGATGAGAATGGTCAGACAGTGCCACTAAGCCAAGTGTCGGTCGTCAGCACCGTGAATCCGCAGCAAGTCGGTACTTATCCCGTGACGGTTAGCTATGGTGAAGGTAGTGCGCAATTAAAGGTCACGGTACGGGCATCACAAGCCGGCTTGCACGTGAAGACCCCGATTAAATTAGTGGTTGGTCAAGCTTGGCAACCGCAAGCGGCGTATGTGAGCGGCACCGATGCGACTGGTCACGCCTTGCCATGGTCAGCGGTGACGGTACAGGGCCACGTTGACGCCCAACAAGTCGGTACGACTGAGCTTTGGTATCAGTACACGGATATCGCTGGTAATTTGTGGCAACAGTCCGTCTGGGTACAAGTCGAACCAGATACCCAGCCAGGTGGTGGTGGCGGGGGGACAGAAACTCCAGGACCAGTGCCGCCAATTACAACACCCGAGCCACCCGTTGAGCCGGGGACCCCAACTGAACCAGAACAACCAACGCAACCAGAGCAACCCTTAAAACCGGTTAAGCCGGCTCAGCCAGGCACTGGTGCATCGGCTGGTGGTCAATTGACGGTGAAACCAGTTACAGCTAAGCCCGTGGTTGCATTGAAACCAAGCGCAAGTTCAGCGAAAGCGCCAGAATTGCCACAAACCGATGAAACGACCACCCTTGCAACAACTTTAGCTGGTATTGGGCTGTTGATAGTTAGTTTAGGCGGTTTGATTGATTGGCGTCGCTTCTATTAAATGAATCACAGTTTTTTAGTCGTACGGTGTGGCTATAAATATTTAGCATCTCAAAAGAGTCTGGGGGTTTTCCAGGCTCTTTTTTGAGTGATAACGTCAATTGGGATGTGGAGATAAAAGGTTGTTAAAAGTGGGGTGAAACAGCGAGTTTTGAAAGCTGGTCGGTGATCAAAATCTGATTGACTATCCGGTCAACCCCGTGATAAACTAAATTGAACCTAAAATGGTAACGATTACTTCTAGGAGGAAACGCATCATGAAAACAGAAAAATAAGTCAAAATATTCAAGAAATTCAGACGGAGCCGACTATTTTGACAATTAGGACTTAACTGTTAAGTCGTTAGGATTGCAACGTCACTTTGAGTTTGATTAGGAAAGGAACTAACCAATTTTTCTAGGTGCTGATTCGCAGAGATGTGGTCGCGTCGTTCCGTTTTTGGTTTAAAGTACAACATGATGACAGAACAATTAATGCCGCACTGGCGGCGTAATATTTATCTTTTTTTAACCAGTCAGTTTTTGACGGGAATCACCAGTATGATGGTTCAATACGCCATTATCTGGTATTTGACAAAGCAAACCAATTCCGCGACGGTCTTGAGTTTTGCGACGTTATTGGGCATGTTACCGATGGCCCTACTGAGTCCGTTTGTTGGGCCATTTGTTGATCGGTATAATAAGAAATTATTGTTGATTGTGCCGGATGTGATTGCCGCTATTTTTGCGATTGCGTTATCAATAGTCGGTACACTCGCATCAACTTTTCCGTTATGGTTGGTTTTTATTTCGTTATTAGTCCGTTCGATTGCGCAGACATTTCAAATGCCAACAGTTCAGTCGATTCTACCGACGATGGTGCCAGCAGATGAGTTAACGAAGATTAATGGTCAGTTGGGGATGATTCAATCCGCTAATCTGATTATCGCGCCAGCTTTGGGGGCTTTTCTCTTTGCCATTGTTCCCATGAACTGGCTGATTTTACTAGATGTTGTGGGAGCAGTCTTGGGCATCAGCTTGCTATTGTTGGTTAAAATTCCTGAACACCGCGTGATTGACGAACCGGTCCAAGTCTGGCGTGACGCTAAGTTTGGACTGACACAGTTACGTGCAACTAAAGGGTTGTGGGCGATTACGATGATTAGGGCCATCTTTATGTTTCTATATATGCCAGCCGCGAGTTTATATCCGTTGATGACGATGCAGTATTTTCACGGCACTGTTGGGCAAGCTGGCTTAGTCGAAGTCGTATTCTCAGTTGGCATGCTTGGCGGCGGTGCTATCATTGGGTTCTTTGGTAATTGGCGCGATCGGGTCTTGCCAATGCTTTGGTCGATGGTCTTGATGGGCATCATGTTTGGGATTAGTGGTTTCTTACCGGGAAATCAGACTGGCTTTTATTGGTTTGCGGGGCTAAATATCTTATCGGGAATTATGGTGCCTTTTTACAGCACACTTTCGATGACGATGATTCAACAGAGTTATCCGCCAGAACATTTGGGACGGATTTTGGGAATGATTAATTCACTGATGAGTATTGCATCGCCAATCGGACTGATTTTTGCCGGACCATTAGCAGATCTAATTGGCGTGGAAAAACTCTTCTTAATTGGTGGTTTAGGTGCATTAGCTTGTGGCGTCGCGATGTGGCTGACGCCTAGCGTGCGGACGTATGATTTGCGGTTGCAACGAGGTCAGTCGCGTAGCTAAAGCGAGCTGTTCACCGCTATAACTTAGTAGGCAGTAGTGGTCGGACGACTGGTGGGAAGTAACCTTTAAAACTAATATTCGCTGAGACTTGGGATTGAGTCCCAAGTCTTTTTTGTGCAGGTAGGAGGTGGGACAATACTCAGGAGCGACCTATTAGTGTTCACACTCTTAGAAATTATTAAGTTTCCCAACATCAAATATACAAACGGACAGCCTTCCGATACAATAGGACTAATGAACTTTCGGTATCTTGGGGAGGGGCGGCATCATCGTTTATGTGAATTGGTATATCGCCGCGTTTGATCATTGGTATTCAGTTATGCTGGTCTTTGTGTTACAAATCCTAATTAATCGGGAATTGCAGCATCGCCGGGTCTATCTGACCGTTGTGATGATGGCAGTATTGTTGACCGGATCGTATTTACTTTATGATGATTATTCAGACATTGCGACGTTTATTGTGAACTTGGGGTTGCTGGTCTTCGTTAAAGATAAAAAGTATTTTATTGTGACGAGTTTGACGGCGACCCTCGCTTATATTTTATTTAGTTTCTTTGGGAATTACGCGACAGAAACGATTTTTGATCTTTTTCATTTAGGTATCGGTCGGTGGAGTGGCTGGGCCTTTGAAATTGTTGGGGAGATCGTGGTGACCGCGTGCATGTTGGTCGTGGCGATTAGCTTTCAACTGTTACACAAGCGGCATGCCAAGCAGTTTAGCGATGATGTGACGTTAAACGTGATTGCGAGTGCTTTGATTGTGGCGGCGATTGCGTACTTTGCGATTGCATCGGCGGCCGATAATTATAATATCGGGCATGGCTTTTTAGGTATCTTGATGATTATCTTGGTGGCAATCCTGCTGATCAACGGGGGGACGTTTATTTACTTGTTCTATAGCTATACGATGCGGGTCCAAGCCCATCGGCAAGCTTTAGAGCGCCAGCAGTATGATATTTATGTTAAAAATTTGGAAAGCAGTTATCAAAACTTGCGCAAATTCCGCCATGATTATCAAAACATTTTGCTCTCATTGAGTGAGTACGTGCAAGACGCGCATAATGCCGAGCTGCAAACTTATTTTGATGATGTGATCAAGCGGTCGCAAAAGAGCTTGAGTCGCGACTTTGGGCATTTTGATAATTTGGAACGGATTAAAGACAAATCCCTCAAAGCCATCATTCAAGATAAGTTTTCTGCAGCGCGTCAAGCGGGGGTGCAAGTGCGGCTAGAAGCGAATGATGACATTCCCACACCACCAATTGATCCAGTGACGTTGGCCCGGGTGAGTGGCATCTTATTAGACAATGCGATTGAAGCTGTCAATGACCAAACGGGTGGTGAAATTGCGGTCGCCGTTGTAAAATACGCGAAAATGGTGGAATTGATTTTTGCAAATTCACTCCAAGCGCCAATTGACCGGGTCGATGAATTACTGACGCCAGGACATACGTCCAAAGGGGCTGGTCATGGTCAAGGGTTAGCGACGGTGCGAGAATTGCTGGATCCGTTGCCAAACGTGACCTATGAGATTAGTGCCCGGCAGCGATTTGAATTTATCATTAGTATTGAAAGCGAGTGAGGACCTTTGTTAAAGACTTTTGTGGTCGAGGATGATCCAGAGCAATTAGCCACGTTAAAGCAGATCATCGCCAATCATATTATGATTAATGACTTTGATATGCAGTTAACGTTAGCAACCGGCCAGGCGCAGGCGTTATTGGATTATTTAACGGCTGAGCCGGTAGTCGAAGGGTTGTACTTTTTGGATATCGAGTATCCTGGTCAGACCTTGAACGGCCTAGAGCTGGCGTCACAGATTCGGGAACGGGATGTGAATGCCAAAATCGTCTTTGTCTCAACGCATTCGGAGATGGCTTTTTTGACGTTTGAACGTCGAATTGAACCGCTGGACTTTGTGGTAAAGGACTTAGGCGCAGCAGCGGTCAAAGCTAAAGTTGAGAAAGATATCCGCGTTGCCTATGACCGCTATACAAAACAGGGGCTGACGAGTAAAGCCATGTTCTCTTATTCTAAGGGCGGCGAGTTGTTCAACCTACCATTGTCACAAGTCTTGTTTATCGAAACGGGAACCGCGCGGAATAAGTTAGTCTTACATTTGGCTGACCGCATGATTCAATATAATGGTAAGATTAGTGACGAAACGGTCGCCCATCCAGAACTTTTTCGGGTGCATAAGAGTTTTCTCGTTAATCCGCAAGCCTTGGTACGGGTCAATAAGCAGTCCCAATTGGGCTACTTTGAAAATGGCGAATCAGTCGATATTGCGGTGCGTAAAATGCATGATTTGATTGCGTTGATCAAACAATCAGCCTTAACGGTAAAAGTTGATTGACTCTGATGTAACATAATCGTTGTGATTTATAAAATAAGGGTAACGTTGGTGCAAGCTTATTTAGGCTTTGCACCTTTTTTCGTTTTTTAGAGAAAATGCGGGTAAGATAGAGCTATTGAATCGAGCGGTCGTGGGGGCCGGTCAAAAATGGAGGATAAAATCAATGAAGCAGTTTTGGTCGCTAACATTGATGGTTCTCGCCGGATGCTTATTAATCGTAGGTTCGGAGTATAGTTTGCAAGGTGATTATCGTCATTATCGGCATAAAGTCGTGGCCAAGGTGGATTATCATGCGGCTAGCCACCATGCGACGATTAAAGGTCGAACAAAACACGGTGTGATCGTGACGTTTCGGACGGGCAAGCGGGTCCATCAAGTGATTTCTAATAAGCAAGATGGCCGATTCTATACGAAGTTGGCTGTTAAAGCCAATCAGCGTGTGACGGTACAAGTACCGGGATTAAAACGCACTGTTTTGACCGTGCAATAGTGTCAAAGAGTTAGTATCAGCGATGGGTAGATCTGACCAGCAGTGGTGAGGTCTTTTTTGTTGAATGTTTTTTTGCTACATGGCGGTGGTTTGCTAAAAAAGCGTTAAGCTTCCTAAAGATTGGTAGGCGCCTTTCACGAATTAGCGTAAGCTGAACTTAATCGAGAAAAGGAGTCGTGAAACCACGCTATGCTTGTGATTGGCATTATTTTAATAATTGGAGTTGTGGGAACGGGGATCTTACGGTTTCGCTATCATTATCGGCTCGCTATGGGACCGATGACGGAAACGGCTTTTGCATGTTCGTTACTCAATATTGGGGTATTTTTGTTGTTTGTGTTATTGGGGCAACTGTCTGGGGCACTTTTTGCCGCGGGACCGCTTTATTTGCCACTTTATCGGTTGTTACAAGGTGGGACCATTCCACTTATTGGGATTGGTTTAGCGATTGTGGGGATGGTGTGTGAACGCGGCCTGATGAATTGGTGGCTGTTACAATTTAATGTGCTCTTCTTAATCTTTGATATCTTATTAGTCTGGCTGGGAAATTATGCCAGCTGATTACTTTAAAAAACGTTTGATGGCAGCATAAAAGTGTTGACCATCCATCACGGCTGTGTGATTAACTTCAATGGCCGTGATTTTTTCGTTGTCGAGAATCGTGGCGTTGGGTTTGTCAGTTCGCGCTAAAGTAATATCTAATTGCCGGACGCGTTTTTCGCTGAGCGTGACTGAGAGCACAATTTCATTACTGGTCATCGGTTGGGCTTCAACTTGGGTGCCGAGCAATTCTTGCAAAGCGACTTCTAAATCCATGGCGTCACCAGCTGTAAACTGTGACTTGTGGCCATTATGAATGTCCGCAATGAGGTAATTGATCGTATTGACGGCTTTGACGTATTCTTCACCATCTGGTCGGTTAGTCTGGGGCTGATTGCCATTGTTGACTTGTTCGTATGGGCGACGCCGAATCACCCCAATGCGTACGATGGCAAAGAAGACACTGATGACGATGACACTGACAATGATATGGATTAACATTTGGAAAAATCGCTCCCCTTAATGACTGAAATCGGATATCAATTGATAATTGGTATACATATAAATGAGTAATCATTTGATAACTGATATCCTTAGTTTAACGCGCAACTATATCCTACCATTATTTCGTGAAAATGCCTATGTATCAGTGAAAATTATTTCATTTGAGCGATGACTAGCAACTATGTTTAGTATAATAAACGAAACACATCAGGATATTGGTCTAAACTTACCCCAAAAAATTGGGGCTTAGATTTGATTGTAAACCACTGGAAAAATTCGATTTTATGAGTAACAAAAAAGCGCAATCTTAAAAAAGATGCGCAGGTAATAGTAGTTGTGATAATTGTTTAGCTTGGTGTTGATGTTTTTAAGCCGTAACCAAACTTTTGTCATTAGTTTCATCATCAGCGACCAACTGATTAATGGTATCGACCATGGTCTCACGCTGATCTAAATCGTCATCACATTCAAAAAAGGCCCCAAGTTCCATCGCCAGAATATCCTTACCAACATCCATATAGCGACAATCTGGACTAGTTATCGTGTAATGTTTAGCATCATTCATCTGAACAATGACACATCCGGTGGCTGATTTACCTTTAGTGGCTTTATCGGTGAATTCAATTGCTAGAATATACGGATTATCAGAGCTCCGATCCTTGATCGCATGTGCCACATTATGGGCAATCGCAGTTAACTTCATTTTTATGCACCTCTCGAAATTTTCAATTAGCACACTTGCTACTAGTTAGATCAAACTACCACTCTGGTTGGCCCAGCATTTTAGAAACCAACCAGTAAGCGGCAATTTTGACTAGCACCAAGCGTAATTAACATCTATTTTACCATGACTACAAAGCGACTGGTGGTGAATTCAGTAGCTGGCCCGCAATACAAATGATTTTATCAATCAACATTATAAATTTGTATAGACATTTATAAAATAAATCCAACTTTTTACGTATTTAGGGCAAATCTTCACACTTTCTTCACAATTATATAATACTATATCCTTGTACCTAATAATTATACACTTGTTCATTTTACTCCCCCAAAGTGGATGAACAAGTAAGTACAATCCCCCATATTGTACTTAAACCTAACTCTTTGGCCCTACTGCTGTATAGCGGTAGAGTCATTTTTTGTTTAGAAATAAATTTATATTCGTTCTACAATCTTAAATACAATGAAATTTATCAATCCTGTTCATTTGATGTCAGTTAAAATTAGGTGTCATTGATTAATAGTTATTTGGTCATGACGATGAGCAGATCAGAATTGGCTAAGCGGCGGTCACTGTGCGCCAATCGGATTAGGGTGATTTTTATCGGCGCAGTTGAGATAAATGTTCGCCGAAGAATGACTGTTTAGCTAAAAAGTACATCTTCTAACAAAACTGACCAGATAAGTCACCAGTAAAACAATTAATACCAAAAAACATTGTGATTTTAAGCCTGCCTTATTGACTTTCCGTTCAAAAATCTTGATACTAGGGGTAAGTTAAGCAGAGAGTGGGGGGTAATCATGAAAAAAGAATGGTTAGTCGCGTTATCGTTAGTTGCCGGATTAAGTGGTAGTTTATTGGTAGCGCAGCCAATGACCAGCCACGCCGCCACGACGGCCTTGTCTGATACGGTCGCGCCGCGGGTGAAGGTTACAAGTACTAAGAAAAAAGTTAAACCCAGTAAAAAAGAAGTTATTGATATTGTCTTAAAATCCCGTAATAGCAGTGCTTTAAGCAAATACAGCTATGCAACGGTCAATCCAAAATCAGCAGCGTATCATCAATACTTAACGCCTAGTGCGTTTGGTAAAAAGTATGGCCAATCAACAAAAACATTAACAACGATTAAGGCTTATTTAAAGAAGCATCATTTGAGCTACAAAGTCTATGGTGGCAATTTGGTCATCCGTGCCACTGGGACCGTTAATAATATTAATAAGGCGTTTGGTGTCACCTTGGTTAAAGTGAAAGTTAAGGGTAAGACTTATCAAACCCATACCCAAAAGGCTAAGTTACCTAGTAGCTTTAAGGGGAAGATTAATGCCGTGCTGGGACTTTCTAGCTATGGGAAGTACAAGACAAATTTGACGACCACGGCGCATGCCACCAAGGGTCAGTTAAATGTTAATCAAACCACACAACCACAAAAATTTGCCAATGCTTATCATTTAGATAAACTGTATGAAAAAGGCTTAACGGGGAAAGGGCAACGCATCGCCATCTTATCATTTGCCAATTTCCATCCCGCTGATGCTGCTTACTATTGGAAGCAGGAAGGTATCCCAGCAGCCAAACGTAATATCACGCGTTATAACATTGATGGCGGAGCGAGCTGGACGGGATATAATGAAACGACTTTAGACGTTGAACAAGCCGGCGCAGTCGCTCCCGATGCAGCGTTAGATGTTTATCTAGCACCACAAACGGACACAGGGATGATCAATGCCTTAGCCACAATCATCGGTAAGAATAATGCGTCACAATTGACGACTAGTTGGGGGCAAAGTGAAGGCGCCCTGTTGTCGGCGATGCGCCAAGGCGCTGAAACGAGTGCATATGCTAAAGCTTTCAATACATTATTCCAACAAGCCGCGGTACAAGGTATTTCAACCTTTGCGGCCACGGGCGATAATGGTGCTTATGATAGTATCTTAGATAATGCCGGTCGCTATCGAACCGACAAAACCGTTGATTTTCCCGCTAACTCAGCTTATGTGACCGCGCTAGGCGGGACAACGTTGCCATTTAGTGCCAGCTATACCGATGGTGGCAACAAAGTCAAAGTTGAAGTTAAGTCGGAACGGGCTTGGGGATCAGATTATCTCTACGGTCGCTTCGATAAGAGCTACTATTCGAATTATCAAGATCGTCTCGACGACTACTTTGCCGGTGGCGGTGGTGGCTTTAGCCGCTTGAATAAGACCACGCCTGCTTTCCAACGCGCGTTGATCGGTAATGGGGTCAACACGTATGCCGCCGTCAACTTGTGGCAAGTTAGCAATGGAGCGTTGAACCGAACCCGTTCAACGACTTATACGACTGGGACCGGCGCTGGCCGGAATGTGCCTGACTTGTCGTTTAACGCTGATCCGAATACGGGCTACGACTTATACATGAGTTCAGCTAAGACGGTCGGTAAGTCACCAAAATGGTACGTTTCCGGCGGGACGAGTGTGGTATCACCACAAGTCGCCGCGGCTAATGCGGTCATGAATAGTGGGCGTAGCAGTCGAATCGGCTACTGGAACCCGCAGATTTATCGATTGGCACAGACTAAACAGTCGCCATTTACACCGTTAACAGCTAAGGTCAATAATACGAACTTGTATTACACCGGCCAACCAGGCAAGTTGTATAATCAAGCAACTGGACTGGGTACGGCGGATTTCGAGACGTTATTCAATCAACTAAAATAAGGGTTCATATAAGCAGCTCGGCCACATCGGTCGAGCTGCTTTTGCGTATGCGAACGCGTGTAACTCAGTGAGGGCTGCGGTAAACTTAAACTAAGTAAGCGTAATCTTTTTCGAGGTGAAGGCAGATGCAGGCAGTTGATCGGGGATTAAGTTGGCTTTGGCGATTAACGATTATATTGGGTTTAGTGATTGGCGTGATGATGCCACCACTGTTACTTCAGTTAGTGAACGAATTAACTGGTGTTAGCGCGTTAGCCGGTTGGCGAGTGACCGCAGTGATCTTGTACTTTGGACTATTCTTGGGTATTAGTGGGATTGCTTATGCGGTTTATCAGCACTACACCGGTGAGCTAACGCTGAAAAAGTTAGCGTGGTCGGACGTATGGCTGATTGGCGGTGGCTATCTGGTGATTATCGGTGGTGAAGGGGTTTTCCAGTTCATTAACCAAGTGATCTATCAGCAGAGTGAGACTCAAAATAATGCGGCGATTGAAGACTTAATGAGTGGCAGTTCGATGGCGATGATCATGATGGCGGTCAGTGCTGTTTTTTTGACGCCAATTATGGAAGAGCTGGTCTTTCGGGCGGTGTTAACGAATCTTTTTTTACGGCAAACAAGTTTGAAAATCCTACTGAGTGCGGTGGTTTTTGGCAGTATGCATGCCAGCACCACGCTACCGAGTTTCTTGATTTATTTTACGATGGGGTTGATCTTAGCCAGTGTGTACCGATTTTCTGGAAAGATCCAGGATTCAATTATTCTACACTTTTTGATCAATGCCGGGGCTATGAGCTTGATGCTGCTAAGTTGGCAGGCGTGACTTAGACAACAAAAAAGGCGCTCAACGGAGAGCGTCTTACGACTAAAACTGTGGCCCATCATAATCAATCTTTTTAGGCTTAGCATGCTTAATTCGTTCCGAGGCAAAGTTGACCGTGTCGCGAGTGGCGGCATAAGTCTTTTCATCCATCCCCAGTAAGTCCATGCACGTATTAACGTGGGCAAAGACTTCTGGTTTGGCATCGATTGCTTTTTGTGACAGTGAAATGTTGACTTGGCGTTCATCATTTTCATCACGTTTGCGTTCAACCCAGCCTTGCGTCTGCATCCGCTTTAAAAGCGGTGTTAACGTCCCACTGTCTAAGTTAACGTGTGAGCCGAGTTCACGAACGGTCATGGGATTGTTTTCCCAAAGCGCTAACAACGTGATGTATTGCGGATAGGTCAGCTTGAAAGGTGCCAACGCTTCTGCGTAAAAATGATTAAACCGTTTGCTAGCGGTGTATAAGGCGAAACATAATTGTTCGTCGAGTAAAATGTTCTTGGTTGGGGTTGCCATCGAAACCAGCTCCTTTTCATATTCTAGTATATTGTACGCAATTAATTAGATATTTGCAATAATTATTATCGCTAGTTATATAAAAAGTCATCATTAATTATGAAAAAACAGAATAATTAGGCAGCTGGGCCTAAATCTGCCGCCAAAAAGAGCTTAGCCAGAGCGGTTTGATTAATGGCTAGCTGTTTACTGTCTTTAAAAGCGTAGACAGGAACCGTTGTTGGCAAAGCCGTGGCTTGATGATTCGTAACTGGAACCGTCGCCGCAGCTTGCGACCGGCGTTGTTTGGGTGCTTGGACGTCTGCCGGTGCATGCTTGATCTTTAAGGTTGTCATCACTTTAAAACCAGCTGTTTCAGTTGGGTGCTTCGCGTGACGAATTTTAACCCCGTGTAACCGCGGTTTGAGGGCCAAACCATTTTGGCTAGTCGTTAAGGTTAACTTTTGGTTCAAAGTTAAATCGTAGTAATGTTGATCGTTGATATTTTTTAAGCGAACTTTGAAGCGGCCTAGTGGAATTAACCGGCTATCATTCTTGACGACCAGACTATGATCGTCAAAAGCTTCCTTAGTGGTTACGGGTTCAAACGTATATTGTGCTAGAAATTTGTTAACTTGGTTCAAAATATCACTCCCTAATGTCTAACCTAGTCGTCTGACGACAAATGTCAATTAATTTGCAAAGCTAAATCGGATGATTGCGCTTCCGTGATGCTTCGATTAAACTTAAAGGTAATGAGTAAAAATGAGGGGGATTTTGAGATGTTTATGACGACGGGTGATCTGCAACGATCACATATGATCAAAACAGTTGTTTCAGCAACCGAACACAGTATGTTTCAGTCGGAAAAGATTGATCAATTTGAAGATTTTGATGGCTTGATTGAAAAGGTGAAGGCCGATTTGATGCAAAAGGCCGCTGACAACGATGGTGATGGCCTGATTTATGTCACGTTTAATACCCAAGTGGTGCGGATGAGTGTGGCACCACGATTCTTGGTGGTAACGGGGTATGGGACCGTTGTGAAGTTGGCGGAATAAGTCAGCCATAAAAAAGGGGGACATGATTTAGTTTGCTTATCAAGCTAAATCGTGTCCCTTAGTGGTTGTGCTAATTGTTTAAAAAATAATCCAAAGCATTGTCAGCGGCATCGGATTGTTTCTGAATGGCATTTTCAATTCGATAGAAGTCAGCTTGATCGATGACATAACTGGTAATGAGACTGAAATCTGCTTGGTGATGAAAGGCTAAAATAGCCTGATTAGTTGTTAGGGTTAAGCTAATACCTTGCTCGGATGAGGCGGAGTAGTAGGATCTAACCAGATCATCAATTAACACCGAGGCATGACGTTTTTTTAAACGACTAAAGATTGCTTGCTCTTGAAGATTATTGGTTGGTTGCCAGATTAATCGATTAGTTAAAGTGTCGGCAGCTAGCTTAGTCATAGCCTGCGACAATTTTGGTTCATTATTTAGATGATTCATTCGCGATGCTCCTTAATAAGACTGGCAATTAAGCTGTCGATTTTTTCAATGAGCTCGGTACGACCATGTAGATGGTTTAAACGAGTATAATCGAAATCATGAATTGTACGCGTAGCTTTTATCGTCTTGTGTGAGAAAAAAGAATAGTTAGTTTGTAGACGATGTGTTGAAATTTGTAGACGTTGCTGAAGCAAATCAATTGAATCAATTTGTTCAAAGGCAATTAAATCCGAGCAACTTTTGAAATCACCAAGGATTTTTTGAAAGTCATGGTAGAAAGCCTGGCGTTCAAAAGCAGTGCTGATCTGTTTGTTAACTTGAAAAGTAATCATGAATGTTGCTAAAGTGATGATAAATCCGATTGTATCTAAGTAAGGATTAATAATGCTTAGAAAAAAGTCGATAGTCATAGGTTACGCCTTTCAAGATGACAGTTTTATTATAACTGAAATCAGTGGTGTGGGTTAGCAATTGTGTTTTTGTGAGAAGGATGCTAAGAGTTGATCTAGAGTAATAATTAGTAGTTTCATGCCTTACTATAGATAAATACGTTGGTTAGACAGAATGTTGTTAATTTTAGAGTTGATTTATGTGGCTTTAGTAACGGAGCTTGATTATGGATCTTAATGATGATTGAGTGTAAGACAGTTATAGGATTAATGTATGAGTAGGCGTTGTGGGTATACCAAAAATAGCATCCATTGTAATTTTAATTACGATGGATGCTATTTTCATTTATGCCCCAGGCAGACATAGACAATATTGTTATAATAGCATTTTGAAGACGTCAGCGACAAGTAAAGACAAATTTAAAAAAACACGTTTTTTATACTTGCTATTTATGCAATTAAATGAATTTTTATTATCAAAAATGAATACTGGATTTTGCTTCGTTTTCAGTCTGTGGGCTATTAAAAAGTTTGTCTAAAGAGCCGGAAATTTTTTCATCCGAGCGTGCTTTATACTCATCAATTAGGTATGCGTATATCCGGGACGTGGTGCCGATATCAGAATGACCAAGACGTTTCGATATAATGTATAGGTCAATGTTCTGAGAGAGCAGGAACGCAACGTGAGAGTGCCGCAGACTATGAAAGTGGAATCCTTTTCGTGTGATGCCCAATGCTTTTAAGTCAGAGCGCAGAACTTTATTAACGCCGTTAGAGGTTGGAATGTCATGGGCAACGTTCTCAAATACCATTTCTCGGTTATTTACCTTAAGTGCTTTCAGACTATCTAAAAATTGTTTGTTAACACGGATGGTTCTATTTGAGCTTTCGGTTTTAGTTGGCTTGAATCCACCACCTTCAACATAGTTCCATGATTTATTTATTGAGATAGTATTGAACGTGAAATTAATGTCTTTCCAAGTTAGTGCCATGATTTCTCCTAATCGTGCCCCGGTAAAGATGGCAGTCATGATCATGTATTGTGACGTGTAACGAGGATTGAGGTGATTCTGTACATAAGCTGTTAGTTGCTTAATCTCAGCTAGACTTAGGTAATCAATCTTAAGACTACGATTTTTGTCATAAGTGATAATTACGTTATAAGTGAAGTCAGTTTCAACATCTTTTTCAAAAACAGCATTGCCAACACAAGCTTTAATTAAATTGTGCAGTTTCTTAACTGAATCTTTCGCATGATTTTTGCCATATTGGTTTATGAATTTTTGGTAATCCTTACGAGTAATATCTGCAATACGTGCATGAGCAAAGTAATTTTCTATTTCAGTATGGACTAATTCATATCTACGAGTTGTGATATAGGCGAGATTAGGTTTGCGGTACGTCTCATACCAAGAATAGAAGTACTTAGAGAACTCGATAGATGGCTTCTTTTCTAGTTCACCAGAAAATTTACTAACTTCGAATGAGTTAGCAAATTCCTCTGCGTCTCGCTTACGGGTGAATGTTTTTCGTTTACTTAGGTAGCTGCCTGCATGATCTCTATACGAAATTCTTACTAGGTAACCTTTTTTCACACGTTTGATTTGTGCCATAATAAATTCCTCCTTGTGATATAATAGAAGGGCAAAAGGGTGCAACGGCCCCGTTAGTATTTATTCAAGTTAAGCACATCCATCTTCTTGGCGGGAGGGGATGTGCTTTTTTCTGATTATAGATCGTTATTAGCGAATGCATCTCTTAAAAGAACTAATGCCAACAAAGCAATCCATATTAAGGGAGAATGGAAATGATAGTAGAAAACAGCAAATATAATTCCAATAACTCCTACGATCATTATCAGCCACGAGACTAGGCTTGAAGTGTAATGTTTCTGGTCAAGTGAAGGACTACTTTTAATAGCTGGTTTATATAGAGTAAAATGGGCTATTAATGAAAATATAAAGATAACTGGTAATGCCCATAGTGAATCTTCAAAGATTGATTTTGGATATGTTTCTTCCAATGCCAACACTATGAAAAATGGGTAAAAATCAATATTATTCACAAGAGCATATTTCCAATTGAAATTCATCGATCTAACCATCTCCAACAATTGTTAAGTTTTATATTCAAAAATTCAAACGCGAGCGGCAGGAGTCGGACCTGCATAGTACTCCAAGAAAGAATGGGCTTCAAGACTTGGAACATTGTTCTACCGTTGAACTACGCTCGTAAGATGCCAACTGAAATGATTCAATTGGCTTGACTGGCAAAATTTTACTATTCCTTTCCTTGCTTGAAGCGTGTCACCAAATCGTCTTTAATTCCTTTAAGCATACGGTCGTATTCTGCTTCGGAATAGCTATCTTTTGATAGGTAGAGAATGGCGTCAGATTTTACAAAGACTGTTAAGTCACTGATAATATCTTCTATTAGTTCGTACCTTGAAATATCTTGATGCATAGTATGCCTTCTTTCTTTATTTTAATGCGAGCGGCAGGAGTCGAACCTGCATAGTAGTTGTTAAGAGCGGGGACTCTATTATTGATGGACACGTTCTACCGTTGAACTACGCTCGCATGTTGCCCGCTAGGCTGGTAGTGGGCAGGGTGCTATTTTCGCTTGTGATTCCAGTAAACTAACATGACGACTAGCGCTATGAAGCAAATGATGCCAATTGCAATGGTAAAGTCGAACACGTGTGTGCTGTACGTTCCTACATACAATTCCATAGCTTTTACCCCGATTAAAATATATTTATACTAGTTCTACTTAGCATGTTTATACCCGGCTAAGCCGATAAAATATAATATCGCGATTGGCACCCAAATCACCATAACAATTGCTTGTGAAGAAATCCAGATTGCCAGGATAAATAGTACGGCTAATATTGGCAAAAAGATGTGGCCTAGTGTTCCTAATATCTTCCATAGTGCTAGAAAGATGACGATCATTATTAGTAGTCCCATTACAATTACTCCTAATTAATTAAGCTTGATAGTGTTGCTTCTTTAACATTACTCATAGGAATTTTGACTGTACTATGTCCACTCAACACATCTGATGAATTGGATTCTCCAGTTCCGTCCTGTATTTTAAAAATAAGTGGATTTTTGTTATTTACTAAGTTAAATGCTTCATACACGACATTCTCTGATTTTCCGGGTAAAATTGAATGTTTTTGAAAACTAAGATCTTGGTCCGTAAGTTTAGCAGTTGCATCGTTGTACAGTGCATTTGGATCGTCAATTTCATGGTCGTCAGATAAATTTTCTTTAGTAGAATCGCTATTTTGGTAAACAGTTAAGCCTAAACTAGCGTCTTCGTTATTTCCTGTCTGAATACTATCAGCTGAGCGTGTCTTTTTAGAAGTATTGGTTATTTTTGCTATCACAACCACAACCCTTTTGCCCGTCGCTGTGTTATCGTCATAGGTCGGTACTTTGGCAACATGAGTAATTTCGACAGTTCCACGTTTAGGAAAGATCGCTGTTTTACCGACAAACTTTGCCTTAGTCTTATCAATTTCTTGTGCTTGAACTTTATCATGCGCTGCAAGAATTAGTTTTTCGTCACTGGTTAATTTTCCTTCTTGAGCGTGTTCAGCAATTTTACTAGTGTATTTTTTGTTCAGTTGCGATGTGGTTTCTTTTTTTAGGTCACTATTTGAACTTGAAGATTTACTGCTAGAATTTCCACATCCTGCAAGCAACAATCCCCCTAATAAAACAGAACTGGCCATAATAATTTTTCTCATTACAATAATTCCTCCAAATTTCCCAGCTTTTACCGACATCCGTATCTGGTCTGTAAGTTAACTTCTAGTTACTAACATTAGTGCGGAAGGCGTTAACGACATCATCTTCTAATCGTTTGGGTATACCAAAATTTTCCATAAACGGCATGACACTATTGTCAGCATACGTATCAACTTCGCTTAAATAAATTGGAATAAGTATTTTCAATGCTTCTAAATTAGCCATGCGCTCATATTTAGATTTATTGCTAAAACTAGAAAAATATAATATTCCTTCATCATGGTTGATAACGTGGCCTAATTCATGTGCCATTTGAAAGGCGATTTCAGACGGATTGTGCCATTTTAGGTTAATTAGAACGATGTTATTTTCCGGTTTGGCTGACGACGGAGTGTATGCATCTAGTTTGTCTGTTAAGATGCAAGATATTCCATGATCCCAAGCATACTGCATTAAACGCTTGATGTAGATATTCAAATATTATCAGTCCTTCCCACCGTTTAAGATGCGTTTGATGTACTCCATATCTTCAGGAGGGATAGGCTTACCCTGATAGGTCATAATATAGTCGTCATCTGTAATATCAACTTGTTTGGGCTTCATTGAAGTAGAATTGTCATCCGTTTTGCCTAATAAGTAATCAACAGAAACATTTAGAACATCGGCAACGGCTTTTAAATTATTGATACTAGGCTCTTTGGTTTTCCATGAATAAATAGTATTTTTGCCTAAATTTGCCTTGTCGTTAACTTGGGTTAGACTAAATCCGCGTTTTTTTGAAACTTTTTTTATTCTATCCAATACTGTCATATCAATGATTTCTCCAAATTCTATGACAAAACAATTAGACTTAGACTAATTAATTGTTGACTATTTTTAGACTAAGACTTATTATTGATTCATCAAGTAATTAAGCAACAAAAAATACACCTATCGAAACAATAACTTTGGCGAGAGATTTAGATAGTAGTAGGTTTTAAATTGCTTATTTCGTATGCACTCATTTTAGACTTAGTCTAAATATAAGTCAATAACTTGATGAATAAATTATGTAAAGGAGGAGTAAAAATGCCAGAACAAACAATCGAAGATGTCGCATTGGAAATTGAAATTAAATACAAAACTGCATTGAGCCGCCACAAAATTTCTCAAAAAGAAATGGCTGAAATGCTTACCACTAAGTCCGAAAAGGTCACGCCGCCACAAGTTAACCGTGCAATCAAAGGTGGTAACGAACCCAAGTCAAGACGGATTCGGTCACAAATGGCCAAAATTTTAGGAATTCAATGAAAGGAATGATTCACATGCAAGAAGTACAACAAGTTAAATTTAACGGAGATCTAATTTTAACTACTGAGCAGTTAGCCGAATTTTATGGAACAACCTCACGAAGAATCCAAGAGAATTTTAAAAGGAATAAAGACAAATTCATCGAAGGAAAGCATTTCTATTTGGTTGCAAACGATTTGTTGAAGCAGTTTAAGGACCAATACGCAAAAAGCGGTTTGGTTAATGAGCATGTTAGTTCTTTACGCTTGGTGCTAGTTGATTAGATTTGTACAAAAATAGCCCAACAAGGCTACACTATAGTTACTCTACTAACTAAG
>NZ_BJDK01000017.1 GCF_005405105.1 Lactiplantibacillus dongliensis
ATTAATTTAGCATAGATTACAAGAATCTGGCTGGATTAATATGACTTTGGAGTGCCGAAATAATTCGCCGTTCGACACGATACCCACGAAGACGATTAATTTAACTGAAAGTAGGAATGAGAATGTTAACGCAACGTTATCGGGTCTACCCGAACTGTCAACATGAAAATTTTACTGACGCTAACTTTTGTCTCAGTTGTGGGACCAAGTTGGACGTCAGCACGGAAATCGTGAAGTTACCACATGCAGGGGATCAAAAATTTGTTCCCACAGTTGACTTGACGCCGGATGAACAGGCGGTCATTGATCAACTCGTCATCACTAGTGGCACGATTCCCAATGGGTTCACCCGGGGCGGCGCCATCTTTGCGGATGGTGACAACCATGGTGAGAACGGCTATAAGGGTGCCTGGGAAGACCTGACACTGAATCTTTGGCGGCTATGTATTGGCCAGAATTATGCCGGGATTGCAAACCTGAAGATTGAACCCACTGTGCGTGGCCAATTTATTTCGTTGTTAGCGTATGGTGACGCATTATTAAAAGCCTAAACAGATTTTAAATCGAGTTGCGTAGTTGTATCTTGAAAGAGATGCGCTACGCTTTTTTGATAAATAGATTAGAACGTGTGTTCATTTTTGCTGAATAATGCTAGACTAAAATTAACTGATTTAAATTGGAGGGATAGACCGATGCAAGCAGCACAACTGCGCCAATTTATTTATGCCGGCATTGTCGGTGATGCGTTTGGGGTACCGGTGGAATTTAAAGCGCGGGGAACTTATCAGGTGACTCAGATGACGGGGAATGGCACTTGGGACCAACCGCGGGGCAGCTGGTCAGATGACAGTGCGATGACGTTAGCGTTGATCGATAATTTAACAACGGACGGCAACTATGCGGATTTATTTGAAAAGTTCCAAGCTTATATGATGTGGGGTGCCTACACGCCGCGCGACGTGATGTTTGATATTGGTAAGACTTGTGCGCATGCGATTCGCAATCGATTCATTAATCAGTTGCCGCCAACCGCCTGTGGAGACGCGTCTGAGTTCGCCAATGGCAACGGGGCACTCATGCGATTAGCGCCGTTAGCGGTCGTCTTACAGGCTGAACCGGATTTGACGACGCGCTTGCAAGTTACGGCTGATTATACCAAGTTGACACACCGACATCCACGTGCAATTTTAGGCAGTTATTTGTATTTGGAATGTTTGCATGCCATGTTAAATGGGGCCAGTTTGGCTGAGGCGTTGGTACAGGTATCGGCGTCATTATCGCTAACGCTCCGTCATGCGCCGGATGTATTAGCTGAATGGTCATACTACGCGCCGTATCTAACGCCGACAATTGGTACGTGGTCCGTCGATCAAATTAAGTCAACGGCGTATGTCGTGGATACCTTTGGTGCGGCTTTGTGGTGTACGGCTAAAGCCCAGTCGATTCGCGAGGCAATTGTTTTAGCAGCTAATTTAGGTGGTGATACGGACACCATTGCCACGATTGCGGCGAGTTGGACGGCTATCCGCTATCCGCTGCAAGCTGTTCCGGCCGAGTGGCAAGCTGAGTTGTTGAATCATGAGTTATTAAACAAACTCATTGAGCCATTTGTCACGAAGTATGCTGATAAATGACTGCAAAAAAGCCCCGCTAGAATCAGAATCGATTCTAACGGGACAGGGTTAGTGAATACTAATCTGCTTTAGGTGCGTCAATAATTGGTGTCTCAACCGTTTCAACATACTTGGCAGCCACGGGTTCTGCTAGTAAATTGACACCATCTTTGTCGAACAGTTTGGTGGCAGCTAAGTCAGCCATCGCTTTGGCAACGACTTCTTTAGTGAGACCATCACTGGCGTAGCGCAACTTCAAGTGGTGGATTTTGTGGGTACTGGTCTTAAAACTCATATCTAAAGTTTTCATCGATTAACTCCTCCGGTTTAGACCGCGGGTGCGGCGTGATATTGGTAGTAACTGACAACGTTAGCAATAGTTAATTGATCACCGGTTAAGGTTTCCAATGCCGTACTAAAAGCAGTCAATTGGGTGTCGGTAAGGTCTTGAGTGATGGCATTAAAAGCTTGTTTATGCTTTTGACCGTCCTCAGTTTGCATTTCGACGACGAGTGTTGACTTCATCCAAGTTTTATTCATTGGTCGTTCCTCCTAAGTTTTTTGGTAGGCTGGCCAGCTTACATAGATAACAACGGTTAGGGTGGGGGAAAAGTGCACCTAAGGTTGAAATAAAAAACGCCACCCAGTTAGGATGGCGTTACGAATAGTATGGGATGGATTAAGGCTTAACGTTGAAACTGATAAGTGGTACGTAAAATCGCCATTTCAAACGGTGCTCCGGCTAATTGCGTAATCGCGTGGCTAAAGTCGCTAATTTGAGCCGGAGCAGGGTCATGACCGAGATGACTGAACGTCTGCTGAGTGGCTTCAGGATCATCAGTTAAGATCACGATGGTTAAGCGTCCCGTTTTCCAAGTTTGCATAACTTACCTCCATAACAAGAATTTTGTCAGGCTCCTGACAAGTTAACAACGCTTCAAGTGATGGCAAAGTGCAAGTTTAATATGTGAAGCGGACGTTAAAGTTTGGTACATTAGGTAATGAATGACTAGTAACAGTAAGGGTGGAGGCCAAAATGACAGCGAAAGTAACGATGATTCAGGCTCAAAAACGGAAGGGCCGCTATAATTTATATTTAGATGAAAAGTACGCATTTCCGATTAGTGAAGCCGTCATGATTAAGTATCGAGTCGCCAAGGGCATGGAGATTACCCCAGCACTTCAATTAGAGATGATGGCCGCCGATGATGTCTCCCGGGCTTATTCACGGGCCTTGGATTATTTGTCACACAGTTTGCGGACCGAAAAAGAAGTGCATGACAAGCTGGTTCAAGAAGAAATTGAGGAAGACGTCATCACGCAAACGATGAAAAAGTTACGTGAGCTGCACTTGTTAGATGATAGTCAATATGCCGATGCGTATGTGCGGACCGCCAAGAATACCTCGGATAAGGGTCCTCGTGTGATTCGGCAAAATCTCCGTTTAAAAGGTGTCGGTGAGCAATTGATCGATGATGCCCTGGCTGGTCAATTCTCAAGTGATGATCGGTTAGACAATGCCACGGCGATGGCACAAAAGCTTGTGAAACGCTATCATCGCCAAGCGTTCAAGACGATGCAACAAAAAGTCCGGCAGGGTCTAATGACCAAGGGCTTCGATAATGAAACGATTACTGCGGCGATCGATGCCTTGGATTTGGAACCAGATGTCGATGAACAGTGGGAAGCCTTGGTTGCACAAGGGGAAAAGCTGTGGCGGCGTAACCGGAAATATAAGCCGTCGGAGCGCCGAATGCGGACGAAACGGAACTTATATCAAAAGGGTTTTTTAATCGATGATATTAATAAATTTATTGAGGAACAGGACGCTGAGGAGTGAAACCGGGTAAATAGGTACGCGCGCGCCATTAAAATCTGTTATAATATTTAATGAAATTCGATGAAATTTTTACCCTGATGTTTTGGAAAGTTGGGCGATACATGACGCGCGAAGCTAAAGGACCTAAGGAAGGCGACTTCATTACGATCAAAAGCTATAAGCACGACGGGAGTTTACATCGAACTTGGCGCGATACAATGGTACTCAAAACAAGCGAAAATGTCTTAATTGGTTGCAACGATCATACCCTGGTCACCGAAGATGATGGTCGGCGGTGGGTGACTCGTGAACCGGCAATCGTTTATTTTCATAAGCATTATTGGTTTAATATCGTGGCGATGATTCGCGACAACGGTGTTTCATATTATTGTAATTTAGCTTCACCATACGTTTTAGATAAAGAGGCTTTGAAGTACATCGACTATGACTTGGACGTCAAAGTTTTCCCCGATGGTGAGCGCCGTTTATTGGATGTTGATGAGTACGAGGAGCATGGGGCCAAATGGCAATATCCGCCTGAGACCGACCGCATCTTAAAAGCTAACGTGAAAGTGTTAGTGGATTGGATCAAGCATAAAAAGGGCCCATTCTCGCAAGAATACATTGATATCTGGTATAGCCGTTATCAAGAATTATCACGTCGGCAATAGCTCTGCTGGCGGCGAGCCAGTAGCGTAATTTAGTTTAGTTAAGAAAAGAGGACATCCAGTTGGGTGTTCTTTTTTGTTGGGTTGAAAGAGTGCGTCAGCCCAATATTTGCCCCAATTACCGTGATATGATACAGTTAACACCAGCAAAAACAAGGAGTGACGTTAATGAGTGTGCTAAATTGTCGCGCGATGTCCGGCACAAATCAGTGCAAGTTTTAGCAACAGCAGGACCGACAATTCAAAATAATGAGTTTCTCCATGCTGTTCGCTGCAAGGAGAAGAAATGAATTTAAAACAAATTACCCAGTTAGACCAAATTCTAACCACGGTTGCAACCTATACGCATAGTAAACGGGCGGCAGCGGATTTACAAGCGGCGCCTAATCTGACCGATTTAGCGGCGGTGCAAGCTCAATTGACCTTAACTACGGAAGCACATCGGTTATTAGCTAACGATGTCACACTAACGTTCTTTGATCTGGACCAACTAGCGGCGTTACAAACGAAGCTGGCACAAGGTTTACTCTTAAATGCCCAGCAGTTAGGATTAATCAGTGACTTTTTGACTAGTTTGCAACGGTTAAAATTGACGTTACAGACGCATCAAGCGCTGGCGCCGCATCTAGTGGCGATGATGGCGCCGGCAACTCGGCTCAGTGGCCTACAAGGTCGACTGGCACAAGTGATTGTGCATGGACAGGTGGCCGATCACGCCACCCCAGAACTGGCCGACTTACGGCAACAAATCAGTAAGCAGCGGCAACAAGTGCAAACGGCCTTAACGCAGTTTGTACAAAAGCACCCGCAAGCGGTCCAGAGTCGGCGGTTGATTACCCGTAATGACCGTGTTTGTATCCAGCTAAAAGCCAGTTATAAGAACCGGTTTAGTGGTCAAGCGGTTGATCAATCCGATACGGGTTCGACGATTTTCTTTGAGCCCGCCACGGCGGCAAAAAAAGGCGCGGTGTTAAGCAACTTAATTACCGCGGAGAGTGCCGAAGTTTACCAGCTATTGGCGACCTTAACCGGTGACGTTCAGGAACAGTGGGACGCACTGACGAAAAATCAAGTGCTGCTTAGTCAGCTTGATCAAATCTTGGCGCGCGGGCATTACGGCCTCGACACGAATAGTCAGGCTCCTGCGCTAAATACGAACCAGCACATTAAAATTGTTGCGGGACGGCATCCCTTACTTGGTGAGCACGTAATCCCGTTAGATATTGAACTTGCCCCACATCAAGGTTTAATGATTACGGGGGCTAACTCTGGTGGGAAGACAGTGGTTCTAAAAACCATTGCGTTGTTTGCCTTGATGGTCCAAGTGGGTTTGGAACTACCAGCTGCGACCGGTACAGAAATGGCGGTCTTTAGCCAATTCTGGATCGATATTGGGGATAATCAAAGTATCACGGCCCAATTGAGTACGTTTGCGGCAGAAATGACCACGTTGGTTGAAATGACGGCTGGTATTCAGCCAAATGCGTTGGTTTTACTAGATGAAATTGGTAGTGGGACTGATCCAGAAGAGGGTTCGGCCTTGAGTATTGCGATTATCGAGTATTTACGGCAACAACAGGCGACGATTATTGCCACGACACATTTCAGTGCGATTAAGAGTTATGCGGTTGACTGCCCAACGTTTATGACGGCCACGATGGCTTTTGACCAAAAGACATTACGGCCGACTTACCGGCTGCTATTGCATCAAGTCGGGGCCAGTGAAGCTATCTGGTTAGCGGAACGGTTAGGATTAGCCCAACCGATTATTACCGCGGCCCGTGAACGACTCGCCACTAAAACCGACTAATCTTATCGGCCTTCAGCACGCAATCAGCGGCGTGCTGAAGGCCGTTTTTTGGCGTTGACCTGGTTTTAACCTGATAAAAGCAGTCGTAAGTTGGAAAAGTTTGCTATAATTAAAGTAATCGTTTTCTAAACTCGGGGAGGTGGCCGCGAATGGCGGTAGCTTGGGGAATCTTAATTTTTAATACCAGCTTATTAGTGTTACTAGGAATTGTATTGATCGTGACCAAAGTATCCGTGCGGTATTCAGGCGTGGCTAATCATCCAGAAATCTTGGATCGTTTAAGTTCATTCATGGGTTACTATCGGTTCGATGATAAAAAAATGCGTATTAAGCTCATGCGCCATTTGGATGAGGCGTGGTTTGCGGCCATGGTGGCAGAAAAAGGGCGGCGTTATTTACATATTCCGAGTCCTTTGCAAAATGTGTTGATTGGCTTAGTGATTATGACGGAGTGGCTACAGTTTATTGGTACTTTGACGCCAACGGTTGGGCTACAGTTAGCATTAGGGCTGGCAATTGTGATTTCGTTGTTAGCCGTGATTGAGCAAGGGCTACATTGGTTTGCGTTACATCACTTTGCAGCAGCGCAACATTTGCAAGCGCAGTTAGTTCGGCAATGTGTGGAACTGCTACTGGTAGAACAAGGTGCGGATCAAGTTGAGGCACGAGCCTGATTGATGAGAGTTGAGTCGTTAAGACTTGGCTCTTTTTCTACGTCTTGTCAATAAGAATGTTGTTAAATAAACGATTCATGATAAAAGTACAGGGCATTGGTTCGGTGACGAGAGCTTTCATCACCGAACCAATGCCCTGTATCCGTTTATTTTATTATTTTAGTGCCACTTAAATAAGCCTTAGAGGTATTAACTTTTTTTCAAGGCTGGTATTATAGATGATAACGAATGTTACTTCGATTGAGGGGCTAGCTCATAGGAGTAAGGTTGATTCGTTTTTATAAGGTATAGGATTGTTTTGATGAGACGATCCATTTGACGGACGATGAGTTTCTTCTTCGAGGAAGTGGCTTCTCGTCTTTTTTGATACGCATCACGAATATGATTGTCGTTCATCTTTGGATTGACCATAAGGATCACTGTCCAATATAGAATCCTACGTGCATGCGGGTTGCCGTGCTTCGTGATGTGTCGGGCTGAATGATGATCGCCAGAATCTACTTCCGTCGTGTCGATACCCACGTAGCTGTTCAGCTGTTGTCGAGTATGGAATCGACGCATGTCGCCCAACTCACTGATTAGTCGAATAGCCGTACTACCACCAATCCCAGGAATCGTTTGAAGTAATTCATATTCGGGTAAGCTTTTCCCTAAGTCCGTCATGCGCAAAACCTGCCGGTTCTGCGCAGCTTCCAGTGCTAGGACATGTTCTGCTAGCTCCTTCATTTGCCGCGTGTTGTCTGAGGTAACAGGAACTGCGTCACCATTCTGTGCTGCTAACTTCCACAGCTTTCGTGCAGAATCATGAGCTCGTTTTGGCCCAACACCCTTGAAGTTAGCGTCTAATATCTGTTCCTCTAACTCATTAAGATCACCGATTTCACGAACGATTTGAGCGTGAGGGAAGAGTGTTAATATTTCCCAAGCTAACTTAGTGTCAAAGTCAAACCCTCCCTTAGGTGCTACAAATGATGCAAAAACAAGCTGTAAGACACGATGAGCTCGATTACGAGCACGTTTCTTATCTTCATTGAGCTGGTCGTAATAACGGTTCATATCCGTTAGTTCACGATAGATGGGATCTTGTTTGTAAGCTAAAAGATACGGATTCAGGTGTTCTGTAAACTCGGTGATTGCTAACCGACGTGCATCACGTTTGTCATTCTTTCTCAGCCGTGAACCAGTGGCGATACGATTCTTTGCTACTAATGGATTTAAAATATGGTAACCCAAATGTTCTTGTTGAAGAAAGTATTCAAGACGGCGCGAATAAACACCAGTCGCTTCGAAAACAATCTCTGGATTACTACCGAACTGAAGCACGACGTGTTTCAGCTCATTAAACCCCAACACATCTAAAGAAATAACCAATTCCTGTATTACTACCAGATCTTTCACAACCGCAATATTGGCTTTGTTTTTACTTACATCGATCCCAATAACTGTTCGCATGATCATATACCTGTCTTTCTGAAGTCTTCACGTATGCTTTAATAATCTCGTTTTCAAAACACGGTTTCTAGAACCTAAATACTTTGATCAAATTGACTAAAGCCAGTGAAGCGGCCATTTTTTATTACGGTCTCAAGGACCTAAAGAGCCCACGGCCTGTCTTCACTACCACTATAAAGTAATAGAGGCATAGGAGCACCCCGTCGGGTAACTTCTATGCCTCTAAGCTTAGTATTTTTGTATACGGGCAAAAAAAGCTCGTCCAGACAACATTGTCTGAACGAGCTTGCTTAACACTAATCGCAACCATGATTCAAATCCGTTGAGGTTGAGATAATTTAAATCATGACGTGGACTAGCTAAATATTAAGCACCAAAGTTAACTGGTCGTGAATAACCGACCGCGTTCCACCAAGAAACGTAGATCTTTTCTTGGGTGACGCCATTATTCTGGGCGTCAATCATCTTACCATGGCCAACGTAAATCCCAACGTGGCTAATTGAACCAGTGCTGGAACCGAAGAAGACGAGGTCGCCTTTCTTGGCATTGCCCCGGGAAACTTTTTTAGTTGAGTAATATTGGCTTTGAGCGGTCCGCGCTAAGGTTTTCTTAGCCGCTTGCTTGAAAACGTATTTGGTATAACCAGAACAATCAAAGCTGTAAGGCCCATTGGCACCGTATGAGTAGCGTGTGCCTAATTTGGACTTAGCGACTTTATACATGTTAGTAAACGAATTAGTTTTCTTCTTTAAATAACCATGCCAGACCCAACCAGCAGCCGTCTTATTAGCGTTAGTGACGTAGTAGTATAAATATTTTTTACCGTTCGTCTTGTAGACGTAACGTTTTTGAGTTGCCATCCAAGTTGTGGAAGGGTAACTTTTTAATGAATGCGTCTTTACAAAAGTGAAATTTTGTGTTGAGCCGGTTATATTGTAGGTCGCCCCCGCGGTGCTTTTACGCGTGTAGGCGGTTTTGGTGATGTTAGTGGTGCTGATGATGCGGTTCGTGCCACTAGCGTCCGCCTTTTGAGCGGCGACTAAGCCAAAGGTGAGTCCGGCAATCAACATCGCCATCGTTGCAAACAATCGTTTCATAATATGTAAGTACCCTTTCTAATATAAGTATCGTTTTTTCTTAATCGATGTAACTTATTGTAAAGGAGTAATATTACAAGACGATTGCAAGCATTTTGCTGTTGTATTAAGCATTGAGGGCGAATATGTCACCTGCAATCCATTTGGACTTGTATTTTGGCGGGATTATTTGTATATTTTTTTAAAAGACATCAGTGAAACGGAGGGGTCCATATGGCCTTTATGAAGCTTGATAACGGGGAGTTACTGAAGAATATTCGCGCGTTTGCAAAGAAGAATGGCTTAACACTGGCTGAAGTGGCGACTTTAGCTGGTTTGAGTGCGAGTGCCATCTATAGTTGGAAGAAACACACGCCATCGAAAGGCACACTCAAAGAAGTGGCCCAAGTGTTAGGTACAAATTATAATAAGCTAGTTGGCAAAGCCAGTCACGCTGACCGTGCCACGGCGGTTGATTTAAAAAAAGTCGTTGAAAATAAGAAAAATCAATTTGAATACAATGGTCAGCCAGTCTCACCAGAACAACTTAAAATCATTCGTAATGTAATGAAGACGATGTTCGAACGACCACGGCATTAATTTTTGGTTGTGTTTGGGACTGATTGAGTGCAGGAGTCGATTGATTAGTGTAAAATTATCTTCTGTATTCAAGTTATTTTCTGGAGTCGGTAAAAGCTTGCGAAAATGCTTGACGTGCCCCGGTTTATGGCGCACAATATTTGCAATCATTCAACAAGTTGGGAGATGGCGAGAATGAAAAAAGTCACCAGTGCATTAGCCAAGAAAAATATTAATCAGCTATTAACAATTGTTAATCAGGGCCACGATACCATTGAGGTGGAGAATCCCAATACCCAAGATTCAGCCGTCATGGTCAGCATGAAGGACTGGCTCCAAATCGTCGCAACCTTAGGCAAACAAAATCAACATGATCTAGAATTTAGTTAATTAATTGGCAGTCAGCGTTCCTACTTTGAGTTGGAATGGTGGCTGCTTTTTAAATGAGAAAAGCTGCTTGTGTTCCTCCAAAGTATTAAATAAAAATTGGGATAATGATTATTTATTTGAAGTGTGTGAAGCTGGTTTGCGTAGTTTTTGAGGTAACGACAATAGATGAAAGTTGGTCATTAAGATGCAAAATAAAATTAGCTTATATACCGTGACCGAAATTGCTGATTGGTATTTGACGCAAGCAGCGATGTCACCCCGTAAATTACAACAATTAATGTATTATACCCAAGCCTGGTCGAATGCGTTACGACAACGTCCCCTGATTGATACGGAATTTGAAGCTTGGGCTTCAGGACCAGTATCACTGGTATTTTTTGATCAGTTTGGCAATGATGATCGTCCATTGACACAGTTAGTTACCCTGAATCCAGTCATTGAAGATCTGCAGATTCAACATTTGCTTAATGCGGTTTGGCGGGAATATCGAGGAGAAACCGGTAATAGTTTAGAAATTATGGCTCGTCAAGAATTACCATGGCGAATAGCACGAGTAGGGGTGACTGCGGAATCAGACGGTGGTCAGGTGATAATGAATGCTGCCATGACAGACTATTATCGTCGGATTTACAGTGGTGAAGCGTGGGATTAGTTGCGGATAAGCGTCAGGTACAGAAATTTAGACTTTCAATTGAGGTCATGTTAGATAGCCAGTATGATTTAAAAAAATTAAAGCCGACTGATTTGCGGCAGTTACAACTATTTATGGCTAAAACGATTGGTCGTCAGCTAACTATCGCACAGGTCGAGCAGTTGTATTTGCGCACGAATGGTGGTGCTAAGCATCGCGAGCAATTTGATCAAGGTTGGTATGAGATGCTGCATTTTAGTAATGGTTCGCGTGATTTTAGAATACATGGTTTTTACAACACTGACGGTTATTTAGTTTTAACTCGAGTTGATCCGCATCATCAATATAAATTTTAACCAGTAGCGATCATCTGAAAAAAGATGGTCGTTTTTTTATAAACATAAACGGAATTGACTCAAATTTTGCGTAACTACTTGTGAAAGCCAGATGAGCAGCCGTCACGCAATGGAAAACGAGGAACCCACATGCAAGTGGAACAACAGATTTTAGCGAATGTCGAGCGTTGGCTATCGCAGCACGGACAGACTCAATCATGGTTGGCGCAACAATTAGATTTAACCCCACGGCGCTTACAACAGTATATTACTGGCCAGTTTAAGTTAACCGTCGATCAAATTGCCAGTTTGGCGAAGATTACCGATCAGTCGGTGAGTCAATTGGTGCTACCAGTCGACAATAGCAGTACTAGTTGGCAAGTTCGTGGAACCGCCAAGACTTATACGAGTCAGGCGGCGTTAACGACGCTGGCCCTAGCAACTCAACAGTTACATAGTCTGCAGTTGGTGGAAAGGTTACGGCATGCCCAATAAACCACTCGCGCATCGGATGGTGACCTCGATTGCGGCTGAATACTTAGCTGAATTGATGCCTATTGAGTATTTCTTAGGCAGTACGATTGAACAGGTGATTGCCACCCAAGCAACTTTAATTTATCAAGATGTGAATGACCGGGACTACTATGGCGCTGCGTTAACGACCGCCACGGAGACCTTAATTGCCATTAATACGCACCAGCCGTTACGACAGCGTTATCAAAGTGCCGCCCATGAATTATGGTCGCTCTGGTATGGGCAGACGGATGCGCGTTTATTAACGACGAATTTTGATCATGCTAAAGCTGCCTGTCAAGTGGCTGCGATGGCGATGATGCCCGCCGAGTTAATGATCAGTACTTGGTTGAGCTTTACTGCTGAAACGACGGTACTCGCTCGGGTTATGCAATTAGCCGATTTGGCGATGGTGCCGTATGCGACAGTCGTGACAAGACTATTCAGTTTGGAAATTCAAGTGCCTCAGGCTTTAAGTGCGTTGACCCATGATGATTGGTTAGTCTTGCGGCAAGAGTTAGGGGTAGCGCCCAGTCCCTTAGATCAAATTCGATTGTTAAGTCGGTTTGAAGCACTTAAGACGGTCGTGACTAGGCAGGTTAAACATCAGCAATTAACGATTGCCCGTGGCGCAACGGTCTTAATGCCAGTTGAACCGTTAGCAGCAGCTGAGTTGTGGTCGAGTCAGCGACAACTAATTGAAATGGAGATGGCTAATGACGGCTTTGATTGAAACGCAACTCTTAATTCAAATGGCGCAGTTTCAGGCTAGTCACGTGATTGGCTGGTTACAAAATCTTTATAAAGTGGTCTATATTCATATCGATGTTTATCAGGAATTAACAGATGGCCAACTAAAACGCCAAGTAACGCGATTGATTATGCGTGGAGACTGGGTTATCTTTAGTCCCGCTCGGTTATCAGCAACTGAGCATGCGCTGTATCAGGCTCATTTGGTCATGTTAACTTCAGCTTGGTTGACAACGAATCAGCAGGCTTTACAGCGGCAACAACCAATCAGCTCGCTAACGCAGCCCAGTACTTTGGCAACACTAGCGGCTAGTTTGACTTGGGATATTCCAATCATTTGTAGTGACAATCCCGAATTAACAGATTTTATCAATCATCAGGATCTAAAAGTGAATGATCACTCGAAGCGTCCCAGTCGACGATTACAGCAAGTGACGGCGTTACAACTCAGTCAGCAGTTAGCCCAACGACACTTAATTACGCCCGCTGTCGCCCGATTGTTTTATGAACAGACCCGGTTATTTCAGCCGGTGAGAAAATCCAATAGTGATTAAAAAAATGATTAGGTTAATCTGTAGATCATGAGTAAAAATAGTTGCAACCGTTGTTAATCCAAGTTATGGTTAACACAGTCAATGACACCATATGTGGTGCACAGGTGCTAATTATGACTTCCATAGAAAAGTTGGAACGTAGATTTGGCGCTAAGATTGCGCCGAAAAGTTTAAAATTCAGTGATGCAAAACGACTGTTAGAATATTATGGGTGCCAATTTCAAAATCATAACGGTGGGTCACATTATATTGTGACCCATCCTAATGTTAGACAAACGATTGTGATTCCGAAACATCATACTGCGCTGAAGCAATACAATGTGATTGATGTTGTTCGAATGTTTGAAGCAATTAAGCATACTAATGGAGGCTTAAAATGAAAGATGTTACGTATTATATGGACTTAAATTACACTATTGTGATTAATCCAATTGATGAAACCGATGGTGGTCGGTATTATCAATTGACTATTCCTGATTTACCAGGATTTAAAATTTATGAAGATACGGTGGCTGATTTAATGGCTAATTTAGAGGCAGCTAAGTCTGCTTGGTTTGCAGTTAACTTAGCAGAGCATCGACCAATTTCAGAGCCAACCCCGGCAAATGCTTATTCTGGTCGTGTGACGTTGCGATTGCCAAAATCGTTACACGAACAGCTGAGTTTAATGGCAGATCGTGAAGGAATTAGTTTGAATTCGCAGATTAATCATTTATTGACGATGAATGCAATGCAAGTGCTAATGACGCAAGTGAGAACGTTGAGTACTAGTCAGCAGCAGAAAAAGATCAGTTAAATGAAAATAGCGTTGTCCGGACAACTTTTAAATTGTCCGGGCAACGCTATTTTAGTAATCAATTAAGCTTCTTGACTTTCAGCAAACTTTGTCTTGATATAATCAGCAGAGATTTGTAGTTTCTTTAATTCGTCTTCAGTTAAATCTAATTGGCATTGTTCAATAATCCCATCGCGACCGACGATGGCTGGGTAGGAGAGGTAGACGCCATATTCGGCACGGTAGTTAGAAACGGGTAATTCAGTTAACGCATCGTTTAAAACGGTGTTGGCTAGCCGAACCGCCGCTGTAGCAACGCCGTAGCTGGTATATTTTTTGCCATGGAAAACGGTAAAGCCGCCACGCTTAGCGGTCTTATCTAATTGATCCAAGTCGAGGCCACGTTCAGCAGCAATTTTACTAATCGGTTGACCCAAGACACGGACAGTTGACCAAGCAGTGAATTGGGAGTTTCCATGTTCACCTAAGTTGTAACCGTCGACGGAACGAGAGTCGATATGCAGTTCGTCAGCAACCGCGCGCTTCATCCGGGCTGAATCTAACAGTGTCCCAGTCCCAATGACGTGTTTCTTTGGTAACCCAGTCACTTCTTGGTAGATTGATGTAATCACGTCCACTGGATTGGTGATAGCAACGATAATCCCGTTGAACCCGCTGGCTTTGATCTTAGCAGCAACGTCTTTGACATTTTTGCTAGTGAATGGCAATTCGGCAAAGCGGTCATCATTCGGGTTGTCTTGTAACTTGATATTCCCTAAAGCGGAGATGATGACATCGGCATCTTTTAACGCACGGTAGTCGTTAACGGTGATATTGGTGTGGAACGGTAAGTTAGGCATGGCGTCTTTAAAGTCTAAGGCGTCAGCGTTAACTTTGCCTTCATTTGGGTCGATTAAGACCAAGTCATCAGCGAAACCGTTGGCAACGATATAATGAGCGGCTGTTGAACCGACGTGGCCCATCCCAATAACTGCAATTTTTCGTGACATAGCTTAAACACTCCTTCAAAATTTGTCTTCCTAACTAAATTACCATTTTTCTCATCGTTTTTAAATAGTTAATTCATTTATTCTAGGAAAACGGCATGTGGCAACAGTTTCCGTGGACCATCAAATAGGTTATAATTAAAATATCATTATGACAGACGAGGGGGCACCGCGGTGCTAAAACGCTTAAAAGAGTCATCGTTATTATTCTGGTCGCTTGAAATTCTGATTGTTGCGACCTTGATCTGGGTATGCACTAAACTTGGCTTCTTATTTCAACCGATTGGAACCTTCTTAAACGTAGTCTTTATGCCAATCGTGATTTCCGGCTTCTTATTTTATATGTTGAATCCGTTAGTCAAAGTCTTAACCAAAGTGCATTATAAAAAATTTCGAATTTCACGGACGGGTGCTGTCAGTATCGTCTTTCTACTCTTAGCCGGAATTATTGCTTGGGGCCTTGTATCGTTGATTCCGCGCTTAGTGACCCAGGTGACCCAATTGATTTATAACTTGCCAGACCTGGCTACTCAGTTGCAAAAAGCGGCAACGAAGACGATTAATAATAGTAGTGTCTTAAAAAAAGTTGATATCAATTCTTATGTCAATCAGTTCAATGGTGAGATTAGTAAGTATGCGCAAGACTTTCTCTCATCGCTGTCGACCAGTATCGTTTCAGTGATTTCGACGATTACTAGTGTGACGATTATGGCGATTACGATTCCAGTTATCTTGTTTTACATGTTAAAAGATGGTGGCAAGTTTGTACCGGCTATCAGTCGCTTTTTGCCACGTAAGCAGCGGCCAGAAATCATCCAGTTATTGCAAAAAATGGGTGACACGATTTCAAGTTACATTAGTGGGCAAGTGATTGAATGTTTGTTTGTCGGGACCTTTACCGTGATTGGTTACATGTTGATCTCGCAACCTTATGGACTTCTGCTTGGGGTGATTGCTGGTTTTACGAACATTATCCCGTACGTCGGTCCCTATATTGGGATTGCGCCGTCGTTAATCGTGGCGTTTACCCGGTCACCTGCACAAGTGATTTATGTCATCATCGTCGTGATTATTGTGCAACAAGTTGATGGCAACTTGATCTATCCAAACATTATTGGGCGAACGTTGAAGATTCATCCGTTGACCATCATCATCTTGTTACTGGCGGCAGGGAACATTGCTGGAATTCTGGGTATGATCTTGGCCATTCCGTTTTACGCGGTGGTGCGGACAGTGGTCGTTTACTTGTATAATATTGCGACCTTACACAATGAAGCGGATTTGCGATCACAGACGACAGTCTATCAACCGCAACCGGCAAAACCGACTAAGCCTAGCGAGACAATGACTAAGAAAAAATAAATTTTATGTTTTTCTAACATTGACGCGCTTGCATTATATGGTAAGATTGACGGTATTGAGTTATGAACTACTTGAATAGGAGACTAGTATCTTGAGAAAAGTAATTACGTACGGAACGTTTGATTTACTACACAAAGGCCACATTCGGTTATTGAAACGGGCCAAGGCCTTGGGTGATCATTTAACAGTGTGCGTTTCCTCAGACGAATTCAATGCTGAAAAAGGCAAAAAAGCTTACACGTCCTTTGAAGACCGTAAGTATATTCTTGAAGCGATTAAATATGTGGATGAAGTGATTCCTGAACGTAATTGGGATCAAAAAATTAGTGATGTCGTTGATAATGACATTGACGTCTTTGTGATGGGTGATGACTGGAAGGGTAAGTTCGATTTCTTGAAGGACTACTGTGAAGTTGTCTACTTGCCACGGACGGAAGGTATCTCAACAACTAAGATTAAAAAAGATTTAGGGATGCAAACAAAAGCAGACTAATGAATGACAAGGCCACCAAGTCGCTGGCCGGTAGCAAGTTACTTGGTGGGCCAGGATGTAAGCCGGATTCAAAGCGCAGGTTTTGAACCGGCTTTTTGTGTGACGTAGTTTTACAACAACATGATGGAGGCAGCAAAATGAAAAATGCCGTTTTTTTGGTTACGGCCTTATCAGATATTAAAAAGGAAAGTTTTGGGGCGCAACTGACCCAATTAATGGCGAATAACACCCAGGTTGGGGTGATCTTAGGCAATTTAGATTACGCTGAAGTGGCCACGGCTAAATGGATGATCACTAAGTTAGTGAGCCAAAATGAGCACGTCTCAATCACGACCTTGGCGGAAATCTTCGCGGATGATCATGGTATTGATTTGGCCCCAACGGCGATCAAGACCGTTGATGAAGCTAGCTTGACGAAACGGGAATTTGACGAGCCAAGCGGTCAACATTTAACCCGTTATTTAGCTGGCGATGCGCTCTTAAAAGAAGTGCGGACGACCCCGACTGGCACGTTAACTGACGTGACTTTCTATCAAGACGATCAGGTTGACCAAGTGGTTTATTATGAAAATGCGAAGCCCGTGGTAATTGCCAATTATCGCGACAACACGGTACAATCATCGGCGTTACTCAATCAGAACGGCCAATTGGTCTACCGCTTTATTCGCCATACGAAACCAGTGCGGCGGTTGTATAACTTAAATAGTGCCTCTAGCTTACAATTGACGGATATTCGTGAAGCCCAACCGCAAGCGCCAACCACGGAACGCCAACACGCGGCTGCTAAAAATGAAATGAGTGTCGTTACGGAACAAGAAGACTACTATCAAGTGATGAACTATGTGGATTTTCATAAGTATCAAGATATTTATGCTTTCTATCATCATATCTTGCAGAAGCTGGCCTTAGATACCGTGAACTTGTTTATTAATATTGACCATAATGTCGAGATGACGGCCACCATGCCGCATCAATTGATTTTTAACTACTAATCAAAGGAGCCGAGAGCATGCGAGCCATTTTATCCGGGATTCATCAGAAAAAGTCCCATCAAATCTTAGAGCTAGAATTAATCGACGTTCCTTTTGCCGTTGAAAATCTAGCACTGATCTTTTTAGAACAAAATTCATTGGCTTCGATGAATGTGCCAATTCACCGCAATATTCATAATAATATTATTAAGGTCGATATCGATCCGAATGATTTTATTTTTGACCAATTTGACTTAACTGAGTTTGCTTGGCAGATGTATTTTTCATTCAATGTCGAAAACGACCGGTACTTATTACAGGTTGAAAGCGAATATGTTTCTGACCGCCACCAACTTAGCTTAAGCAGTTACTTTGTCTTTAATTCCGATGACCAGCAGCGGGCAGTGTTTGATATTCATGCCCAAGCGGGGGCCGATGAATTTGCCATTAATAGTATTAACTTGACGGAAACCGGTATTGAACTGACTGGTTATTCCACGATCAACGGGAAGCAGTTGACAGCTCAAACCATCTATTTGGAAGACCGTGATACCGGCGATACGTTAAGTTATACGGCAACACCAACCACGTTACGGGGGTTGTTTGAAGTGCAAGTGCCCCTGGATGAGATTCGCCAGGACGGGCATTATGAATTATTTATCCAATATCAATATGCGGATAAAACGGTCCGCCAGCGTGTCATTTTAGCCCGCTCACTGGAAGGGCAGAGTGTCTTGCAACCGAATGCTGCCGGGCGCTTGGTGCAGATCAATAAAACGTATAATAATGGGATTGTGATTACGGAAATTCCAAGTTTAACGTTTACGCAAAAGTTAGGGTTAGTCGGTTCCAAGGCGGCCAGTGCGCGGGATTTGTTGCATCAATTGAATTTGAAGTTGAATTTGCAATACATGCGCCGGCTGTTTAAGGCGGGCCATCGTCCTTACGAACAGACCACGATTGTCTTTGAAAGCTTCGGTGGTCGTCAAGTCAGTGATAGTCCACTGGCCATCTACCAACTCTTTAGTAAATTATATCCGGGTTTCAATTATGTCTGGTCCGTCGATAAAGAAGCGATTCCTTATTGTAAGGAACATGGGATTCCGTATGTTAAGCGCCGGACAGCTAAATGGGTGCGCGTCTTAGAAAAATCTCAATATTGGATTAGTAACGCTCGTTTCCCAGCGTGGGTCAAGAAACCGAAGTATGTCACGTATATTCAGACGTGGCATGGGACGCCGTTGAAGAAGCTGGGCTTGGATATTCAAAATGTCACGATGCCCGGGACCAATACGCAAGCCTATCACCGGAACTTCGTTAAAGAAGCCAATCGCTGGGACGCACTGGTGTCACCAAACGATTATTCAACGCAAATTTTCCGGTCAGCCTTTGGGTTTAATAACCAAATCTTGAAAGTGGGTTATCCGCGGAATGACGAATTAATTAATTCGAACGCTGATGATGTGACCCGTTTGAAGCAAGCGATGGGGATTCCATTGGATAAAAAAGTGGTCATGTATGCGCCAACTTATCGGGATAACCAATTCGCTGAAAAAGGGAAGTATACCTTTGAATTACCATTCAGCTTGGCGGACTTCCGCGATAAGTATGGTAAGGATACCGTGTTGATTTTGCGGATGCATTACTTGATCTCGAATGCTTTGGATATTTCCAACTATACCGATTTCGTCTATGACTTTTCGAGTTACCCGAATATTTCGGACTTGTATTTAGTTTCGGACATGTTGATTACTGATTACTCAAGTGTGTTCTTTGACTATGCCTACTTGCAACGGCCAATCTTATTCTACCCATACGATTATCATCTGTATAAAGATGAACTTCGGGGGTTCTATCTCGATTATGAACAGGACCTGCCAGGCAAGATTGCACAAAACGAGGATGATTTATTGCAGTATATTGGCGAGTACTTACAAACGCCCGATATGCGCAATGATCCGAAGTTTACGAAATTCTATGAACGCTTCTGTGCGATTAACGATGGCCTGTCTTCATTGAAGGTTGTTAATTATGTGGTTCACCAGATTGAGAATCAGGGTTAGGTTGTAGTAGTGAATTCAGGTATTGCTTAAAAAATAAAGGCTAGTTTTCGCATAAATGTGTGGAAACTAGCCTTTTTGTACGTAATATCTAATCGCAATTGTTATTGAGAAAATGCCTGTCGAATGGGTTTGAGGCTGAGCGAAATCAGGCTACTTAAGATAAATTACTCAGTGCATCTTTGTATTTTTAGAGATACAAGCATGATATAATGGTTAAATAAAAGACAATCTAGTCAGGATGTGTGTCTGGTGACCAGCGCTGACGATATAAAGGCAGTAATCGCAAGTATTCGTATGCGACGAAACAAATGGATTTTGAGCAGAAGACCCAAGAACATTAAAACGTTACAGGATTTAGCCATTACTGATTCGATAGCGTTTGATTTTATTTATCAAAAGCTAGTCTGGCAAGACTACATTTCAGGTCCTGAGCCAGACAATCATGCCAAACGTATCCCTGGAGAGGTTTGGGTGTTTGGCTTAGCGCTTGAAAACCGTAACTGTTACTTGAAGTTTCAAGATCGACCAAACGGTGTTGTCATCTGGATTTCTTTGCATATCGCTACTTTTCCGTTAGTTTTTCCTTTTAAATAATGATGGAGGGCCATACCCATGACGAAAAAAGAATTTTATAATCCGGAAACAGATACTACTGAAACTTATACTGAAGTTTGGCAAGTTGAACAGGTTAAAGTGCGTGATGAAACACATTTATTGGTTAAAAATCATTACTGGCAGGCTGCCGATGGTGAATTGTGGGTAGACTTCGACCACCCGATGGAAAATGTGCAGGCAGCATTTAACGCATTTCGTGAAAGCAAAGGGTACCTGAAGCCTGATGAGATTCGAGCCTTGCGCCATAAATTGAACATGACCGTGAGGAGATTTGCGGAGGTGCTTGGAATTGCACCATCTTCATTGACCCAAATTGAAAATAATTTGCGTGTGCAGGCTAAGTATCAAGAGAACCTATTTGAAGCGGTGGCGTATTTTCTTAAGATACAAGGTCGGTTACCGGAAAAATGGTTAGTTAAATCAGATCGGGCTACTGTTGCATCAGATGATCAGGTTGATAATGACTATATTCGGTATCATAATGAGAAAATGGCCCATGATCGGGTGAAAAATTTTGATAAGCAAGATGATTTTGGAGATGCGTCATGATGCCAGTCTTGACATGTGATAGCTACATTGCGGGTGAAGTGTTTTCACAGTGCTAGTTGACACCGGCTAATTGGATGGATAACTGAAGTTAGCAATCTAATATGTAGAGACAAAAGTCGCCTAATGAAAGTTGGCGACTTTTTGAGTTCAATAACGGCCAGCACTAGCTTTTTTCATCGAAAATCAGTAGAATATGTAAGGCTACGTTTTTTTAGAAACCGGGCACGTTGTCCGGCAGCGAACGATGACGTTCGTGTTAATCAAGAGACACTGAAAGGAATTTTAAATGAATACAACAGAACTTAAAGCGGCGGTCGACAAACGCCGAACCTTCGCGATTATTTCTCACCCGGATGCCGGGAAAACGACGATTACGGAACAAATGTTGTTATTTGGTGGCGTTGTGCGCCAAGCTGGGACCGTTAAAGCCCGTAAGAGCGGCAACTTCGCCAAGTCTGACTGGATGGAAATTGAAAAGAAGCGGGGAATTTCAGTTACCAGTTCCGTCATGCAATTTGACTATGATGGCAAACGGATTAACATTTTGGATACTCCGGGGCATGAGGATTTCTCTGAAGATACTTACCGGACGCTGATGGCAGTCGATTCAGCCATCATGGTGATTGATTCTGCCAAAGGGATCGAACCTCAGACTAAAAAGCTCTTCCAAATTTGTAAAATGCGCGGTATTCCGATCTTTACCTTTATGAACAAGTTGGATCGTGATGGTCGCGAACCATTAGACTTATTGAATGAAGTCGAAGAAGTCTTGGGTATCGAAACTTATCCAATGAACTGGCCGATTGGGATGGGTAAAGGCTTAAAGGGCCTATATGACCGTTATAATCACCGCGTTGAACTGTATCACAATGAAGCACATGGTGAAACGTTCTTACCATTAGATGATGAAGGTAAGTTAGATCCTAGCAACGACTTAACTAAAGACAGTATTTATCGAGACGTTTTGGATGAAATGGAATTGATCGAAGAAGCTGGGAATGATTTTGACGAAGCCAAGATTACATCTGGCGATTTAACACCAGTCTTCTTTGGGTCAGCCTTAACCAACTTTGGGGTTGAAACGTTCTTAAAGACTTATTTGAACTATGCCCCCAAGCCCAACGTGCATAAAACGCGGGACGATGAGCTAATCAAGCCAACTGATGAAGAATTTACAGGATTTGTCTTCAAGATTCAAGCGAACATGAACCCGAACCATCGTGACCGGATTGCGTTTGTCCGGATCTGTTCTGGTGAATTTGACCGTGGCATGGATGTTTACTTGCAACGGACTGGCAAGAAGATGCGCTTGAATAATTCAACCCAATTCATGGCCGATACCCGGGAAACGGTTGAAACGGCGGTGGCTGGTGATATTGTTGGGTTATATGATACTGGGAACTTCCAAATTGGCGATACGATCTATGCTGGTAAACATGCCGTTCAATTTGAAAAGCTACCGCAATTTACACCCGAACTATTCATGCGGGTTAATGCGAAGAATGTCATGAAGCAAAAGTCCTTCCACAAAGGGATCGAACAATTGGTCCAAGAAGGGGCCGTTCAATTATATACGTCATATTCAACCGGCGATTATATTCTCGGTGCTGTTGGACAATTGCAATTCGAAGTCTTCAAATTCCGGATGCAGAATGAATATAATTCTGAAGTCGTGATGGAACCAATGGGCAATAAGACGGCTCGTTGGATTGATCCTGAACAATTGGATGAAAAAATGTCCAGCTCACGGAACTTGCTGGTCAAGGACCGCAATGGCGAACCGTTATTCTTATTTGAAAACGCGTTTGCGGAACGGTGGTTCCAGGAGAAGTATCCTGACGTTAAGTTAACTGCGAAATTATAAGAGTGTGAGGGCCGACGGGTTGCGCCTGAGCATTGCCTAGCTAGGCAATTATGCCGGTGATTTTCCGGCATGGTTGACTGGCGTAGCAAGCGCAGGGCGCAGTCGGGCCGAACACGTTTCAGCAATAAAACTAAACACGCTCCACCAAAAAAAGCTTACCCAAATGAACCCGGGTAAGCTTTTTTAATCGAAAATATTAAAAAATTATTAGCGCATAAGTGAAAAATGTCATCAACTGTTAATCGCTTCCATTACCTAAACATCAGCAAAATGATCGTTTTCACCGCCTGAGCTGGCCTTAACCGTTAGTCAAAAAGTGTTATCCTTTTCGCGTCAGCGTGGTAAAATACTACTATTGCTTTTGAAACCGGTGACAGTGGTGGCGAGTGATAACCATTTTTAGGAGGACGATAACTGTTAACTAAAACATAGTAAAATATAGGGTTTCATAGAAAATACTCATATTGTCTAAAGAAAGCAAACATGGAGTTGGATAGTATGGATATGATCACCACAATGGTCAGCTACCTTTGTATTAATCTTGTAAAGTAAATATTGATTGTGTAAATTGGGGATTTGACTGGAATTATTATGTTATATTGATTAAGTAACGTAATGAATGATTGTTTACGCTAACTTTTGTCGATGTTGAGGTGCTTATTAGCATGATCAGAACCCAGAAAGTCAGATTATCTCCTAACAGTCATATGCGGATGGTGCTCAATAATCTATGTGATTATCGACGGTATTGTTGGAATAAAGCACTGGCAACCTGGAATGAACTGTACGGAGCCCATTGCTTAAATGCTGACGATAATTCGAAACCTAATCAACGATTGGTGCGCAATGAATTAGTAGCGAACAAAGCCGATTGGCAATATGGCTTATCAGCTCGGACCTTGCAATTAGCGGTTACTGATTTAGGAATTGCTTGGCAGAATTTTTTTGACCAAGCACAGCCTGATTGGGGACGACCAAAGTTCAAGTCCAAGCGAGCACCGCGCCAGGGTTTTAAAACTGACCGTGCTAAATTAGTCGCAGGTAAGTTGCGGTTAGATAAGCCACGTGGTGTCAAAAATTGGTACGACATTCGCTTCAATAAGCAGGTCGATTTAAGTGGAATTTTAAAGTCCGTTAGTATTTATTGTGAAAATGGTATTTATTGGGCTTGCTTAAATCTTGACGTAACTATTGAACCGAAGATCAAAACTAGTCAAGTGACAGCTGTAGATGTGAATGTCGGCCACTTGAACTATACGTTAGGTGTTTTAAAAACGCTGCCTCTCAAGTTGATGCGCTTGTACAGTCGGATTAAATTCTATCAACGTCAGTTAGCACGTAAACGTCAGGTTAACGGGAAACAAGCAACTAAAACGAAAGCCTATCTTGCAATGAAAAACAAGTTGCAACGAGACTATCGTAAGGTTGTTGATTGTCAATATGACCTGATGCATAAGTTTACGACCATGCTAGTTACTCAGTTTGATACGATTGTGATTGAAGATCTAGCCGTGAAGAAGATGCAGATGACTCACGTTGCGTCTAAGGGTTTGCATCGATCGATGTTCGGTTATTTCCGGCAACTACTAACTTATAAATGCCAATGGTATGGAAAAAAGTTGGTCCTAGCAAGTCGACTTTATCCATCCACACAACGCTGTTCTGTTTGTGGATATATCAAACAAGGTGAAGACAAAGTTGGCCTACGAGGTAATCACCGGCACGGTACTCGACATAATGAATATGACTGTTACCATTGTGGGGCTAGACTTGAGCGCGACGAAAACGCCGTGGCTAATTTATTAGCTTTAATCTAAAAGAATAAAAATAGTGGGGCTGGCTTAGTCCTTAAACTATCATAGCTGGTCAATGTGGTATTTCTAACTAGGAATACTGGAATACCAACGTTATAACGGTAGTAAGCAAAATAAAAGAAAGGAAATATGCAACCTTTCTAAATGTGGAAATCAGTAATGCTTTTCTACATTTCTCCATGTTTTGCATATCAGGAACCATGTTGTGAACATTTTAATTGCATTGATCCCCGCTTTAGGTTGGGGCTTGAATCCGTTGTTATTATCAAAAATTGGTGGGAAGCCAGTTAATCAGACGCTCGGAACCGGGATGGGCGCGTTAGTTGTTGGTTTGATTGTTCAGTTAATGTTTCAACCAAGTGTCACGACTAATGTCTTTTTGTTGAGTGCCGTTTCTGGTGCTTGTTGGGTTATGGGCCAAATTGGGCAGTATACGGCTTATGCCAAGATGGGGGTCAGCACGACAATGCCGATTTCGACCGGTCTCCAATTGATTGGGACTTCCGTAATTGGGGTCTTGATGTTTGGTGAATGGGGTGGCATGCTTGCCAAGTTTGTGGGGTTTGCGGCGATTATTTTAATGATTATCGGGGTTGCGATGACGGCGGTCACTGATAGTTCTGAGAGTCGCGCTGGTTTGATGAGCGGGTTAACGGTCTTGGTACCGACAACAATTGGTTACTGGGCCTACAGCGCGTTGCCGAAAGCTGTTTCAGCATCTAGCTTATCAATTTTCTTTCCGCAAATGGTAGGAATATTTATTGGCGCGATATTATATGTTTTATTAAGCGGCCATGCGCGTGCGTTTAAAGAGTCCACCAGTTGGCTAAATATTTCGGCCGGCGCCGTTTTCGGTGTCTCGGCGTTAGCCTACATCTTCTCAGCGAAAGCTAATGGCGTCGCGACGGCCTACGTTATCACGCAATTGAGCGTGGTGATCTCGACTTTAGGCGGGATGCTTGTCTTGGGTGAAGTCAAATCACATCGCGAATTCCGGTTAACGTTAATTGGTTTGGGATTGATTGTAGTCGGTAGTATTATGACCGCATTTTTATAAAAATGACTTTAAAATTTAGATAAGGGCGTTAACTACCAATAGTTAACGCCCTTTTATTGTAACAATTCTGTAACTTAGCCGTGATATTTCGTTCAATTTACATGAACGAAGCCTTATTTTGACTAATATTGACAAAAAAATAATTGTTTTATTAATTATTAAAAACCTTAAGAAAGCCTTAATAACACCGTTTTCACAATTAGTAAATTTATGTTGTCACCGGATTACGTTGGTTTAACAGCCTTGATATGTTTTCGTAAGCGGTTTGTAACATAGAATTGCTAAGATAGTCACTGTTGAATACATAAAACAAACGACTAAAAAAAGGGAGCGTCAATTGATGTCAAAAAAGGTCAGTCAATTATTTCTTGGGGTACTTACATTTGCTTTAATGTTAGCTGCTGGGGTTACCGTTGAAAACAATACGGCTTTTGCCGATGATAGTGCTGAAGTCACTACTACCACGACAACGACGGATACGAACACCGATAACGACACACCAGTTAAGAAAACGACTAAATATGATAAGTTATATAAAGTAGCTAAGAAGCAACTTGGCAAACGTTACAGCTATGGTTCAGTTGGTCCTAACAGTTTCGACTGCTCAGGCTTAACGAAATACGTTTACAAAAAGTCGATCAAAAAGACTTTGCCACGGACAGCTTCCGCACAATATGCGAAGTACAAGCATGTTTCTGGGTCACATTTAAAGAAGGGTGATTTAATCTTCTTTAACTACGGTTCTGGGATTGCGCACGTTGGGATTTACGTTGGCCATGGTCAAATGATCAACGCGCAAAACAACGGTGTTAAGAAGGAATCATTCCAAGTTTCATGGTGGCACCCATATGTTGCTGGTTATGCCCGCGTTACGAACATGCAAAAATAAGGTTTAACACATATAAAGATAATTGACGGTCGACGCGGTGATTTTGCTGCGTGGGCCTTTTTTGTTAGAGTGAGAGGTTCGACGGGTTGCGCCTGAGCATTGCCTAGCTAGGCAATTATGCCGGTGGTTTTCCGGCATGGTTGACTGGCGTAGCAAGCGCAGGGCGCAGTCGGGCCGAACACGTTTCAGCTATAAAAATAGCCCCCAAAAAATACCATCAACCAAAGCAAACGCCGCCATCAACAGGACGATTCAAGTCCTCCGATGACGGCGTTTACCATTGTTATTCAGTCTCATCACACAGCACCGTCACCAACGCACTACGGTCGACATGTGCCAGTCCCCAATCACAGATCGTATCCAGCACTGGAATCATGGACTGTCCGTTTGCCGTCAATTCATATTCTACATGCAATGGTTGCTCATGGAAGTCGTGACGTAAGACTAAGCCATCGCCCATCAATTGCTGAATTTGTTCCGCTAAAATCTTATGCGAAACGTGCAGCGTGCGTTGTAGGCGATTAAACCGTCCGTTGTGATCAGCCAGTTCATATAAAATCAAGATTTTCCACTTACCACGAATCATTTGCATCGTGGCATCAAATTCATTTGCGTACATTTAGCCCTCCATTTGCCCAGTTACCAAAAAGTGCGTACTAGGCAAGCTTTATTTTCCGTCTATAATAATAACTCGTAGGCTTCAATTGACCAAATCTAAATGAAACTAAGGAGTTATGTGTGAAATGAAAGCTTTAATTGTGATTACGGGTGCTAGTTCTGGCTTTGGCGCAGCGATGGCTAAACTGTTCAATGCTAGTGGTTATCCGCTACTGTTGTTAGGACGCCATATCGAAAAAATTAATACCTTGAACTTGACGGGTGACGTGATGATCAAAAAAGCCGATGTCACCAAGCAAGCTGAATTAGCCAGTGCGATTCAAGCGGCCGAAGCAGTTTATGGGCCGACTGATTTGTTAATCAACAATGCTGGTTTAATGTTGCTTGGTAATGTCTGGCAACAATCACCGGCTGAATGGCAAACGATGCTTGATACGAATGTGATGGGGGTCTTAAACGGCATGCAGCTGGTTTTACCTCAAATGACAGCACGTGAACATGGTACCATCATTAACGTCTCTTCGATTGCCGGGTTTAAGGCATTCCAGAACCATGCTGCCTATGTTGCCAGCAAGTTCGGGGTGCATGGGTTAACTGAAACGGTTCGCCAAGAAGTTGCGGCTAAGCAAGTCCGAATCATGCTCGTGGCACCGGGGGCGGCCGAAACGGAATTGTTGACCCACGTGACTGACCAGCATGCCTTGACGGAATATGAAGCGTGGAAGCAAACGATGGGTGGGATTACCCTTGATCCGCAGCACGTTGCCGAAACCGTCAAATTCATGTACGAAATGCCTCAAGACGTTAATATTCGTGAAGTCGATATCGCGGCAACGAAACAAGATAGTTAATCAAAAATGTCCTCAAGCCAGTTAGTTGGTTTGAGGACATTTTTGGTTAGTAAACATAGTCTGGTGGATCTAATTGTGTCAAATAGCGTCCGGGCAAGTAGCCGCGATCTTGAATTCGATACCAGACGACCCGGTTGTCATCAACTAAGCGTTCGGTTAAGACGACTTTTTCACCGTGGGTAACCGTCGTTAAATAACGACCATAGGGTTCCAAGTACGTATGCACCTGTTTGCCAGGCACAAAGCTGACGACGCCGGTTTGTCGAACTTGCTTCTTGTGGCGGGTTCGATAGGCGGCGGGGGTGGCTGGTAAGAGTTGGTTGCTGTTAGTCAACTGGACGTTGGTCTCGGCAATCCATTGATCTTCGCCGAGCGTATACCAAGTGGTGCCGTCAGTGAGCTGGACACGCATGTAAGTCTTATAAATCGCACCCACAGGTAAGTGTAACCAGTAATTTGTGGTCGTTGCCCCGGGGTACGGGTACACGGGGGTTGCCGTCTTGATTTGCACGAAGCCGGTACTGAGATCGGTCTGACGCCAGTTAGCATTACGGTAGAAAAAGAGCACCGTTTTGGAGGTCGTTGTATATTCGCCGGTTAAGTCGCCGACAGACCGCAAGAGCTTGAAACCAGTGACGGTTGGGGCCGTGACTTGATACGGATCACCTAGCCGACCACGCTGCATCGTTGGCAGGCCGATGAGTTGCCGCTGGTCGATATCATAGGCGTAGACCCAAATTGGCTGACCATATTCGCGTTCGTAAGTTAAGACGATCCGAGCACGTTCGCTTGTAAACCAGCGTGTTAGACCGTTGATGTCGACCAGATGATAGCCTGGTAAGTTAACGTTCGGTAAATGAATCTCATCACCGACTGTTCCGGCAATCATTTCCGGCGCTTGAAGTTCCTGGCCATCGGTGGTGACGTGATGGACGAGAATTAAAGCGGGTGTTTGGTTGACTGCTGGGGCAGTGGCTGACGGGACCGTCAACTGATCAGCACTGAGGGGGTCGACGGGCGTCACCGTTTGTGCGGGGCGCTGAGACGATTCAGTACTATCGAGGGCGTGTAACATTGTTTTGAGCCGGTCGAAGAACTGCATCCAGACCACTCCTTCCATTAAAATCTTCAATATCTCTAGTATAACGCATTGTTAACGATTCCGGCACGTTTAGTTAATTGCTAAAATCTTAAGTTTAGGGTCGAAGTGAGTCGTGTATACTGGAAAGGAATGGAGTGGGAAGATGAATTTAAAACAATTACGTTATTTCTTAGCGGTCGCTGAGGAAGGTCAAATGACAGCTGCCGCGAAACGCTTGCATGTGGCGCAGCCGCCGTTGAGTTATCAGATTAAACAATTGGAAACGGAGTTAGGGGTTAGCTTGTTCAAACGGCTGCCACAAGGCGTGACGGTCACGCCAGCGGGTGAATTGCTAGTCAGCTATGCCCAACAGTTGACCCAGCTGTCAGCGACGGCGGAAAATAAAGTCCGCGCGTTGGCTCACGGGATTACTGGGACGTTGAATCTAGGGTTGATCTCCTCATCAGCGGGGGTGATGCCGAATCACGCATTGATGAGCTGGTTAAAGCAGCATCATGATGTGCAATTAGCCGTGACGGAAGGCAATACGTATGAATTGTTAGATGATTTGCATAAACGGTTACTCGATGTGGCGATTCTGCGGACCCCGTTTAATCAGCAGCATTTGGTCTGCCGTTACTTTCCAACTGAACGGATGGTGGCTGTCTTACCACGGCGCTATGGTCAGTTTACGCAGCGGCGTCAATTACGTTTAGCGGACTTGGCTGAATTGCCGTTGATTAAATATCGGCGGTTTAATGAGCTATTTCATGTGGCTTTTTTAGAGCAGGCATTTGAGCCGAACTACGTGATGACTTGTGATGATGCGCGCACGGCGATGCATTGGGCCAACCATCAGCTCGGGGTGGCGTTAGTGCCGCGGTCGTTGGCTGAGACTTATGCCACGGATCAAGTCTTGATTCGCTCACTGGCTGACCGCCGCTTTGAAACGCAACTGGTCTTAACGACGACGACCGAATCGATGGCGACACCATTGGTAGCAGGGTTTATGCAACAATTTAGCCAAGCTCAGGCGTTAGACTAATTTGAGTAACTTGCTATCTAATTTTTTAATGGTATAAAATTGAAGAAGCTTGATTTAATCACGTTGATTACGGTTACACTTAAATTGGCAATTAATAATTAATTTTATATAAAAGTGACTTAATCCTATATGGCCGTAGTTTAGAGGCACCAGATGGGTATCTATTAGGTAACTAGGTAATTAAATGATACACTAACAAGTGAATTTTAAAAGGGTGAAGGTGACTAACGTGATTTATTCGTTACTGTTAATGCTAGGTGTTGGCCTGCTGGCGGGTGTTTTCGGCGCAATCCTCGGTATCGGCGGCGGCATGATTATTACGCCAGTCTTAACATTAGGGTTAGGGTTGGATATCAAATATGCGATTGGGGCCAGTATTATTGCGGTCATTGCGACCAGCTCAGGGTCGACGATTGCCTATCTAAAAGATGAGATGTTAAATTTACGGGTGGCAATGTTTTTAGAAATCGCCACCACAGTTGGTGCGGTCATTGGGGCCATTTTGACTGGCTTAGTCCATCCGACCTTTCTCTACTTCTTATTCGGTGCCTTACTAGTTTTTACAACTTACAATATGATTCGCAAGTTAATGATGAAAAATGAAGATGCGCAAAATGTTGAAGCGGATCGGTTAGCGACTAAGTTGAACTTAAATGGGACCTATTATGATAAAGCGTTAAAAAAACAAGTCGACTATCAAGTGCAAAACGTTCCAGGCGGTTTTACGATGATGTTTGGTGCCGGACTAGCTAGTGGCTTGTTAGGTATCGGGAGTGGGGCCTTTAAAGTATTAGCCATGGATACGATTATGCATATGCCCCTCAAACCATCCTCAGCGACGTCAAATTTGATGATGGGGGTCACTGCGGCGGCCAGTGCGATGGTCTACTTCTTTAATGGCTCGATCAAAGCTGGAATTGCAGCACCGTTAGCAATCGGCATCTTAATGGGTGCCTTAATTGGAACACGGATTATGCAGCACTTGAAGCCCCGGTTGATTCGGATGATCTTTGTGCCCGTCATGCTATATCTCGGGATTCAAATGATTATGAAAGGATTCGGGGTGACCATCTAATGATTCAAAAGAATAGTAAAGCCAAAGAAATGCATCAAGTTGAATTGATGATTGGCCAAATCTTGCGGATTGGGGTCATCGTTTCCGCTGTTGTGATTGTGCTAGGCATCCTATTAATGGTTATCCAAGGCAATGGTGGGTATCCGAATGGCGTCCAACCGGAAGGCTTCGTGGCGATTGCAAAAGGTGTCGTAGCATTAAAGCCCTATGCCGTGATTATGTTAGGTTTATTTCTCTTAATTCTAACCCCGACATTGCGGGTCGTAGTCTCCATCTATGCGTTTGCAGTTGAGAAGGACCGACTCTATGTCTGGATTACGACGGTGGTGTTGATTATTCTAGTAATTGCCTCGATTATCGGTTATTTTGAACATTAAATCTAAGCGACAATCCAGCTAATGATGATTGTCTGGTCTGGATATAAGTTACCACTCTAGTTGGCCCAAAAACGGCTGGAATGTGGTGGCCACGTTTGGAAGCCGAAGCTTTGGCTCCAAAATAGCCCGTGGCGTGCCAACATTTTAGGAGCCAACCGGCAGGCGGCAATTTTCAACTAGCACCAAGTGTATCTAACTATAAACTGTTTACTTGATTAATAAGAAGTCACTGATAAAAAGTCAGTGACTTCTTTTATTTTGACGTTTTTAGCTGTTTTAACCAATCGAATTTAGGGCAATTTAAGTCAAAATGGTGGCAAAATGAATTATTTATTAAGAAAAATAACGATTTAAGATTAGTATGGGCAACATCATGAAAAGATAACTAAGAATACTGATGTATCAACGATTAATTGATGACTAAATAAACGATAATCTAATAAAAAACTGAATTAATAAGCATAATTATGGCTAATTCATGAAAATAATTAGAATTTAGGATTGATTTTAATTTATTTATAATATACAATTACTTTAACTTTTCGAGGGAAAAGCACACACACATTAAAAAAGTAAGAGGGGTTGGGTTTTTTATGAATTTAAAAACAGCTGCAAAAGTTACCGTCGTTGCCGGCGCATCCTTATTGTTCTTAGCTGCTTGTGGTTCTAACAACAGTTCATCATCAAAGAACGTTAAGCAAGTTGCGACAATTGCCGAAAAATCAGAATTACCATCAATGGACTTATCTAAGTCAACCGATGTCACGAGTTCGAACATGTTAAATAACACGAACGAAGGGTTATATCGCTTAGGTAAAGACAGTAAGATTACACCCGGAATGGCAACCGCTACGAAGATTACCAATGATGGGAAGACATATACGTTCACTTTACGCAAGAACGCAAAATGGAGTAACGGGGATAAAGTAACCGCCAAAGATTTCGTTTATGGCTGGCAACGGACCGTTAATCCTAAGACCGCGTCACAATACGCATACTTATATTCTGGCATCAAGAACGCTGATCAAATTTCTAGCGGTAAAAAAGCCGTTTCAAGTTTAGGTGTTAAAGCGGACGGCGATTATAAATTAGTCGTTACTTTGGATCATCCCATCTCATACTTCAAGAAGTTAATGGGCTTTGTTAACTTCTTCCCACAAAGTGAAAAAGCTGTTAAGAAGTATGGTTCGAAATATGGGACAACCAGTACTGCAATGGTCTATAACGGCCCTTACACAATGACTGGCTGGACTGGGACGAACTTAAGCTGGAAATTGAACAAGAACAAGAACTATTGGGATAAGAAGAACGTTAAGATGCAGACGCTTAAATTCCAAGTTACTAAGGATACTTCAACCGGGTTGAACTTATTCAATTCGAACAAGTTGGATGATGCTTACTTATCTGGGACCCAAGTTAAGAACTACAAGACCAACAAGAACTTTACGTTACGTAAGACTGCGTCAACGTTCTATATTGAATTCAACCAACGGGATAGCAATAAGACCTTGGCCAAGGCATTCAAGAACCAAAAGATTCGTGAAGCTTTGTCATTGGCTATCAACCGGAAGCAATTCGTTAATGATGTCTTAGCTGATGGGTCAACTCAAGCTAAAGGCTATGTCTCAAGTGACTTAGCTAAGAGCCCAATCAACGGTAAGGACTTTGCTGATGATGCGTATGTCGCTAGTGGTGTTGAATACGACATGGCTAAAGCGAAGAAGTTATACAAGCAAGGTTTGAAAGAAGTCGGGGCTAAGAGCTTGAACATCAAGTTATTATCCGATGATACTGATGGTGCGAAGAAGTCCACTGAATATATTCAAGGTCAATGGCAAAAACTTGGCAACATGAAGGTTTCAAACCAAAACGTGCCATTTAAGACCCGTCTCCAACGGTCACAAAATGGGAACTTCGATACGGTTATCTCAGCATGGTCAGCTGACTTTACGGATCCAATCTCATTCTTGTCATTGTTCACCTCTGACAATTCATACAACAACGGTCGTTACAAGAGTGCTGCCTATGACCAATACGTCAAAGCAGCTGAAGGTAAGGACGCCAACAATGAAAAAGCGCGTTGGACAGATATGGTTAATGCTGAAAAGCAATTAATGAAGGATACCGGGGTATCACCAATCTATCAACAAGCTGAAGCTCACTTAGTTCGCACAAACTTGAAGGGTATCATCTACAATACAGCTGGTACGCAATACAACTACAAGTACATGTACGTTAAGTAAGTCAATAGTGTCTAACATGTGTGTGCTTTAACTAAACGAATGTGAAACAAGGGGGTAAGGATTGACACATTGTTAATCCTTACCATTTTGTTTTATAATCAAATATGTCATTATTTTATCAGGCTAATTTAATAGAATGCGAGGAATTCTAATGAGAAAATATCTCTTAAAGCGGATATTTTACTTGTTCCTGACATTATTCATTGTGGCAACCGTCACGTTCTTCTTAATGAAACTAATGCCCGGGACACCGCTGCAAAATGAAGCCAAGTTGACCGCCAGTGAAAAAGCGTCCATCTTAGCGCAATATGGGTTGGACAAGCCCGTTTGGCTCCAATATCTAATTTATATCGGTGGCATTTTCAAGGGTAGCTTGGGGTTATCCTTCCAATTCAGCGATCAAGCCGTTAGTTACTTGATCGGTAGTCGGATGGGGCCATCGATGCAATTAGGTGGTCAAGCGATGGTCATTGGGGTCGTCTTCGGGATTATTCTCGGGGCAGTCGGTGCCATTCGTAAGGATACTTGGGCTGACCGCTTAGCCACGATTCTCTCGATTCTCGGGATTGCGGTTCCAAGTTTCGTTTTAGCCATTTTATTGCAATACTATCTTGGTCTCAAAATGGGCTGGTTCCCAGTGGCTGGTTGGGAAGGCTTTGCCTACACCATCTTGCCAACCTTAGCGTTAGCGGCTAGTCCGTTAGCCGAAACGGCCCGGTTCATTCGGACCGACATGGTGGACGTCTTGAGTTCAGATTATATCGAGTTGGCCAAGGCCAAAGGATTATCAAAATTCGGGATTGTTTATCATCATGCGTTACGGAACAGCTTGATTCCAATGGTTACCTTAATCGGACCATTGGCAGCAGCATTAATGACCGGTTCAATGGTTGTTGAAAACATCTTCTCCGTCCCTGGGATTGGGGAACAATTTGTTAAGTCGATCTTAGTCAATGATTACCCAACCATCATGGGCGTGACGATCTTCTACTCCGCACTATTATGCTTGCTGTTATTGTTGACCGACATCGTCTACGGAATCATTGATCCGCGGATTCGCTTAAGTGGAAATGGGGACTAGTTAATGGCAGATAATGCAAAAAATATCGAAATTAAGCCCGGCGACTTCGCACCGCTGGACAAACAAGTGGGCCCCGATAACGAAAAAATCGCGGCACCGTCATTAACGTTCGGCCAAGATGTTTGGCGGCGTTTAAAATCTAATAAAACGGCGTTTACTAGTTTTATTGTCTTAATCTTCTTATTCTTAGTGGCCTTTGGTGGGCAGGCAGTGTATCAGCACAACCCGAACGACCAATCGCCTAAGTATGCGAACTTGCCACCCAAGATTCCGGGTGTTAACATTCATGGTCTCAATGGTCATATCAAGCAATCTGGTCAAGATGTCGATGCCTATGCCCAAGCTGGGGCTGGTAAGGACGTACACTATACCTTAGGGACGGATTACTTAGGCCGTGACTTATTAGCACGGATTATGTATGGGACGCGGGTTTCGCTAGAAATTGCGTTGATTGCGACTTTGATTGATTTAACGATTGGGGTCACGTTCGGGATCTTCTCCGGTTGGAAGGGGGGACGCGTGGATATGTTCATGCAACGGATTATTGAAATCCTCTCGTCCGTCCCTTCATTAGTTGTCATGGTCTTGATGGCTACGGCCTTCCAAAAAACTGGGATGGCGTCCATCATTGCGGCGTTGGCCATCATTAACTGGACGACGATGGCGCGACTCACACGAGCGCAGACGCTACAGTTAAAGAATCAAGACTTTATCTTAGCGGCGCGGACGTTAGGTGAATCGGCACCCAAGATTGCTTGGAAGCATTTGTTGCCTAACTTATCGAGTGTCATCATCATTCAAACGATGTTTACGATTCCCAACGCGATCTTCTTTGAAGCGTTCTTGAGTTATATTGGGATTGGGATTAGTTCACCACAAGCGTCATTAGGGACCTTGATCTCTGATGGACAAAAGAACTTCCAATTCTTACCTTATCAAATGTGGTATCCAGCAATCGTCTTAATCATCTTGATGTTAGCCTTTAACCTCTTAGGTGATGGGATGCGCGATGCCTTTGATCCAAAATCGAAACGTTAGGAGTGTGGAATAACAATGGAAAATCCTGAAAATGTCATTGAAGTGCGGAATTTACAAATTGATTTCCACACCTATGCTGGTGAAGTTAAAGCGATTCGTGATGTCAGCTTTGATCTCCGGAAAGGGGAAACCTTAGCGATTGTTGGGGAATCCGGTTCCGGTAAATCAGTGACCACGCGCTCGTTAATGGGCTTACTGGCACCTAATGCCGTCATTAAAGGCGGCAGCATCATGTTTCATGGTGACGATATTATTAAAAAGTCTGAAAAAGAAATGCAGCATATCCGTGGTAAAGATATCGCGATGATCTTCCAAGATCCAATGACTTCATTGGACCCGACGATGCGCATCGGGATGCAAATTGCCGAACCATTGATGAAGCACAAGGGCTTAAAGAAAAAAGAAGCCATCTCGCAAGCTTTAGAAATGTTGAAGTTAGTTGGGATTACCGATCCGGAAGCCCGACTCAACGACTATCCTTACCAATTCTCCGGTGGGATGCGTCAACGAATCGTGATTGCGATTGCGTTAGTTTGTTATCCCGAAGTCTTGATTGCTGATGAACCCACTACGGCGTTGGACGTCACGATTCAAGCTCAAATCTTGGACTTGATGAAAGACTTGCAAAACCGGATTGATACGTCCATCATCTTTATCACCCATGACTTAGGGGTGGTCGCTGGGATGGCGGATCGAGTTGCGGTCATGTATGCTGGCAAGATTGTTGAATACGGGACGGTTGATGAGATCTTCTTCAACCCGCAACATCCGTATACTTGGGGCTTGCTGAACTCCATGCCAACCTTGAATACGGCGGGCGGCTCACTCCGGGCAATTCCCGGGACGCCACCAGACTTGCTGGATCCACCCGTCGGCGATGCTTTTGCTGCACGGAGTGACTATGCGATGAAGATTGATACGGAAAAAGAACCGCCATTCTTCAAAGTTTCGGATACGCACTATGCAGCGACCTGGCTCTTGCATCCGGACGCTCCTAAAGTGACGCCCCCGGCTGAAATTGTCCGCCGGCAAAAGAAGTTTGCGGAAATGCAACGGCCCGAACCACCGATCAAGAATACAACGAAGGAGTAGTTGACGATGCCTGAAGAACGTAAAAAAATTCTAGAAGTCCATCATTTGAAGCAATACTTCAATGTTGGCAAACGTGATGAAGTCCGGGCGGTCGATGACGTCTCCTTTGATATTTATGAAGGTGAAACATTCGGCTTAGTTGGTGAATCCGGTTCTGGGAAGACCACTGCCGGACGGGCCATCATTCATTTGTATGAACCCACAGACGGTGAAATCATCTTTGATGGTAAGGATGTCTCAAAGTTGCATACTAAAGCGGAAAAGCACGAATTCCGGCGCGAAATGCAAATGATCTTCCAAGATCCCTATGCCTCGTTGAATCCCCGGATGAAGGTTAAGGATATTGTGGCCGAAGGGATCGATATCCATGGCTTAGCCAAGGACGATGCTGACCGGACCAAACAAGTCGAAGATTTATTGGAAACGGTTGGATTGAACAAAGACCATTCTAGCCGTTATCCGCATGAATTCTCCGGTGGTCAACGGCAACGGATCGGGATTGCCCGGGCCTTAGCCGTCGAACCTAAGTTCATCATCGCTGATGAACCGATCTCCGCTTTGGATGTATCCATCCAAGCCCAAGTCGTTAACTTGATGAAAGAATTACAAGTTAAGCAAAACTTGACTTACTTATTCATCGCCCATGATTTGTCGATGGTTAAGTATATCAGTGACCGGATCGGGGTTATGCATTATGGGAAGATTTTGGAAATCGGCCCAGCCGATGAAGTCTATACCCATCCGCTACATGCCTATACCAAGAGTTTGATCTCAGCGGTACCGGTACCGGATCCGGAATTTGAACGTAACCGGAAGCAAGTGCCGTATGATGAATCCCGTGAAAAGGATGATAAGAAACGGCGCATGGTCGAAATCGCACCAGGACACTTTGTTCGTGCTAGTGAAGATGAAGTGCCAATGTATACGCAACGTGCGATTGACGCTGGCTTGGTGACGGAATTCTCTGAATAAGATTGAAAACACCTCTTTTGTTGGAGGTGTTTTTTGTTGGCTATAAATTGCCACTCTGGTTGGCCCAGCATCGGCTGGAACGTGGTGGCCGCGTTTTCGAGCCACAGGTCGGTCTCGAAAGCCGGGCTTTATCTAAGTCGAAGCCCACGACTAAGATAAACGACACCACTGAGCCAATGCTGGGCCGCCCGCCGTTAATTGCTAGGTGTCTATGATTGAACGATTATTACCTTAGTTGTGGGATTGGTTGCTAAAATACTTAGCCGTAGTGTTGGACTTAGTTCGGGTTCAAAATGGTACAAGGCGTTGCGGCAGTTTAGAAAACAACTGGTAGGCAATATTGATTAACTAGCACCAAGCATACTAACAGTGGCTACACTAACTAGCGATAATTCAAGTTGACCTAAGCAAATCGCGTTCTTTTCTAAAGTGGGCTAACCAACTATTTCCTGATATACTAATTGGCAACTAACTACTTTGGGAGGATTTATCGATGATTTTAAAGCAGGGCTTGTTAGGGTTAAGCATTATCTTGGGAATTGGTCTATCAGCGACGACGGTTGAGGCAGCCACTAAGTATGTTAAAGTTGGCAATACCGAACATAATTATTTGAAGACTAAGCAAACGATTAAGACCACCGGACCGACGAAGGAAACTCAGGTGACGATTCCGAAAGGGACGATTGTTGAAGTTAAGGATAACAGCCACGCTGCGGATCAAAAGCATGGTCGGGTGTATGTGAAGTTGGAGATGGGGCGCTTGAGTTATCACTTGCGCGGTGACCAGCCGCAATATCTGTCGCGCCGATTAGCGGCGACGACCGCTCGGTTCCAAAAGGTGCGGGTGCCGCAATATGTTCAATACTATTCGACACAGAAAACTTATCCAGCTGGAGCGCGACGTTATCGGGTCGCTGACGGAAATCTGTATGCAGGGATCAAAGTACCGGCAAACCTGTATATGACCAAGAATTTAACCGCGCCCCGGCTTTATGTGACCGCCGATGGGTATTTGGAATATTATAAAGCCGCGCCAATGATGGATCTAAACGTGGCCCAGACCCCAACCGTCTCAGCTAAGATTACGAAAGTCAAAGTGGTTCGGAGTAGCGGTTTACGGATGCTCTATACTAAGACGGCAATCCCCGCGGCGATTAGTGACCGCGTTAGTCAAACGGGTGACCAGCAATATTTGACGACCATCAAACGCCGATATCGGTATTCGGCGACGGTCTGCTATCAACGTGACCGGCCAACTAGTGTGAGCAACATTCAAGTTGCCGCCCAGTACTTGGTGAAGGGGCATGACTTCTTTATGCACACCGATGATGTGATGCCAGATTAGTAATGGTCCATTGATTTAAAAAATGAGACTTGATGAATAGCCTAATGGAGCTGTTCATCAAGTCTTTTTGCTTGTGGGCGAATTAATTGTGATTTGGGATAATGCGGCCACGACTGTTATACTGGATGAGTAGCAAACGGATTGAAAGGGGCGTTTTTGATGCAGTTGAAAGCCACATTATTGGGTGTTGGGGTGGTGGCTGGTTTGAGCTTATTTGCCACTGGCGCCAGTGCCGCGACGACGTATGTTAAGGTCGGCCAGACTAATCATAATTTTTTAAAGACGAAGCGAACGATTCAAACGACCGATGAAGATAAACAATTTAAGCTCACAATTCCGAAAGGGACGATTGTCGATGTTGTGGAGACCAATTGGCATGGTGATAAAAAAGGGCAGGTCCATGTTGAGGTTAATTTGCAACGGGTGAGTTACAGGATTCGTGGCAAACATATCGCGTTTCAAACTGACCGTATCTTAGCCACAACTAAAACTTTTAAGAAAGTTCATGTGCCGCAATACGTGCAATATTATACGACTCAGAAGGTGTATCCAGAAAATGTGAGCCGCACCCGAGTCGCGGATGGTAACTTATATGCGGGCTTAAAAGTGCCTGATATTTATCGTCAGCCTAAGCTAACTGCTGCGCGACTTTATGTGACTTCGGACGGCTATTTGGAATATTACAAGTCAGCGCCGGTCATGTACTTACAAACAACGCAAATTCCAACGACTTCTGCGAAAATTACTAAAGTTAAGCGAGTACCTGGCAAGGGATTGACGATGCTTTACACCAAGACGGCAGTGCCTACTGCAATTGGCAAACGTGTCAGCAAAACGGGTAATCAGCAATATCTAACGACCATTAAGCGCCGTTATCGCAGTTCAGCAACGGTCTTTTATCGTGGCAATGCGAAAACGGCGGTCGATAGTATTCGGCTAGCTAGTTTGTATAAGGTCAATGATCATGACTTCTTTATGAATACTGACGTTGTCTTTCCGGAATACTAAGGGGGACCATGAGACAAATGAAAAAATTGCTAGTGAGTTTAGGTGTTTTGGCAGGTGTTAGTCTACTAGCGGGTAATGCTGAAGCGGCCACCAAGTATGTGAAGATTGGGCATAGTAACCATAATTTTGTAAAGACGCAGCGTCAGCTAAAGGTTAATGGTACTGCTAAAAAAGTATCCTATACGATTCCTAAGGGGACCATCGTGGAAGCCAAGCAAGATAATATTCCTAACAATAAGCGGAAATATGTGCGGTTGGATATGAGTCGGCTAAGCTATCGGTTGCGCGGAAATCATCATGATTATGGCACGAAGCGCATTTTAGCCACGACCAAGACGTTTAAAAAAGTCCATGTACCAAAGTACGTCCAGTATTATACGACCCAATTGACTTACCCAAGTCATATTAGTCGGAATCGGGTCGCTGATGGAAACTTGTATGCGGGCTTGAAGATTCCTGATAATCTTGATTATACGAAGTCAAATCCGACACAACGGATTTATGTGACGGCGGATGGTTATTTGGAATACTACGCGAAAGCACCAATGTTGAGTCCAACCGTTAAGCAAGTGCCAACGGTTTCAGCGAAAATCACGCAAGTTGAACGCAAATCTGGGAGTAGCTTAACGAAACTGTATACTAAGAAAGCAGTGCCGACTGCGATTGCAGATCACATCAGCAAGACCGGGTCACAACGATATGTCACAACAATCAATCGCCGCTATCGCGTTTCGGCCACGGTTAGCTATGTGAAGCAAGCCACGACCAACGTTGGCTCCATCGACATGGCTACACAGTATCAGGTGAAGAAGCATAATTTCTTTATGGCTAGTGATGTGGTGTTCCCAGAAGAATAGTAAATTGTAAAAGCCCGATATGTCGGGCTTTTATTGTACCAACTACTCGCCATTGAGTCGTTCCCAAAGTGAATTGCTAAATCTTAAGCTGAATTAATTGCACTACGTATCTACATAGTATATACTTAGCAAAACTAATCTCGAGGGAGGTATTTATGATGGCAGGAATTGAAACACAAATTCATCTCGCAAAGTGGGGTAATTCGAGAGCAGCTAGGATTCCTAGCAAAGTTATTGAGCAATTAAACTTGGCTGATAATCAAGAGTTGAGGTTAACTATTCAAGATGATTCAATTGTATTAACACCGATTAATAAAAAGCCGACCAATATTCATGAATTATTTGCCGATTGGCATGATGATGGTAAACGTGAACATGAGTTGGATTGGGGCGAATCCAAAGGTGACGAATTACAATGGTAAGTCAGGGCGATATATTTTACGTGAATTTTAATCCGAGTCGTGGTCATGAGCAAATGAATCGACGGCCGGCAATTGCGTTAAGTAATGATTTGGTGTCTAAAACTAGTAATATGACAATTGTGGCGCCAATAAGTAGTACGCAACGCGATTTTCCAATGTATCATAAATTAATTAGTAGTCATAAAATTCACGGTAAAGTTTTGCTTGATCAAACAATTTCGCTCGATTTAACTGCTCGCGGTGTTGATGTAGCAGATATTGTTGATCATGTTTCAAAAGTAGAACTAGGTGATATTATTGATCGATATATATTGCTGTTTAGTATTGATGATTAATTAAAAGTCGACAATATAGATAGTGATGAGGTGTTCCTACTAATCGTTATTGATCAATACTTGACACATTCATTTACAAAAATATGACTTGGTGTCTACGTAGCCGATAATCCAAGCGTGAGGTGCGCGTTAATGAGCAAATTAGTCACATTAAGAAAGCTGGGGAATAGGCTTATTTAGACTGCTCCAGAGTAGGCCTTAAAGATATGGTTGGTCATCAGTACATGGTTGGTCAGCGGTCAGATGGTTCAATTATTTATCAGCCGGTTGTTGAGGAGAATATTTTTGATAATCCTGATTGGAGAAATTACGATTACCAGCGAGATTTGCAAGCGGATTCGGAATTACAGTCACTTTATCCGGTTGGAACGGAATGGCTGGGAGAATGAGATTACCAGAAGAATATTATTATTGTAGATGCGGAGCCACAGTCGTAGACATTCGGCAAGGGATACACGAACTACTGAGATGATATTAACCATGCCGATAACGACTTCAGAACGGGTTAAGCCATGCTACTGTACTAAAAAACCGTAATTATCTGTTATTTATAGATAATTACGGCTTTTAGTGTTAACTTAACCACTCTTGATAAATGTCTGGCCGATTTTGCGCCCGTATTTGCGCAGTTGGTTGCATAACAGCAATAGGTAAAGCAGCTGGCTTAAGCATGAGTCAATTTTTTGAAAAATAAAAACGGAATAGTTGTCAGGTTACGTACTTACTGATGTGACGAAATTATTGAGGAGGTAGGTAACATGCGTTTTTATTTTGGTATGCTAATCATAGCAAGCTTAACGGTCTGGGTGGCTTAGCGAACCTGGCGAATTTTGCGACAACAATCGGTGCGACCGGTCCGCCAACCGCTTTTGTGGGCGTTAGTAACAGTGATTGGCTTATCTTGGAGCTTTGCAACAACCAGTTGGACTTATGCCGGTGTGGCCGTTTCACAGAACCAATTGACCCAGATTAAACAACTGACCGCGGCTGAAAAGGCAAGTGTTGATGCCTTAGCTGCTCGCAATCGGGTGACTACGGTGGTGGCGCAGACCGCAACCATTCAAACGACGGCTGCTCAGTTGGATACCGCCCATGCTAGTCAGCTTAAGCGCCAAGCCGCTACGGTGGTTACACAAGCCAAGCGAGCTAATCAGGTTAAACCAGTGGCGTCAGGCTATCAGCAGGTCAATCATCAGCTGGCGCGTCAATTAGGAAAGACGTCCAAGCAAGTGCAAGCGGTTTTTAACCAGTTACAATGGGATGCCGGCATGCCAGTCGTTAACGGGTAGAGATTCGGGCTTTATCTTGCGTCAGCTTTCGCGATATAATAGAAAGCAGATTTTAAACAGAAAGTGGCGTGCATGATGGCAAAAAAGAAATTCTACGCGGTCCGAGTTGGCCGAAAACCAGGTGTTTATTTGACTTGGGATGACTGCAAAAAGCAAACTGACGGTTATGGCGGCGCGCAATATAAGAGCTTCCCAACGCGCGCTGAAGCTGAGGCGTTTATTGCCGGTAAAGCCAGCTCTGCTAAGCCGAAACGGTCGACGACTAGTACGGCCAGTTCAACGGTGACGACGGGAAAGGTTGATATCACCGTTTATACGGATGGTGGTAATCGGAATACTGGTAACGTGCAAGGCGGTCAAGTTAAGGCGACAGATAAATCCGCGTGGGCCTATCAGATTGAGTTCGGCACGCAGACCTTGACGGGGACGTCGGGTGAGTGGGGCGCGACCAATAATCGGATGGAAGTCATGGCGTTGATTCAGGCGTTGGACCGCTTAACACAGTTAGACCAGACCGAAGCCAAGATTCTAGTTGTGACCGATTCGAAGTATGTCCTAAATCCAATTCAGCAGCATTGGTTGGCTGGTTGGAAAAAGCGTGGCTGGCGGCGTTCCAGCGGTGAACTGGTGAATGCGGAATTGTGGAAAGTCGTCGATGCCCAGTTACAGAGCTTCCCGCACTTAGACTTCAAATGGGTCAAGGGGCATGCGACTACCAGTGGCAATAACTTGGTCGACGGCTTGTTGAATCAGACCATGGATCAGATGAAACCCGGTCAGCCGATTCCGACTCAGCATGCGACGGCCGCCGTTCCCAAGCGAGCAGCCCGGTCGGAACAAGTGGACTTATTGTCGGGGCATTCAGCCAAGCCAAAAGCCAAGCCAGCTAAAGCACCAACGCCAACTGAACCAGCACCTAAACCCAAGCCGGTTAGCAAGCAACAGACTGCTCATTCTGTTTCAGCGATGGAAAGCATTGTTAGTGATTGGAAAAATGGGTTGTCGTAAAATAATGAGCTATATAATCCTGATAATAAGGGTCACGCAAGCGTGATTTTTATTATCAGGATTATTTTTTTAGAAAAAATAAAACTTTTTTGATTTGACCGTCAAAACGACATGTAGTGTCGCAGTGTTTTGGTATGATACGGGTATGAGACGTTAGGGACTTGACAAACCCTGATGTGATAGGCGTTATGGCAGATTTTGGCCGATGCTAGCGAGTCTGTTTGTTCAATAAGCAACTTAGCATAAATAGGGAGGGCAACTGGCGTAGTTCATTACTGGAGAAGTCGTGAGTATGGGTTGAAGCCCGCTACTCACTGGAGGAGGAATAATAATGAAGTTGGGTAAAATTGTTAGCGCTGTTATGGTGGCAACGACATTAGGTGCGACCGCGGTCGTGGCGACACCACAAGCTGATTTGACAGCGCAGGCGAAGGTTAAAAAGTCGTTGAAGACGATTCCGAAGAAGTTTCGTGGGACTTGGTATCACTATGAAAAAGCTGATGGTTATGATTATCAAAAGATCTCAACTAAGAAAATAAAAGATCATTTTGAAAAACGTAATAATACGATGACGATGCATCAGTTCGACATGCATAAAGGAATTAAGAAACTCACTAAGCACAATTGGATGTTTGCTTATAAGAAGTCAGCCAATAAGTACATTATGGCAGATTGGAATACTTATGTATTTTGGAAAATTGATAAGTCCTGGAGCGAAAAGGATTTAGGTGCTTACCAAATGACCACGCGTAAATATAAAGGTAAAACGGTCAAGGTCATCAAAAGAACACTACCAAATTCTGGTGGTCGTTGGTGCATCTACAGCCCATCTAAAGCATTAGCGAAGCATTTATGGAATTTAGATAATAAGTAATTTTGGAGGCGTAAATTGATGAAACTTATAAAAATCATGAGTGCCATGATGGTGGCGACAACGTTAGGTGCGACCGCGGTCGTGGCAACACCACAGGCTGACTTGACAGCGCAGGCAAAAGCTAAAAAGTCGTTGAAGACGATTCCGAAGAAGTTTCGTGGGACTTGGTATCACTATGAAAAAGCTGATGGGTATGATTATCAAAAGATTTCAGCCACCAAAATTAAAAGTCGATTTGAGCGTAAGAACAGCACGCGGACAATGCATCAATTTAACCTGAAAAAAGGTATTTCAAATAAAAATATTGCAAATTACAATAATCCCCATAAATGGATGTACGCCTATAAACATGGTACTAAGTATGTGATGGACAGTTGGGAGACTTACCCGGGACTTTATGCCAGCGATCGCAGTACTTATTCGATGACTACCCGTAAGTACAAGGGCAAGACTGTTAAGGTTATTAAAAAGACGCTCACTAATTTTAATGGCCGTTGGTACATCTATAGTCCATCTAAAGCGTTAGCGAAGCACTTATGGAATATAGACAACAAATAATTTTACACTTGTTTTGGAGGAATAAATTGATGAAGCTCATAAAAATCATGAGTGCCGTTATGCTGGCCACCACCATCGGCGTAACGACCACCTTGACCACGCCGAACGTATCTGCTCAAGCAAAGACGACCAAGGCTAAAAAGAAAACTAAGAAAAAGAAAAAATCTGAAAGAAAATATTATACCGCGACTCAATGGGCACAAGTGACGAGTTATCGGAAAAAGGCGAAAAAGATTGGTAATAGCACTAAAGGGATGTATGCCCAAAAGGCTAAACTTAAGAAGCATTTCCGGGCTGGCAAGTTAAGTGCCGGTTATACCGCACAAACGGTTAATTGGATCAATTTTTACCGAGACATGTTTGGGTTAAACGCTGTCACTGCGGATAGTACGTGGAATAAGTCTGCTCAAATGGGCGCAGCAACTTTAGCTGCGGCTGATAAAGGCTTATCCCATGGTCTTGTTGGGCTCAAGCGGCCGTCAGTTGTTTCCAAGGCCAATTGGAAGCTAGGGGCCGCTGCAACGGATCAGAGTAATCTATCTGAGGGGATCACTTCGCCATATGATGTTGTCACTGGCTATATTAGTGATGACGGTAATCAAATGGGGTTCAACCCGGGACATCGGTCATGGGTACTCGGAGCGATCAACAAAGTAGGTGTCGGTCAAGTCGGGAAATATAATGACTTACGAGTATTCGATACAGCTAACAATCAAGCGACGACAACACTTAAGAAGTTAATGTTTCCACGTGCTGGTCTAATGCCGTATGGACTGGTAAAGGAAGGTGCGCCATGGGCCATCTCATATCCTGATGATCATTATGTCGGTAGTACGGGAATAAAACCCAAAGTAAGTGTCCATGACAACACAGCTAAAAAGAAAGTCAAAATCTCACATGTTGGGACTGGCGATGAAGCATACGGCTATTACGGTACAACGATATTTTTTGTGCCGAAAAAGAGTCAAGTTAAAGTCAATCATTCATATACGATTAAAGTGTCAAATGTTGAGAACCAGGTCGATATCTCGTATAAAACCAGACTATTTGACTTGAAAGTACAAGGAGACTTCTATTAATGAATAAGTTCATGAAACAGCTATTAATACTTGTTGCGACTGTGAGTGCAATTGGGTTTGTTACGGTGAATGGCACAACAGCCCATGCCGCTAAGGTAACCAAGGTAAAACGGACGGCCTATCACGCTAAGAAAGGCAATATTTACACGTCTACAAAGTTAACCAAAATTTACGCGAAGGCTAAAACTTATCAAAATGTCACGTTGTATGTCACTAAGCACGCAACGCTTAAACAAAATGGTAAGAAAAAAGTGTTCTATTACATTAATAGCAAGCAGGTAAAAGGTTGGTTATGGCGCGGCTATTTGCGAGCGGGAAAGATTGCACCATCAGTAGCATCAATGAATCCTGCGATGGCCCGGAGATTCTTAAAACAAACGAATAAGTATCGAACGGCCAAAGGGATGCAGCCAGTTAGCTTGGATCCAGCCCGAATGGCATTACTTAAAACCTATAAGAAGTGGTTTATTAAAGGCGATGTTGATATGGAAATATTTAAGCGCGAGTCTGGAAAAGTGGGCTTGCCAACTGATGAGGTGTTTTCCACTTTTTCACCGATTACTAGCAAATCTGATTTAAAGAGTAGTAAAGCTATGAGTGATGACGCCGTCGGGGTATTTATGCTTGTAGGTGAGTCACAGCCGGATTACCAAGATGCGGCTATTCTAAAGCCGAAGACGACCAAAATTGGCGTGAGTTGGTTTAAGGTCAAGGGGAAGGTTTATACAATGTTGCTTACAAATCTTTATTACTAAAGCTAGCATTATCTAAAAGTAAAAGAAGTTAATGAATGTGATTGGTGCAAGTTTAAGGGACCACTTACGATACACCGAAATAAGTAAGGTGTTTGGGTAATCATAAATTAATAGGGGCTATGACAGATGAATAAGATCATTAAACGATTGACACTAGGGCTGGCGACAGTTGCGATGCTAGGCGGAGCTTTGACATCGTTGCCAGCGACAGCACAGGCCGCCAAATCTTACAAGGTTACAGAAACGACCGGTACGGATGGGACACATTATTTTACAGTTGATGGCAAGCATTATACGCCAGCACAATTTGCCGCTTGGGAAGCCTCGTTTCCCAAGGATGGGTATGATATTGCTCATTTAAAAGCTAAAAAGACTAAGAATCGGCGGTCAATTAAGGTTACCGGTAAGGTCAAAATTAGTAACACAAATTTGGCTAAGCAACATAAAGCAACCTATGTTCGAATTAAGACTTATAAGGGTAATCAGTATGCCAAGCTGACGAAGTCAAAGACATTTAGTAAGACGATTGAAGCACCCAAAGCTAAGACTGTTACCGTTCAACCCGGTTATTACCGCACTGTGAAGAAACAAGGGAAAATTGTAAAACACTTCCATGTCTGGGGGGCTAAGAAAAAGACGACGGTTAAAGCTTACAAATAGCATCTTAATTAACTTTCCCATAATAAATGAAACGTTTAGCTGGCTGATTGTGAGCTAAACGTTTTTTTGCACATTAATATTAGTTTATGGAAATTATAAGCATATATCTTGAACCATGTCGCTAGATTAGCTATATTAAGACTAATCTCAAATACAGGAGGTACTGCCAATGAAGAAAGCAATCATTAGTCTAGCAGTGGTCTTGGCAAGTTTCGGGGGTTATTGGTTATGGCGGAACAAGGAACGGTTAGAAGCTGAAGCTCATCAACGAGGTATTGACGAGCGCTTGAAGGGTAAGGCGATGCAAGTCAAAGGGGCTGTTACAAACAATCCAAAAGATAAAGTAAAAGGTGATTTCTTAGCTGGGCGCGGCGAATTCCGGGATTGGTTAGTAGCAGTCAAGTGTGATGCTACAAACTAACTTGAATGAGCTTAGCTTAATAGTTATGAAGTCGTCAATAGTCGTTGAGATTATTGACGACTTTTGAGTAATGAAAAAAACGGCGTACCGTAATATGCGGACGCCGTTTGAATTAGTTACTAGTTAAGTTTTTACAGTTTACAAACCAAGTTTAATGTAGATAAACAGTTATGACAGTTACCAGTCCAAAGATAATTCCGGGGAAGTTAGAAATAATCACGGGCCAATCTTTATAGGTTTTGAACCAGCCATAACCAACCCACAAGGTCGCGTTAATCGTTGCAACGAGCGGTTGAATGGGTGATACCGGGTCACCCGAAAAGTTAGCGATAATCTGAGGAATGTAGGATACATACATCGAAATACACATAATTGTCGCAAGCTTACTGAGGATTTTTAAATATTTAACCCGCTTCGGATCGACAGCCGCTTTACCTGTAGGATAGTCACCATTATCTATTTTAATAACACATCACTCCTTACTAGTTATCCTAACACTGCTGAATTGGAAAGTTCAAAAAAAGCGACACACCCCATTAAGGACATATCGCTTTAAAGTCAAACTATTTAGTTGTATCTTCCGCTGTTAACACAATCTTGCCATCTTCAACCTTTGCGACCATGTTCTTCACATCGCCGTGATCCAAGTAGAAGTCGGCAATCCGGTCTTCAATCTGTTCTTGGATGACCCGCCGTAATGGCCGTGCCCCCATTTCAGGATTGTAGCCGAGATCGACTAACTTCGCTTCGACAGGTTCGGTGACGTGGACATGTAAATCTTGGTTGGCTAACATGGCGTTAACGTCACCAATCATCAAGTCAACGATCTTCATCAAGTTTTCCTTAGATAAAGCGTTGAACTGGATAATGTCATCGAACCGGTTTAAGAATTCTGGCTTGAAGTAGTTGCCCAATTGACTAGTAATGTCATGGGTCTTACCTTCAGCGGCGGCGCCGAACCCAACGTTGGCTTCGGAATCGCCAGTCCCAGCGTTAGAGGTCATGATAATGATGGTATCTTTGAAGCTGACCGTGCGACCTTGTGAATCGGTCAAACGACCATCGTCTAAGATTTGCAAGAACATATGCATAACATCGGGATGGGCCTTTTCGATTTCATCTAACAGAATCAAGCTGTATGGATGACGCCGAACTTGTTCGGTCAACTGACCGGCTTCTTCGTAACCGACATAGCCAGGCGGTGACCCGATCAATTTTGCCACTGAATGTGGTTCCATATATTCACTCATGTCAAAGCGAATCATCGCTTCTTCTGAGCCGAAGAGTTCTTTAGCTAATTGCTTAGCCAGTTCGGTCTTCCCAACCCCGGTAGGGCCAACGAACATGAACGACCCGATTGGCCGACCAGTGCCGTTTAAGCCAATCCGATTACGACGAATGGCCCGTGAGACGGCTTCAACCGCGGTATCTTGGCCGATGACTTTACCTTCCAAGTCACCAGCTAAGGTCTTCATCTGAGCTTGTTCCTTAGCTTGAAGTTCACCAACTGGAATGCTGGTCTTTTCTTCGACGATTTGTTGCATGTCTTCGACAGTGACCGTTGCCGTATCTTCAGCAGACTGATCACCATTATCATCAGGCTTGGCTTTTTCAAGCTTAGCTACTTGATCACGGTAGTAAGCCGCTTTTTCGTAGTCTTCCTTCTTCAAAGCATCTTGTTTCTGTTTTTCAGCGCCATCAATCTTTTCTTGGATGGTTTGTGGGTCGACCGTCTTCAAAGTTAAGTTTTTACGTGACCCGGCTTCATCGAGCAAGTCGATAGCCTTGTCGGGTAAGAAGCGGTCTTGAATGTAGCGGTTCGATAACTTGACCGCCGCGACAATCGCGTCCGCGTTGTACTTAACATGGTGGTAATCTTCGTACTTCTTTTGAATCCCCTGTAAAATCTTGATGGATTCTTCGACGCTCGGTTCATCAACCGTGACTGGTTGGAACCGGCGGGCGAGGGCGGCATCTTTTTCGATGTCGCGATATTCGTTTAGCGTGGTAGCACCAACTAATTGGAAGTCGCCCCGTGCTAAAGCGGGCTTCAAGACGTTCCCAGCATCCATCCCGCCTTCAGCATTGCCGGCACCCATGATTTCATGGATTTCGTCAATGAAGAGGATGATGTTCGGGTTCGATTGAACTTCCTTCATCAATTGCTGCATCCGTTGTTCGAATTGACCCCGGATACCGGTCCCTTGAACAAGGGAAGCCACATCCAAACGGATAATTTCTTTATTTAATAGTTTTTGGGGAACTTGACCAGAAACAATCTTCTGAGCCAAACCTTCCACGACCGCCGTTTTACCAACCCCGGCTTCACCAATCAAAACCGGATTGTTTTTTGTCCGCCGGTTTAAAATTTCGATGACGCGGTTGATCTCGTTATCTCGGCCGATGACGGGGTCAACCTTGCCTTGCTTGGCTTGGTCCGTCAAGTTATAGCCATATTGACCGAGGAGACCGCCACCTTTTTGCCCGCGCCGGTTGCCACCATTATTGGGACCAGCTGGCTGGGTCGGTGGGGTCTGTTGCTGGCGATAAGCGTCGTTAGGATCAACGCCGCCACCCTGCATGGCCCGGAAGATATCGTCAAGACCGCCAAAACCAAATGGATCTTGTGCCATATCGTTACCTCCAACTCCATTATTTGGTTGCTGTTCCTGATTTTTCAACAGTTGATAGCAATTCTGGCAAAGATTGATTTGTCGCCGCTGACCGTTGACGTTCGTATAAAGATGAATCGTCGCTTCGTTCTTATGGCAGTTGTCACAAAGCATATTGCTGTCACACCTTTCATATCAGAAATATTGCTAAATCGATAAACTAGATTTAGTTAAGGGTTCAAAAATCATTTGACCTTTGTTGACCTTTGACTATTAGTATAGCAATTTTTTGCGACGGTGCAAGTCAAAAGCCTCAAGTTGAAAAGTGACTTTATCCCGGCTTGGCAGCGTGTAAAAAAACGCCTCACGGTCATCAATTTAATTATTTCTGAAGTTGTTAGACGGCTCGACCGCATCGCTTGTTATTCATAGGAATCAGTTGTATATTGAACACCTGGTTAGGACTGGTCAATTTAACTAACCGTCTGTTATTATTATAGTACAAACCGTTAGTTTTGCATGGCAAAAGTCTGACCAGTGCTGATGTTAGTCAGTATGACTGGGTTTGGTCAGTTGGTGACAACTATATTTGATAGAAGAAATGACAATATTAATTAAATTATTTAATTGGTTGCGGCATTTTAGCCGACGATTTGACGTGGAAAAGCGCACGAAAGCTAATGTTTTAGTTATCGTACGAGTTGTAAAAATTAATCGTCAAAAAATTGGTCTACCTATTAGTAAAGGTGACAGTTACTGGACAGCGTCACTGTGACGAACTGACTCGACTGAGCCAAATAAACACATCGGGTAAAAGGGGGCCAGTTTGTGGCAACAGATTACACGCAGTTAATGGAAGATTTACGTACTGGCAAGCGTGATTCTTTCAGTGTTGATCCGGCTGATTTTATGGTTTTTCATGATGCTTATATGCGTTATGAATACCGGAAGCGAATCATTGGTATGGCTGACCTAGATGGCCATATCGTTTACCATATTGACAACGATGGTAAGGCTACCAATTAATCACAATTGAATGAATGAAAGGGCTTGTATTTCAATTGGATAATTGCTATCATCAATACTAAGGGCTCTTGAGCGATCGTGTTGGCGGCAACTCGGGTTGACTCGGAACCAATTAATTTACATCTTTGAAGGAGATCGAATAGTTATGGAAAAGAAAGAATTTCACGTAATCGCAGACACAGGTATCCACGCACGTCCCGCTACTTTATTGGTACAATCAGCAAGTAAGTTCAACTCAGAAATTACGTTGCAATACCAAGACAAGTCAGTTAACTTAAAGTCCATCATGGGTGTTATGTCACTCGGTGTTGGTAAAGATGCTGATGTTACCATTTCAGCAGAAGGTGCTGACGAAGCTGATGCAATTGCTGCTTTAGCTGATACGATGAAGAAAGAAGGATTATCTGAATAATGGCTGAAAAGGTACTAAAAGGAATCGCTGCCAGTGATGGTATCGCGATTGCTAAGGCCTATATGCTAGTTGATCCAGATTTATCATTCGAAAAGACAACAGTTTCTGATACTGATGCCGAAATTCAACGGTTACATGACGCTTTTGACGCTTCTAAGGCCGAACTCCAAGTCATCAAAGACAAGGCGGTCGAAAACTTAGGGGCTGAAGAAGCAGAAGTTTTTGAAGCTCATATCACAATCTTATCTGACCCTGAAATGTTAGGACAAATTGAAGGCAAGATTAAGGATGATAAAGTCAACGCAGAAGAAGCCTTGAAGGAAGTTACTGATACTTTCATCTCAATGTTCGAAGCAATGACCGATAATGCCTACATGCAAGAGCGTGCCGGCGATATTCGCGACGTTACGAAACGGGTCTTAAGCCACTTGTTAGGGGTTACCTTACCAAGCCCAGCTTTAATTGATTCGCAAGTCATCGTGGTTGCCCATGATTTAACCCCTAGTGACACGGCCCAATTGGACCGCAAGTTCGTTAAAGGGTTCATCACGGACATCGGTGGCCGGACTAGTCACTCAGCAATCATGTCACGGACCCTTGAAATCCCAGCAGTTGTTGGTTCTGAAACCGCAACGGCTGATATCAAGGCTGGCACCACGGTAATCCTTGATGGGATTAACGGGGAAGCCTTAGTTGACCCAACTGATGCTGAAATCAGTGACTATCAACAAAAAGCCAAAGATTTCGCTGCCCAAAAAGCCGAATGGGAAAAGCTCCGGAATGAAGCGACCGTTTCTAAAGACGGTAAGCATTTCGAATTAGCTTCAAACATCGGGACACCGGACGATATGGATGGTGTCTTGGACGCGGGCTCTGAAGCCGTTGGGTTATTCCGTTCTGAATTCTTATATATGAATTCACCAGAATTACCTGATGAAGATACCCAATTCGAAGCCTACAAAAAGGTTGTCGAAGGGATGAAGGGCAAGCCAGTGATCGTCCGGACCATGGATATCGGTGGGGATAAGCATTTACCATACTTACCACTTCCCGACGAAATGAACCCATTCTTGGGTTACCGGGCTATCCGGATTTCATTAGACCGTGACGACATCTTCCGGACGCAGCTCCGGGCGTTGTTACGGGCTTCCCATTATGGTCAATTACGGATTATGTTCCCAATGATTGCCACTTTGGATGAATTCCGTAAAGCTAAAGGCATCTTCGAAGAAGAAAAAGCCAAGTTGGTTGCGGCTGGCACCCCAGTTGCGGATGATATCAAGTTAGGTATCATGATTGAAATTCCAGCCGCTGCAATCTTAGCTGACCAATTTGCTAAGGAAGTTGACTTCTTTAGTATTGGGACTAACGACTTGATCCAATACTCCTTTGCTGCTGACCGTGGGAACGAACACGTGTCATACTTGTATCAACCATACAACCCATCGTTGTTACGTTTGATCAAGCATGTCATCGATGCTGCTCACGCAAATGGCCGCATCGCGGGTATGTGTGGTGAAGTTGCTGGTGACCAAGTTGCGGTTCCATTATTAATGGGCTTAGGCTTGGACGAATTTTCAATGAGCTCAACTTCAGTTTTGAAGACGCGTTCATTGATGAAGACGATTGACACAACTAAAATGGCTAAGTTAGCTGACAAGGCCTTGAATGACTGTGTCACAAATGAAGAAGTTAAAGAATTAGTTGAAAAGAACGTTTTCGGCAAATAAGCTGATAACTTGATTGATAGCTAATTTTTGTAAACCGCGCTTAGGGCCTTTAAGGCTTTGAGCGCGGTTTTTTTGTCATGGAAAATGATTATTGGTTATGCAAGAATCTGTTAAATGAGGCTTGCAAGTTAATTTTACGGGATACATATAGGTTGACTATTAGTGGGTTTATAGGATAATAAAATGAGTTAAGAACGAAAATACGTTTTTAAAGGAGAGCAGGATGTTAATCGACTTTAAAGTAACTAATTTTAGATCTTTTAAAAATGAGCAGGATTTCTCGATGCAAACTGGGAAACGATTGCGGAAATTTCAGGATTCCAATACGGTTATGTCACAGGATGAGCAATTGCTAAAATCAGTTTTAGTTTTTGGTGCGAATGCAAATGGTAAAACGAACTTGATCAATGCTTTATTGATGCTGAAACGATTAGTCATTAATCCGACGACTGATGAACTACAGCACTTAAGAGTCGATACCTTTGGCTATAATACAGAAAATACTAGTTTTCAAATCGTCTTTACCGAAGATGAGGTCAAGTATGACTATTGTTTAGAATATAATGCTACTGAGGTGGTTCGAGAAATTTTGAAGGCAAATGGGCAACCAATATTTACGCGTGAGCAGCAGAACTTTGTGACGGTACCAGCACAGTTAGCTGCACTGACTGAAAATATCAGAAAAAATCAATTGTTATTATATTTTGCTCAACAAAATAACGAAACTCATGCTAAAGCGGTTTATAAGTGGTTTGTTGAAGACTTGATTTTTGTGAATACCGATAGAATTAGAAATGGTCGCTTTAAGATTTTACAGAATGCCGCTTTTAAACGTCGGTTTCTGCACTTTTTGCAAGCTGCTGACTTTAATATCATTGATATTGAGGTTAAGGAAAGAAAAGAAGCCATTCCAGCACCTGAGTTCCTTATGAAAAAATTAAAAGCGGATGATGATGAGTCTGATGAAGATATTAAGTTTATACCATCTGTCTCATATGATGTGTATGCCACGCATCAATCTGAAAATGGCACATTTTCTGTCTATTTTAATAATGAGAGTACCGGTACGAAGGTTTTTATGTTTTTAGCCCTCTATATGTTGAATAATAGTGAGAAAACATTGATGATTGATGAATTTGATCGCTCATATCACTTAGAGTTAGCCCAAGCCTTGTTAGCCTTAATAAATGACAAGTATCAAACAAACCAATTTATTTTAACAACACATGAATTATCGCTTTTGGATGCTGGATTGCGTCAAGATCAAATTTGGTTTGCTGAGAAGAATAGATTTGGTGAGACCGAATTGTTTAGTATCTTTGATTTTGATGATCCGGCCTTGAAGCGTGGTGATTTTAATTATAAGAAACGATATTTAGAAGGCGTTTATGGTGCCAACCAGCTAGTCAACAAAAAATTACTTTTGGAGGCACTGATCGGAAATGAGCAGAGAGAGAAAAAGTAGGAAACTCAAACCTAAGATTTTATTCTTTGTAGAAGGAAAAACGGAAAAGGTCTTTTTTGATGCTTTGGCGCAACATTATCGCCTTAATGCTGCTAAAACAGTCAAGATCATTGAAGGTAGTGGCTTGGATTGGGTCGATAAGGTTAAGAACATGCTTAAGAATAATCCTTCATTGAAAACGGATGAGAGAACACAAATTTATATTGTTTTTGATAGGGACCGCCTTTCCGTGGACGCCATTAGTCGTATGCAACACAAAGTTGAGAAAATGCGGAAACATATTTCTATTTGTGAGTTAGGCTTTTCTAATCGCTCTTTTGAGGTGTGGCTACTGGCCCATTACCGGAAAATAACGGCGCGAATTGAAGATCAGCGCCATTTGTGTACGGAATTATCGAAATGCTTGGGTTATGAGTACATTAAAGGTAGTAGCCAGCAAATGGAAAGTATCTTAAAGGGTGACAAGGTTTATCAGGCAATTGCAAATACTAAAGCTGTGGCTGATATTGCTGTCGATCAGCAGTCGACTAACATTGGAATGATTGTAAATGCTGTGATTAATTAGTGTGTAGTTGGTTGAGTTTCGGAGAGAAAGTTCTTGGGTGAACTGTCTGATTCCTAATTTTTGTAAACCGCGCTTAAAGTCTTTGGACTTTAGGTGCGGTTTTTTTGTTAATTCAGTCACATAACTTTCAGTGAACTCTTAATTTCTCTTAAGAATATTTGCAAGTCCCATACGGTCACCGTATAATTGTTATAATTAATTCATTGAGACTGGGATGCAAGCGCTCAATTGGTTGCCCGACAAGCTGTTGGGAATTAGTTGAAGCAACGAGGGACCTGCAACGTACTTTCGGGGTCGCCGGAAATAAAGGGAGAATCGACGTGAATATCGGGATATTTACAGATACATACTATCCGCAAGTAAGTGGGGTAGCGACGTCAATCAAAGTGTTGCGTAATCAACTGGAACGGGCTGGTCATCAGGTCTATATCTTTACGACTACTGATCCGCATGTTGATAAGAATATTTATGAACGGAATATTTTCCGTTTTACCAGTATTCCATTCGTGTCATTTACCGATCGCCGGATTGCGGTGCGCGGTTTATTTAAGGCATACCAAGTGGCCAAAGACTTGGGCCTAGATATCGTGCATACGCAAACGGAATTTTCGATGGGGATGATTGGCAAGTTTGTCGCTAAACAACTCAAGATTCCATGTATCCATACGTATCACACGATGTACGAAGATTATCTGCATTACATTGCGAACGGTAAGTTGCTCAAGCCGTACCACGTGAAAGAAGCCACACGAGCCTATTGCTACCACTTGAATGGGGTTGTTGCGCCCAGTGATCGGGTTTCAAAGACGTTGACCCGTTACGGGGTTAAAGCACCGATTCGGATTATTCCGACTGGGATTGATATTAATCAATATGAACAAGCTTCGACGGCAGATTATCGGCAACAATTGGGTTATCAGCCCGAGACACCGGTTTTACTTTCGTTAAGTCGGTTAGCGTACGAGAAGAATATTCATGAAGTCATTGCGGCCTTACCAGCTATTTTGGAACAAGTTCCAACGGCGCAATTACTGATTGTGGGAGATGGACCGGCGCGTGAAACGTTGGAGAATCAAGTGGCTGATGCTGACTTAAGTGATCACGTTCAGTTCACCGGTGAGATTGATAATGACGAAGTCTATAACTACTATCAGATGGCGGATTTGTTTGTCTCGGCTTCCAATTCAGAATCACAAGGGTTAACTTACATTGAAGCAATGGCAGCCGGCTTAAAGACAGTGGTCGCGGCCAGTCCGTATACGGATCAATTGTTGGACGATCCGTCACTAGGGACGACATTTAAGAGTCAATCGAAGCTGGTACACGATGTGGTCAGCTATTTGCAACACCCACATGCTTTCGATGACCCGAAGCCACGACAAAAGAAGCTGTACCAAATCTCGGCCGAATATTTCGGCAAACAGATCGTGAATTACTATCAAGATGTGCAATTGGCTTATTCGGAGACGAAATCAGCCGACATCAGTAACTAAGGGGACGAATTATGTTAAAGATCACCATGTTTTCGAAAGCCGACTCGGTTAAAGGTCAAGGGGTTGGGAGCGCGTACCGGGAGTTGATGGGCCTATTGCGGACCCACTGGCAAGATGACTTTGATGTTAAAGTCAATCGGTATGGTCGTTCGGCAATTTCACATTATCATACGGTCAACCCGCTGTTTTATTTGTCGACTTTTATGCCGAATCGCGGTCGTAAGATTGGCTACGTGCACTTTTTGCCAGAGACATTGGAAGGTAGCTTAAAGTTGCCACGGCCGTTTCAGGCGATCTTTAACCGCTACTTAATTTCGTTTTATAAACGGATGGACCACATTGTCGTGGTCAATCCGACTTTTATTCCCAAGCTAGAAGCGTATCAAATCAAGCGCGCTGACGTGACGTATATCCCAAACTTTGTCAGCAAGCGTGAATTCTATGAAATGACCAAGCCTAAGCAGTTAAAGTTGCGGCAACAGTATGGCTATGATCGTGACAAATTTATGATTATTGGCACCGGTCAGATTCAGGATCGTAAAGGGGTCCCGGACTTTATTACGTTGGCGAAACGTAACCCGGATATTCAATTTGTCTGGGCTGGGGGCTTTTCATTTGGTCGGATTACAGATGGCTATCAAGACTTGAAGCAAGTCGTTGATAATCCGCCTGCTAACTTGTCGTTTCCGGGAATCGTTGATCGTGATAAGTTAGTCGACTATTATAATATGGCCGACTTATTCCTATTGCCTTCTTATAACGAGTTATTCCCGATGTCGGTCTTAGAGGCATTCAGTTGTGGGACCCCGGTCTTACTCCGTGATCTAGACTTATACCGAGCAATTATCGATGGGTATTATGAAGCCGCTAGGGATGTGGATGAAATGCAGCATAAGATTGACCAATTACGGGCCAATCCAGCCGGACTGCAATTCTTACATGATAAAGCGGTCTTAGCATCGCAAGACTATTCAGAAGAACGGTTAGCTAAGATCTGGCATGATTTTTATTTGCAACAAGCAAAAGAGGGGTAGCCATGACTAGAAAAAACATCTGGTCGTTATTGGCGATGGTTTTACTGGGCGTAGGGATCTCATGGTACTCGCTACGCAACGTGAAGCTAAGTCATTTAATGACCGATATTTCCCAATTAAACTGGTGGTGGTTACTAGTCGCGTTGGGCTGTGTAGGGTTGTATTTTGGGTTAGAGGCCGTCGTTGTCCAAAAGTTCGTGCGGCACCGTTACCGCCACTATTCATTTCGCAGTGCCTTACGGGTACCGTTAGCGGAACAATTATTCAACGGGATTACACCGTTCTCGTCTGGCGGGCAGCCGGCCCAGATTTTTGTGATGGCGCAATCCGGAATTGATGCGGGTCGAGCTAGCTCAGTTGCGTTGATGAAGTTTGTCGTCTTTCAGGCGATGGTCGTCTTGAACTTTTTAGTGGCGATGCTGATTGGGTTTAATTACTTGGCAGAAAAGCTAAGCTACTTGTCACTGTACGTCTTTTTCGGCTTTTTGATTCATCTGGCGGTAATTGTCGGACTATTACTCGTGATGTATTGGTATAATTTCACTAAACGGGCGGTTAAGATTGTTTTAATTCCAGTTGGTTGGTTTATGAAAGCAGAACGGTTTGCCAAATTCCAAGCCAACATCAGTACGAAGATTGATTCTTTCTATGAAGAGAGTCTGCGCATGACCAAGGACTGGCGGATGCTTGTGGAAGTCTGTATTGTGACCTTCTTCCAGTTGCTCTTCTACTACCTGATTCCGTACTTTATTATGCGGGCGATGGGCTATCATGGCATCAACGTGATTATGGTGACTAGTCTGAACGTTTTGATCTTTTTAGTGACGTCACTGTTTCCAATCCCTGGTGGCGCCGGTGGGGCTGAATTCGGGTTCACCGAGTTATTTGCCAAGTTTATCCCGAGTCACAGTAAGCTGATCTTGGCGATGCTGATTTGGCGAATCTTAACCTACTATCTAGGCTTGTTCTTAGGGATGTTTGCGATGGCGATGCGGCCAGAAAAAGCAGAGGAAATCCCAGAATCAGAAGTTAAGTCGTCAGAATGAATTTAAAATCAAAGCGCTAGCAACTGGCCAGCGCTTTTTATTAACTAAAGGAGTTTTTTAGCGATGTTGAAGTTAGGTCGATCCTTATTTGTTCGGTTAGGTATCATACTAACCTTAGCTGGTGGTGTTGGGGGACTCACCAGTACGCTGGCGCAAGCCAAAACTAGCAAGGCTGATCAAGTTAAAGCCGCTTATATGATAGATGCCAAGTCGGGACAGGCGGTTTATGCGCAAAATGCCGATGAAAAGTTACCGATTGCCTCACTAAGCAAGCTAATGACACTGTACTTAGTTGAAAAGGCGGTTCAGTCGGGGCAGCTGAAATGGACGGATCAGGTGCCAATTGCGAAAAATGTCCGTAAAATGGCGGAAAGTAGTACGCTGTCAACGATGCCCATGGCGGCTAAAGACCGCTTCACCGTGCGCCAGCTCTTTGCCGCGACTTTAGTTGGCTCGTCTAATAGTAGTGCGATTGCGTTGGGTGAGGCTGTTAGCGGTAGTAACCAAGCGTTTATTGCCAAGATGAATCAGCAGGCGCGTCAATGGCATTTAGCGGCCACTTTTGTCAGTGCCTCGGGATTGGATAATACGGATTTGACGACCTATCATTTAGATTTGCCAAAAACGAGTGCCACCGCGCAAAACTTAGTCTCAGCTAAGGCTATTACGACAATCGCACAGCATCTGGTTACTGAATTTCCAGATATTGTGACGATTTCTAATCAGTCGGCGGTTAAGATTCATAAGTACCGGGTTCCAACATCAGTATTGATCCTAAAGGGCCAGCGTTATTATGATGCTCGGGTCAAGGTCGATGGCCTTAAAACGGGTTATACGGACCAAGCTGGTGGCTGTTTAGTGGCGACGTACAAGCAAAATGGTCGACGAATGATTGCGACCACGTTAGGCTCAAAGTGGAAGTTTACGGCTAATAATAATTTGCGCTGGCGCTTGAAGCAGCAGGAGGTCTATCACCAGGTTGCACCGCAAACGCGACGTTATCGAGTACCAGGGACGAAAACCACGTTGACCTTGGTGGCTAGTGGTCAGACGCACGCGTGGGAGAATAAGCAGTCGCCACTGCAGGCAACACCAGTCAGTGCGATTAAGATTCAACGTAATCGGCCCAATTACTTGGCTGCACAGACGACGGTGATGCGGCTACGGCTAACCGATCCGTTATCGGGAACCACCCAGACGATTGCGTATCGGACCCCCACGGCAGTGTCGTTGGCAGGACCGCTACAGTGGGCGACCAGTACCGTAACACCGCAACGATTAAACATTCAATTGGCATTTGCCGACTAAAAAAAGACGCCACTATCCGTTTTTTCGGATGGTAGCGTCTTTTTTTGAAAGCAGTTGATTTAGGCAGTTTGGTTAGCTGGGTTTTCGATGTACGCGGTTAGCCGGTCCATCGCTTTTTGAAGCTTTTCCATGCTGGCAGCGTAGCTCAAGCGAACGTAACCTTCGCCTTGTTCCCCAAAGCCTGTCCCGGGAATAATGGCGAGATGATTTTTCTTAGCTAGATCCTTACAAAAGGCCATGGAGTCTTGTTGGAAGTTCGCTGGAATCTTAGCGAAGATGTAGAAAGCTCCGGTTGGCCGGGCAATTTTGAAACCTAAGCCGTTCATCACTTTATAAACGAAGTCACGCCGCTTTTGATATTCATTACGCATTGGCAAGGCATCATCGATTCCGTTCCGCAATGCTTCGACCCCGGCTTTTTGTGCAACTGTGGTGGCAGCGGTGACGTAATATTGGTGAACCTTCTTCATTTGCGCCGTCATTTCTTTTGAGGCAAACAAGAAGCCAATCCGCCAGCCGGTCATTGCGTGTGACTTGGATAAGCCGTTGATTAAGATAGTTTCGTCAGGGATGTAGTTGGCGATAGAAACGTGGGTACTGCCATAAGTGAGCTCGCTGTAGATTTCATCCGAGACAACCCACAAGTTGTGCCGTTGACAGCATTCCGCTAAGGCTTTGACTTCAGCTTCCACGTAGGTGACCCCGGTTGGGTTGTTCGGGTAATTTAAGATAATTCCCTTGAAGTGTTCATCAGGATGTGCCGCGATGAAGTCATCAATCATTTGGGGCGTAATGATGAAGTCATTAACACCGGTGTCCATAAATAACGGCTTGGCGTGGGCTTCTTGGATAATCGGAATATAAGCTGGAAAGATTGGTGAGGGCACGATAATCGCATCATCGGGATTGCAGATCGTCGTTAGCGCCGTTGCAATCGCTTCGGTTGCCCCGACGGTAACTAAGACTTGGTCTTCAGCGTCGTAATGGTTGCCATACTTCTTAGCTTGAAAGTCTGCCGCGGCTTGGCGTAAGTCTAAGAGACCAGCCATGCCCGTATAATGTGAATAGTTTTCATCGATGGCTTTTTTAGCTGCGTCTTTAACGTGTTGGGGGGTATTGAAGTCGGGTTCGCCGAGGGTCAGCTTGACCATGTCAGGAATCGCACTAACTTCTTCATCGAATTGCCGAATCGTGGATACTTGGATCTGGGCGATGGTGGTATTGAGATCATCTCTAAATAACGTCATTGAAAAGACTCCTTTGTTTTTTGTCGTTTGCAACTAGTTGACCATAGCTGGTATTTCCCGCTAAACTAACAATCGTGAATATTAAGTTATTTATATTCAGGCACAGCTAACCTAATTATTAGGCTAACGAGGTGCTAATGGGTGGCAAACAACATTTTTATTAAGTTGTCTTAAGTTTATCACATCTTGATAGGGACAAATGGCCGGATTGGGTTATAATTAAAAAGGCGAATTTAGCTTGAAAATGGGGCTTTCCGCTGAAAAAGGGTGTTATTAGTCCCAATTTTTGCTAGAATAAAAACAAAACCTAAGGAGCGAGATTATTATAATGGAAAAATCTGAATTATCAGCAATTCTCAAACGACTAGAAGCAATGCGGACGACCGAAGCCGCCGAGGTTCAATCCCGGCGCTTTGAAAAGGAAGGCGTTGAACGAGGCCAAGTTGCCTATGATCCCGCCACTTCAACTTACACATTACAAGAATTCAATCCGGACCAAAGCTTTGAATTTGATAACATTGATTTAGTTGCCATTGAATTATACGACTTGTTAACGGACAATTAGCATTTCCGCCAATTAGATATTTTATAGACTGATCCATATTATGCGTTGAATATTGAAGAATTGTTGAAGAAATCTTCAAGTAATTGCTATCAAGCAACCAACCGTTATAATATGGATTTGTTAATAGCAATGACGGAGGAATTATGATGCCCAAATTTATCAAAAACACGGTCGGTAAGGTCAACACGACCTTAGGCTTCTTTACCTTGACCGTGGTCTTATTTTGGCTCAAGACGTATATCGCATATAAGACCGAGTTTACGCTGGGGGTCAAAGGGGCCGTTCAGCAATTTATTTTGATCTTGAACCCTTTTCCAACGGCAATCATTTTGCTGGGGATTGCGCTATACTTCCGCGGCCGCTTAAAATATTGGTTGTTAATGATCATTGACGCCTTACAGACGACTTGGTTGTTTGCCAATATTTTGTATTATCGGGAATTTTCCGACTTTATGTCAGCCGGGGTCATTAAAAGCTCTGGCGCGGCCAGTAATAACTTAGGGAAGAGTTTGAGTCAGATTATCCATGGGACCGACTTCTTAGTCTATGCCGATGTGATTTTACTGATTCTATTACTAGTTTTCCATGTAATTCGGATTGACCCACGACCATTTAAGCTGCGCTATGCGGCGACGTTAACAATGATTGGGGTTGCGTTGTTCGCTGTGGACCTCGGGATGTCAGAACATGATCGTTCGGACTTATTGACGCGGACGTTTGATAACAACTATATCGTGAAGTATTTAGGGTTAAATACTTATGCGGGCTATAGTGTCTATCAGACTGAAAAAGAAAGCGCCACTCGGGCCAAAGCCAGCAGTAGTGATTTAAAGAGTGTCTTGGCTTATCTAAAGAAGAATAAGACGGACACAAATATTCAGTATTATGGTAAGGCGAAGGGTAAGAACGTCTTTATTATTCATTTGGAAAGTTTCCAGCAATTCTTGATTGATTATAAGGTCGATGGGAAGACCGTTACCCCTTACTTAAACAAGTTCTACCATAATAAGAGTACGTTGAGCTTTGATAACTTCTATAACCAAGTGGCTCAAGGGAAGACTTCCGATGCTGAAATGATGCTTGAAAACTCGTTGTTTGGGTTACCAACTGGGTCAGCAATGACGCAATACGGGACCTCGAATACTTTCCAAGCCGCACCAGCAATTTTGGATCAGGCGCAGGGCTATACAAGTGCGGCTTTCCATGGGGACGTGGCTAGTTTCTGGAACCGGGACAACGCGTACAAATCCTGGGGTTATAACTACTTCTTCTATTCGGCCTATTATAAGGAGAAGTCGAGTTATAATATCGGTTATGGCTTAAAGGATAAGATCTTCTTTAAAGATACTGTGAAGTACCTGGAACAGTTACCACAACCGTTCTACGCTAAGCTGATTACGTTAACGAACCACTACCCGTATACACTTGATAAGCAAAATCAAAGTATCAAGAAGACGACCACGGGGGATTCCACTGTCGATGGCTACGTCCAAACGGCGCGCTATCTAGATCAAGCGTTTGCTGAATTTGTGACTTACCTGAAGAAGGCTGGCCTCTATAAGAACAGTATGCTGGTCTTATATGGGGATCACTATGGGATTTCAAATAACCACCGGGCGGCCATTGCCCAGTTACTAGGCAAAAAGACCGTGACGAGTTATGATTTAGCCCAATTCCAGAAGGTACCGTTGATGATCCATATGAACGGATTAAAGGGTGGGATTAACCACACATATGGTGGTGAAATCGATGTCTTACCAACTTTATTAGACCTACTAGGGGTTAAGAACGACTATATTCAATTCGGGAACGATTTATTAGCGAAGGGCCGTAATCAGACGGTGGCCTTTCGGAACGGGAACTTTGTCTCGCCAACTTATACTAAGGTAGGGGGGACGGTCTATGACTCGAAGACTGGTCAAGAGATTAAGCATTTGACGGCCGCCCAGCAAAAGGCGATTAAGCAGATGCAGAATCATGTGACAACGGAACTCTCGTTATCTGATCGGGTGATTGAAGGGGACTTACTCCGTTTCTATACACCAAAGAACTTTAAAAAGGTCGATAAGTCTAAGTATAGTTATAAACCGACAACCACGCTGAAGTCCTTAGAAACGCTAGAAAAGGAAAAGAAGACGAGTGTCTTGTCGAAACATAAGGACAAGTCAACCGTCGATCTCTATAAGACCGATGCGCCAGAGTTGTCCAGTTCAAGCGACAGTAGTTCGTCAAGTAAATAAGATGGCATGAGAAGGGTATCGCTACGGCGGTACTCTTTTTTGTTTCTATATAAGTAGTTAAGTGATGGCAGCGCCGCAGTTATTAGTCGGCGGCTAGGTAAACGCAACGTCTTATGGACATGAGTCGATGGTCTTAGCTAGGCGTAGCTGACGGACCAGTAACTTTTTTGAAATAAATCGAGAAAAAGGCTTGACCTGCATACTAATCCTTGATAAGATATTACTTGTCGCTGCGAGAGAGCTACGAAATAGCTAAACCACAGCGTTCAAGCGTTCTATTGATAAGAAAAGTTAGTTGCATAAATATTCAATTTCTTTTAAAAAAGTTATTGACAGTTATCAATTGATTTGTTATTCTTATAAACGTTGCGTTACCGAGTTCGACAAGTTACTTAATTAAGTTGCTTAAAAATAATTGTTGACACGTTTGTGTCACGATGTTAAACTGATTAAGTTGTGTTGAGGTAATCAACCAAATAGATTTAGATCTTTGAAAACTGAACAAAGTTTCGACGAATCAAATGTGTAGGGTCTATCAATTCTTGAATTGGTAGCAAACATTTGC
>NZ_BJDK01000018.1 GCF_005405105.1 Lactiplantibacillus dongliensis
CACAGAAGTCAAGCTTCTTAGCGCCGAGAGTAGTTGGGGGATCGCTCCCTGCGAGGGTAGGACGTTGCCATGCGATTTTATGGAGGATTAGCTCAGTTGGGAGAGCGTCTGCCTTACAAGCAGAGGGTCACAGGTTCGAGCCCTGTATCCTCCATTTGAGCCGTTAGCTCAGTTGGTAGAGCATCTGACTTTTAATCAGAGGGTCGACAGTTCGAGACTGTCACGGCTCATTTAACCGGAAGGTTAAATGGATATTCTAATTTAATACCCAAAGTTCCAATAGTGTGGTAGCGATAGCGGGAAGGATACACCTGTTCCCATGTCGAACACAGAAGTTAAGCTTCTTAGCGCCGAGAGTAGTTGGGGGATCGCTCCCTGCGAGGGTAGGACGTTGCCATGCGATTTTATGGAGGATTAGCTCAGTTGGGAGAGCGTCTGCCTTACAAGCAGAGGGTCACAGGTTCGAGCCCTGTATCCTCCATTTGAGCCGTTAGCTCAGTTGGTAGAGCATCTGACTTTTAATCAGAGGGTCGACAGTTCGAGACTGTCACGGCTCATTGTTCAATGATTCGCCAATAAAAGAAATCAAAAAAGTTGTTGATTTATATAACTAGTCATGATAAGATAATATAGTTGTGTTAATCATCAGGTCATGCCGACTTAGCTCAGCTGGCAGAGCATCTGTCTTGTAAACAGGGGGTCGGAGGTTCGAATCCTCTAGTCGGCATTAACTGAATATTATGCGGAAGTAGTTCAGTGGTAGAACATCACCTTGCCATGGTGGGGGTCGCGGGTTCGAATCCCGTCTTCCGCTTTTCATCAAGTGCTGCCGGGGTGGCGGAATTGGCAGACGCACAGGACTTAAAATCCTGCGGTTAGTGATAACCGTACCGGTTCGATCCCGGTCCTCGGCACTTTTATGAAGCACCCATAGCGCAATTGGATAGAGTGTCTGACTACGAATCAGAAGGTTGTAGGTTCGACTCCTACTGGGTGCATATAACGGGAAGTAGCTCAGCTTGGTAGAGCACCTGGTTTGGGATCAGGGGGTCGCAGGTTCGAATCCTGTCTTCCCGATTAGATAATCTTTTTGGTTATTTAACAGATCGCGGTGTAGCTCAGCTGGCTAGAGCGTCCGGTTCATACCCGGGAGGTCGAGGGTTCGATCCCCCCTGCCGCGATAGGAATAAAGTTCTCGGACCTTTAGCTCAGTTGGTTAGAGCAAACGGCTCATAACCGTTCGGTCGTAGGTTCGAGTCCTACAAGGTCCATCTACTAACCATAGTGGACAAGTTCCTAGTTACATTTTTATGGAGGATTACCCAAGTCTGGCTGAAGGGAACGGTCTTGAAAACCGTCAGGTGGGTCAAACCACGCGAGAGTTCGAATCTCTCATCCTCCTTATATTATCGCGGGATGGAGCAGTCTGGTAGCTCGTCGGGCTCATAACCCGAAGGTCGCAGGTTCAAACCCTGCTCCCGCAATTTGGTCCGTTGGTCTAGTTGGTTTAGGACGCCTGCCTGTCACGCAGGAGATCACGAGTTCGAGTCTCGTACGGACCGTTACATCAATTAAATAGAAGTATGGCTAAAATGGCTCGGTAGCTCAGTCGGTAGAGCAATGGATTGAAGCTCCATGTGTCGGCAGTTCGATTCTGTCCCGCGCCATAGAGTAGTAGTGATGCGGGTATAGTTTAGTGGTAAAACCACAGCCTTCCAAGCTGTTGTCGCGAGTCCGATTCTCGTTACCCGCTTTTATGGGCCTATAGCTCAGTTGGTGAGAGCGCACGCCTGATAAGCGTGAGGTCGATGGTTCGAGTCCATTTAGGCCCATTGGAGAAGTACTCAAGTGGCTGAAGAGGTGCCCCTGCTAAGGGTATAGATCGCGCAAGCGGTGCGAGGGTTCGAATCCCTCCTTCTCCGTAGTTCTATTATTATAAATATGACCCCTTGGTCAAGTGGTTTAAGACACTGCCCTTTCACGGCAGTAACATGGGTTCGAATCCCGTAGGGGTCATTACATTATCGCGGGATGGAGCAGTCTGGTAGCTCGTCGGGCTCATAACCCGAAGGTCGCAGGTTCAAACCCTGCTCCCGCAATTTGGTCCGTTGGTCTAGTTGGTTTAGGACGCCTGCCTGTCACGCAGGAGATCACGAGTTCGAGTCTCGTACGGACCGTCCTTAATATGAAACGTCTATCAATGATAATTGGTAGATGTTTTTTTATATGCTCTTTTTTAAAGGGAGCATGAACCAGTACAATGACGATCTGGCATAAAGCTCGGTTGGCGTGTTCGGCTATTAGATGGGTTTTCAAGAGGGAACCTGGCGCTATTTGATACTGGTTGTAACTCTCAATAACCGATGAGTAACGGGCTGCAGTCGTGATGCTTTCTTAATGATTCAGTAGCCGGGTATATAAGAGTTAAGTGTCAGCTTTGTGGCTATCTCACTTAAGAATAATTGAAAGGTTGTTTGGCAGTGTTTTTACGTTTGACCTGATCATTTACGACTGTCTGTATTGGTAATTATTAGTGTGAAAAATAGCATGGGCTAAGATAACAACAAGCAGAGGAAATAACGGTAACCAGGATAACAACGATAGCAAGGGGTTAAAGTAGCCAAACGCTTACAGCGCTAATGATAATTGGTCTTATCAGGAGCGACTAAGCTATTGCCGGTTAGACAGACGTCAAATCGTTCGGGTAATTTGCTAATAGGCCTTTACTGCAATAATAATTAATTAAAATGGTAATAAAAATCTATTGACTTTGATGGAGACCTGCGTTAAATTAAAAGAGTAATGAAAGCGCAAACATAATGGTCAGTAAGCAACCTGCTTGTCCAGAGAGCTAACGGTTAGTGGGAGTTAGTTAAGTTACGGTTGGTGAATCCGCCATTTAGCGTATGGTTTCGAGATAAGAAGCCACGGTGAGACGTTATACTCGTGAGCGCATGTGTATGCATTAAATTGGGTGGTACCACGTTGATAAGCAACGTCCCATAGTCTACTTCAGACTATGGGACGTTTTATTATGAGGAGGGGTTATATCATGTTAAATGCTAAATTTATTCGTCAAAATCCAGAGTTGGTTAAGGCTAAGTTGCAAACGCGGAAAGTGGATCCGGCTGAAGTTGAAACTTATCTAGCTTTAGATCAGCAAAATCGAGAGGCCATTACTAAAATAGAAGGTCTGAAACGTCAAAAGAATCAATTAACACAGCAAGTAAGCCAAAATGATCCCCAGACTGCTGCTGGGCAGGCGTTAATTACTGAAGTGAAAACCATGAATACTGAGATTAAACAAGCAGAAGTTGCCCAAGGTGAGCTTAATGAACGCCTTAACTATCTAGCCGTGCGTTTTCCTAACTTGCCAGCTGATGATCTTCCGGTGGGGCCAGATGAGGCTAGCAACGTGGAAATGCGCACCTATGGCACAATTCCGACATTTGCGTTCAAGCCGAAAGCACACTGGGAACTAGGTGAAAGCTTAGGCATTCTAGATTTTGATCGTGCGGCCAAGGTTGCTGGGGCACGGTTTGTCTACTACAAGGATGCTGGTGCCTTATTGGAGCGGGCAGTCTATAACTTTATGTTAGACTTGCATACTCAAAAGCAAGGGTATCATGAAGTGATTCCACCGTATTTGGTGAATGCGCAAACGATGTATGGCACTGGACAGTTTCCTAAATTTAAGGAAGATGTTTACACGGTAGAATCATCTGGTATGACGTTGATTCCGACAGCTGAAGTTCCGTTGACCAATTATTACGCGAATGAAATCTTAACGGAAGCCCAATTACCAACCTACTTCACCGCACTAACGCCATGTTATCGCTCTGAAGCGGGTAGTGCCGGTCGTGATACCCGTGGCTTGATTCGAATGCATCAATTCCATAAAGTCGAAATGGTGAAATATTGTAAACCCGAAGATTCGGCAGCCGAGCTTGAGAAGTTAACTGACAATGCTGAGGAGGTCTTGCGTGAATTGGGATTGGCATATCACGTTATTAAGTTATCAACGGGTGATACTGGTTTTTCAGCGGCTAAAACTTATGACATTGAGGTCTGGATGCCGGAACAGGGGGTCTATCGCGAAATTAGTTCTTGTTCTAATTGTTTGGATTTCCAGGCGCGGCGGGCAATGATTCGTTACCGTAAAGCAGATGGTAGTGTTGCGTACGTGCATACGTTGAACGGGTCAGGGCTCGCGGTTGGCCGAACGGTAGCGGCCATTTTAGAAAATTATCAACAAGCGGATGGTTCAGTTAAGATTCCTAAGGTGTTACAACGCTATACTAATGGCTTAACTGAAATAAAATTATTATGAGAATAAATTATTATTCTAGTAATTTAATTAAACAATAAATCCTTTAATACCAACAAAGTGAGTGCTTGAGTTAATCAAGCACTCACTTTGTCTTAATGTAGGGACTTAGTTAATGAGCAACTGTCATCAGCTTCACATGCAGTGAATCTATATTGATGATAATCTTTTATCATAAATGAAAGGGCTTCCATCAGTGGCAAAGGCAAATTATTGAAGGTTTAGCAATTTTTCAAGGCTAATGGAGCTCATCAATGAGGAGGATTTATCATGCAAATAATTTTAGGCGTCTTAGTATTACTTAGTGTGATCGCGGTGATGACGTTATTTACATTTAAAGCACCCCAGGGTCAAAAGGCAGTCAGTGCCCTTTCCGGGGCAGCCTGTGCCACGTTCTTACCACAAGCGTTTCTTAGTTACGCGATTGGTGGCGTGTTCCATCTGGACTTTGTGAAGCAAATTGGGGACACGATGGGGTCATTAGGTGGCTTAGCGGCGGGGGCGTTAGTGCCATTAGCGTTTGGCATCAATCCGGTCTTTGCTATTCTACTCGGCGTTTCCTTATTGAAAGTTAAATTATTACCTGCTTTTATCGCCGCTTATTTGGTTTCTTTCCTAATTAAAGAAATTCAAAAACGTGTGACGGATGGCTTAGACTTGATTATCATTGTGTTGGTCGGTCCAATCTTAGTAAATTTTGTTGCTGGGCTAATTTCACCGGTAGTTTTAATGATTTTGAACACGATTGGTGGGACAATTATAACAGCTACAAAAGGTAATCCATATGTCATGGGTGCCGTCTTAGGGGCCATCATTCCATTAGTCGGGATGACGCCGCTATCGTCGATGGTCCTGACCAGTTTGATTGGTTTGACAGGGGTGCCAATGGCGATTGGAGCCTTAGGGTGTACCGGGAATTCTTTCCTAAACCTCAGCTTCTTTCGGAAGATGAAGTTTGGTGACAAATCAACGACTTTGGCCGTTACGATTGAACCACTAACGCAGATTGATGTGATTGCGGCGAATCCGGTGCCTATCTTTGTGACCAACGCGCTGGCGGGAGCGGTCAATGGGATTATCGTGACCGCTTTAGGCTTGGTCATCAATGTGACCGGGATGGCAACCCCGTGGGCCGGACTGATTGTCGCCTTTGGCATGAATCCAGTTGTGAAAGTCTTAATTGCCGTTAGTTTGATCTTTATCAATAGTACGATTTGGGCTTATATCGGTGCTTGGCTCTTTAAAAACTTTAAAATTCATACCGTTACGGAAGTTCGTGCCGCCGATCAAGTCGAGGCACCAGCAGCGACAGCAAAAGCTTAAGAGATCAAGGCATGATTTAAATGGAGGTTGACAACAATGACAGTTAATTATAAAAGTGTTTTTGATATTATTGGGCCCATTATGATTGGACCATCGAGTTCGCATACCGCTGGGGCTTGTGCCATTGGTCGCGCCGCCAACAGTATCTTTAAAGATAAGCCGACCGAAATTGTCATTCATTATTACGAATCCTTTGCGCAGACGCACAAAGGGCATGGTACCGATTATGCAATTATTAGCGGCGTATTAGGCTTTGATCCCGATGACAGCCGAGTGCCTTATGCGATTGGCTTAGCTCGGGATCAGGGGATTACCATTACGTTTATTGAAGAACCGGGCGATAGTCCAATCAATCATCCGAATACCGCGATTGTTGATTTGAAGAATGAGACGAAAAAAGTGACGGTTGCCGGCTGCTCAATTGGTGGCGGGACCATCGAAATCCGTGAGATCAAGATGGATGGCTTCGATATTAAGCCAAAAGGCCCCCTTCCAATTTTGTTAGTCCAGGGCGGTGAAAATGATCATCAGAATGTGACGAAACAGTTGGCAGATTTGACGAAAGTGAACGATCAGCAACGTTACCAGACCGCGCGCGGTAATTTGTACGAATATGATTTGGATCGGCGCTTGAAGCACGACGAGATTACCAAGCTGGCCGAAAATCACACGACGATGGTTTACTTATAGGGGTGACGAACATGTATATGAGTATTGCGGAATTAGTATCAGCATCAATGACCCAGCACCAACCGGTCTATGAATTAATGATTGAACAGGAAATGGCCACTTCTAACTGTACTCGTGCAGAAGTCTGGCATACGATGGGCCGAAACTTAGATGTGATGGAGGCAGCCGTAAAAAAAGGCGCTGCGGGCGATGGCGTTTATTCGACGACTGGCTTAACGGGCGGCGAAGCGGTGTTATTAAAGAAGTATCGGCAAACCGGGCATACCTTGTCTGGTGATGTGATGATGCAAGCTGTTCAAAATGCAATTTCAACTAATGAAGTTAATGCGGCGATGGGCGTTGTTTGCGCGACGCCAACTGCTGGTTCAACGGGGACACTGCCTGGCGTTGTCTTCGCTCTGAAAGATCGACTAGACTTGACACGTGATCAGATGATCCAGTTCTTATTTACAGCGGGAGCTTATGGCATGGTGATTGCCAATAATGCCAGTATTGCTGGTGCAACGGGTGGTTGTCAGGCCGAAGTCGGGAGTGCTTCAGCGATGGGAGCGGCTGCGGCCGTTGAAGTGGCTGGGGGTACCGCTGAGCAAAGTTCCGAAGCGTTAGCGATGGCCATCAGTAACTTGTTGGGGCTGGTCTGTGATCCGGTTGCCGGTCTAGTTGAATTACCATGCGTGAAGCGGAATGCGATTGGGGTCGGTAATGCGTTGATTGCGGCGGACATGGCGTTAGCTGGCTGTACCAACAAGATTCCAGCCGATGAAGTGATCATGGCGATGGATAAAGTCGGGAAGGGCTTACCGCGAGCTTTACGGGAAACCGGTCTGGGTGGTTTAGCCGCCACACCGACTGCGATTCGAATGGAAGAAAAGATCTTTGGCAAGGCCCAAGCTAAAGCTTAGTACGAGTGGAAAGATGGTGGCTACTTGGTGGTCATTGTCTTTTTTGTTAGTTATCGTTGTATACGCTAACATTATTATTGTGATAAAATAGTATCATATGATTGGCAGTCATGGTTGAGTGATCAAGTGGGGGCTATCTTTAATGAGGTGAGTGATATGAAAAAAACGTTATCAGCAAAACAAGCTTATATTCGAGAATTTATTCCGTTCGTGGACTTTTTAGCCGATATTTTGGGACCCAATAGTGAGGTTGTATTGAATGACTTATTAGACTTAGATCATTCGGTCGTGGCTATTCGAAATTCACATATTTCACACCGGCAAGTCGGCGACCCGGCGACCGATTTGGCGTTGCGCACGATGAAGGCCGGCCGCGCCGAAAAGCGCGATTACTTAGCGAATTACAAAGGTGTGACCCACGGCAAGTATCCGATGCGGTCATCAACTTACTTCCTGCGCCTAGCGGGTGAAATCGTGGGGATGATTTGTATTAATACGGATGAGAGTGACTTAGATGAGCTACAGCAGCAAGTTACTAAAATCATGCAGGATTATAAACATCTAAATGTAGCGCATCTTAATACTCCGAAAGCGGAGGCGACTTCAGCCGACGACCCACATGAGTCACCGGTGGCCCCAGAACATCTGACAACTTCGATTACTGACTTGGCACGTGAAGTCACGCAGGCAGTGTGTGCCGAATATGGGGTTTCGGTTGAATACTTAAAACAAAATGAGAAACTCGAGATTGTTCGAAATCTGTATCATCAAGGGTACTTTCTCTTGAAGGATTCCGTCAGTGAAGTGGCAAAAATTATTAAAGTGTCGGATCCCAGTGTGTATCGTTATTTACAAACGGTTAAATATGAAGATTCAGATCATGATCAGGACACGTCGACGGACTAAATAATGACTCAAATTGCAACTAAATAAAGTGCTTGTATCGACTGCGAGTTCAGTCGGCACAAGCACTTTATTTGATGAGTCATTTATTTTTGTTTCTTTAGTTTCAACGTTAATGGTGCGGTGTGCGTTGGTGAGACCTGCTGCGGATGTTTGGTGCCCCATTCGTAGAGCCAGTATAACCAGTACGCTACAAGCCATTGACTGACTATAAATAGGAGACTGTTGGCGTTAAAGCCAGCGACGATGCCAGTCATCATTAACATGAAGCTGGCATAACTAATCGGCAAGAGGGCTGCGGTGCGGACTGAAGCTTTCATCACTCCTAGGGCATACTGCAGATAGACGATTAGACTAATGACGACAATCAAGCAAAAAATCACGATATATTGACTTATTGGCAACCTTCCCACCTCCGATAATTAAGTTAGTTGCAGTATAGCACAGATTTTGATGGGGAACAGGTGAGAAAACTAACCGACTTTTATGAAAAGACGATGAGGGCGGGCTTGAGCCGCATTAGCCGAAAAAACATTATAATCGTTATTAAATATTATTATGACTGGCTTTTGATGGGCGTTTTATTAAAACGATTTAATTAATTATCAGGATAATAATTCTCATACAATTTTAACGAGGTGAAATTGGCTTTAAAGTGCAAGTTAACGGGATTAGGCTCACTAAAATGAACGTTGGGCTAATTATCAAAGCGTGATCACCAACAGTTGGCGATGACTTGGTATGTTATGATAAGAAGTAAGTCATGGAGGTGAGTGTGATGTTAACTGCTAATGAAGTTCGACACCGATTGCGACAAGACCTGGTAACGATTGCCGATGATTACCAAATTAATATTGAAAACCGGTTATACACGGAAACTGAATATTTTGACTTGATGCAGACGTTACTGCGGTTGCGCGAGTTAAATATGCCAGCTGATGGCTTGGCACAAATGTTAGCCATCAATTAGGTCAACAAGTAAATAAGGAAGTGAAACTTATGACTACGGATAGTCCGTCAGATTCCATTCAGTCCAGTGAGTGCTAATACCAATGAAAAAAATCATTGCGTATTAGCACTTTTTGATTGGCATCAGTCGACGGTGGTTCGCCTAGTCTAACTAATCAGCGTGATACATAAAAAAAGCTACCCTGAAAGTTAGTTTCAAGGTAGTTTTAGCAAGACTTGGCCTAAGTCAAGTTTATGATTTTAAAGACCGGACGAAGGCGTAACGGCTTTCGTGATAGTCAAAGTCAGCGGTGGTGTACTTCGCAAATGGCTTAAATGAAGCGCTCCGTAACCAGACGGCATATTCAGAATCGCTATGCCAATTAGTGACGATGACAAACGCGGCGTCATTTTTGGCTTCGCGTAGGATCATGAAATGTTTGAGTCCGTTTGGCTTTTCATATTCAGCCCGGAAAGCACTGAACTTAGAATTGAAAACTTTTTGTTCCTCAATTGGTAGGTCCATAAAAATAAAGCTGGTCATGCCATGCCAATCAGCAGTCCCTTTATTCAGTAAAACATCATAAGAAACTGGACTTGAAAAGACGGACTTTTCACCGCTCAAGTCGAGTAACATATACCGATCTTCAGTGGCATTGGCTTGCATTAATAATAAATCACGGTCCGCATGCTTTTGTTGGATCATGGTTAAAATTTTACGCGTCCCAAAAGTTGCTGAAATCTTTCCACTCATCAAATATCACTCCTTAGTTATTACAATTATCATTATACGTGTTTTCGAAAATAATTGAAAACATGTCGCTGAACGGTTTCAATTATTTTTTAGATTGGGTTAAAATGAAGATAGACAGGTTATTAGCAATCCGGTTTTGATTGTTTGAAGTCAAATGGAGGTTCAATCATGAAAGTTACTGTTTTAGGTTATTACGGCGGGTATCCGTATGATGGGGTTGGCACGAGTGCGTATCTTGTGACTGCCGGACACTATCACTTACTACTAGATTGTGGGTCAGGCGCTTTAAACGCCTTGGAAGAAATCTTAGATCCGCTACAACTAGATGCCGTCTTATTGAGTCATTATCATCACGACCATACTGCTGATGTGGGGGTCTTACAATATTATTGGCAATTACGCCAAGGCGATCGCAAAACGCCAATCTTGCCAATCTATGGGCATACTGAGGACCCGTTGAACTTTGGGGCCTTAACCTGGGCCGGAGCAACGGTTGGTCGCGCCTATGATCCAGCTAGTGTGAATCAGATTGGCCCCTTCGATGTTACTTTCCTAAAGACCAAGCATCCGGTTCCCGCCTTTGCCGTTAAGATTGTGGAACGGGCCACTGGGCAACAATTGACATTCTCGGCTGACACAGCGTATTTGCCTGCGTTAGCCACTTTTGCCGAAGGGTCGCAGTTATTGATGACTGACACGAACTTTGGTGCTGATAAAACGGGGAAAATCTGGCATATGACCTCTGCTCAATCTGGTGAAATTGCCAAAGCTGCCCATGTTAAGCAGTTGTTGTTGACGCATTTACCTCAAGATGTTGATTTTGAACAGTTACGGCATGAAGCTCAAACTACCGCTGGCACCGGGGTCAACGTGATTGTGGCGCAAAAATATTTACAATTAACGTTATAAACGTGATTAAGAGACTAAGCTGACTTGGTCTCTTTTTTTACACTTTATAGGAATTGACGTTATCAAAATAATAAGGTAAATCTAAATTGTACACTACTTAATAGATGACATAATTGACCAATATACTATTATACTTGTATATAAAGTGACATAAAATAAATAAATGTCTATTAGTAGTTAGAATAACTCTAAATTAGTTTTTAAAAAAGTGTTCACAAACGTTAGTAAATAATATATAATAATATTTGAAACAAAGTTGTAATGTTGGCGACGCAATAAGGAGGAAACTAATTTTATGGTTACTTTATATACATCACCAAGCTGCATGTCTTGTCGGAAAGCAAAGATTTGGTTACGGCTGCATGCCATTGACTTTGAAGAACGGAATATCTTTACCACACCACTTTCAATCGATGAAATTAAAGGTATTTTACAGATGACCGAAGATGGGACTGAAGAAATCATTTCGACACGTTCTAAGGCCTTCCAGCGCTTGAATGTCGATATTGATGATTTATCGTTGACGCAACTCTATGATTTAATTAGTCGGGAACCGAGTATCCTACGCCGGCCAATCATGTTAGATGATAAACGGCTACAAGTTGGTTACAATGAAGACGAAATCCGCCGCTTTTTACCACGCCGGGTTCGAACATTAGAATTAGAAAAAGTATGGCATTTAGCCAGCATCTAAATACAGAATTGACTAGTGCGGTTACTAACCTAGTCAATTTTTTTAGTTTTCAGATAGATTACTTTACAATCCGCTGAAATAAGTTAGAATTGTGATAGTGATTATGGCCCTTGACACTTAGAAAGGGGTGGATCTGTAATGGAGATGGAACGAATCAATGAAGATACGATTCGAGTTCTAATCGGCAACGATGATCTCAATGAACGCGGCATTCGCGTGTTGGATTTACTAGGGAATCATAAACAAATTGAAAGCTTTTTTTATAGTATCTTAGAGGAAGTTGATGTTGACCATCAATTTCAAGATAATGATGCTGTGACGTTCCAAGTGTTACCAAATCGGAATGGTTTGGAACTTTTTATCAGTAAGAATAGTGAAAACTTGCAAGATACGATTGCTAAGGCGACCCAGCCTAATCAATCATCGGATCAAAATATGCAAGATGATGTTTCAGATTATTTGAAACGAAAATTAATGCAGACTGACACCGATAGTAGTGATCAGTCTCAGGGTGTACAACATAATCAGACTAAGGATACGAATGACTTAGATCCTTATATCGAAGATCCAGATACACCAACTAAAGAATTTGTGCTACAGTTTGACAGCTTTGAAGATGTGATTTCGTTAGCACAGATGTTCCGGCCCGATGGCTTAGCGTCTAACTTGTTTAAGTATCGCGATAAGTACTACTTAGAACTAGTCTTTTTCGTCGATCAATCCTCAACGGGGGTTATTCAAGATGATGTGGCGGTTGCGCTAGAATATGCCCACCAAACGAAGGTGACGGCCGATGTGTTATTGGAACATGGTGAAAAGGTCATGTCCAATGCAGCTTTAGAAACCGTTCGTCACTATTTCAAATAATGGCTTAGTTTGAAGTCGTTACCTTTAAGAGGTAGCGGCTTTTTTTGTGACTGCAGATTTTTAACAGGAGTTGCTCGCTTTTGCCGTAACTAGTAGTAAAAGGCGGTGAGGTTCAGATGTTAATGGCTCAAGATCAGCAGAATCACTTAATCTTAGCGGCCGATGCCACTCGGCAAGCTAAATATCATTGTCCCGGCTGTCAAAGTGCCGTCCGGTTAAAACGTGGCCGCGTTATGGCTGCTCATTTTGCGCATCAAACGGCGGCTTGTCAGACTTTTTCGGAAGGGGAGACCGCGGAACATTTACTTGGTAAACAACAATTAGCAGCGTGGTTTCAAGCTAGTGGCTATACTGTTCAGATTGAAGCGGCGTTACCCGCGTTGCATCAGCGGCCAGACGTCTTAGTTCAGCAAGGTTCACAACCACCCCTGGCCTTGGAGTTTCAATGTTCGCCGCTGAGTGTGACTCGGCTGGCTGAACGAACCCAAGGCTATCGACAACATGGCTACCGGGTTTTATGGGTGCTAGGGTCACCTTATCAAGTTAGTGGTCGTCTGCGGGCGCATGCCAAAGCGTTGAAGTTCCTGCAGTATTCGCCACAGTGGGGGTGCTATTTGGTCTTTTGGGATGTGACTGGCCTACAGTTACAGTTGGATTTGAATTTATTAAGTTGTGATGGGGACCCTTTGTATTTGCAACGGCATTACTTTCCAGCACAACGGGTGGCCGTGGCTGAGTTATTGCAGTATCGGCCGTCACTAACGCGGCCCACCGTCGTTGCCGATCACTATCAAGCTTATCAACGGCGATTAACGTTAGGACGGTTAGGACAGCAACCGCAAGTCGTTACCTTGCAACGTTTCTGTTATCAGCATGGTGGGACTTTGGCCACCATGCCTAATTGGGTCTATCCGATGATGGCTAAGGTGCCTATTTTGGCGGGTCCTTATTTAAGCTGGTATTTGCACGTGTTTGTTCGGTTACAGTCAGAACCGGCCGTTGTATCGACCCGACGACTGCAGCAACTGTTGCAAACAGAATTAGCGCCCTTGGTAGCACCGGTCAGTTGTCTACAGGGACTGGCCCATTTACAGCAACAACTAGTACATGATTTTTTGACGGAATTAGTTACCCGGCAAGTGATGACGGCAGTTCCGGCTGGCTGGCGACTGAATTCACAATTATTGCGTTGGAAACGGCATTAATTGCGCTGAGCAATCAGCGCGGTTCATGGTTGTACGCTTAGTGCTAGTTAAACCTGCTACCGGCCGCACGCTAAGCGCCATTTTGAAGCCCAAGCTCGGCGTGATGAGTCATCAATGCGGCGACCACGTTTCAGCCAATTCGGGTCCAACCAGAGTGGCAACTTAATCCCACTGACACCAAACGGCTGGATAATGTGTTAATCTAAGTAATATGAACCTTGTTTGGTTGGACATCGAGTGGGTAAGTAGCGACGATGAATTGACCAAACACGTTGTCGGCGGTAACCACCGCTAACTAAATTTGAAAGGAGCGCTATCGCGATGCCACCCCTTAACCCTAACTGGGCGAAGGTCGCTAAGCGCGGTAGCCGGGACTAGCATGGTAGCAACTAAACATTTACCAACGCGGTCAGCCGTTCCTGAAGCACTGACCTGGGATTTAACGAAGATTTATGCGGATCAAGTCGCGTATGAAGCGGATGTCGCGCAGGTTAAGGCCGACTTAACGACCATGGCAGCTTTGAAAGCCAACTTTACGACTGATGCCGCGACGGTCTTAGCCGGGATTGAAGGCGTTTTAGGATTGTATCGCCGCCTGGAAAAGGTCGCCGTCTATGCGAGCTTAAAGAGTGATCAAGATACTGGTAACAGTACGAATCAGGCGTTAGACGAACAAGCCAGTAGCTTAACGGCCCAGGTGTCGGCGGCAACGGCTTGGCTAGAACCCGCAATCTTGACATTAACGCCCGCACAGTTGGATGCCTACTTGGACGATAACGTTGACTTACGGGCTTATCGGCACTTATTGGATACGATTCGATTACAAAAAGGTCACGTGCTGTCAGAAAAGGAAGAAGCCCTATTAGCTGGTGCTGGTGACATCTTCGATGCGTCCGCTAAAACATTCGGTGTTTTGAATAATGCGGATTTTGAATTTCCAGTCGTAAAGGATGAACAGGGTCAGCCAGTTAAGCTGTCACAAGGGGTTTATAGCGTTTTGTTAGAATCCGCTGAACCAGCTATTCGGCGAGAAGCCTTTACCGCATTATATACGGTATACCATCAATTTCGCCGGACTCTGGCGTCGACTTTAGCCAGCCAAGTAAAAGTGCATAATTTTGTGGCGCAAGCGCACCACTATCCGGATGCTCGGACGGCTGCTTTGGCTGCTAATCAGATTCCAACGACGGTTTATGACTCGCTGGTGACTGCCGTGGACCAACATTTGGACTTGTTGCATCGCTACGTGGCGTTGCGTAAGTCGGTCATGGATGTGGATGTTTTGCATATGTATGATTTATATACGCCGCTGACAGGCAAGCCAGAATTGACTTATACTTATGAGCAGGCCCAAGCGACCGCCTTAAAAGCGTTAAAGGTTTTAGGCCCTGATTATATTAAACATGTCAAAACGGCCTTTAACTCACGCTGGATTGATGTGGTCGAAAACCAAGGTAAACGGAGTGGGGCTTATTCCTCTGGGATGTATGATACGGCGCCATATATGTTATTGAATTGGCAGAACAATATCGATAACTTATACACGTTAGTACATGAAATGGGTCATAGTATGCATTCGTATGAGACCACCCATCATCAGCCATATCAGTATGGTGATTATTCAATCTTTGTGGCCGAGATTGCGTCGACCACGAATGAGAATTTATTAACGAATTATTTATTAGCGACCGAGACGGATCCTAAAGTGCGGGCCTATGTCTTAAATTACTATTTGGACGGTTTTAAAGGAACCTTGTTCCGGCAGACGCAATTTGCGGAGTTTGAACAGTGGATTCATGAGGAAGCTGCGGCCGGCCGACCGTTAACCGCTGATCGTATGTCGACTTATTATCTGCACTTGAATCAACGGTATTATGGCACAACGGTTGTTAGTGATCCGCAGATTGCGGATGAATGGGCGCGGATTCCGCATTTCTATTACAATTACTATGTCTATCAATACGCGACTGGTTTTGCGGCCGCTTCGACGTTAGCACATGGTATTTCGACGCAACAACCGGGCGCGGTTAAGAAGTATCTGGGCTATTTACAAGCTGGCTCATCGGAGTTCCCGATTGAAGTGATGCGCAATGCTGGGGTCGATATGACCAAGACAGATTATTTGGCCGATGCGTTTGCGGTATTTGAACGACGATTAACAGAGTTTGAACAGTTAATCAAAGCTAATTAAGTTGGCTTCTAGCCAAAAAAGGACCCGCTGCAATTGAGCGGGCCCTTTCTGTTATGTCAGAATAATTGCAATAACTGGTCGTACTATAAGACGTGCAATTGAGTGCCATCTAAGTTAGCACAGTTGGTATGTTGCGCTAACTCGTCAAATGGATCTAATTGACCATTAACGAGGTCAAATAAGGTCGCGTAATTAAAGTATTCTAGCAAAACGCCGTAATCGTAATGATCACAGTCAAAGACCACCGCGGAGGATGCCGCGGTAATGTTCATCTCAGAAGCTAGCCGTTGATCGGCATGAAAAGCCTGTTTGGCTAAGTCACTATTGCGGTCTTCCATAAACATATCTAAGTCAATCTGGCAGCGTTCAGCGACTGCCGTGACCAACTCTTCAGAATAACGTTGGCCGGCTTTTAAAAGGGCATCTTGCATCGCAATTAAGAAATTACGACCCCGTTTTTTGCCTTGAAAAAGAGCGGCTTTGTAGTCCAAAATAATGCGATACAGCTGTTGTGACTGTTGGTTTTGAGCTTGCCAGTCAGTGGCTTTTAATCCCTGACGTTGCATCGCCTTTTGGATGACATTGATATTCAATAATGGTACGAATTGGAATTGAATTTGCTTATCCGAATCGTTGGCCAGGCGTAAGACATTTTGTTCATCGCGGACACATTGTTCTCCTAGCGGATTTACAAATAAATACACTTCTAACACGTCATAATTCCTCCACTTTCTCTTTTCGCGTCATAGTGCAGAATACCAAGGTTACTTAGTATTTGCAAGTTTTTAAATTCATCATTTATATAAGTTCGGACCGGTTAAGCGGTCACTTAAATTAAACCTTCGACTGTCATCATGCACCGATTTAGCCTATTCGTAAAGTAATTTGCTCTTGAAAGCGCTGTTGGTTAAGTTGTTAATGTGAATTGTTAAACCAGGAAGCGATTGCTTTTTATTCTGGGAAAATATGGTAAAATTTTAAAGGTATGGATTTGAAACGGAGGTGCCCTGATGGAAGACTGGAACCATTTTTTATTACCTTATCAACAAGCTGTTGATGAATTAAAAGTTAAACTGCGGGGAATGCGGAAACAGTTTCGCGATTTGAACCAGCATGAACCGATTGAGTTTGTAACGGGGCGCGTGAAACCGGTCGATAGCATTAAAGAAAAGATGCTCCGGCGTAAAGTTCAAGCTGATCGTTTAGAACAAGATATGCAAGATATTGCTGGGCTGCGGATTATGTGTCAATTCGTCGAAGATATTTATCAAGTGGTCGACCTATTGCGGAAACGAACTGATATGACGATTCTAGAAGAACGGGACTATATCAGCAATGAAAAGCCATCTGGCTATCGGTCGTATCATATTGTGATTGAATATCCGGTCCAGATGGTTGGCGGAGAAAAGAAGATCTTAGCAGAGATTCAAGTCCGGACGCTAGCAATGAATTTTTGGGCTACGATTGAACATTCATTAAATTATAAATATCAAGGGGACTTTCCAGAAAACCTCAGTCAACGGTTACAACGGGCGGCCGAAGCGGCTTTTAGTTTAGATAAAGAAATGTCTGAGATTCGTGAAGAAATCCAAGAAGCGCAGAGCTTGTTTTCTTACGGTAAAGGTGCTCAAACCGATGATGATAGCGCAACGAAAGAAGACCAAGACTCATGATGAAAGTAACGATTTATGCGAATTCTAATCCTAAATCAAAGAAAGTCGCCACTGAACTACATACAAAGTTAACCGCGGCTGGTTTTGAAATTGATGACTATGCACCAGACCTCGTCTTATCAGTCGGGGGCGATGGGACGTTGTTATCAGCGTTCCACCATTACAGTGATATGGTGGATCAAGTCCGCTTTGTCGGCGTGCATACGGGTCACTTAGGGTTTTATACCGATTGGCGCGATTATGAGATTGATCAGCTGATTGCGGGCTTGAAGGATGATAACGGACAAAGTGTGACTTATCCGCTGTTATCAGTTGAAATTACGTACGCAGATACCGGTGAGACGGATCACTACTTGGCGTTAAATGAATCGACGTTAAAGAAACTCGGCAGTACGATGGTCGCTGATGTGTATATTCAAGATGAGTTATTCGAACGTTTCCGTGGCGATGGGCTATGTGTCTCAACGCCCACGGGATCAACGGCTTACAATAAATCCGTTGGTGGTGCCGTGATTCATCCACGCTTGGACGCGTTACAAATGGCAGAAATTGCGTCGATTAATAACCGGGTGTTCCGAACGTTGGGGTCACCGGTAATTGTCGCGCCTTACGAAACCATTACGATTAAGCCGCAGCAGCAGTCACATTTTATCTTTACAGCTGATCAGATGGACACCCAGCCACGACCGATTCAACAAATTCGTTATTCGATCGCTAATCGGCGGATCGCCTTTGCGCAGCATCGGCACAACCGGTTCTGGCAACGAGTTGAGACCTCCTTCATTGGTCTGGAAGAGGACCAATGAGATTCACGTGGCGAAACACCGCAACAGTACCGATGAAAGTCAAGACGTTGTTGTCACAACACGGCGTGACCCGCAGTTTATTAAAAAAAGTGAAGTACCATGGTGGCGCCATCTTGGTCAATGATCAGCCCGTCTTAGCAATCCATGTTCTGACTGGCGGGGAAAAGGTGACGATGGTGACGCCGATCGAAATCGGTAATGACTTTTTGGGCGGCTCCGATTTACCATTGACTATTTTATACGAAGATCGTGATTATTTGATTGCAAATAAGCCGGCTGGCGTGGCTTCGGTACCGGCTCATCATTTGCCAGAAAACACCTTGGCTAATCGCGTCAAAGGGTATTATCAAGCGCAGGCTTATGAGAATCAGGTCGTTCACATTACGACTCGGCTGGATCGGGATACGAGTGGCATTGTATTATTTGCCAAGCACCACTTTGCTCATTCAATTATCGATGCCCAGCTCAAAACGCATGCGATGCGCAAGATGTATCTAGCAGTCGTCAGTGGCGTCTTACCAGCCGATCATGGTTGGTTGGATCAGCCAATTGGTCGCGCGCCCGGTTCATTTATCAAACGGACGATTACCCCAGATGGTCGACCATCCCTAACAGAATATTGGGTGGTTCGCCGGCTGGCCGATCGAACAGTGGTTAAAGTGCGGTTGCATACCGGCCGGACGCATCAGATTCGAGTGCACTTTGCGGCGGCGGGCTATCCGTTGATTGGGGATACCTTATATGGGGGGCCACGGAATCCTTGGATTAATCGTCAGGCCTTGCACTGCATGCAATTAAGTTTTTATGATCCATTTTTGCAACGGGATTTAACAACTTTTGCGCCATTACCACAAGATATTGTTGATTTAATGCGTTAAAACAACTGAAAAAGGCGCTGAAAACACGCGGATTAAACGTGTTTTCAGCGCCCTTTTTGACTCATGCGGTCAAAATTTAATAAGCGATAATTTTGGTGCCGTGGGCTTGAGGAACGTTCAGTGCTGTGGTAATTCGGGCCACGTTGTCTGCGGTAATGCCGCCACCAGGTAAGATTTGAATGCGACCAGCTGCCAATTTGATAGTTGCCTGTAGTTGTGGCAAGCAATCTGCAATTGGGGTGGTTAACGGACCGCCATGGGTTAAGATGCGTTCCACATCGTGGGCAACTAACCAGTCCATTGCATCCGCTGGTTGATCAGGAGCTAAGGCATCAAAAGCCATATGGAAAGTCACACTCATACCGCCAGCGGCACCAACGAGCAGGGCCATGGCTTCAGTATCCAGTTGGCCGTCCTTGGTTAAGGCTCCCAAGGCCACGCCGTCAACTCCTAATGCTTGGGCTTGTAATAAGTCAGCTTCCATAATTTTTAATTCGGTGTCGTTATAAACGAAGTTACCGCCACGTGGGCGAATCATGGTAATTAGTGTCACGCCATGTTCTTGGGTATACTTGGCGGCTTCTGCCATGACCCCACGGCTAACGGTCGTACCGCCAACGGCCAAGTTATCATTTAACTCGATTCGTTGGGCCCCCGCAGCGATAGCGGCGGGGATATTCGTATAGTTTTCTAATGCGACTTCTTTTAAGACCATTTAATTCGTCATCCTTTACTTTGAGAATAAGACGCAAACGCCTTCTGGGACGGTAACATCTTTTTGAAGTAGCGTCAATTGACCAGTTTTAAGGTCGCGCGCGTATAGCGTGGCGTTATCGGTGTTCTGGTTAACCGCAACGACGAACGCTTCCGTCGGGTCTAACGCGAAGTCCCGTGGAAAGTCACCTTCAGTGCTGATTTGTTGAATTAAGGTCAACTTGAAGTCGGCTTGGACTTGGAAGACGGCCAATGAGTTGTAACCGCGATTAGAAACGTAAAGGAACCGGCCGTCATGGCTCAACCGGATCGCGGCTGCCCCGTTATGAGCAGTGTAATCAGCTGGAATGGTCGTGACCACGGCTAATTGTTTGAAGTAACCAGTGGCTGGGTCATAAGCCAAGGTGGCCACGTTGCTGGATAATTCGCCAACTAAAAAGGCGTGGCGACCATCCGGTGCAAAGACCAGGTGCCGAGGACCAAAGCCAGGCGTCAGCTTCAACGTTGACTGGGCACTGAGCTTACCGGCAGCACTAACGTTGTAGACGTAAACGGTGTCACTGCCTAAATCGATGGCGACTAACCGGTTATCTGGGGTTAAGTCTGTATAGTGGATATGCGACCCATCTTGTTCTGGCCGGGGGCCGTTGCCGGTATGCTTAATTTGATCAACTAGCGTGAGTTCACCATTAGTGGCGATGTGCATCACACTGGCAGTGCCCTTGTGATAATTGGCGCTGTAGACTAATTGGCGTGCTTCGTCGACGGCGACGTAAGCGGGTGGGGTCCCGGGCGCAATGACTTCATTCAACCGAGTAGCGGTTTGGTCGGTTAATTGCCAAGCGGCTACTCCACCTTCATCATCACTGGCTTTGACCACGCTATAAAGGCGATTCTTAGCGGATAAGGCAAGATAAGTTGGGTTAGCGGTTTTGGCGACCAACCCGGTCATGGTTAAGGCTTTTTCAGTCGTATCTAAAGTCCCGGCATAGATGCCTTGACTTGTTTTTTTAGTATAAGTTCCAAATAAGAGCGGTTCTTGCATAAGACGCTCAACCTCCTTGAGTGACAGATGACTGATGTTTGAATCAGTCCCGAGGTTAATTATAGCATAAACCGTCTAACTGAAAACGGTCCCAAAGTGGCGAAAGGCCGGGGCGCTATGCTACAATTAAGCCAACTTAAATTAAAGAATGGAGTTCTGTAAACATGGCAGTTAGTGCAACCGTACAATCTATTGGGGACCAAGCAATTTCTGAGCACGAACCCATTTTAATTTTTTTCGATGAAACGGCGACCGCAGCGATTCAAAATATTGCGGTGATCCAAAAGTTTGATGGTAAGTCTGAACCAGTGACCATTACGGTGGGGAGTAGCATTAAGATTGATGACCAAGCCTATACCGTGGCATATGCGGGTGAACTAGTCAATGCTAACCTGAATTCGATTGGACATGCCACCTTATACTTTACTGCCGTGCCGAAAAAGCCGATGCAAAATGGTATTTATTTGGCGCCAGCGACCATGCCGCAACTTAAAGTTGGCAGCGTGATCACGTATCAAGCATAGGTTGTTAGTAACCGGGGGTGCATTTTTTGAAGACGAAACCAACCGTAGCTCGCTGGACGGGGCAACAAACGATTCGCATTTTGATTATTATTTTATTGGTGTTAGCCAACGCCTTTTTAGGTAAGCAAGTGACCTGGCTGCTAACACCAGTGCAACAATTTTTTAGTATTGTGGGCTTGCCAATTATTCTAGCCGGGGTGTTATATTACTTGATGAATCCGCTAGTTGATTGGTTGGAAAGACGGTTCCATATTCGACGGACCTGGACGATTATTGGGTTATTTGTGCTGATCCTGGGCTTGATTGTTTGGGGTATTGTCGCCTTGATTCCGATTATTCGCACACAAACTTTAGGCATTATCAATGACTGGCCGACTTATTGGCACAATGCCAGTAATGAGCTTAATCATTGGTTGAATGATCCAAAGTTATCGGTCTTTCGTGATCAATTGGATCAATGGAATACCGATGCGAGCAAGTTATTGAGCGGTAAGGTGACCAAGTACTTAACCGGAACGGTTTCTTCCATTACGAGTGTGGTCAGCACGGTCACGACCGTGGTGATTGGCTTGATTACGATGCCGTTTATTCTGTTTTACTTATTAAAAGACGGCCATCAGTTGCCGAAATATCTGGCTAAGTTTATTCCTACCAAAGGCCGGACCAGCTTTTTGCAAGTCTTGACCGAGATTAATTCGCAAGTTAGTAACTATATTCGGGGACAATTGACGGTCGCGTTTTTTGTCGCAGTGATGTTTGCCATTGGGTATGGGATTATCGGCTTGAAGTTTGCGTTGACTTTAGGGATTGCAGCCGGTATTTTGAATCTAATTCCATATCTGGGGTCGTTTCTAGCAATGGTGCCGTCAGTGGTGATTGCGCTAGTGATTTCACCTTGGATGTTGATCAAAGTGTTAATTGTCTTTGTGATCGAACAGACCATTGAAGGTCGGGTCATTTCACCGTTAGTGTTAGGCAGTAGTCTAGCCATTCACCCGGTAACGATTTTGATCGTATTGTTGGTCAGCGGTAAGATTTTTGGACTGATGGGTGTGATTTTCGGGATACCGGGGTATGCCATCTTGAAAGTCTTAGTGACCCATTTATTTGCTTGGTATCAAGCCCAATCTGGTTTGTATGAAGAAGAGGGAGCAGTTGACGATGGCTGAAGAAAGTGACTTTATTCTACGGCAGATTCATTCTTTAGCGGAAGGCTTTGGTTATCTGTTGGCGCACGCCAAGGATAGCACCAACACGGAAATTGTCTTTCCGGGGACGGTCGGGCCAACGTTGCCCCATCAAGCGGAATTGCGCCAGCTGATTCACGATCAGCATTATCAGCAGGCAGCCACGCGGTTATTAAAGTTGCGGTATGCAATGACTGAAGACCAGTTCTTTCAGCTAGCCTTATGGGTTTACCAAACGCTTAATCATTATGATGAGGCTACTTTGCAAGCTGGACATTATTCTAAGGCTAGTATTGTAGCTGGGTTAAAACAATTGGAACAATTTAAAAATGAACGTTAAATAAAATGAGCAGGGCCAGCAAAAATGCAGGCACTGCTCATTTTTAGTTGAATTTAAATTGATTTACCAACTAGCTTTGCGCACCCCGGGAATTTGACCGGCATGGGCTAAGCGGCGGAAATTTAATCGTGACATTCCGAATTTCCGTAGGTAGGCGTGTGGCCGGCCATCTAAATGGTCGCGCCGATGAATCCGAACGGGTGAGGCATTGCGTGGTAAGGTTGCTAGCCCGGCGTAATCACCGGCAGCTTTTAGTTCTGCGCGGTGGGCGGCATACTTGGCAACCGTTGCTTCGATCCGTTTTTCTTTCGCGATTTTTGACTTTTTAGCCATAATTTTTTGCTCCTTTGCAACTGTTTGGGTTTGCAATTCACCCACAAAAAATTTATCGCAACTTTCAATGTTTTTTAGAACGTTATTTAAGATAGCATAGTAAAATCAACATTGCGACTATTTAGTTTCAACCGGTGTCCGTAACATCAGCCTAATGATGTGGTTACATATGGTATGATGGGACTAAGATAAATTTGGAAAGTGTGAAAATAGTGAAGAAAATAGATCAAGGCAGCCAGTTTGTGCAACAACATTTAAACTTGTTTCGCTGCTTAGTTTGTGACGCACCGTACAGTGCTGTCGAAGACCATACCCTCAAGTGTCCCAACGGGCATGAGTTAGATTTTTCTAAAAAAGGGACCTTGTATTTTTTGACGCACCAAGTTCAAAGTGAATATGACGCGGCGATGTTAGCAGCCCGGCGGCGGATTTTGCAAGCCGGCTTTTTCAAACCGATTGTGGCGGCGATTAATGCGCAATTGAGTGCCAAGCCCCAGCGAATCTTAGATATTGGGAGCGGCGAAGGCACGCCGTTAGCGGATTTATTAGACCTGCATGCTAATGCTAAAGATGTCGGGATTGGTTTTGATATTAGTAAAGCTGGGGTTAACTTAGCGACCCAATTAACCACGCCAGCTTATTATTGTGTGGCTGATTTGGCACAGTTGCCGTTTACGGATGCCGCATTCACGGCGATTATGGATGTCTTTTCCCCATCCGCTTATCGTGAGTTTGAACGTGTCTTGGTGCCAGGGGGGCAGCTGTTAAAAGTGGTGCCCAATAGCGACTATCTCATTGAATTGCGGCATTTATTGTTTAAGCCGACTGATCGTCAGTACCACTACGATAACCAGCGAGTGATTGACTTATTTAAGCAGCATTATCCGACGGCAAAACAACAGGTTATCCATTATGAATTCGATCTCAGTTCAGTCGACTTCAATGATTTAATGGTGATGACACCGCTACATTGGGGCGCCGATGCGGCTAGTTTGGCGCAAGCGGTCCAAACTGGTCTACCTAAAATTACGGTGGCTGTCAGCTTGTTAACCATGACTAAGGAAAAGTAAGTCAAGGGTGCTTGCATGATTGGTAAGCCGGTGTTAAGATTGCCATTGAGAAATCGTTTGGTAGCTAACATCGATCAACATCGTTGGTGACTACCGAGTTGAACTTCATTAACGTAGCGTTTCGCCGTGCCCACACCGAAATACTGCGTTTTTTTGCGGCTTAAAAAAGGTCTCAAGGCGCCTGGCTGATGTCAGGTGACCCTTGAGACCTTTAATTTTGATGAAAATGGCTGTTAAAGCGTGAAAAAGTTAATGATGGGTGACATGTTGGCCAAGCAGTCCTATCAGCAGGCCAATTAGAGCCGGGACGGTCCAGCCAAGCCCCAACTCAGCCAAGGGCAGGGCGGCGTTTAACTGCTGACAAACGTGTAACCAGCCAGTTTGTTGCCATCCAGCTGGTAAGGCGTTTAAACCAGCTAAAATGGCTGGAATCATCGTCCAAGCCGTTGTCATGGCATAGAGCCAACGAGAAGTGCCTAGCCATGGTGATAAGCAAGCAAGGCCAATTAAAACGATGGCGAGTGGATATAATAACATTAAGATGGGCGTTGAATACGTAATTAATTGGGTGAGACCAATATTAGCAAGTATGGCCGGAATCGCACAGGCGAAAACAATCAGCCAACGATAACTGAAGGTCGGGACCATTGCTTGTAAGGTATCACCAAAAGCCGAAGTGAGACCGACCGCCGTCTTTAAACAAGCGATAATGACGATTAGCGCGAGTAGGATGTTACCAAAGGACCCAAAATAGGCATTGGCAATCTGGGCCAAAGTAATGCCACCGTTCGCGGCCGGCGCAAACCGACCAAGACTCATGGTTCCCATTAGTGCGAGGACACTGTATAAGACGCCCATTAAAACGACGCAAATAATCCCAGCTTTAATGGTATCTTTCGCAATTTGACCGGGTTCGCTTACACCTAGCGCTTTAATGGCATCAATGACCACAATACCGAAAGCCAACGAAGCTAGCGCATCCATCGTGTTGTAACCCTCTGTAAAGCCTGCCAGTAGCGGTTGACTTTGATAGGCCCCGCGTGCCGCTACTTGGAAATTACCTAATGGTTTGATTAAGGCGACTAGCATCAGGCTACCGAGTAGGATCAAAAATAACGGCGTCAGCCATTTGCCAATGTAAGTCATAATCTTACCCGGATTACGCGCCAGTAACCAGGTCAGCCCGAAGAAGGCAACTGAAAAAGCAAATAACGCTAAGGACTGTTGCGAGCGGTTCAAAAATGGGACTAAGCCAATTTGAAAAGCCGTGGTAGCTAATCGTGGCATTGCAAAGAATGGGCCCAAGGTCAGGTACAGCACAAACGTAAACAAATAGGCGTAAGGTCGGCTGACTTTAGTGGCCAATTCGAATACGCCGGCACTGCGCGTTAAGCCGATCCCCATCACGCCTAATAATGGCAGGCCAATCCCGGTAATCAGTAACCCAATAATCGCGGTACCAACATGCGCACCGGCCTGTTGACCTAAGTAGATTGGAAAGATGAGGTTACCAGCACCAAAGAATAGCCCAAAAAGCATGGCGCCAATAAAGCCTGTTTCACGCCCGGTTAAGCGGGTCTTCATAAAAAATCCCCCTCAGTGAACTGTGTTATGCCAGTTAGCATAGCATGTTTTACTGAGGGGGTAATTAAAATTAGCTGAAAAATGGTTACTGATTAGCAACCGTGAAACGGGTCTGATGGTGCGCTGGTTGAGTGACTTCGTTTAGAACGGCGACGGCCATTGTCCCAGTATTGGTGGCGGAGATGCCTTGGTCATTGACATACAAGTCATCAGTGCCAAGGTGAACTGGGACAGCGGGACCGGCGTGAAAGTCAGCAGCTGGTGAGATGCCGACCCAGTTGACGTTATCAACCGTCCGTAAGAAGGTCAATTCCTTGAGTTGACTTTGGGGAATGGATACAAACGCGGTGTTAGCCGGATCAGCCGCGATATCGTTGACGAAGAGGTGTTGGTCGGCACCCGTCTTCAAACTACCAGCGCCTAAGATGAAGACTAAGCGTGGGGCTGTCGTATCACGTAGCATGGCGACTAACTTGGTAGCTAGGTCAACGTGCAAATAAGCTTTAGCCGGTGGGGTCGCCATTGCATCGACGACAACGTCAACCGCCGTTAAGTCGGCGCGAGTTAAGGTAAAGGCGTCTTTAGCGACGGTGGTTAGGTGAGCATTTGGTGTTAACGTGGCCAACTTTTCTGCTGAACGGCCAATTGCCGTGACCGTGTGACCTTGAGCTAATGCTTGGGTGGTGATGGCGGAACCGGCCATCCCGGTTGCCCCGATAATCATGATTTTCAAAATAAAGTCCTCCTCTAATCTAAGATACAGCGATCAGTATAAAGTAAGTTTGTTCAAGATACGAATAATTAGCTTGGGGTTAATAGAGATTGCTGCCTGCTAGTTGGGGCCGAAACTGCTAGGGATTATTTTGAAGTCGACGCTACCACTGAGCAGTTTAGAAACTAAGCTATTGATGCAGTGGTAGTCACCGCGTCTGGACCAACCATTCAGCCAACTAGTACCAAACGTGAATAATTAGCTTTCTGTTGGGAAGGACTAGGCTAGATTGGTTGAGTCATGGTATGATATTCAATAATATTACGATTAAAAGGAAGACTTATTTTGACAAATCATATTGCTTTATTTGAACCATTAATGCCCGCTAACACGGGGAACATTGCGCGGACCTGTGCCGGAACCGATACTGCTTTACATCTGATTGAACCTTTAGGCTTTAAAGTGGATGACAAGCATTTGAAGCGAGCCGGCTTAGATTATTGGGATAGTGTGGACATTACGTATCACGCGGATTTACAGGACTTTTTAGCTAGTGTTCCAGACTTAGACAACTTGTACTTAGTGTCTAAATTTGCTGAACATGACTATAGCGATGTCGATTATAGCGACACTAGTAAGGATCACTATTTCTTATTCGGTAAGGAAACGACGGGGTTACCGGAACCATTTATGCGGCGTTATCCAGAAAAAGCGATTCGGATTCCGCAAGATGATTCTCATATTCGTGCCTTGAATTTATCTAATTCAGCGGCCATTGTGATCTATGAAGCTTTGCGCCAACAAAACTTCTTGAGTTTGGAACGGTCGCATCATTATGAAAACGACAAACTAAAATAGGCAGACGACGCGCGGCTGAGCAGAGTCCGCGCGTTTTTTGGCGTTGTGAAAAAGTTAGGATTCCGAACGTAGGTTTGGTACAATGGATATAATTGTGTTTGGGTGAGGATGTCGTGGTGGCCAATAAGGTTAGGACAGCTGGTGCTAGTCAAAATTGTCGCCGGTCGGTTGGTTCCTAAAACGCTGAAACGCCATGGGGCCAGCCAAAGTGGGGATTTAATCCAACTAGCACCAAGCAGATCATTAACACGACTCAAGTCCAGACAAACTTGTGATTACTTATATAGAAAGGACGATTATAACGTGGCGCAAAAGCGACGAACAACTAAAAAGAAGCGGACGACCGGAACTAAACGGACGACGAAAGCGGCTGCGCAACATCAAATGACTGGTAACGTGGTGGGCTTGATTGGGGTCTTGATCACCATTTTTGCGTTATTTAATTTGGGGCTCATCGGGACCTTCTTTGCGGAGTGTTTCCGCCTGATTGCTGGCGATGCTTATCAACTCTTAGCTATTTTAACGTTGGGGGTGCTGGGCTTCATGATGATTTTTGGCCGGTTACCACGACTGGGCTGGCGTCGCTGGTTTGGTGGCAATTTAATCTTCTTTAGTTATTTACTGTTATTAGAGATTCCGATGTTTAACCGTTTGAATCGTCATACTGAATTTTGGGCGATTACTTGGAATTTAATTAAGAATGACTTTGCCAAAGGCGGTGTTTCGATTCACCTTGGTGGGGGCCTGGTCGGGGCAGCCGGCTATAGTGTGACTTATCCGCTGGTTGCGAACTTAGGGACCATTTTAGTTGCCATTATTTTAATTATTACCGGGATTTTTATTGTCTTTAAGTTACCTTTTCACCAGACGGTCTTAGCTATTCGTAACTGGTTGATGGTGGCCGGCGCTCATGTAAAGGATGCTTATCAGACCGTGGCCCACTATGTGCGGGTCCAATATGCGCGTTATCGGGTTCATCAACAAGCGACTGCTAATCAGTCGGCCGAACCAGCACAATCGGCCACCCCGGCCCCGGTAGCTAAAGCACAACCAGCACCACAATCAGCGGCCCCGGCAGCCCCCGTTTCAGCAGCGCCAGTATCAGCGGCGCCTAAAATCGTGGTAGCTAGTGAACAAGAAGCGCCAGTCAAAGCTGAGACACCCTTAACGGGGACGCCACCGGTTGATACCTCAGATTATCGCTTACCCGCGTCTGACCTGTTAACGAAGATTCCAAAGACAGATCAAAGCGCCGAATATGCGACGATTGAGGCTAATTCCGCCAAGCTAAAGACGACCTTAGATAGCTTTGGTGTCAAGGTCGACGTGAAGAATGTCAGCTTGGGGCCATCGGTAACAAAGTATGAATTGCATCCGGCAGTTGGGGTTAAAGTCAGCAAAGTCGTTAATTTGGCCGATGACTTAGCGTTAGCATTAGCGGCCAAGGATTTGCGGATTGAAGCGCCGATTCCCGGTAAGTCTTTAATTGGGATTGAGGTGCCGAATAAGCAAATTTCGACGGTTTCTTTCCGGGATATCGTTGAAGCTCAGCCGGCGCATCCGAAGAAACCGTTACAAGTGCCATTGGGTCGGGATGTTTCTGGGAATTTAGTCATGGCTGACCTAGCGAAGATGCCGCATTTACTGATTGCCGGTTCGACTGGGAGTGGGAAGTCGGTCGCGATTAACGTGATGATTACCGGTCTGTTAATGAATACGAAACCGGATCAAGTGAAGTTCATGTTGATTGATCCTAAAAAGGTGGAACTTGGCGTCTATAATGGTGTGCCGCATTTATTGACTCCCGTCGTGACTGAACCGAAAAAGGCGGCGCGGGCGTTGCATAAGGTCGTGGCAGAAATGGAACGGCGTTATGAGCTTTTTGCGGATTCTAAGCAACGCAATATGCAAGGTTACAATGACTATATTCAGGAACAAAATCAAGCCGATGGTCAAAATCGGCCGACCTTACCATATATCGTCGTGATTGTTGATGAATTAGCTGATTTGATGATGGTGACTTCGAGTGAAGTGGAAGATGCCATTATTCGGTTAGGCCAAATGGCGCGGGCCGCTGGGATTCATATGATTCTGGCAACACAACGGCCATCCGTAGACGTCATTACGGGGCTGATTAAGGCCAACGTCCCGTCACGAATGGCGTTTGCCGTTTCTAGCGGGACGGATTCACGCACGATTATTGATAGTAACGGGGCTGAAAAACTATTGGGTCGCGGGGACATGCTCTATCAACCAATGGGGATGAACAAACCATTGCGGGTTCAAGGGGCGTATATCTCAGACCATGATGTCGAAGAAGTCGTGAACTTTATTAAGGATCAACAGACTGCTGAATATGATGATAGTATGCTGGTTAAAGATGATGAAGCCAATGAAGATGGCGATGATCCGCGTGACGGTGAGGATGAATATTATGCCGATGCCGTTGAATTAGTAACGGAACAGCAGTCGGCGAGTGTGTCGATGCTACAACGCCGTTTTCGGATTGGCTATAACCGCGCCGCTCGGATTGTCGATGAGATGGAAGAACGTGGCGTTGTCGGTCCGTCCGAAGGGAGTAAACCGCGGAAAGTTTACCGGCAAGCGAGTGCTGATGATGCTGAACCAACATCGGAATAAGGAAATCAATATAAAACGGTAGGCCAGCATTGTTTGTTGACCTACCGTTTTTGTCTTCAGTAACCTTTTTAAAATTCAAGTAAACCTAAGCCGGATAACGCTTGTAAGACTAACGCGCCGACGGTTGAAATGATCATTAACCAAATAACGACCATCGTGATAATTTGAAAAGTCGATTTCTTCTTCTTCATAAGTTTAGTATGCACCACACTTTTTTAGTAATTCTTTCATAGTTTAACGTGGAATTCGTTTTTTTTCAATCGTCAATTAGAAATAGTCATGATTTCGTAAGTATTCCAGACTAAGTACACATAAAATGATCGTACCGAGCATGATCCAACTAAATGCATGGACGAGGCCCGCGCCTGGTAGGTGGACATTCATCCCATAAATACCGCCGACAATCGTGGGAATCGTTAAAATGATAGTTAATGACGTCAAAACTTTCATGACATCGTTTAAATTATTTGAAATGACGGCACTCACCATTTGGCTGTATTGTTGCAAGATCTGGTTAGTTGTTTTAGTCATGTCGGCAGCTTGCTGGGTTTCAATTAAAATGTCGGTGATGAGTTGCTGATGGCCGGCAGCATTAAAATGGGTCGCCGAAGCGGCCACGGCTTTTAAAATTGGCGCGTTTTGCATGAGGGCGGCGTTGAAGCGAATCAAGGATTTTTGATAAGCCATGATGCGAAAGATTTCTTCGTTGCGCGTGGCCCGCGTCAGGTGCCGTTCCAAGATGTTGGTTTTGGCATTGATGTTGGCCAGCGCCTGTACGTAGGCGTGGGCAATGTACCACATGATGGCTAAGACAAAGTTTTCATGGTCGACGAGACTTAAACGTGATGAATCTGGATCCATGACAAAATCTTGAATGAAGCTCGCCGGGTAGTTGCTGACGGTGAGGACGACGTTTTGTGTCAGAATCAAAGCAAATGGGTAGACTTGATATTCCAAATAGCCCAGGTCGCTAGTGGTTAGTTTAGGGAATTGCATGATGATCAAGCCTGGTTGTGTTTGCTGAGGTTGATCCAGCTGTTCGGTCCGTGAGATTTCAGCGTCATCTAAAACGGCAGTTAAATAGTCACGGGGGAAATTAAATTCCTGAACTAACTGATTGATTTCAACCGTTGTCGGGCGTTCAACGTTAATCCAATAACGGGTCGCTTGCGCGTGACCGGTTGTTAGTAAGCCATCGGAGCCGATGGAAAAAGTCTGTCGCATAGCACTACCTCCGTTAAATAAAGTGATACGCTTGGTGTTAGTCGAATTTGCTGTCTACCGGTTGGTTCCTAAAACACTGGCACGCCATGAGCCATTTTGAAGACCACGCTGGCTTTCCAAACGTGGCTACCACGTTCCAGCCGATGCGGGGCCAACTAAAGCGACCATTTAAACTAACTAGCACCGAGCATAAAGTGATTACGTTCATTATAGGACGGGTGACTGACGTTGAAAAGTCGTCCCAGAATCCCTATAATAAGACCGATACTGATAGGAGGGCGCGGAAATGCATGACCTGTTTACAAATTGGCTTGGGCAATTAGGGTTGCTAGTGATTGTGGCCATCGTCTTTTGGGGGCTTAAACGAGTCTTTAAACGTCGTTGGCCGAAAACGCTCTTATTAATCGATTTTTGGCCACCATTATTAATTATCTTTACTCACTATTTAACTTTGCAAGCAACGGAAAGTTCGATTGTGCCGTATGAGATGTTATCGTTAATGATCATGGGTATTGGATTGACGTTATTAGAAGTTTTACAACGGGGCGAAATCCTTTACGGGCGCTTCTTTCGGCTCTATTGGCGGGCAAACGATTTAGTGACAATTTTGGTTTATGTGATTGCGTTTGGCTGCTTTGTGCTCGCCAAAGTTGGCCTTTAAATATAAATAAGTCCCACTAGTCCCCACCTAATGAAACGTCGTTAGGTGGGGATTTTTTATAATATTTATTAACAATTGCGAAAAGTAACAAATCGGTGTGGTAGGAAGTGGGGGGGTGTGGTAGACTTAATTATGTTTAATGAAAGGGGTTGATTGACTTTGGCAGCGACGATGTTCTTCGGTGAATTTGAACACGCTTTGGATGCTAAAGGTCGGTTAATCATCCCCGCTAAATTTCGGGAGCTATTGGGACCAAGTTTTGTGATCACGCGTGGGATGGACGGCTGTATTTTTGGCTATCCCCAAGCACGCTGGGCCACTTTACAGGCGCAATTAGATGATTTACCGCTGACGAAGAAGGATGCGCGGGCGTTTGTTCGCTTCTTCTACGCGGCGGCGGCCGAATGTGAATTAGACAAGCAGGGCCGGATCATGGTCCCTGCACCATTGCGCCAGTACGCAAAATTAGAGAAAAAATGTGTGATTGTCGGTGTTTCCGACCGGTTTGAAATCTGGAGTGCCGAAAAGTGGCAGACTTATGAGACAGAAACGGCCGCTAATTTCGATGACTTAGCTGAGAATTTGATTGATTTTTAAAAAAAGAGAACGATAAGAGAGGAGGCCAACTTGTGGCAACATTTGAACATACCACTGTTTTATTACATGAAGCCATTGCGGCACTCGCCATTAAACCCGCTGGGATTTATGTCGATTGTACGTTAGGCGGCGGGGGACATTCCCGTGAAATCTTAAAGCAATTAGGGCCAACCGGGCATCTATTCAGTTTTGATCAAGATCAAACTGCGATTGACTATAATCAAGATAATTTAGCCGATTACTTAGCTAGCGGTCAGGTGACCTTTATTAAAAGCAACTTCGCTAACTTACGCACTGAGCTGACCGCCCGTGGGATTGACCAAGTCGATGGGATTGTATATGACCTAGGCGTTTCATCGCCGCAGTTTGATAACGCGGCCCGGGGGTTTTCTTATCAGCATGATGCCCCGTTAGACATGCGGATGGACCAAAGTGCTGATTTGACGGCGCAAACAGTCGTCAACACTTGGCCTTATGCCGATTTAGTTCGGATCTTTTATCGCTATGGAGAAGAAAAGTTCTCCAAGCAAGTGGCCCGTGCGATTGAACGGCATCGTGAAGTTGCCCCGATTGAGACGACTGGCCAATTAGTTGACATTATTAAAGAAGCGATTCCGGCACGGGCACGACGGACGGGGGGACATCCGGCCAAACGGGTCTTTCAAGCGATTCGGATTGCGGTTAATAATGAATTAGGGGTCTTAGAAACGTCTTTGGAACAAGCCGTTGACTTGATTAATGTTCATGGTCGGGTCAGCGTGATTACTTTCCAATCATTGGAAGATCGCTTAGTGAAGACGATTTTTAAGGAACATAGTGATTTACCAGAATTACCACCGGGTTTACCAGTGATTCCAGCAGAAATGCAACCAGATTATCGGTTAGTTAGTCGTAAACCGATTGTGCCGAGCGCGGAAGAAATTGCTGCTAACCGGCGCGCGCGCAGTGCAAGATTACGTGTGATTGAACGTTTAAACGAAAAACATAATTAGCTTTAAAGGAGTGAATGACAATGGCCCAAAATGGATTGGCGCGGGAGCTTCCTCGTGAAACCCCCGGTGTTTCGACAACCCCGGTACATAGAACCGTCGTAACGCCGAACCCCGCTGTTCAGACGCAACGGGTTCCGTTTTCAAAGTTTGAAAAGGTGTTATGTGTCGGTTTCAGTTTAATTATTTTTAGTTTAGCTTTGGCGTTAGTTTCAGCGAACATTGCGGTCGGGGATGCGCAAAGCCAGTTGAAAGCGGTACAAACGAAAATCACGAAAGTTCAGGCCAGCAACACTTCAGCCTCACAACAAATCAGTGAACTTTCTAGCCGGACACGGCTCAACAAAGTGGCTAAAAAGTACGGGTTGACGCTCAACAACGGTAGCATAAGGAATGTTTACAAATGAATAAGAACAAACAACGAATGACTTCGAAACGGTCACCAAAACAAAATCGTCGCATCTTTGGCCAATGGCTATTCTTTGGTGCGATTGCGATTTTTGGTGTTTTGATCATTCGTTTTTCGTATATCGCCATCGGGCACCAGGTTGCGGGGGTCAACCTGACAGAGGCAACGAAAAAACTATATACCGAAGATCAAACGATCGCAGCCAAACGCGGGACCATCTATAGTGCTAACGGTGAGGCTATCGCCGAAGACACGAGTACCTATACGATTTATGCGATTGTGGCTAAGAATCAAAAAGGCGCTGATGGTCAGGTCGAATACGTTAAGTATCCGACTAAAGTGGCTAAAGTCTTAGCTAAGTATTTACCGATTAGCTATAAGAAGGCGTTGAAGACCTTACATGCTAAGTCGGGAACGTTCCAAGTTGAATTCGGAACTGCCGGGAAGAATATTTCGTTAACGACCAAGGAGAAGATTCAGGCCACAAAGGTGAGTGGTTTACACTTTATCGAATCGGAAGCACGGCTATATCCGAATGGCATGTTTGCCTCACATCTAATTGGACTAACGACCTCTAAAGCCATTAAAGGGACCGAACAGACCCGGTTAACGGGATCAATGGGGCTCGAATTGGCTTTAAATACTAAATTAGCTGGTAAGGATGGTCACAAGACGGTGACGGCGAGTGGCTATCAAGGCAAAACCACTGGTGGCACCAAAGTTAAGAATGGTGACAATGTCTATACAACGATTGATAGTAAACTGCAAACCTTGCTTGAAACTAAAATGTCAACGGTCAATGGGCTCGTGCATCCTAAAGCGATGACGGCGACATTGATTAATGCGAAGACGGGGGCGGTCCTGGCAACTAGTCAGCGACCAACCTTTAATGCTCAGACGCAATCCGGGTTATCGAAGATGTGGCGGAATTTGCTGGTTGAGGATACTTATGAACCTGGGTCGACGATGAAGGTCTTTACGATGGGGGCCGCGATTGATAGCGGCAACTACAACCCGAATATTACGGTACCGACCGGCGAATACCGGATTGGCGGTAAAGTAGTGCCTGATTGGAATACGGCTGGTTGGGGAAATATCACCTATGCTAAAGGGTTCGCCTTGTCAAGTAACGTGGTAATGGCCCATCTGGAACAAGCGATGGGGGCTAAAACTTGGTTGAAATACATCAAGCGCTTTGGCTTACGAACCAGTACGAATACGGGCTTAGCGAATGAACAATCCGGTTCGATTCAGTTCACCTATCCCATCGAACAGGCTGATACCTCGTTTGGTCAAGGGATTCAGGTGACCCCAATGCAGATGCTACGTGGCTTCACGGCTATTGCGAATAATGGTAAGATGTTACAGCCATACTTTGTGTCGAAAGTGGTGAACCCAAATACGAAGAAGACGGTTTATCAAGCCAAGTCGAAGGTTGTGGGTCAGCCGGTGACGGCCAAGACAGCTAGTGCTGTTTTGACACACATGCAAGACGTGGTCTATAAATCTTACGGGCTGGGCGCAGCCTATAAAATTAAAGGCTATCGGATCGCAGCTAAGACTGGGACGGCGCAAGTTAGTAATGGGTCGACCTATGCGGTGGGTAATGATTCGTATCTTTATTCAGTTGTCGGGATGGCGCCCGCTAAACATCCAAAGTACATCATGTATATTACGATGAAGCAGCCAACTTTAGGCGCAACTTCGGCTTCTGATAACATGGCAGAGATTTTTAAGCCGGTTATGCAGCGGGCGTTAGATGAACAAAAGGCCAGTGAGACTAAGACGAAGTCGGTCAAGATGCAAGATTTAACTGGCCAGTCGACAAAGACGGCTAAAGACACGGCGAAGAAGATTGGCGTCACACCAATTATTGTGGGTAAAGGTTCACGGATCGTTAAACAATCCGTGTCGGTCGGGACTGTCTTAAGCAATAAGCAGCGGGTGATTTTGGTTACTAACGGGCAGATGTATATGCCGAACGTCGTCGGTTGGTCAGCTAGTGAAGTGGCTGATTTTGCCTCGTTGACCGGTTTGAAGTTGGCCACGAGCGGGACCGGTTATGTTGACATGCAAAGTATCACGGCTGGTAATCCGATCGACGCTAAGCAAGGATTAAGTGTAAAATTAAAGTAAATGACTAAGTTGTAGAATGGAGAATTGTGTTGAGTTTAATTGAATGGGTCGCTACGCTCATTAGTAGCTTTATTATTGTGTTTGCCTTGATGCCGTCATTGATTCGGTATTTCCGGGCACGTAAAGAGGGCCAAATGATCCGTGAAGAGGGTCCCAAATGGCATGAAAAGAAATCCGGAACCCCAACAATGGGCGGCTTGCTCTTCATCGTGTCGATCCTAGTCACGACGATTTGGGTGGGCTGGTGGCAAGGTCAATTACGGCCAACCACTTGGATCTTAATGTTTATTCTCGTCTTATATGGAGCGCTTGGCTTCTGGGATGACAGTATCAAGCTGTGGCGGAAACAAAATGAAGGTTTAAAAGCTTGGCAGAAGTTATTAGGCCAAATCGTGGGAGCAATTGTCTTCACCTTGGTCTACCAACATGAAAACTTGCCAATGGGCTTGCATATCCCAGGTTTGGGAGATTGGTCATTAGGTATCTGGTACATTATCTTTGTTATTATCTGGCTAGTCGGTTTCTCCAACGCGGTCAACCTAACCGATGGCCTCGATGGGTTAGTCGCCGGTCAAGCGACGATTGCCTTTGGCGCTTACGGGATCATTGCGTTGCATCAGCACCAACTAGATGTCGCGATGTTCTGTTTAGCAGTAGTTGGGTCACTCTTAGGCTTCTTCGTTTACAACCACAAGCCAGCCAAAATCTTTATGGGTGATATGGGCTCGTTGGCTTTAGGGGGCGCTTTAGCCGCTGTTTCTATCTTGTTACATCACGAATTATCACTACTCTTTATTGGCTTGATTTTTGTGATTGAAACTGCCTCAGTCATGTTACAAGTCGCTTCATTCAAGCTAACCGGGAAGCGGATTTTCTTAATGAGCCCAATTCATCATCATTTTGAAATGAAAGGCTGGAGCGAATGGAAGATTGACATCGTTTTCTGGTCAATCGGATTAGTGACGGCCATTATTAGTGTTGCCACGATTATCTAGTGACACGATAACGATTGACGTTAATAATTGCTACACTTAGTGCTAGTTGGTTTAAATCGCCACTCTGGTTGGGCCAGAATCGGCTGGAACGTGGTGGCCACTTTTTCGAGCCATAGTGCGGTCTCGAAAGCCGGGCTTTATCTAAGTCGGAAAATCACCGACTAAGATAAATGACATCACTGAGCCAATTCTGGCCCGCCCGGCGTTAACTAACAGGTATTAAAAAATTAACGATTGATTATTTTCGTTTTAGTCATTTAGTCGAGCCACTGGTTCCTAAAATGCTTAGTCGTGTCGTTGGCGGGCCAGCATTTTAGAAACCAACCGGCAGACAGCACTTTCAACTAGCACCAAACGTAATTGTCGTATTAAATAAGTGGCTAAATAAGTAAAATTATAGGTAAAACGATAAGCATTAATAAAAAATATTTAACTAAACAAATTTAGGGAGATCTTAGGACATGGAGTCGGTTGAACAGTATCGTAATCAAAAAGTATTGGTATTAGGCCTAGCTAAAAGTGGGATGAACGCGGCCCGTTTGTTGCACAAACTGGGGGCCTTTGTGACCGTTAATGATAAAAAAGACTTTGATAATAATCCGGACGCCCAAGAGTTATTGAGTGATGGAATCAAAGTTATTACAGGTGGCCATCCGTTATCGTTACTTGACGAAGATTTTAAAGTCGTTGTTAAGAATCCTGGTATTCCATATACGAATCCAATTGTCGCGGGTGCTATTAAAAAAGGTATTCCAGTCATTACGGAAGTCGAATTAGCGTCACAGATTTTATCTGGTGAATTAATTGGGGTTACTGGGACTAACGGTAAGACCACGACGACCACTTTGATTTCGATGATGTTGAATCAACGCCAAAATGCTGGTAAAGCTTATGTTGCCGGCAACATTGGGGTACCAGCTTCAGCGGTCGCCCAAAAGGCACTGGCAACGGATACAATGGTAACCGAATTGTCGAGCTTTATGTTATGCGGGATTCAAACGTTGCACCCCCATATCGCGGTCTTAACGAATATTTATTCAACTCATTTGGATTATCATGGTTCCCGGGCGAACTATGTCAAAGCTAAGATGCGGATTACGATGAATCAGACGGCGGATGACTATTTTGTTGTTAACTGGGACTCAGAAGAATGGCGTGGCTTAAGTGAACAATCGAAAGCCCAAGTTGTTCCATTTTCACGGCAAGCCAATTCGACGGCGGGGGCCTATGAAAAAGACGGTAACTTGTACTTTAAGGATGAGCTCATTATGGCCGCCAAGGAGATCAAGATTCCTGGGGATCATAACGTTGAGAATGCCTTAGCAGCCATTGCCGTTGCCAAGATCGAAGGCGTCCCAACGGCCGGTATTATCCAAGTCTTAAAGACCTTTTCTGGTGTCCGGCATCGGACCCAATATGTTGAAACCTATGAGGGTCGCCAATTCTATAATGACTCTAAAGCCACCAATATTGTGGCCACTGAGATGGCCTTAAAAGGATTCAATCAACCAGTCGTGTTATTAGCGGGTGGCCTGGATCGCGGGAATACCTTTGAAAAGCTGGCGCCAGCATTAAAAGCCCACGTTAAAACGCTGATTGTGTTTGGTGAAACAGCGCAAAAAATGGCTGATGCCGGTAAAATAGCCGGGATCAAAGAGATTGAATTTAGTGAAAACTGTGAAACGGCGGTTCCAACAGCTTGGAAGTTAAGTGCACCTGGCGACATTATTATGTTATCGCCAGCCTGTGCTAGTTGGGATCAGTACCCTAACTTTGAAATTCGTGGCGACCGGTATATTAAAGCGGTCGAAGACTTAACTGGAAAGGCGGAAGAAAAGTAATGCGACTGATGATTTCAGGCGGCGGGACGGGTGGTCATATTTACCCGGCTCTCGCGTTAATTGACGCGCTCAAAGCGCATGATCCGCAGGCCGAAGTCTTGTATGTGGGGACGCATCGCGGGCTTGAAAGCCGCATCGTTCCTGAACGGGGCATCGACTTTAAAACAATTAAGATTCAAGGATTCAAACGGTCGTTATCTTTACAAAACGTTAAGACCGTCTGGTTATTCTTAAAGAGTGTCGGCACTGCCCGCAAGTACATCAAGGCTTTCAAACCGGATGTTGTGGTTGGTACCGGGGGGTATGTCAGTGGGGCGGTCGTCTTTGCGGCTAGCCAGATGCATATTCCCACGGTCATTCATGAACAAAATTCCGTTGTCGGCGTAACGAACAAGTTCTTAAGTCACTTTGTTGATAAGATTGGGATTTCATTTGAGAGTGCCCGGTCACAATTTCCAGCGAAAAAAGTGGTCATGACTGGTAATCCACGTGCCCAACAAGTAGCGAATATTGAAAAGACGGCGGCTTTAAAGGGATTAGGTCTGCAAGATGACCAGCCCACGGCCTTGATTTTTGGGGGCAGTCGAGGGGCTGCACGGATTAATCAAGCCACAGTTGCGGCGATTTCCGAATTAAATCAACGTCCTTATCAGACCTTATTCGTAACTGGTCAAGTCCACTACGACAAAATTAAGAATGGTCTGGGCCAGACACCATTGGCACCGAATGTTAAAATCGTACCGTACATCAAAAATATGCCGGCAATTTTACCGGAAATTGAGACGATTCTTGGGCGGGCCGGTGCCACTAGTATTGCCGAAATTACCGCGTTAGGGATTCCGTCGATTCTAGTGCCTAGTCCGTATGTCACGAACGATCATCAAACTAAAAATGCACAAAGCTTAGTTGATGCGGGCGCCGCACAATTGGTCAAAGAAGCTGATTTAACGGCGGCAACGTTACTAACGGCATTAGATAGCTTAATGTTGCATGCCGACGCTCGTCAGACGATGGCTAAGCATGCGAAGCAGCTGGGCATGCCGGATGCTGCTGACCAACTGTTGAACGTGCTAGAAGCGGCGATTAACCGCTAACGTCGATTTAAAGTGAAAGGGTGGGTGTGATGGCCTTTTTTAAACGGCAACCCAAGCAGCAAAAGCCTTTAGACCAGCTAACCCCCTGGGAACGGTATCAACGTAAGGCTGCCGAAAATCGTCAAGCTGAACAGCAACGGCATTTTAATTGGACCGGTAAACGGGTTCGGATTGGCGATAAATTACCCAAGTTGAAACATCAGCGCCAACGCTTAGTCACTAAACGGGCCGCTATTTTGATTAGCGGCTTTTTAGTGGGGATGGCGATTGCCGGGTATTTCATCTCACCATTAAGTCATGTACAGACGGTGCAGGTGACGGGGATTGAAAAGTTAACGTCCAAACAAGTTCAGCGCGCAACTAAGATTACGCCGGGGACGTCCATTTGGGCGATTGTCGGCCATGATCGGCAAACCAGCCAAGCTGCGCGACAGACTAGTCAACAAATTGGCAAGGTAACGACGAAGCTGACTGGACTAAATCACGTTACGATTAAGGTAAGTGAGATTCGAATTGCGGGCTATTTGAGTAAGGGCGACCGGTATCAACGAGTGCTGGAAAATGGCCGTATTATGACGACAACCTATGCTCAACCAAGCGGAACGTACCCAATCTACGCTAGTTTTAAGAGTGGCACGCGCTTGCAGCATATGATTGCTCAGTATGCCAAATTACCCGCGGCGGTCAAACATAACATCTCTGAAATTAAATACGCTCCGAATAAGGCTAACGCAGAACGGGTCCATTTATACATGAATGATGGCAACGAAGTGTATGCCACCATTGACACGTTTGCCAGCAAAATGAGCTATTATGCTGGTATCGCTGCCAAGATGAAACAGCCGGGAATCATCAACCTCGAAGTCGGGGCTTATTCATATTCGTTTAAAAAGTCACATAATTGATTAGAATGCTGGCTCAGACCTTTTTAAAAGGCCTGCGGATATGGTAAACTAGGGGATAATTGGATATGTTAACAAAAATCTTTGGATATTTATGTAATTACTAGGAGGTTCCTCTATTATGGATAATTCAGGAATTTATGTCGGACTTGATATAGGGACCACCTCAATAAAAGTCATTGTTGCTGAACGTGTAAAGGGACAAATGAACGTTATTGGTGTGGGAAGCGAACGTTCTAATGGTCTGAGTCGCGGAGTCATTGTCGATATCGACAAGGCTGCTTCCGCAATTCAATCAGCGGTACGCCAAGCTGAAGAAAAAGCAAGTATCGAAATTAAGAAAATTATTGCGGGCGTGCCTGCAAATTTAGTTAAAATCGAACGTTGCCGCGGGATGATTGCGGTGGCTGATGAATCAAAAGAAATCAATAATGAGGATGTTCAGAATGTTGCGGCGGCAGCTTTAGTACAAAGCTTGCCACCAGAGCGTGAAGTTCTCGATGTGATTCCTGATGAATTTGTTGTTGACGGTTTTGATGGTATTAAAGATCCACGTGGCATGGTCGGGGTGCGCCTCGAAATGCACGGCACCTTATTTACGGGACCTAAAACGATTATTCACAATACGCGCAAGGCGATTGAAAAAGCCGGGTTGCAGATTGAACAAATCGTGATTGCCCCATTAGCGTTAAGTTCATTAGTCTTAAATGACGGTGAACAAGACTTTGGGTCGATTATCGTGGATATGGGCGGCGGTCAAACGACTGCAGCGGTGATTCATGATCATCAACTTAAATATACTTACGTTGATCAAGAAGGGGGCCAATATATCACTAAAGATATTTCGGTCGTCTTAAATACCTCGATTGAAAATGCCGAGAAGTTAAAGCGGGATTACGGGAATGCCGATGCTGACCAGACGTCTGATGAAGACGAATTTCCAGTTGAAGTTGTTGGTCAAAGTACCCCCACACAAATTAGTGAACAATACTTAGCTGAGATTATTGAAGCGCGGCTAGATCAGATCTTCGATAAGTTGAAGCAGCATTTAGATGATATCCATGCCTTAGATTTACCAGGCGGCGTCGTCTTAACTGGTGGGGTTGCGGCCTTGCCAGGAATTACTGATTTGGCTAGTCAACTATTTGGGACGCGCGTTCGGGTCTTCACCCCTAACCAAATGGGCTTAAGACATCCGTCATTTGATGAAGCCTTAGCGGTCATTAAATATCAAGCGGCCTTAAGTGAAGTGGCACTACTGGTTAAGAGTGCGCTTACCGGTGATACCCGTGCGAGTGTGGCGTTGGACTTCTCAGAACCAGCTCCAAGTCAACCGGCAACTGGTTCGCAAGCTGCACCAGCGCAACCAGCGCCGACTAAAACAACTAAAAAACAACCTGCTAAACAGCAGCACCCAGATCAGGAAAGTGGTCTTAGTCGCTTTAAAAACTTCTTTAATCACTTTTTCGATTAATAGGATAGGAATGACGGAGGAAAAATTATGGAATTTTCTTTAGATTCAACCCAGAATTCAGGGGCTAATATTAAAGTCATCGGCGTTGGTGGCGGTGGCGGTAACGCGGTTAATCGGATGATTGCCGAAGACGTTAACGGCGTCGAATTTATTGTGGCTAACACAGATGTGCAAGCCTTACAAACGTCAAATGCAGAAACTAAGATTCAATTAGGACCGAAGCTGACCCGCGGGTTGGGCGCTGGTTCTAATCCTGATGTCGGTTCAAAAGCGGCTCAGGAAAGTGAAGAAGCTTTGACTGAAGCCTTACAAGGGGCCGACATGGTCTTTGTCACCGCTGGTATGGGCGGTGGTACTGGTAACGGGGCGGCACCAGTAGTCGCTAAGATTGCCAAAGATTCTGGCGCGTTAACCGTCGGTGTGGTAACCCGTCCGTTCACATTTGAAGGACCGAAGCGGGCGCGCAACGCCGCGGAAGGCATTGCCCAAATGAAGGACAATGTTGATACGTTGATTGTCATTGCTAACAATCGCTTGTTAGAAATCGTTGATAAGAAGACGCCAATGATGGAAGCCTTCCAAGAAGCTGATAACGTGTTACGTCAAGGGGTTCAAGGGATTTCTGACTTGATCACTTCACCGGGCTACGTTAACTTGGACTTTGCTGATGTGAAAACCGTCATGCAAAACCAAGGCTCAGCGTTAATGGGCATCGGGTCAGCTAGTGGTGAAAATCGGACGGCGGATGCGACCAAGGAAGCCATCTCATCACCATTACTCGAAGTTTCAATCGATGGGGCTGAACAAGTCTTGTTGAACATCACTGGTGGTCCAGACATGTCCTTGTATGAAGCACAGGCGGCTTCTGACATTGTGTCACAAGCGGCAACCACTGATGTTAACATTATCTTTGGGACCTCGATCGATGAAAGCCTGGGCGACGAAGTTCGGGTTACCGTTATTGCAACGGGGATCGATCAAAAGCGCGAAGAATTAAAAGAAGCTGGACACAGCCGTAGCGAAAAGACCCAACAACGCGGTGGCATGTTCAGTACCCCTGCTGACAACCAACATCAAGCTGGGACTAATCAAAACGCTAATCAGACGCAAGACCAACCGCAGACGGATAACAACGATCCGTTTGGTAACTGGGATATTCGCCGGGATCCAAGTAATGCGCGGCCGAAACCTAATCAAGGCTCGTCTGAGTTTAAAAATGTTGAAAAGACTGATTTTGATGTCTTTAACGACAACAGTCAAACGGCTGATCAAGCCAATGAGGACCATAATGATCCTTTAGATACGCCACCATTCTTTAAGCGGCGTCGTAAGTAGGACGATTGAAGGGAAGCGATAACTAATGGCCGGACGCTTTTTTAATAATTTTTTTGGGGTCAGTGACGAGGACAATCTCGATACCAATCCTAACAGCAATGCTCAACCGACCCGGGACATGCCGAATAATACGGCTAATCCCGCGACTCCCAAAATCGTGCCGATGCAAGGCGGTAAGTCGGTAAACAGTAAGATTGCCTTGTTTGAACCTAAGATTTATTCCGATGTTAAAGAAATTGCCGCGCAACTCTTGAAAAATCAAGCCGTGATTGTTAATTTCGATCACGTTGATGATCAGATGGCGCGTCGCATTGTCGACTTTTTAACAGGGACGGTTTATGCCATTAATGGCGAGATCGAACGAATCGGTGACGAGATTTTTCTCTGTATTCCTGAAAACTACGAAGTTTCCGGGAGTACCACAAGCCAATTCAACCCTAATAGCCTCTAAGAGTAAGGAGTGATTTCCCCTGACATTTATTTTTAATCTGATTGATCGCTTGTTCCAGTTGTACCAAATTGCGTTGGTCGTGTATATTTTAATGTCCTGGTTCCCTGGGGCCTATAATACCGCGGTTGGTCGCTTCTTGGGTCGCATCTGTGAACCGTTTTTAAGTATTTTTCGGCGTTTTATTCCAGCGATTGCCGGAATCGACTTTTCACCAATCATTGCCTTTTTGGTGTTAGAGTTTGCCGAACGTGGTTTATTTTACTTAGTTAGCTTTATTTAAATCTTGAAATAACGAGGATAGTATCGTGAATGAAGATGAAAATTTAAAACAACATTTTCGCGATAGTGAAGCCCCATTTATTGAACAGGTCACTGGTTGGTTGCAACAAGCAGCCGATCAATATCGACCAATCTTGACCGCATTTTTGAATCCGCGGCAAGTCTACATTGCTCAAACCATGGTCAACCAACTTGATGATGTGCGGATGCGGGCGAATGGCGGGTATGCAGGCGCTGAATTAAAACGTGTCCTCTTTTACCCGACCTACTATGAACCGCAATTAGCTGATTTTCAGCTCACGTTGTTTAATATCGTGTATCCGTTAAAGTTTGCCACCTTAAAACATGGCCAAATTTTAGGAACGTTGGCCAATGCCGGTGTGGAACGGGATGTTTTTGGCGATATTATCTCAGATGGGGAAGCGTGGCAGTTTTTCTGTGAAAGTGAATTGGCGGATTACTTCAGCGATCAAATCGATCGGTTTGGTAAGACTAAAATTCATCTGACACCGGTGGCTTTGACTAACGTGATTGATCCGCAGAATGATTGGGAATCAATCACCACCACTGTTAGCTCATTACGAGCTGACAGTGTCATCAAAGCGGCGTTTAACTTATCTCGACATCATGCCAAAGAGGCCGTAGAAGCCAAGCACGTCCGGTTAAACTGGGCGGAACTGACGAAAGCTGATTATGAATTAGCGTTGCTGGATATGTTGAGCGTCAAGCACTATGGCCGGGTACGCTTGGCTGAAGTTGGTGGGGAGACCAAAAAGGCGCGTTTGCGCATTACTTTAAATATTATTCATAGTAAATAGATATTGGAGGAAATTTAGTATGGTGTTAAGTCCTGATGACATTCATAACAAAGAGTTTTCCACGAAATTACGTGGATACAATATTGACGAGGTAAATGACTTTCTTGAACAAATTATCAAGGATTATCAGATTACTTTGAAGCAAAATAAAGACCTCCAGGAACGTTTAGACGCTAGTGAAGGCAAGTTGAAGTACTTCAATGAATTGAAAGATTCGTTGAACCAATCAATCTTGGTTGCGCAAGAAGCTGCGGATAAAGTGAAGACCAATTCCAAGAAGGAAGCGGATATCATTACCCGTGAAGCACAAAAACAAGCTTCTGATATTGTCAGTGAAGCCACTGACAAGTCTAACCAAATGATTGATGAAGCTTCGCAAAAGGCTAAGCGTTTATCAGTTGAAACGGATGATTTAAAGAAGCAAACCCGGGTCTTCCGTCAACGCCTCCAAGTGATGTTAGAATCACAGTTGGAAGTGGTTAAGAGTAAGGATTGGGATCAGCTATTAAGCGAGACCGATACCTCAAATTATTCGGAAATCCAACATGTTTTAAAGGATGACGACCTTGACAATGGGGCTAACGCGAGTGTAAACTCAGAAGCAACCCCTGAAATTACCGAAGCCGTGGCTGGTGAAACACCAGTTGCTGATGGTGGGGATCAAGGGCAACAACAAACTGTTGTGATTTTTCCCGATGATGATGTTGACGGCAACAAGTAAGTCGACTAAAATCAGAGGTATCAATTAAATTTACCTAATATTTTGAAGAGAATAGCAAACAACTTTGTGATACGCGCAGAGAGCCGCCGATAATGAGAACGCGGTCGTCCCTCACTTAGTTGCAGATCATCTCTGAATGTCGGCCTGAATTTTGTAGTAAGGTCGACCGGTTCATGACCGTTAACCATGCTAAGAGAGAATCTAAGCAATTCTAAAATTGGGTGGTACCACGATAACTTCGTCCCTAGCCGGGCGGAGTTTTTTTGTACCCAAAAATGAATTGATTCAGATAAAATTATTAAGGAGTGATCAAATGCGCGTTAAAGAAACGCTTAACCTCGGTAAAACCAAGTTTAAAATGCGTGGTAATTTACCAGTTAAAGAGGCCGAACGCGAAAACGTTTGGGCAGAAAACAAAGTCTACGAACATCGTCAAAAGTTAAATGAAGGGAAACCAACTTTCATTTTACATGATGGCCCACCATACGCGAACGGCGATATTCATATGGGACATGCGCTGAATAAGATCACCAAAGATTTTATCGTGCGTTATAAGTCAATGAACGGCTTCCGGGCCCCTTATGTACCTGGTTGGGATACTCATGGACTACCAATCGAACAAAAGTTGCAACAAGCTGGTTATGATCGTAAAAAGATGTCGACCAATGCCTTTCGTGAATTATGTCGCGAATATGCTTTAAAGCAAGTTGACCGTCAACGAGACGAATTCAAGCGCTTAGGGGTTGCTGGTGAATGGGATAACCCATACTTGACCTTAAAGCCAGAATTTGAAGCTGCTCAGATCCGGGTCTTTGGGGCTTTTGCGAAGCGCCATTTGATCTATCGCGGTCAAAAGCCAGTTTATTGGTCATGGTCATCAGAATCAGCCTTGGCGGAAGCCGAAGTTGAATATCATGATGTGACCTCGCCGTCAGCCTTTTATGGCGAAAAAGTCATTGATGGCAAGGGCGTTTTAGATGACGATACCTATATGGTCGTTTGGACGACCACACCTTGGACGATTCCAGCCTCTGAAGGGATTACCATCGATGCCAGCTTTGACTATGCGGTGGTTCAACACAGTGGGGATGATCACAAATATGTCTTAGCTGCGGAATTAGTTGATGAAAATGCGGAACGCTTTGGTTGGGAAGATGTTAAAGTCTTAAAGACCGTTAAAGGCGCTGATTTGGACCGGGTCATTTGCCAACATCCATTCGATGCTGGCCGTCAGATTGTCACCATGCTTGGTGATTTCGTGACCTTAGATTCTGGGACCGGATTAGTGCATACGGCGCCTGGTTATGGGGAAGATGACTACCGTGTTGGGATGAAGTACAACTTGCCAGTCTTTGCACCAGTGAATAACCAAGGGGTCTTGACTGAAGAAGCTGGTCCTGACTTTGCGGGAGTCTTCTACGATGATGCTAACCAAATCGCCTTGGATAAGTTAAAGGACGCTGGCTTGTTACTCAAGTACATGCCATACGAACATAGTTATCCATTCGACTGGCGGACTAAGAAGCCAATCATCTTCCGGGCAACACCACAATGGTTTGCTTCAGTGGGTGATATGCGGGATGAAATCTTGCATGCAATCGATGATGTCCAATTCTTCCCAGATTGGGGTCAAAAACGGCTCCACAACATGATTCGTGACCGTGGTGACTGGGTCATTTCACGGCAACGGGTCTGGGGTGTGCCACTACCGATCTTCTACGCTGAAGATGGTACGGCAATTATGGATCAAGAAACCATCAATCATGTGGCTGATCTAGTGGCCAAAGAAGGTTCAAACGTCTGGTTTGAACGAGATGCGAAGGACTTATTGCCAGCGGGTTACACGAATGAACATTCACCACATGGCGAATTTACTAAGGAAAAAGACATCATGGATGTCTGGTTCGATTCCGGTTCGTCACACCAAGGGGTCTTAGCTGAACGTGATTATCTCGATTATCCAGCGGACCTATACTTGGAAGGATCTGACCAATATCGTGGTTGGTTCAACTCAAGCTTGATTACCAGTGTGGCTGTTTCGGGTCATGCACCTTACAAGCAAGTCTTGTCACAAGGCTTTACCTTGGATAATAAGGGTCGTAAGATGAGCAAGTCCTTAGGGAACACGATTGCGCCTGCTGAAGTGATCAAACAAATGGGGGCTGAAATTGTCCGGTTGTGGGTCTCTTCAGTTGATACGAGTTCTGATGTGCGCGTTTCGATGGAAAGCTTTAAGCAAGTCGCTGATGGTTACAAGAAGTTCCGGAACACGATGCGCTTCATGTTGGCGAATACGACCGACTTTGATCCAGAAACCAATCGGGTGGCTTTTGATGACTTAGCAACGGTCGACCAATACATGGCCGTTCGGTTGAACGATTTCGTGAGTGAAGTTAAAGATCATTATGATCATTACGACTTCTTGGATATTTACAAGTTGTTGTTGAACTTCTTAACGGTCGATTTATCAAACTTCTACTTGGATGTTGCCAAAGACATCATGTACATTGATGCCGAAGACAGTCGTTCACGGCGTTCAATGCAAACGGTCTTCTATGATACCGTTGTCACGTTGACCAAGCTATTTACCCCAATGTTGCCACATACGACTGAAGAAATCTGGCCATTCTTGAAAGAACCAGAAGAATTCGTTCAATTAGCTGAGATGCCAACGGTGCAAACTTACGCTAACGCCGACGCTTTAAATGCGGGCTGGGGTAAGTTCATGGACTTACGCAGTGATGTTTTAAAGGCTTTGGAAGAAGCCCGGGATGCAAAGCTGATTGGGAAGTCCTTAGAAGCGCATTTAGACTTATATGTCGATGCGGATACTCAAGCAATGTTAGATGGCTTGAATACTAATGTGCGGCAAATGTTAATGGTCTCAGCGTTAGACTTACACGTCTTAGCTGATGCCCCTGCCGATGCTGAAGCCTTTGGCGATAGTGTTGCGATTAAGGTTAGCCATGCTGATGGTGACGTTTGTTCACGTTGCCGGATGACTAAGACTGATGTTGGTAGCGATGATGCTTACCCAATGCTTTGTGCCCGTTGTGCAAACATTGTTCGGACGAACTATCCTGAATCAGTTGAAACTGGTTTGGAAGCTTAATTGTTTTAGATAATTGCATTTAAAGAGCTGGTGAAATCGATTGTTGATTTTATCAGCTCTTTTTGTCTGGTCTTGTTTTGTTAGGTTCCATGTCAAACTGTTATTAATTGGCCGTCTCTGTTGACCAATAGGTTCGCGGTGGGGCAAGCCTATTGGTCACTGCGACTAGGATTGTAGTGGTTAATGAAAAGTTAGCGTGCAGGCTTGGCCGTCACTTTCTGATTGATACTAAGATTGATTAAACGAAGGCTTGAGCTTGAATGGGCTATGATTGAAAGGAAAGGTAGAAAGTTTTCTTGTCAAAAAATACTAGAATTTATAACGCGTTAGTTAACGACGGGCTGATTGGCCTTGGCTAAACGTGACTACCACGTTCCAGCCAAGGCTGACCCAACAACCAGAGTGGCAGTGGCAATGAATCTCGAACAATAACGGTTACAGTCAGGCAATTTGGTCCTTGGTAATTGAAATATGATTAAAAAGTAAGTATGATAGTGAAGTAGCTTATAACTAGAGATTATAAAAAGATAGGATGCTGATGGTAGTGAAAATGATCAAGGTGCATGGCTCCGGTAATGATTTTTATTTATTGGACCAAACGCAATTTCCAGAACCACTGACGGATGCGCAATTACAACAACTTGCGATTAATATTTGTAAACGTGAGGGCGCCGGGTTATATGAAGGTGCCGATGGGGTGTTAGTCGTTGATAAGTCTGAACATCCTAGTGCTTTAGGCCGGATGCGGGTCATCAACGCTGATGGGACTGAAGCCAGCATGTGCGGGAATGGATTACGGACCGTGGCTCGTTACCTTGGCACACAGAATAGTCAAGATGCCTTCCGCGTTCAAACCATGTATGCCGACTTAAAAGTTCAAGCAGTTGCTGATTTTGCGGACCACGTGCCAGCTTTCAGTGTTGAAATTTCACCGGTTTCATTTGATGCGCAAACAATTGGCATGCATGCTAATCATGACGCACAAACGATCATCAATGAAACGATTCCTGAATTATCAGCCACGTTGAAGTTCTCAGCGGTGTCCGTACCAAATCCACATTTGATTACTTTTGTTGACCACGAAACATTAGTTGGTCCTGAATTGGGTCGAATCGGCAAGTGGATGAATGATGGTAAAAATTCAATCTTCCCAGATGGCGTCAATGTCAGCTTTGTCGAAGTCTTAGGTCAAAATTCCATTTTCGTTCGGACTTTTGAACGGGGCGTTGGATTTACGAATGCTTGTGGGACGGCGATGTCAGCCTCATCTTTGATGTATGTCTTATTACATCAAGAAAGTACGGATTTCAATCAAGAAATTCACGTCACTAATCCTGGTGGGATGGTGAAGACGATTGTGCATCAAGGTGCGGATGAAGAATACTGGATGGAATTGATCGGGAACGCGACCTTCGTGAAGATTGTCAGCCTACCATTGGATTCAGCATTAGCTGCGGATTATAGCCAGGTTAGTGTGACGGTCACCGGTGAACAAGCCGCATATGCAGCCTTTGTCGGATCATTAACGACCGCTTAAAAAGCCTCACGACGCTGGGTGGTCGGTAACGACTAGCCAGTGTTTTTTTAACTTCGGTTAAGATTTGGCTGGTTACCTGAGTAAAATTGCATTTCCGTAAAAAAATCGGTATCCTTGTTTTAAAGCAAATGAGTCCGAGGGGGTTACGGCATGACATTTGAAGAAAAGGTTGATCAGCAACAGACGGTCTATCAAGGTGATCTGATCCAAGTTGAACGCCAACAAGTAACGTTGCCAGACGCGACTAAAGCGGTGCGTGAGATTGTGCACCATCAAGCGGCCGTCGCAGTCTTAATGGTGACGGCTGACCAGCACCTAGTGTTGGTCAAACAATGGCGTGCACCGGCTAACGGGGTGACCCTAGAAATTCCGGCTGGTAAAGTTGAAGCCGGGGAAATGGCTGATCAAGCTGCGGTACGTGAATTAAATGAAGAAACTCGGCTAAAAGCGACGCATTTAAAACGAGTGGCAGGCTTCTATACGTCACCAGGGTTTACTGATGAATATATGACGTTGTATGTGGCAACGGGATTATCACCGGTCCAGACAGCTTTACCACAAGATCCTGATGAATTATTGCGCTTAGTTAAGTTAGATTTACCAACCGCAATCACACAAGTCGCCGCTGGTAAGCTAGTCGATGCGAAAACGCTCATGGCGGTCTGGTATTGGCAAAGTCACCCCACGTTAGGAGCTGAAGTTTAATGGCAGACGACGATCAAATGACACGTCAGCGTTACCGGCAACAAGCGAGTGACGCCGATGACGCCGGTGAGACTAGCAGTGCGTCACGCCGTGAATATGCGGCTGAAAATAATCGTGCGTTAGAAGAGGCTAAGACGAAGCGTTTGGGGCGTAAGCTCAATTGGGTGATTCTTGGCCTAACGTTCGCAATTATTATTGTATTTTTAATCTTATTTTTTACACCATAAAATGAAAGTAGGACAATTTAAATGAAATTTGGCATTATTTGTGCAATGGCAGAAGAACTCAAGACTTTGCGAGAAGCATTACAGGACGAAACGGTTCAACCAATTAAAGACATCACTTTTTATGATGGGACGATCGATAATCAGGAAGTGGTCTTAGTACAATCCGGAATTGGTAAAGTCCAAGCTGGGATGACCGCCGCTTTAATGATTACGAACTTTGATGTCGATGTCGTGATCAATTCAGGGTCAGCCGGCGGGATTGGTCAAGGCTTATCCGTTGGTGATGTGGTCGTGGCGACGGCAACAGCGTATCATGATGTTGATGCGACGGCGTTTGATTATGAATACGGCCAATTACCACAACAACCGTTGTACTATGAGACGGATGCCAATTGGGTCAAGCAAATCGTAGCGGCGGCTGAAGCAACTGGCTTACATGCCAAGACGGGCTTAATCGTTTCTGGGGATCAATTCATCGCTGGTAAAGCGGCTACTGATCAAATTTTGAGTCATTTTCCCAAGGCACTTTCCAGTGAAATGGAAGGGGCAGCGATTGGTCAAGCTTGTCATCAATTCAACACACCTTACGTGGTGATTCGGGCCATGTCTGATGTCGGTGATGAAGATGCCGGGGTCAGCTTTGATGAATTTATTTTAGCTGCCGGCAAGCAATCAGCTGCCATGTTATTGGCGTTATTTGCCGCTCAAAATAAATAAACTAGTGTCTAACTGAATGAAACGATACACTTGGTGCTAGTTGGCTTAAGTTGCCACTCTGGTTGGGCCAGAATCGGCTGGAACGTGGTGGCCGCGTTTGGAAGCCAAGGTTCGGTCTTCCAAGCCGAACTTTATCTAAGTCGGAAAATCACCGACCAAGATAAACGACACCACTGAGCCAATTCTGGCCCGCCCGCCGTTAATTAACGGGGATTAAAAAGTTAGTGATTGATTATTTTCAGCTCAACTATTTAGCCGAGAGGTTGGGTCCTAAAATGCTCAGCCGTGTCGTTGGCCTTAGTGCGAGTGGTCTGCTCGGACTTAGGCCAAGGTCAGTTTTGAAGACCAGGCTTTGGCTTCAAAATGGCCCATGGCGTTCCAGCGTTTTAGGACCCAACCGGCAGGCGGTAATTTTAACTAGCACCAAGTGTAAAACTATTAAAGTAGAAAGAAGTATTTTGATGAAGCGAGTGTACCTAGATAACGCCGCGACAACGCCCATGGCTGAGTCAGTGGTCACCAAGATGATGGATGAGATGCAGCATAATTTCGGTAATGCGTCCAGTACGCATGCGTTTGGCCGGGCTGCTAGAGAAGTTTTAGATGATAGTCGACACATCATTGCGCAAAGTATCAATGCCCATGATGATGATATTATCTTTACGAGTGGTGGGACGGAAGGCGACAATACCGCCATTATGCAAACCGCGCACGCCCGTCAAAACTTAGGCAAACACATTATTACCACGGCGGTCGAACATCAAGCTATTTTGAAGCCGTTAGCGGCGCTAGAAAAGCAAGGCTTTGACGTCACTTATCTACCAGTTAATGAAAATGGTGATATTAGTTTAGCTGATTTTAAAGCTGCTTTACGTCCAGATACGATTTTAGTCTCAATCATGATGGGCAATAATGAGGTCGGCGCCCACATGCCAATCCACGAAATTGGTGAACTTTTAAAGGACCATCAGGCGTGGTTCCATACCGATGCGGTGCAAGCCTATGGGTTATTGGATATTGATGTTGAACGCGACCATATCGACATGTTGTCGACGTCGGCGCATAAGATTAATGGACCAAAGTTTATTGGGTTCTTATACCGGCGCAACGGTGTGAACTTCCCCAGTTTAATCAAGGGTGGCGAGCAAGAAGATAAACGGCGGGCGGGGACTGAAAATGTCCCAGCAATTGCTGGTTTTGCGCAAGCGGTCAGTGAATTAACGGCGGCTGAAAAAGCCCATCGGCAAGCGAAATATCATGACTTTAAACAATATATTGTTGACCAATTACAAGCAAATGGGATTGATTTTGCGGTTAATGGGTCATTAGGGACCAATAACTTACAACATGTTTTGAATCTCTGGATCAAGGGTATTTCAACTTATACCTTACAGACAAACTTGGATCTAGGCGGCGTGGCCGTTTCGGGCGGGTCAGCCTGTACCGCGGGGAGCTTGGAACCATCACACGTTTTAATTGCGATGTTTGGTGCAGATTCCCCCCGGGTTGCAGAGTCGATTCGGTTGAGCTTTGGTCGTTACACAACTAAGGCCGATTTAGATCAATTTGTGACCGTCTTGACCAAGACGGTGAAGCGATTATTGAAAAAATAAAGGAGGACATCAACATGGCTTATGCGACAACGGTTCAAATACCTGGCGACAGCAAGACTTATCAATTAAGTCCCGCGGTTAAGAAATATACGTTAATGGATTTAGGCTTTGTAAAGGGAAAATCTGGCGCGTTTACGTATGAACGGGCCTTAGACCCAACTTCGCCATATAACGCGGCTTTTAAGTTTAAAATGGGTGTGAATGCGGACTTGACCGGCTTTAAGATGGCCACGGTCACGGGTAACGGTATGCAACGAGTGGACATCTTTAAAAAGGATGCCCATGCTGGTGCGGTGGAACAATTACACTATATTATTAAGGAATTTATTGACCGTGAACTATTAGTTGAGGTCTAATCATGAAACGCCTGGCTTGCAGCCGGCGTTTTCTTTGTTATAATGGAACTTACTGGAATTGTACGACCTTCAAATCGTGGATTCTCCAGAATCTTTTGGAAATGATGGTGAACAAGTATGACTGATCACAGTAACACACGGGTCGTCGTCGGCATGAGTGGCGGCGTTGACTCGTCCGTGGTCGCTTTACTGTTAAAGCAGCAAGGTTACGACGTGGTAGGGGTCTTTATGAAGAACTGGGACGATACGGATGAAAATGGTGTCTGTACCGCGACCGAAGATTATAAAGACGTTGCCAAAGTGGCCGATAAAGTTGGGATTCCTTATTACTCAATCAACTTTGAGAAGGAATATTGGGATCGGGTCTTTACGTATTTCTTAGACGAATACAAGAAGGGCCGTACGCCTAATCCTGACGTCATCTGTAACAAGGAAATCAAGTTCAAGGCATTCTTAGATTATGCGATGGACTTGGGCGCAGATTACATTGCGACTGGGCATTATGCGCGCTTACAGCATGATGAAGATGGCACGATGCACTTATTGCGTGGAGTCGACAGCAACAAAGACCAAACTTACTTCTTGAGTCAGTTGGATTCTAAGACGTTATCAAAGGTGATGTTCCCACTCGGCGACATGATCAAGCCGGATGTACGGAAGCTAGCTTTGAATGCGGGCTTAGCAACGGCTAAGAAGAAAGATTCAGTTGGGATTTGCTTTATTGGCGAAAAGAATTTCAAAGAATTCTTAGGCCATTACTTACCAGCAACACCTGGTAAGATGATGACGTTTGACGGCCAAGTTAAGGGCGAACATGCAGGGTTGATGTATTATACGATTGGCCAACGTCGCGGTTTAGGTATCGGTGGCGATGGTGAAGATAACGAGCCTTGGTTCGTGGTCGGCAAAGATTTGAAGCAGAATATTTTATATGTGGGTAAGGGTTATCACAATCCGCATCTCTACGCGACCTATTTGGAAGCATCCGATTTGCACTTTGTGACGAACGAAGACCTAGGAAATGATTTCCATGTGACCGCTAAGTTCCGGTACCGTCAAAAGGATTCCGGCGTCACGGTGCACTTTAATGATGATCATACTAAAGTTAAGGTAACCTTTGATGATCCTGTCCGGGCGATTACACCTGGTCAAGCCGTTGTTTTCTATAACGGTGAGGAATGTTTAGGTTCTGGGATGATTGATGCGGCTTACAATGACGAGCGTGTCTTGCAATACATCTAATTAAAAACTAATGAGGAGCGTCTGACTGCTAGTAAGCGGTTGGACGCTTTTTTGTTGGCGGCCGTTAGTTGTTAAGCTTAAATAACAGTGCTTTGAAAACTGATGGTCACAGTGTCAAAACGAGTTAACTAAATGGGTCGTGGTTCGTGGCCTGAAATCAGGCTTGCTTTTCAAGGTTGAGTTGCTTAAGCTAAGAGGAGTAGGCAATATTGGTAGCGGCTAGTCAGGTATTTAGTGACTAGTCAGTCTAGGATTGGATGATTATGGAACGGTTAAAACAAGTTAAATTTTTTGATACGTTATCGAAGAAAATGGTTGCCGGGTTTGCGATTTTAATTGTGATTGGGACCATTTTGTTAAGTTTACCGATGGCTACGGCGACCGGTAAAGTGACCAGCTTGATTAACGTGATCTTCACGGCAGCTTCGGCAACGTGCATTACGGGATTGACGGTCGTTAATACGGCCGAGCATTGGTCGACGTTCGGTCAGCTAGTAATCTTGGGATTATCGGAAGTCGGCGCGTTAGGGTATATGACCTTTGCGGTGTTGTTGTTTAATATTATGCGCCGCAACATTGGGTTATCCACGCAGCTCATGGTCAAGGAATCCCTCAACTTAGAAAACTTAAGTGATACCAAGAGCGTGATGCGTTATGTGATTGGGTTATCACTACTCTTTCAAGTTGGTGGTCTCGGCCTGTTAGCAGTTGATTTTGTGCCGCGTTTTGGTTGGTCACGGGGACTATATGTGTCGATGTACCATGCGGTCATGTCGTTTTGTAATGCTGGCTTTGACGTTTTCGGCAATAGTCTAATGGATTTTCGTAGTGATTCGTACGTGTTGATTGTGACGATGGTGCTGATTATTGCGGGTGGGCTTGGCTTTTTGGTTTGGCGCGATCTATTGCTTTTCCATGAACGGCATCGGCTAACGTTGAACTCCAAGTTAACGTTAGTGACCACGATTAGTTTGTTTGTGGCTGGTTTTATTTTATTGCTGATTACGGAAAGAGACTTAGCAATTTTACCGGCTGGGACGAGTTGGTTCAATCGAACGGTCAACACGTTATTCTTAAGCGTGACGCCACGGACAGCGGGCTTAACTACGATTCCAACGCAAAGTTTACGTGTCGGGAGTCTATTCTTACTAATGGTTTTGATGTTTGTTGGTGGGACGCCTGGATCGACTGCTGGTGGGATTAAAACAACGACGTTTGGTATTTTAATGCTACAAAGTATTGCCCAGTTGCGCGGTCGACAAGATGTTGAATTCAGTCATCGCCGGTTTAGTCAATCGAATATTAGCCGGGCGTTGTTATTGATTTTCTTGGCGAGTGTCGTCATTTCGGTGGCCACACTGATCTTAGCGCAGACGGAAACTATTCCTAAAGAATTTGGACTGGAATACGTGGTCTTTGAAGTATTGTCTGCGTTTGGGACGGTGGGGCTCAGCTTGGGACTGACGCCGCATTTAACGGTGATTGGTAAGCTGGTGATTATGCTGCTGATGTTTATTGGTCGGGTTGGTATCTTCACATCCTTATACTCGTTATCCAAACGCCAAGCCAGAGTCAGCTTAATTCGTTATCCGGAAGAAAATATTTTAATTGGTTAGAGAGGTCATCAACAATGAAGAAAAGTTTTGCCGTCTTCGGCTTGGGACGCTTTGGTGAAAGTGTTGTGCGGACTTTAGTTGCGGCGCATCAGGATGTGTTAGCGGTCGACATCAAAGAAGCACCGGTCAATGCCTTGATGGAAGTTGCGACTCAGACGTTAATTGCCGATACACGTGATGAGGAAGTTTTACGGGATTTAAACGTCGATACGTTTGATTACGTGATTATTGGGATTGGCAATAATATGGAAGCTAGTATTTTGACAACCATGCTGAGTAAAGAGCAGGGGGCTAAAAAAGTGATTGCTAAGGCTGAAACTAGTGATCAAGGCCGAGTGCTCGAACGGGTCGGTGCGGATCAGGTGATCTTCCCGGAACGGGATATGGGACATAACATTGTTCGCAAATTACTGTCGAATCATATTCTGAGTTTTATTGATTTGAGTGATGAATATACGTTGGCAGCGATTGAAATCACTGATCCGACGTTTGTCAATCAGAATTTGATTGCTTTAAATTTACGCCAGCGCTTTGGGTTGACCGTGATTGCGATTAAGCATGACGGCAAGATCAATGTGTCGCCCAAGCCAACCGATATGATGGAGCTGCATGATGTTTTAACAGTCGTGGGTCCGGTTAAAGGGGTCGAAAAGTTAGACGAGGCTTTAAAAAAATAATTGGGAACGTCTGAGTCAGCCATGGCTTGGGCGTTTTTTGATGGTTGTTTAGAAATTAAAAGTTTAAATAAGCTGGGTCAACAAGCGTGGCAATGAGTCAGCAATCGATAGTTGGTACGCAAAGCTTCCAAATAAAAATTCAAAGTCGCATTTAATTGTACACAAGTGGTAAGCTTCGGTTGGTGTCAGAGGACAAGAGATGATGTTGTTAACAATAATTTAAATTAGGGTGTGGCTGGTCGGCCGCAAGCAGACCGGTCATAAATGATGGTCCAAATGAGTTAGGTTCACAACATGCAGATTGGAGGAGAATATCATGCGTGCAATTAATAAAATGATGAGTGGTATTGGCGGTGGCTTAGCCATTGCAACCTTAGCGTTAACACCGTTAGCGGCGATGGCGGCTGGCCCTGGGACGGCGACTAGCAACTTAACAACGGTCTCAACCGGGTATGTTTCAGATAGTACCGGGAATGCCGAAGCGCAGTCAAATGCTGAATTTGCGGTCGCACCAGGTCCCTTAACCTTGAATTCGGTCCCTAATATCCAGTTGGGTAGTGTCGGTGTCAAGAGTATTGCCACTGGCAGTCCCGTTTTACCATTAGTTTCGGGGACGACCACTGGCGGGACTGGCTATGATGGTAATGGGTCAGATTCGTTGAATGTCACTGATTATCGTGGGGATCATGCCGGCTGGTCGTTGACCGTTGGGATGGGACCATTCACGACGACCGGTAAGGATACTGTTACCAGCGCTTCTTTGGCCTTAGATGCGACCGCGGGGGCGATGGATAATAGTACCACGGCAGCACCCGTCAGCTTGACCTTACCACAGTCAACCTTGACGTCTAGCTGGGTAACAAATCCTGAAACGTTATGGTTAGCGGATGCCAATACTGGTGAAGGTAGTAACAGTGCTACGTTAGCCTCGACGACGGCGTTGACAATTGGCAAGGAACCAACAGTCACCGCTGGGACCTACACTGCGACAATGTATTGGGCTTTGCAAGATGCACCAGCCGCGACAACGCCAGCGTCATAGTTGATTGAGCGGATTAAATTGGATTAATCGTTAGTGCTGGGGGGGCTCATAATGAAATGTAGACGGTTCAAATGGGGGTTGTTCGGGTTAGTCGTTTTACTGGGGTTGTTCGGTGGTTGGCATGGGATTGCCCACGCGACGACCAGCAAACCAACCAACTTTACAGCCGTACCTTTATTACCTAAAAATCAATTGACCAAGCAAGCGGACTATTATGATTTGCATGTGACACCGGGGACGACCCAAGTTTTAAAACTGGCGGTCAGTAATCCGGGGTCAACGTCGCGAACCTTAAAAGTAATTCCGATTAATGCGACAACGGCGGATGCCGGCAATGCGGTCTACATCCCATCCAATCGCACCGATGCGTCGGCCCAGACAACGTTTACTAAAATGACGACGCCCGCAGTGACGATCACTTTGGCGCCCCATCAAGGTAAAACGGTGACTTTTCGGACGAAGATTCCGAGTGGCGGCTTTCGTGGTCAAGTATTAGGCGGGTTATTTGTAACGGATGTTAAAGCAACGGTACCCAAACCGCAAAAGCACTCTCAGAATTTTCGGCTAGATAATCGCTATGCCGAAGTGACCGCCGTTTCATTGTGGTGTCATCCTAAGCAAGTGATGCCGATTCACTTAAAGTTAGCCGCGGTTAAGGTCGGCCTGCAAGGCGATCAGCCAATGGTCTTTGCCAAAATTCGTAATCTGACGCCGTTGTTATTTGGCGAACTAAAGATTAAGGCCCGCGTCATTCAAGATCAGACTGGTAAGCAAGTGACCACGCAAACGTTAAAAGCCGGTTCGATGGCGCCCAATAGTTGGTTTAATTATGGGGTCACTTTAGGAAGTAAGACGTTAGCGGCAGGTCGTTATACGTTAAAGTTGCATCTGACAAGCGGTAAGCGCACTTGGAATTTTAATCAGCACTTTCGGTTATCAGCGCAACGGACTCGCGAACACAATACGACCGTTAAAGCGGTTAAACAGCCGGTTAATTGGTGGTTGTGGATTATTCTCGCCATCTTAGCGTTGCTGTTGTTGATTACCGGGGCTTATTGGCTCGGCAAACGGCGCACGCGTTCATAGTGAGGAGGTGCTGGCAATGTGCAGACAACCGCAAATTTGGCGGTTCAAGTTATTGTTAGCGGTGCTGGTTTTACTAGGTTGGAGTGGCTATGCCATTTGCGGCCAAGCAGCTACTAGTGCGCCACAACCAGCTAGTTCTACACCCAGTTCGGTACTAGGCCTGAACCTGTCCGGTGGCTTTACCCAACAACCGATTGATTCCAACCAAGTTGCTGGTCAAACGGTTACGCTTTCGGCGACTGCAACCCGGAGCGCACTAGAAGCGGTGACCAATCCGTTTGGTAGTCGGAAGTATGTTTGGTGGGAGTCAACTGACGATGGCCAGACTTATAGCCAAGTGGGATCCAACAGTTCAACTTATAGCTTTACGGCGCCAAGTGTGACTAAGCCAACACCGTTATTATTCCAAGTAGAGTATGATTTTACTGGGATTGGGTTATTCTCAAATGATTGGTCACGGATTGCGACGGTCACGATCACGCCAGGCCGGATTCCAGCCACTGGAATTAAGGTTAGTGCGGATACGACCTCATTAAATAATAGTGAGAGTACGATGGTTTACGCTGACTTATCACCGGCGGATGCGACTGATCCCGTGACCTGGAAGAGTAGTGATACGTCGTTAGCCACGGTTGATAGCTATGGTGATGTGACGGCAACTGCGGCTGCTAGTGATACTAGTGGTACTGCGGATGATCATGGGACGGTCACGATTACTGGGACGGTTAATGGTTACAGTGATAGTGTCAAGATCACGATTGGGTCGTTGCAAAACGTGACGGTGCAAGAAGGCACGGCAGCCACGTTTACGCTGGCTGATGTGCCAAGTGGCATGACTGTCAAAAACTGGTACCGTGTCAAGGATGGGACCAGCACGGCCCTAAATTCGACGGCAAGTAGTTATACCATCAGTAGTCCAACGAACGCGACCGACGATCAGACGTCCTACTACGCTGCACTGAACTATACCGTGAATGGTAGTGTTAAAACGGTTACCACGAATGCAGCTTTGCTGACGGTGACGAAGGGCGGCAATCTGACCTTAACGGCGGTACCAAACTTCAACTTTGGGTCCGTTGACCTGAAGACCCTTAGCGAAGGGACCACGTTAGCGACAACGGATACGGCCATCGATGGCGGCCCGGCTTATGATGGTAATAATGAAGGAACATTAAGTGTAACGGACGATCGTACCGTGGGTGGCAGTTGGCAATTGTCCGCTAGTCTTGCCCCCTTTGGGTCGACCAGCGGCAGTGATAGTGGTAAATTAGGCACGGCGCAACTTGAGTTAGATGATCCGAATGCCCGGTTAGACCAGCTGATTACCGCCAATAATACGGAAACACCAATTTATACGCAGAGTGGTTACGAAAGTCAAAGCTTTGATGTAACGGCCAGCAAGCTAGAACTTGCAGCTAGTCCACTAGCAAGTGCAACGAATTATCAAAGCACTTTGACGTGGACTTTAGCCGTGGTACCAACTAATTAGGTCGTGATCACCAAGCGACCGCCAGCAAGGTAAATTATTGCTGGCGGTCGTTTTTTGGTTTAATTTGTTAGTGATTACAGGCTTAAGTTAGTGGCCGTGGTCATGTTGCCTAAACAACCAGACTAAGCCGCCCAAAACGAGGGCAATCAAAACGGCCCGTACACCCCAAATCAGCACCCAGAGTGTTAAAAAATATGAAAGCAACTGTGACCAATTCGTCATTAATGTTAGCAGCATGGTTAACGCACCTCCTGATGATAAGTTAGCAAGATGCGGCCGGCTGAATGGTGGTCTAACAAGTGATGTTGCGCCGTTTTGACAGCGGTAAACGGGTGTTGTTCTTGAATAACAGCCGTTAATTTTTGCTGGGCCAACTGACGGAGCAACCATTGGTAGTCATTAGGCATGATTGCACCGCTAATAAACGTGAAAGCTTGTTGCGAGCGAGGGCGATAATGTGGTTGTGCTAACGACCAGATGCGGATTGGCCCCAAATATGGGGTGAGTCGATCTAGCAGCGTTGTCGCGCCCGCTAAATCAATGACTTGAGTGACGGGCGTTAGTGAGTTGGCTTGATCGATCAAGGGTCGATCATAGTCAATGATTTGTTCAGCACCCAGCTGAGCCAGTAAGTCGTGGCGACTGGTGTGACCGACTGCGACAGTATGGACGCCAAATAAGTGGGCCAGCTGAATCAAGTAAGTCCCAACGCTACCACTAGCGCCGGTTATCAGTGCCGTGTCACCTGTTTGAAGCCGACTTTTTTTAAAAGCAAAGTAAGCGGCATCGGCACCACCGATAAGCGTCGTCGCTGCTGCCAGTGAGACGCCTTGTGGTACTCGAAACAGTAAGGGCGGTAACGTTGACAGCAGCTGCTCTTGGTGGCTGCCGGATGGTTGAATTCCGATTACTGGTTGATTTAACAATGATGGCTGTCGTAACCGGCCGACTTCCCGAACGATGCCACCGAAGCCGTAGCCAAGGACCATGGGTAACTTAACGGGGCGAATTTGCTGGAGCTGCCCAGTTTCAGTTAGGATATCATAGGGCATTACGGGCGTGTAACGCGTTTCGATACGCACGGCTAATGGGTTGAGCTTAGGTACAGGTCGAGTCGTTAGTTGTAGATCATCAATACCTTGGTAGCTCTGCTGCTGAATAGCCTGAATTGACCCATGTGGCTTAGTGGGGGCTGGTGTTTGAAAATGATTAGCGGACATAAAAAAGACCTCCTAAGATTGGATGGTCTTACTTTAAGTGATTAACATGATTTTTAAAAATCAGTATACTGATAGTTCAAAAAGCCTTGGGTACTTTTTCGTGGAAGAGATCGGTTAAAAACTGTTGTTTGTGAGTGGCAGTAGTGGCCTCATCAGCATGTCCGGTTCGTGTCGCTAGCTCCGCTAATAGTCGATAACTGTTGGCTAACATATAGTGCGAGTTATGGGCAGTAATAAAAGTGATGCCGGCTTGGAGCCGGTTAGCAGCGAGTTGGTCGTCAGATAAGAAGTAGGCCGTTAGCGCGGCTAGATAAAAAATAATATTTAGATTTTCTTCATAAGAACTTTGGTCAATGTTGGCTAGCGCTTGATCAATCAACTGATTGGCACGACGTTGATGATGTTGCTTGGCTGCAACGGTAGCCAGCGATGCCATTGCAAGGCGTGTCAACAGTGTTAAGTGCCGTGATTCAGTCATTGTCATGGCGAAGGTGAGGTTTTGGGTGGCTGCCGTTAATTGAGAGTCGACATGGAGTTGGGCGACGCCGAGATAGTAGTAATAGGCTTGGGTTTGTTGGGCCGTGGTCACCATGGCTAGTGTTGCGGGATCAGTTAGAAATTGTTGCAGGTCTTGATAACGGTGTTGATTACAGAGTTGTTGCATCTGGGTGTTTAATGAGTCGCTGTTGCTGATGGTAAAGTCGTCCGCGAGACTAATCGCCTCCAGTGAAATATCGAGTCGCCGACAAAGTGCGAGGAGTAGCTTAGCATTCGGTGTGTAGTGATCGTTTTCAATAGCAGATAACATCGATTGCGCACAGAGGCCCGTAGCGATTGCTTTTTGTGACCGGCCTAGCTGGCGACGAGCTTGTTTGAGGGTAGTCCCGAGTGACATGGTTAGTGGCCTCCTTGAAGTGTACATAAGTTTAATTTACTTGGTTTAGTTGGAAAAGGCTAGGTTAAATTGCAAAATAGATTATTTTAAATCACCAGCGTTGACCCACTTGGTGTTCGGTCAACTTGCTAATTAGTTGCGAACAGGTTGGCATTTTGGAGCCATGCTACGCGCTTCGAAACTGAGCTTGATCTAAGGTCGAGAAACCCACGCGTCCTAAACGTGTGGTTAACATAATTCTAATTTATCAAAGCTGATTGTCACTTTTGAAAACTGGCGTTAAAACGGTATAATAAGAAGTAAACTTTAAGGGCCGTTAGTGGCCGGAATGAGGAAGAAATCTTTTGACAAAACTGCTGTTTGTACGCCACGGAAAAACTGAATGGAACTTAGAGGGCCGCTATCAGGGCTCACAGGGGGACTCACCGTTATTGCCCGCTAGCTATGATGAAATTCATCAATTAGCAGCGGCGTTACGCGATATCCACTTTAGTCATGTGTATGCCAGTCCGTTGAAGCGGGCCCGCGATACAGCGATGACGTTACGGCAAGGATTACCCCAGGCTGATTTGGCAGTGACGATTTTGAGTCGTTTGCGAGAATTTAACTTGGGTAAAATGGAAGGTATGAAGTTTACCGATGTTGAAGCCCAGTATCCAACTGAGTTTGCCAACTTTCGGAATCATCCAGACCAATATGATCCGACGGCGATTAATGGGGAGAGCTTCCCGCAATTATTAAAACGGATGCTGCCAGCGATTGATCAAATCGTTGCTGCTAATCCACGACGTGAGGATAATGTGATTATTGTTAGCCATGGGGCGGCGTTGAATGCGCTAGTGAATACCTTGTTAGGGGCTTCTTTGGCAACCTTACGTGATCGTGGCGGCCTATCGAATACGAGTACGACGATTTTAGAGACTCGTGATCGGGGGAAGAGTTACAAGTTATTATTGTGGAATGATACGTCATACTTATCACGTCGACCAGATCCAACTGATACGATTTAAGGAGGGTAATCAGATGAGTCAACCAAAATCCAGTCAACCGACGAAAGCCCAACAACAAGCGCTGGTTCATCAACTTGTGACGACGATTGATGCGCATCCAGATGATTATCAAGCGTATTATGACTTGGTTGTCTTGTTAACAGCCGGTCAAGATTATGAGCAAGCTGAAGCATTAGCCATGAAAGCTTTGGGGCGGTTTGAAACGAATGGACGCGCTTATGATTTACTGACGTATGCATTAGGCAATGTCTATTACCAAGCTGAAGCGTATGATCGTGCCATCAGTTGTTACCAAAAAATCAAGGATACTAAGTTGCAGACGGATGCCTATCTGATGATGGCCCAAGCTTTAATGGCTAAGAAAGACTATCAACACGCGTTGGTGTGGGCCGTGACCGCGCAAGAGCAACGGCCTAACGCGGCTGACGTGAATTTGTTGGTAGCAGACATACTACTTGCATTAGGCAATAACCAACAGGCATACGACTTTTATCAAAAAGCTATTCAACAAGATCCCCAGCAAGGTGCGGCCTATTTTAACGCTGGTTTGACAGCCATGGTCATTGGCAAACCGTACGCCGGTTTATTTGCCAAGGCCAAACAAGTCGATGCGACTTATTATGAGCAGCATCAACAACAATTAAGTGATATTGAAGCCATGTTAGCTGATCAAAAAGATCATCAACAATAAGGAAAGCATTGTGGTATTAAGTCAAGGAAGGATGATGGCGAAGCTTAATAGAAATCAGCGCTTTGAAGGTATACTTCCC
>NZ_BJDK01000019.1 GCF_005405105.1 Lactiplantibacillus dongliensis
AAAATCGAAATTAAATTTACTCATAAATGAAACCCCCAAAATTGGATTTTTCTGTCCAACCTTGGGGGTTCACTTTAATTATTGAAATTTCCGCAAGACTTTTTTTCAACCTGTCAGTTTACTGAACCCTATTTCACGTGTTTCAGCGCATCCTGAACCACTGTTAGAGCTACATAAATACACCCATTTTTCATCATGTATCACTCTTTAATTTTGTACACTTATGCGCGTGCGCTTTCTCTTGCTCTACTTCATCATAAATCTATTCTTGGTAATCCGTACTAATTGACTGTGTCCACCCCTTTATTTTAGGGTGCATAAGATCGTTAAGATAGACAAATTTTTCTCCTTCACGAGTACGCTGTAGCGTATATGACTTACCTAGTCTAAAAGGATCTTTACCGTGTTCACCATCAATTGTGGCAACTTCACTATTTTTCCCATATTGTGTATACTGAGGAAATTTTAATAGCGATGTATACGACAAGTAATAGGGCCCGACATCAAGACCATTTCTAAGCTTTTTCGTCGTTTGTGCACTTCTAATTCCCCCACCAAATTTAGTTAGGTTATGACCGCCATAAATATAACCTCGGTACGCACCATTCATTGTAACAACACGATAATAAATAGCACCGTTCGTAGCCTTTTTATAACCGTACACCCGAAAATAATATCTCGAGCCTTTATATTTATGATTATTTAAAGCATGGCTATAGTAATAATCACGATCGCTCTGTGAATACGTACCCATCACTTTTAAAATATTTTTAGAGAGCACTTGCTTAGCGCCTCTTTCAGTTCCGGGTTTAGTAAACAATCCATACTTACCATTCGTTTCTACATTTCTTTTTGAGCCATCATTTCTCAGCTCTGTATAATGTGAAAAGTGATTATTTGCGGATGCTATTTTATACGGAATAATTATAACAGTTAGAAATGATAACACACTCACCGTTAACCCTAAACACTGTACTTTTCTCATTTTTATCTCCTAATTTTTTCTAATATCAATAATTTTTCGCACTAAAATAAAAGATACAAATTGTATATTCTTATAATACTAAATATATTGTGAAAACAAGCTTAATATTCAGTCTCCAAAGGTTATTCTGATATTATAAACAATGAATTTACAAATAGATTGGTTGTGAAGAAGCCCCAGTTAAAGCGGCTTGCAAAGACCAAGTACAATTTGATAATAATCACTGGGGAGTACCTAATTCTAATTCGACCCAAGGACTTGAGTTTTCTGACGGCAGGGCCATTTACATTTCAAGTGGTACTCACAATTACAACAATCTCGACCAACCTAAAATTGGCAAATACTTCTGGGGAAATGGTTTTCCTAATATGGTTATTCAGCTCGTATCTTCACAAATCACTTCACGGATGCAAGATAACGAAATCGAGGGTATTCAGCTAAAGGAAAACGATATTTTTGTCAGCCAACACTTTCATAAAAACGGCACACGCCCTGTTGCACAGACAATTTATAAGATTCCTAAGAGTACCTTTAACTGAAAAATAAATTCATCATCTTTGGCCCCACATCACATGTGGGGTCAACCTTTATCATTTCACAGAATCAGTTTACCCTACGATTCAAAATTCAATAAATACGAATACTTAATAAATCGATTTGAGTCTTGTGGTACCAAGAAACTGAAGCGTGAAGTGCCATTGCGACCACGATAGTTATCAATTGGCGTTCGAAAATTCATCACAATCATTCTAGTGCCTGGTCTCTCCATTTCAGCCATGTTTAACAGACCCCCATGTGGTTTTTCTGCCCCTTTAGCAACGCTGTAATAGCCGTAAGGAATATTAAACCACATATTTTCATCGTAATAAGGGTAATCGTGCTTAAAACCATAGTTTCCCGGCCCAATCTGGTTGACACTGATCCTCACACTTGCGAAAGCTTCAGTAGCAGTTAATTTAGTTTCTGCACTCAGTATTTTAAAATGGACAGTTTTATCTTTGACTAATTCACCTTGCTTAACTATCACTTCTTTGACAGTTTGACGATGGTAATTACGATTCACCATTCGGTATCTGACTACAAAGCCTACACCAAGCAGTCCAGGCGTCATTAATAGCACTATCTTTGATCTAAGCTTCATTAACTTGACCTGCCTTGACCATAAACTTTCTGGTAGCTACTTGGGCAACAAATTCACGATCGTACGAAGCAATTAAAAACGTACTCCCCTGCTGATTTAACTGGTGAATATATTCGACTAGATTATCAACACTTTCAGCATCTAATGCATTGGTCGGTTCGTCCAAAATAATTAGCTCACTAACTCCTAGCATCGCTTGCGCAATCCCCAGTTTTTGGCGCATTCCTAACGAAAATTTCCTAACCCGCTTTGAACCAGTGTTGGGTAATTCAAATTGAGTCAATAGTTGATTTATCTGAACATCATTCACGCTTGGTAAAAGCTTGGCCAATAACGCTAAGTTCTTTTTAGCAGTAAATTCTTCGATAACACTCGGGCTTTCAATCATAATCCCAGCCTGAACTGGAAAGGCCTCCCCTGCCTTTAACACTTGGCCTTTAATCTTAACTTGACCGGTCGTTTTAATCAGACCAAGTATTGCTTTTAAAATCAACGTCTTACCGGAACCATTAATTCCTTCAAAAACAGCAATTTCTCCACCTTCAATCGTTAAACTCACCTCATTTAGCAAAGTTTGGCCTTTGACCTTTTTCGACACCTTCACTAACTCAATTAAACTCACAACCTCATTCCTCTCTATCTTCAATAAACCTCGCAATAACGATAATAATAATAATAATAACTCAGTATTAAACTCAAAAGACTGCCCACTAATACCAATATTGTTGTCATATTTAAATCCGATGCTCGTTGAAAAACACTTAAATTTAACGGGTTATAGCGATTATCCCAATAAATGGTTAGGACCAATAAAACTGTCGGTCCAAACAGACCTAAAGCAGTGTTAATTAGATTCCCCAGTAATTGAAACAAAAGAATTAACAAAACTTCCGCATATACCAATAATCCCCAAATCAGCCAAGCATTAATGCCTTGTAATACACCAATCCTGAGTGGCACAGTATTATTGACACAACTAATCATTGCCATACTGCCTATTCCCAGTATTGTATATAAAAAAGCCACCAAGTTCACTAAAATTAAATTCAACTGCCCAAAATGTGCCTTAGAAAAATGATAGCCCAACAGTTGGACCACATGCTGCTTCCACAGCACTTGAAAACTATTTCCAACAATGATTAATGGAAATAGATAATAGCACAACCACAAACTCGGAAAAACAATCTCATGTTGATGTAAATCCACTGTGGTTGGCCCCATAAAAAATTTAGAAACAATGTTCAGACAAATGTCTCCCCAAAGCTGTGTTCCCACTAAACAACTCGCAACACTAATACTGAGCGTAACTAGCCAAAAGCGATATTTGACTAGTTGCCAATAATATCTGTATTGAACTTGCCATAAGCGTCCCATCTTTAAAATTCCCGCCTTAAGACTAGCCAATAAGTAATCAGATTAATCGCAATAATCACAATAATTAACAACCAAATTTGACCAAGTCGTCCTACAGTCCCGCCTAGCTTTGTAAATTCATACAATAATGTCTGATGACCACGCATGCTCAATTCAAAAATACCGACATTAACCGCGAGTACACCAATCACCGCAATCACTTTATTCTTAAACAAGAAATAGAGTCCTAAAAAACTACTATTAAAAATCAACTGGACTAACCAAAGTGAAATTATACCCAATCCATTGGCAATCATGAATGGTACAGGGAACTGCTGCCACAAACGGATAACTAACAACGATAGTGACGCCAAACTCCACCCCAACCAAATCAAACTAGTCGTGATTAAGTTCTGAAAAATTGTTTGATAATACAATGCACATCGCTGTTGGCAAAGCATACTATCCACTAATCGATAACGTGTAACCATCGCACCTGTGACCACTGTCAGTGGTAAAAGAACATAATAAATAAAAAAGCGATCAAACGTACATTCATAAAGTGCCTCAAATGTCTGTGTATCATGCACAAACAGGCCCCAAAAAGACATCAATCCACCACCCAGAGCGATTAGCGTAATTAGTAACAATAAGCCTTTTTGGGCCCGAATTCGATACCATTCTTGACCCCAAATACTACATAACAATTCGATAACGGCGTCCTCCAATAGCTAGTAGACTTGTCGCCACTATCATAATGCTGGTAATTAAAATAACCAGGCCTACTTGTAAATCATTTTGACTTGTCTCCGTAACAAAGTACATTGGTACAAAAGTAGCAGCTAAATCGGTCATCCCTTGAAAAAGGATCATCCCCAATTGCAAGATAAATCCCATTGTCAATGCAACAAAACGATTACTAATTAATAGCGACCAACCTAAGCAAAATACTGAAAACAACGAACCCCAAAAGCCTGCAAAAAGGATCGATAACAACGCATGCATTAACGGGTGCTGGTAATACAAACTCACCAGTAGCGTATTTCGATTAATCACCAAAATATTATTATTCAACAGATGATCTGGATGACTATCAGGTAACAATAAGAAGTAACCCGCTAAATTAATTAATAACGGTATCATGACGATTACAGCACCCATGGTAACAGCACACAAAAAATAAGATTTAAAGACTGCTCTCATCCCTATTCTAACTTGGAGTTGTGCAAAAAAGCCTATCTCTAAATCCTTTCTTATCAATGTACTGACTGGCAGTGCCGCTAATAATGGCAATAGCAAGTAAAAAGCTGTTGCCGAAAAATGAAAGCTGTCGATACCAATCCATTTCGTATATGGTGAATCAAAAAAAGTATTACTAACTAGTAACCGCTTATTAAGTGACTGAAAGATTTGAATTATCGGTAAAATTAACGCCATTCCAAAATAAAGTGTTACAACACGATAATCTAATCGTTTAAATATTAAGTCCACTGTCTCGTTCCTCCTAAAAAGTTGATGTATTACAGAGCCGAATCTGTAATTTCACTTACTTAACATCTGGGTTCCAGACGCCAGATGCAGTTCCATTTGCCTTACGAATACGATCAATTCTTACTGAAATACCATTTCCAGTCGATTCAATTGCATTATTCCATAAATGAGTTGTTGAACCAGTATATGATTTATATCCACGATGACCTGAAACGTCCCGTCCATCGTATAAAGCTGCATGAATATTGATATATTTCATCGATGAACTAACATAATTTGTGTAATTATAATAGGCAGAACGACTGCTCTTCTGACAAGCTGGTGTATGATCGCACATGCTACATACTGTATATTTATTTGACCAAGAAGTATCAACGGTATCGGCTGAAACTGATAAAATACTGATCCCACTTTCCATAAGCGTAAGTGCTAAAGTACCGACCACAAAAAACGCTTTCGCATTCAAGTGAAAGATTCCCCAATTTTCATTTTTCGGTTCTGTTCGCATAAGACTACATGATAAAGTCAGCAGCTGTCTATAACTTTTTAATCAGCATCTAATCATAATCATTATTTTTATATCAACAAATTCGTTTGCTTATATCTAAACAAGGAACTTCAATCCCATGATTAACACAACTTAGACACATTCTTTTTACACCCAGACGCCCTATAGCCGCGCAGTTTTCTCATTAATAACCAAAAAAGTTTTTTTCTCTTTATATTTTCATAATTGCTTTTCTCTAACTTTTTACGCCATTTCAACGTCACTTCAGCAATACCAGATTTTTACTATTACTCAAAAAAAAGTGACTATTAATGCCTTTGGTGTTAGTTAAAATGTTTCCTACCAATTGAATCTTTAGTAGACCACAGAAAACATCTTTCACGGGTTTTCATGGCCTGTTTTGTACAACAAAAAACACTAGCTAGTTATTTACCAGCCAGTGTCTTCAACATTAATTATTTCACGTGTTTCAGCGCATCCTGAACCGCTTCTTTAATTGCCCGACTAGAAGCCGATGCACCAGAAATCGCATCAACATCGGTCGAATTAGCAGCCACAATTTCTTTTGGCACTTGGTCAACCGCAACTAAGCCAACATCTTCACTTTCATGATGTTGAACGACTTCGACATTTTCAATCTGTTGGGCGCGATACGTGACCCGCACGGTAATCTTGCCGCCTAAACCACTGTTCGAACTGCCTAAATACTGATTAGCGCCAAGATCGACCTTGGCCGCATTCTCGGTGTCCACAATGTCATTGACCCCGTTAACGTCATCAGCCTCGACATCATCGGCGTCGGCTTTCTCAGTCGCCGCTTGTTCGCCAGCTAACTTACCGAAGATCAAGCATTCCGCTAAGTTACCGCCACCTTGGTAACAGTTCGAGACAATCCCACCGAGTTCACCGGCACCATAAAGATGTGGAATCGGTTGGTTATTGACGCCTAAAATTTGCGCCTTTTCATTGCGTTCAGGCCCACCTTGGGTATTCAGGACATCGTTAGCGACCGCAATCGAATAGTAAGGCCCATCATCAAAGGCCCGCATACTCTCAACGTGCCGGCCAAATTCATAATCTTCACCAGCTGCTTTAAATTGATTAAAGCGAGCAACGGTCTTTGCTAGATTATCAGCTGGTACGTTCATTTGGGTGGCCAATTTAGCTAAAGAATCCGCAGAGATCAATTTATCCATAAATTGGGGGTAAGGTAACCGACCGTTAGTGGCTAATTCTTGCTTAAAGTCATTATATTGGGCTTGATCAAAGATCAAGTATGGATGCAAGTTCTTCATTGGAATCAACCATGAGCCATGGGTCTTAATGTGACCATGCCGATGCGGGGCATCTTCTGGGAAGTAACGGGTTCCATCATCAGCGGTCACTAAGATACTTCCTTGCTTCAATAATGGCCAGTTCAATTGCCGACCACGTTCATTATCAGCTTCTTTAAAGGTCAAACCTGGTAAAACGCCATGTGACTCATAGTTGGCCATATGCCACATCTTGGCACCCACCGTTTGGGCCATCTTAACCCCATCACCACGGTTATAGAGCGTGCCTAATGGTGTTAGCCGCTTACTATGCAAGTAAGTTTGGACGAGTTCAGGGTTATTTTCAAAGCCGCCCATCGCTAAGACGACCCCATTTTTCGCATGCACATTGATCACTTGATCGTGACGTTTGATTTGTACGCCACGGATAATGCCCGTCCCGGGTTCTTGAATCAACTTTTGAGCCCGTGACTCCAACCAAACATCAATCTTGTCAGTCCGATCCATAACTTCTTGCCGCAAAACTTTCCACAAGCCAGCATCTTTGTCACGTTTGTGGACTAGGGCAAAATCAACCGTCTCGCTACCCTTTAGTTCTGGATATTCCGCCATCGTCTTCTTCATATCAACCGCATCGCCGGGCTTGACATCATGCTTCCAGCTAACGGCTTTAATTCCTAAGTAATTTTCAAAGTAAGCGGGAATCTGGCTCATGCCCCGTAAATAAGCCTGCAAAGTCTTTTCCGGGGTCACAAACGCGCCATTCAAGCCATGATAGTAATCGGTCAAATCTTTTAAGTTTTCACCCATGACCACGTGTTGGGCGGAATAACGGGTATTCCCACCTTCACGACCATAAGGCGCCGTTTCAACAACTAAGACCCGCGCGCCATTGTCGGCGGCAAACCGTGCGGCAGAGGCCCCGGCGCCACCAAAGCCTAACACGATCACATCATAATTGCCTTGCCATTTAACGGCCAACGCTGGCGTACCGTTTTGCATTTTAACTAATTGCGTGAAATGCACAAAGCAACTTTCCAAGAAACTAATCGTCTTTTGATCAACTAAGCTCCCTTGGTCATCAAAGGCTTTCGGTGCAAAGCTCAACATAAATTCATTACCCGGTAAGACGGTCGCGCCAACCCCAGGTGAGTTCAAGATTAGTCGTAATTCATCTTGGGCGCGTGACGTACCTTGGATGCCTAAGGACGTGCCGACAATCATTAGCGGCTTGCCATTTAACGGATGCACACTATATGAGAGCCATTCGATGACACTCTTCAAAGCAGCCGGCACAGCATGATCATATTCAGGTACCCCAATAATGACCCCGTCAGCGGCATCGATTTGATCGGCTAAGGTTTGAACAGCGGCTGGTAATTCAGCGTCTTTACTAGGTTCTTTAAATAATGGCACTTGATCAATCTCAGCCACAGTCATGCTGACCTGGGCACTGAAATGATGTTGCATGTAATGTAGTAATTCACGATTATACGACTTTTCGGCATTCGTACCGACAATAGCGACTAATTTCATAATTAACAGTCCTTTTCAGTTTTATGTCTGATTTCATTTAACAGCGTGTGGTTGTTCACGAGGTCAATATAACGACTTTTGACGAAAAGGCAATGTGCAATTTTGATTAAGCTGATGAAAGCCTGATATATCAGGTTAAATTAGCTTTATATTTTTTTAATACCTTGATTATCACTATGTAAAGCGCTTACTTTAGCTAAATAATAATTTGCTATCCATAAATATTATTAATAAATATGACTATCATAAGACCGACATTTAACGTTTAAAGCCACGTAACAATAACTATTATCTAGCGCTCTTCTATTTATTATCCTTGTTAAATCAGCATTCAAGCAACTACCCAATCTTAGTTATTACTCATACCCCCTATCCAAGGATTGACATTCACAAAATAAAAGTTATGATACCTCATGAATCTTAAGCAAGCGGATTCAACCTCCACATTCATGTGAATCTTTTATCAATTGATCACTGACGACGGTTGCGTCGATGATCGTGATTGCCATTATTCATGGTTCAAACCATCAGCATAAAGGGGCTCAAAATTATGATTAGCAAAATCAATTGGAAAGCATTTCTCTTACCTTTAATTCTCGGCATCGCCATCTGGCTGCTGACACCATTCAAACCCACCGATATTAATACCGCCGCTTGGCATTTATTTGCTATCTTCGTCGCAACGATCGTGGCCTGCATTACCAAGCCACTGCCAATGATGGCGACAACCTTAATTGGGATCACCATTGCAACTTTATCAGGAATCTTTACGATGGATGAAGTCACGGCGGGCTTTGGGAACTCGACCGCTTGGATGGTTGCGATGTGTATGTTCATGGCCGCTGGCTTCATCAAGTCCGGCTTAGGTAAACGAATCGCCTACCTCTTCGTCAAGTTATTCGGTAAGCACACGTTGGGCTTAGCTTATGCATTATCAGCCGTCGATACCGTCTTAGCCATTGGCATTCCAAGTAACAATGCCCGGGTCAATGGGATTATGTATCCAATCATCGATAACCTCTCGCACGAGATGGGTTCTGATCCGAAAAAAGGCACCCAACGCAAATTAGGTTCATTTCTAATCTTTAATGAATACGAAATCAACAACGTTACTTCTGGCCTGTTTCTAACTGGGCTGGCTGGGAACATGGTCGCGTTAGGTCTAGCTAAGACACAAGGAATCACCGTTTCTTGGTTACAATGGTTTGCGGCTGCGAGTGTTCCTGGGATTCTTTCCCTCTTAATCATTCCGTTCGTCCTTTACAAAGTCTATCCACCCGAAGTCAAAGAAACGCCCAATGCCCATGCATGGGCCGATGCCCGCCTAAAAGAAATCGGTAAAATGACCTTGAGTGAAAAGATCATGTTAACGACCTTCGTCTTAGCAATTGGGCTCTGGCTCGTGGGGACCAAGCTTGGTATTGACGCCACTGAAGTCAGCTTTATTGCGGTCGTCATCCTCTTAATCACGGGGGTCTTAACGACCAAGGATATGTTAAAAGAAAGCTTTGCGTGGAATATCTTAGTGTGGTTATCAGTCATTATGTTAATGTCTCAAAAACTCATGACATTAGGCTTCTTCCCATGGTTCTCAAAGACGTTGGGTAACGCCTTGCACGGGATGAGCTGGCTGTTTGTCTTAATCATTTTATTCTTAGCTTACTTCTACTTACATTACATGTTCCCCAGTGTCTCGACCCAAATCTCCGCCCTGTATGCTGGCTTTCTCTCCGTAGCGATTGGGGCAGGAGTGCCCCATACGTTAGCGGCCTTAATGCTGGCCTTTTGTGGGTCAATCTATTTGTCCACGACCCCTTATTCAGCCGGTCCAGCTGCGTTGCTTTCTGGTACTGGTTACGTTTCTAATAAAGAATGGTGGCAGCTAAGCGCCCTGATTGGGGTTATCTTCAACGTCATCTGGCTGGGTGGCGGTCTCTTATGGACCAAGGTTATCGGCCTCTGGTAATCAAAAATTAAAAGCCGCTCCTAAACTAATTTACGCTATACTTAACTTAGTTTAGGGGAGGTTTTTTAATGAATGAGCGCGATTTAAAATACTATTGTCACTTAGTCGAGAGCGGCAACTACACGGCCACGGCCAAACACTTTCAAGTGACCCAGCCCGCCATTTCGGCTGCTTTGAAACGGTTAGAAACCCAATACGGCACCCAGCTATTAAGCCAAGCCAATCATCGCGCCCGCTTAGTCACGACCGCTGCCGGTCAAGTCCTATATATTCGCGCGCGCAAGCTCATTCAAGAATTCGCTCAAGTAGCCTTAGACGTCCAGCACGCCGATGATCAAAAGGTTCGACTAGGATTTTCACATAACGCCGCCAGTATTTGGTTGCCAACAGTCATTGAAACCTTTGCGCATCACCACTTACTGCCAGCTATTGCTACGACCGTCGCAATGTCGGAACCTTTATTCGACCAGCTCCATCACCATAAGTTGGACGCTGCCATCTTGTCGACCTTACAGCCGATGCAATCAGCAGACTTGCAGGTCTTTCAATTAACGACCCACCCACTTTGCGTACTCGTTAATCGCCATCACCCGCTCAGCCAGCAATCGATGATCCAAGCGACTGATTTACAACAAGTCCCCATCATCGCGCGCTTACCACACTCGTTGCCACGCACCGCTTTAGCACAATATTGCCAGCAGCGACAACTGCAGCCAAATATTATCTACGAGGCCCATTCGAATCAATTAGTTGAGAAATTAGTCGCCCGTAATCTCGGCATCGGCTTCGTGATTGCCGGTTCGGTCTCGCTGAGCCAAGACGTCGTGGCCGTGCCATTAAAGTCCAGTGAAGCAATTACCTGCTACATGCAACTCGTCGTCCGCAAGTCTTTCTTACCAACGGCCCGACAAGTTCATTGCATTAGCTTACTCAAACAGATTCCAACCCAAGGATAATTAGTCGACTCAAAATCACGGCTTTAGCCGAAAGCCGTCACAGTTTGTTCACAGGCCGCGGCTATACTTTAGGCATAGTCAATTAAGGAACGCCCCATTCCCGAACGACATCCTAACTTTAAAATTCATTGACGCCCCCAAGTAATGAATTGTGTGTGTGATACCCTAACTTTAAAGTTTTATCCCTTTTTCCACCATTCTTCCCCGGATGGTGGTTTTTAGAGTGTGAGGTCCAACGGGTGCCCCTGAGCATTGCCTAGCTAGTCAATGATACCGATGAACTGTCCGGAATTATTGACTGGCGTAGCAAGCGTAGTCGCCAGCTTTGCCGAACACGTTTCGGCAAATTCACAAAAAAGCCGCTGTCACTAGCACTACTTAGGCCTCAACAGTCCTAAAATCTCCCTTTTACCACAATTTTCTAACCCGTTTAGTAAGTCCGCACCCCAATCCAACCCATTAGCTCACCTAACAAAGTCCCCATCACACCGGCATTTCGTTGACCAACTACAACATCCTATCGTAAGCTGGCACTACTTTAAAGATGGGGGAAATTCATATGTCTAAAACTACATTCAAGAATTGCCAGTTATTCGACGGCGCCCATGACGCCATTCAAGCTAATAGTTGGTTCACGGTTAATGATACTGGTCGCATTACCGCGATAGGGACCGGGACCGCGCCAAGCAGTGACCACGTTGTTGATCTCAATGGCAAATATGTCATGCCGGGGTTGATCAATGCTCACACGCACATCACGATGGACCCCAAAGTCGGCAGTGGCGACACTGGCGTCGATGAAGTCACGGCGACGGTCCGCGCCGTTCAAAATTTACATGAACTCTTAAAATCAGGTGTAACGTATATTCGCGAATGCGGCTGTACATTTAACATCGACGTCGCACTTGAGAAACTACGCGCAACTGGTAAATTAACCAAGATTCCCAACATTTTACCGTCTGGCCAGCCATTTTCAATGACGGGTGGTCATGGTGACTTGCCAAACTTCGGCAAACTAGTCGATTCACCAGACGAAATGCGTAAAGCCGTGCGGACGGCCCTGCGTGATGGCGTCAAAGCGGTCAAACTCATGGCAACCGGTGGCGTCATGACCCCTGGTGACTTTATGGATGATCCGCAATTGACCATTGAAGAAATGTCAGTCGCGGTCGCCGAAGCCCATCACAAGGGTAATATTGTCGCCGCCCATGCGGAAGGCAATCCCGGCATCTATAACGCCATCAAAGCCGGCGTTGATTCGATCGAACACGGCTGTTACGTCACCGATGACGAGATCGACATGATGCTCGATCAAGGCACTTACTTGACACCCACCCTAGTCGCCGCTTGGACGATTCCTGAATTTGGCCCGGGTAAGTTACCCGACTGGGAAGTCAAAAAGTCCGCCGATGCCTGGGGCGATATTTGCGTCAACATCGAACATGCTCGTCAACGCGGCGTAAAAATCACGTTGGGAACCGATGCCGGTACGCCCTATAATGACTTCTCAATGACGCCAGTTGAATTCGAATTAATGGTCCGTAATGGTGCGCCGAACTTTGCTGCCTTACAGACCAATCAAAATTCAGCGGCGTTATTAAACATCGCCGATGATTATGGAACGCTAGCCGAAAATAAAATTGCGGACTTCTTAGTGTTAGACCGCGATCCGTTAGCGGACGTCAAGGCCGTCCAACAATTAGACAAGGCCGTCTATAAAGCAGGCGTCCAAGTGTATTAAACTAAGGCATTAAAAAAGATTGGGCTAGCGTCCAATCTTTTTTGATAGCCACTATTCAGTAGGCAAACGTCACAAAATTTGCTAGAATACCCCTTAACAATTAAAACTTGAAGGGGGAACCCACTTTGTTCTTTTTTGACCCAACTTACTTTCTCGTCATTATCGGCTTAATCATCTCGATGGCCGCTTCCAGCTACGTTAACCGCACGTTCCATCATTATGATAGTTACCGTAGCCAAAGCAACCAGACCGGGAGCGATGCGGCCCGCTTTATCTTATCGCAATCTGGTATTCAAGATGTCGGCGTCCAGGCCATCAGTGGCGACTTAACTGATAATTACAACGGCCAGACTAAGGTACTCAGCTTGTCTGAATCTACCGCCAACTCAACTTCAGTTGCCGCAATTGGTGTCGCGGCGCATGAATGCGGACACGCGGTTCAAGATCACGTCAATTATTGGCCGATGCGCTTACGAACGGCCTTAGTTCCCGCCGCCAATCTCGGGTCAATGTTATCATTACCAATAATCATCGTCGGGGTCTTATTGAGTTACAACACAACGTTAATTCATATCGGAATCTTCTTATTCTCGTTAGCGTTACTTTTCCAACTAGTCACCTTACCCGTAGAATTCAATGCGTCCCGGCGTGCTTTAAAGATTTTGTCAGATGGTCAAGTCCTAACGCCAACCGAAGTGCCGATGGTTCGCAAAGTTTTAGTCGCAGCGGCGCTAACTTATGTTGCCGCGGCGCTATCGACTTTCCTACAACTCTTGCGGCTGGTGCTCTTATTCGGCGGCAATCGCGACAACGATTAAAAGTTAGCTTAACAAATGCTTAGGGATTTTTTCACGACATTGCACCAGTTCGTTCACATATTCTTCACAGGCACTCGGTATGATAGCATCATAGCAATTGAGGTAAAGCTCATTGTTACTATCTACAACCTAAAATTTTTCATTTACTCCTCCAAAGTAATGAAATTAATAACGTCAGGTGACTCCCCATCACCTGACTACCCTACTCCTTTTTCCACCGTATCCCCGTACGGTGGTTTTTTTGTAGAGTGAGAGGCAAAGTGGGTTGGTGACGAGCATTGCCTAGCTAAATCAATTATCCGGTGGGCTTCCGGATGGTTGACTTAGCGTAGCAAGCACAGTCACCAGCTTTGCCGAACACGTTTCGGCAAGTTTGAAGCAAATGCCTGAGAGAGCCAACGGGTTGGTGACGAGTATTGCCTAGCCAGTCAATGATGTCGGTGACCTTCCGGCATTGTTGGCGTGGCGTAGCAAGCGGAGTCGCCAGTTGGATCGAACGCGTTTCAGCCAACTAGCCCCCAAAAAACGACCGGCAGTTTAAACGAAAACTTTACAATTTCCATAACTTAACACATATCACTTTAACTTTTACCCACCAAGTCGTTATACTAGGAACATGGTAGTTGAACTTGTCACTCAATTACCATAATCTTTTTCATTTACTCCTCCAAAGTTAATGAAAAATTAGTTTCGTTGGGCACTCCAACCTAACGAAAAGAACTACTCCTTTTGCCGTCGCTTAACAGCGATGGTTTTTATTTTTACTTTCAGAAAACTTGCAATTCTAAAACCGGCAAGCGTATGATAATCGAGGAAGCTTGATAAGGAGTGATTACATGAAGAAGCGTAGTTGGGTCGCGGCATTAGCGACGCCCCTAACGTTATTTACCGCCACGCTGTTAGCTAGTGAAAAGTTATATAACTTTGCTTTCAAACGGGTCGATTACGTCCCTGAAACTTCGGCTGACAAACAAAAGTACGCGGATGCTTATTGGGCTTACGTCAACTGGTTATATCGGCAGCCGATTCAAAAGTGGCAATTGAACCTGGGCGATGCTGAAAACCGTCTCGTGGCGCAATATGTCCCGGCTAAGGCCAATAGTCGTAAAACGGTTATTATTTCACACGGCTATAAAGGCGACGGCGAAACCATGGCGAATTACGCCTACATGTTCCATAACATGGGCTATAACGTCTTGTTGCCAGATGATCGTGGTCATGGTAAAAGTGCCGGCAAATATATCAGTTTTGGCTGGCAAGATCGGCGCGACTACCTTGGTTGGGTCGATCAAGTCATTAAGACGGTCGGCAAGTCAGCCGAAATCGTCCTCTTTGGTGTCAGTATGGGTGGGGCCACCGTTGAGATGATGAGCGGTGAAGAATTACCACCACAAGTAAAAGCCATCATCGCCGACTGTGGCTATACCAGTATTGAAGAAGAATTAGCTTACTTATTGAAACGGCAATTTCATTTACCGAAATACCCATTTGTGCCAATTGTTAGCTTTATCAATCGCCACCGTATGGGTTATTTCTTAAGCGATGTCAGTTCTGTTGAACAGTTACGCCATAATAAGTTACCAATCTTCTTCATTCATGGTGAAAAAGATGTCTACGTCCCCAGTTGGATGTTGAAGAAAAACTACCGTGCAACAACCGCACCTAAGATGATGTGGCAAGTGCCGAATGCCACGCACGCGGAAAGCTTTTGGATTGGCCCCGCGGCTTACGAAAAGCATGTGAGTGCCTTTTTGAATCGTTATCTAGACGACTAAACCTAAATAGGTGGTGAAAACTTTTACAGTTTTCACCACCTATTTGATTTAAATTCAGTTTAGTGACGGCTGACCGCAGTCACAATGCGCGCCAATCGATCGGCCATCTTCGCCAAGTTAGCCGATCCTTGGGTCATCGCTTCAGCTAAGGTTGACACATGGTCCACAATCGGCAAGACCGCCGTGACGCCATGCTCCGCAAAGGCTTGATTCGCCCCTTGTTGATTACCAACTAATAAGTAACATGGCTTGTCGGCAGCTTGAGCCAATTCACTGATTTGAATCGGCACTTTGCCCATAAAGCTTTGGTCATCGACTTGACCTTCACCGGAAATCACCCAGTCAACAGCTTGAATCCGGTCCGCTAACCCACTGAGCTTAGCCACCAGTTTAAACCCAGATTGAACTGGTGCACCTAGAAAATACCGCAATGCAAACCCAATGCCACCAGCCGCACCATCGCCAAGGTGATCACTGACTTGACCGGTCGACACTTGCATAAAGTGTTGCATCGCCGCATCATAAGACCCAATAGCGGCTTGGGATAACCCTTTTTGGGGACCAAAGATCGCCGCCGCACCTTGTGCACCGGTCAGTGGATTGGTCACATCCGACGCATTGACGAACTGAACCGTTGCCAACGCTGGTAGGACTTGCCCAGTCTCAACCCGTGCCACTTGACCTAAGTCAGCACCAACCATCATCAATTCGTGGTCATCGGCATCAAAGAACTGATAGCCCAGTGCCCGTAAAATACCCGCACCACCATCAACGGTCCCACTGCCACCTAAACCAACCACAATCTGCCTAGCCCCACGTTGTATGGCATCTTTAATCAACAGACCGGTGCCGTATGTATTGGTTTGACTAGGCGTCAGTCGATCGGTGACAAACTGAATACCAGAAGCCGCCGCCACTTCAATCACGGCCAGCTGCTGATCGGCAAAGTACCCGTAACTAGCTGTAATCGGGTGCTGAACAATATCCACCGTTGCGACCGAAACTAACTCACCACCCGCTTGATTCGCTAAAAAGGCAGCGACCGTTCCTTCACCACCATCCGCAATCGCGATTTGATCGGCACTAATCCCGTGGGCGGCTAGTTGATCCGCCACGATTTGATTAGCTTGAATACTCGTCATTGAATTTTTAAATGAATCAATTGCTACTAATGCCCGCACTGCACTCACCATTCCTTTTCGCTATTCGCTGTCATCGTTACCAGCGTGCCATCATCAATCATACGCCGAAATGCTCATGGCTGCCGAAAAAAAGCGACCCAGCCGCAGCCAGGTCGCTCATCATTGATATTAGTTTTTAGTCATCCAAACCCAGACGCTTAAAGATATCGTCCACATGGCGTAAATGATAATGATAATCAAACGCATCATCAATTGCCGCTTGGTCTAAATGTTGTCGAATCTCAGCGTTCGCTTCCACCAATGGCTTGAATTGTAAGTGTTCATCCCAAGACTTCGCCGTCAATGGTTGGACTAAATCATAGGCCCCTTCACGTGACATGCCGGTATCGATCAACTTCAACATTACCCGTTGACTGTAGATCAAACCATAAGTATCACCCATGTTTTCCTTCATCCGTTCTGGGAAAACGGTCAACGTTCCGATAATCTTATTAATCCGGGTTAAAATGTAATCCGTTAGAATCGTGGTGTCAGGTAAAATAATCCGTTCCGCCGATGAATGCGAAATATCGCGTTCATGCCAGAGTGGGACATCTTCATAGGCTGTCATCATGTGGCCACGAATTACACGAGCCAAACCGGTCACATTTTCAGAACCAATTGGATTGCGCTTATGCGGCATCGCTGATGAGCCTTTTTGACCTTTATTGAAGAATTCTTCAACTTCGTGGGTTTCCGACTTTTGTAACCCACGAATTTCAGTGGCGAAGACTTCAACACTCGTCGCGATTAACGCTAAAGTGGCGATGTATTCGGCATGTAAATCCCGTGGTAAGACTTGCGTTGAGATTTCTTGGGCCCGAATACCTAATTGATCACACACGAATTGTTCAACGAATGGTGGAATGTTAGCAAACGTCCCGACCGCTCCACTAATCTTGCCCGCTTCTACGCCGGCTGCGGCATGTTCAAAACGGTCAATATCACGGTTAATTTCGGAATACCAACGGGCTAGCTTTAAGCCAAAGGTTGTTGGTTCAGCATGCACGCCATGCGTCCGACCCATCTCAACAGTGTATTTGTACTTCTTAGCTTGTGACGCTAACGTTGCGCGTAAGTCTTGTAAATCTTGGCGAATGATAGCATTGGCCTGCTTTAACCGGTACCCTTGTGCCGTATCAACGACATCAGTACTAGTCAAGCCATAATGGACCCATTTGCGTTCGTCACCGAGTGATTCGGACACATCGCGCGTAAAGGCCACGACATCATGATGAGTCACGGTTTCAATCTCCGCAATCCGATCTACATCGAATTTAGCATTCTTACGAATCTTAGCGACATCTGCCGCGGGGATCTTGCCTAATTCAGCCCAGGCTTCATCGGCGGCAATTTCAACAGCTAACCAAGCTTGGTACTGATTTTCAAGGGACCACACTTTGCCCATCTCTGGACGCGTATAACGATCAATCATTGCTAATCCTCATTTCTATAACCTCATTTACTAACAAAACACGAACATTATTATATCATACCCGTCTTGCAAATCATAGGAACGAACGCTGAAAATAGCTAGTTAATTTTCATTACTTTTCATATTAAAATCGTTATATTCCGGTGAATCACGAATAACCATGAACGTTTATAAACTAGTAAATTAAGAACATTCGGTTTTAGGGTTGCACTCGGTCATTAAAATTGCTATACTTCTTGCTGTTGGGTTGGTGAACGTTTGACCACCCATTGCTGTTAAACATTCATATATTAAAATAATTTAATGAGGTGGAAAATTATGGCATCAGTCGTAGTAGTAGGGAGCCAATGGGGCGATGAAGGTAAAGGAAAGATCACGGACTTTTTAAGTCAGGAAGCAGATGTGGTATCACGTTACCAAGGCGGCGATAATGCCGGCCACACCATCGTATTTAATGGTAAAACTTTCAAATTACGGCTGATTCCTTCAGGGATTTTCTTCCATGATAAGACCAGTATCATCGGGAACGGCGTGGTTTTAAATCCAAAGTCGTTAGTTGAAGAACTCCAGTACCTCCGTGACAACGGGGTTAATCCGGATAACTTACGCATCTCCAACCGGGCTCACGTTATCTTGCCTTACCATATCACCTTAGATGGTGCCCAAGAAAAAGCCAAAGCTGGCGACAAGATTGGGACGACTAACAAAGGGATTGGCCCGGCTTACATGGATAAAGCCGAACGAATCGGGATTCGGGTTGCGGATCTCTTGGAAAAGGACACCTTTGCCGCCCTCTTAAAACGTAACCTTGAAGAAAAGAACCAAATCATCACCAAGCTATACAGTTTAGAACCCCTTAACTTCGATGATATTTTTGAAACTTACTATAATTATGGTCAAGAACTCAAGCCATTCGTGACTGACACTTCCGTCGTCATCAATGATGCGTTAGATAATGGCAAGCGGGTCTTATTCGAAGGCGCACAAGGCGTCATGCTCGATATCGACCAAGGAACTTATCCTTACGTCACTTCATCTAATCCCGTTGCTGGGGGCGTGACGATTGGGAGCGGCGTCGGCCCTTCAAAAATCGATAACTGTGTCGGGGTCTTAAAAGCCTATACCTCACGTGTTGGTGACGGCCCATTTCCAACTGAATTATTCGACGAAACTGGCGATTTCATTCGTGAAACGGCCCATGAATACGGGACCGTGACGAAACGCCCCCGTCGAATCGGTTGGTTCGATAGTGTCGTTCTCCGCCATGCTAAGCGGGTTTCAGGCTTAACACATTTGAGTTTGAACTGTTTAGACGTTTTGACCGGCTTAAAAACCATCAAAATCTGTACGGCTTACGACTTAAACGGTGAAACCATCTATCATTACCCCGCTAGCTTAAAAGAACTCGAAGCTTGCAAACCAATCTACGACGAATTACCTGGGTGGGACGAAGATATTACCGGCGTGAAGACCTTAGCTGAATTACCTGAAAATGCCCGTAACTATTTGAAGCGGATCGAAGACCTCGTTGGCGTTAAAGTGGCGACCTTCTCCGTTGGTCCTGACCGCGACCAAACTAACGTGATCGACCAAAATATCTGGGACTAGTTTAAGGGAGCGATTGACATGGAGATTTTTGATTACGAAGATATTCAACTAATTCCAAACAAATGTGTCATTAATAGCCGCTCAGAAGCGGACACGACCGTTGAACTTGGCGGCCGTCGCTTCAAGATTCCGGTCGTCCCAGCCAATATGGCAACCGTCATTAACGATGACCTTGCCAAGTGGTTGGCCGGAAACGGCTACTTCTATATCATGCACCGCTTTGAACCGGAACAACGGCGCCACTTTATCGAAACGATGCATGCTGACCAGCTATTTGCATCAATTTCAGTCGGCGTAAAGTCAAGTGAACATGACTTTGTTGACGCTTTAGCCGCCGATAAGCTTGTGCCTGAATATATCACGATTGATATCGCTCACGGCCACGCTGACAGTGTGATTGAGATGATCAAGCACATTAAAGCGGCCTTACCGGATAGCTTCGTGATTGCCGGGAACGTCGCAACCCCAGCGGCCGTACGTGACCTAGAAAACGCTGGCGCCGATGCCACTAAAGTTGGCGTTGGTCCTGGGAAAGCTTGTATCACTAAGGTCAAAACGGGCTTTGGCACTGGCGGCTGGCAATTAGCGGCTGTGCGTTGGTGTGCCAAGGCTGCCCGGAAGCCCATCATCGCGGATGGTGGCGTGCGGACCAACGGTGATATCGCCAAGTCGATGCGTTTCGGCGCCACGATGGTCATGATTGGGTCCATGTTGGCCGGTCATCAAGAATCACCCGGGAATATTCTCAAGATTGATGGCAAAACATATAAGCAATATTACGGTTCCGCCAGTGAGACCCAAAAAGGTGAACATAAAAACGTTGAAGGCAAGCAGATGTTAGTCCCATATCGGGGCCACTTAGCCGATACTTTGAAAGAAATGCAAGAAGATCTCCAGTCGTCAATCTCATATGCTGGCGGTCGCGATCTCAAAGCGATTACCAAGTGTGATTATGTGGTCGTCAAAAATTCAATCTATAATGGTGATTAAGTACCGTACGAGTTTGGCTAAGGCCAAGCTCGTTTTTTGTTGATCTAGCACGCGTACACCCTCGATTTTAGTAAATCCTTAACGCCTTTTCCCTGACGTTCACTGGTCAAACCAGTTATACTTAAGATAATGATGTCTTGGCAGTTGCCAGGACGACTACTAATCGAGGTAATCAAGATGGAACATAATCGGGTTTTACGTTTAGAACATGGGATTAACTTCCGCGAACTCGGCGGTTACGCCACTACTGGCGGTCAAACAATCAAATGGCAAAAACTCTTGCGTTGTGGGGGCATGTCGCTCCTATCAGCCAATGACTTGGCCTACTTAGATGATTATGGCCTACGCTACGACATTGATCTCCGACAAACCAGCGAGACCCAAATGTCGCCGGACCGCTATCCCAAGCACACGACCTATATCAATACCTCCGTGTATCCGTTCAGCGATAACCGTCGGATTGACCGCCGCCTCAAACGACTCTTTAAACGGTTAGTGGCACCGGACACTTTCGGCACCCAAGTCTACGCGCGGATGATTACCGACAGTCATCCGGTCAAAGTCTGGCAACAGCTCTTCAGTACATTGCTGGCTAATGACCAACCCAACCAATCAGTGCTCTTCCATTGTGCGGCTGGTAAAGACCGGACTGGCGTTGCGGGTACTTTGATTATGACGGCGCTAGATGTACCGCGGGAAACAATTATTCAGGACTACTTACTGACCAACGCCGTCTTTATGGCAGCCGACCAAGTCGACAATGACACAATCATTACAGAAGCAAACAATGGGGACTTAGCTAGTCGCTTCAATTCAGCTTTAAACGTTGAATCTGACAACTTAAAGATGATTTTTGCCGTTTTCGATGACCTCTATGGCGGTGGCATTGGCTACTTACGGGAAGTCTTAGGACTTAGCCAAGCCGATATTAATGACTTGCGGCGTCTTTACTTAGACGATTGACGATTGACGATTGTTTAGCTTGCCGCCTGACGGTTGGTTTCTAAAATGTTGGAACGCCATGGGCCATTTTGAAGCCAAAGGTCAGTCTTCAAAACTGACCTTGACCTAAGCCCGAGCAGACCACTCACACTAAGGGCAACGAAACGGCTGAGCATTTTAGAGACCAACCTCTCAGCTAAAATCCTGATTGCAGTGAATTAACGTTAATTTATAACTATCCATTAATTAACGGCGGGCGGCCCAGAATTGGCTCAGTGGTGTCGTTTATCTTAGTCATGATTTTCGACTTAGATAAAGCCCGGCTTTCGAGACCGCCCTTCGGCTCGAAAACGTGGCCACCACGTTCCAGCCGATTCTGGGCCAACTAGAGTGGCAATTCAATCCAATTAGCACTGATTCCCCTTATCTAACAGTATTTATAATCGATTTAGAGTTTTAAACCTCACCATATTAAAAAAGCGTTGGATTTAGTTAATTTAACTAAGTCCAACGCTTTTTCAATTACAAGATTGGTGATAACAGCCGGGAAAATATTTGTTTAAACTTCAACCAGAATGATTGTTGCTTAAAGTCTTGCACGGTGATCAAGCTACTCTTCGCCTGATCCGCTAAAAAAATTGTTTCTAACTCTTGGGCCAAGTCGGTATCATACAAGAACGCATTGACTTCAAAGTTCAGCTTAAAACTACGGAAGTCCATATTCGCCGACCCTACTGAGGCAATCTGACCATCGATGACCATCGTCTTCGCATGGATAAAGCCATTGTTGTAATAATAAATCTTGACCCCGGCTTCGGCTAATTCCCGCGCATAGTACTGCGTGGCCCGATAAACAAAGGCATGGTCCGGTTTGTCCGGCACCATAATCCGAACATCAACGCCCGACATGGCCGCAATCCGAATCGCATCTAACACGGAATCATCCGGAATCAAATAAGGCGATTGAATCCAAAGCCGCTGTTGAGCTGTGGTTATCATCTTAATATAGCCTAACTTAATCTGTTGGGCATCACTATCGGGACCGCTGGAAACAATCTGTAGTGACGTGTTCCCTTTAACCTTGATGACTGGGAACATCTGATTGTTGGGTTCGATTCGATGATCGGCATCAGTCGCGTTCCAATCACGAATGAACCGTTCCTGAAGTTCAAAGACCCCCGAACCCACGATCCGCAAATGGGTATCACGCCAATAACCGAACTTTTTATCGCGACCTAAATATTGGTCACCCACATTGAAGCCACCGACGTAGCCAACCCGACCATCAACGACCACAATCTTACGGTGATCACGGAAGTTCAACCGAAAGTCGAGTATGGCGGAATGGGCGCCCAAGAATGGCCGCGCATGACCGCCAAGTTCTTCTAAATGCTTGAAGAAACTACGGAAGGTTCCCATTGACCCCCACGGATCATACAAGACCCGCACATCGACACCCTGCGCGGCTTTTCGTTCCAGCAGGTGTAACAAATCGTTCCCAATGCGATCGTTGTAGAACGTATAATATTCAATATGAATGTGCTTCTTAGCCGCTTCAATATCTTGAAACATCGCGTGGAACTTCGCATGACCATCAGTATAAATCTTGACCCGATTCTTCCGACTCAGTAACGCGCCGTCTGAATTCAGGAATAAACTGACCATCCCACGCACCGAACTTGTGACCGCATCGGCAGGTAAGAGTTCCGAGCCTAATTCATCACGTTGGCGCTGAATCGCTTCTTCCAAGCGAATCTGGGTTTCTTTCTTTAAACGGAATAAACGATTTTTGGGCAGCTTCCGGCCGAGAAAGGCGTAGGCAATAAATCCGGCCACCGGAATCATCACTAGCACCAATAACCATGCCCAAGTCGCCGCAATATCGCGCCGATCCCGGAACACCGTAATGACCGCGGCAACCGCGTTAATCACAACGATGATGTTTAAAATTGGCAAAATATATTGCAATTGAGGCACCCACCTATTTTATTGATAATCTCATTTTAACGCAGATTGTCATTGGATAATAACCTTTTGCGATTGGAATCATTGCTTTTTTCGCGAAAAACGGTAATACTTTCGACATGGAGGTCGTTACGATGTTAGCTATGCTAGGAATTCATGGACTGGGACCTATTCGGATGTTTCATCTAACCGAACGGGTCGCCGGCTCGCGGGGTGCCATTGGGATTCTGCTCATTATTATTTTACTGTACATTGCTTACCGCCATTATCGGCGGCAACAGAAATAACCTTTTAGCGGCTCGATCTGGTTTATTAACCAGTCGGGTCGCTAACCTGTTTATTATGAATAAAGATAAACGTCAAACTTTCTGGTATAATACTCATATAAGTTGGTTTATTAATTCAGAAACGGAAGTGACGGGATGTTCTATAGCTTATATTTAGATGAAAGTAAGTTTTTTGATCCAAACAAGATTACATCTATTGTATTGCTGGTATCATTATTAATAATAAACAACTCCCCACAATCAGAGAACGAATAGATCATTTAAAAATGAAGCTTTGGACAACTAGTAGTAACTATTTAGCTAACCAAGCAGAGTCCTTCATCTTCCATGAATCAGAAATAAGATCTGACAACACCAATATTATTTCTAAACGACCCGAATATATCATCTTTCATCAAAACCGTTCCAATAAACGGAAAGTAATCGAAGAAATTGGGAACATTATTCAAGATGAAAAGTTAACGATTCTTGGTGCAATTGAAAATCAGACACAAGTTGAAAATAATTATCAAATTACCAGAGATTCATATTCTTCATACTACTTGTGTTTGAAAAGCATTGTTGAAAACTATTGTGCATTTTTAAGGCAAAATCATAGCCATGGGAACATTATTCTAGAATCAAGAAAGAATCAGAATTCAACTATCCAAGATCAACGCACACGCAAAATATTTAATAAAATTTTGGTCAATGGAACATTAATCTACTCGGCATTGGAACTACAACAAACTATTTATTATATAAAATTTATTCAAAAACAAGAAAATGATGTTGGCTTACAAATTGCAGATTTTATTCCGCGACCACTCTTACTTAACTATTCAAGCATTCCTCAAAGTAAGCCATCAATTTATCAAAAAATACGGAAAGCACGCTATAACGGTCCGGATATTGCTAATGTATATCCCTCTAAATTTGGTGTTTGCATTTTTGATTAATCTTTTGACACTCCGCTATTAATAAGATATAATCCAAGTATCGAGTACGAAGAAGTTTTGAACTTCTGTAGATTAATTTCTAATGGTATTGTGATACCTATCGTACATTGTACTGATTATGAAATTAGAACGGATGTTAAGCTTGAACTAGTGAGCTTACATGATTAAGTTCATGCCGTCATCTGTTATTTATGAGTTGAGGAATCGCCACTGGTGATTCCTCTTTTTTATTATCATTCAATTTATTCTCAAAATATCAAAATCCCAATAAAATTAACTTTACAACCATTCCCACTTTTAATCCTTCCTCCTAACCCTTATTCAAGCCTCTTGAGAGCGGTTAACCAGCTTTAGTCAGGAAACGTTAAACTGAACAATCAAAATAGCCATTTCACCAATTATTCGGTTATTTTTAGCTATATCAGCCAAAATAGCCAACTAATATTTACAATTCAGTCAAAATAACTAGTTCATTTCATTAAAAACCGATTAGAATAGAACCCATCAAATCGAAATGGGGCGATTTTCATGGATCTTACGCATACGCATTTGCTTCGCAAAAAAGATATTGGGGCCATGTTAGCTAGTTACCACAGTCCGCTGAAAAAGGAACTCAAAACATTTGATCTCACGATGTTAGGTATTGGGGCCATCATCGGAACCGGGATTTTCGTGTTAACCGGGACGGGGGCGTTAACCGCCGGACCTGGCTTGATGATTTCCTTCGTCATTGCGGCGATTGCCTGCTTATTCGCTTCCCTATGTTACGCCGAGTTTGCAGCGATGGTGCCCGAAAGCGGGTCAGCCTACACGTATTCCTACACGACGTTAGGCGAAATCGTGGCCTTCATTATCGGTTGGGATTTGATGTTGGAATATTTATTCGCTGTCTCAACAGTTTCCGCTGGTTGGTCAGGTTATTTTCAATCATTCTTAGCCGGCTTCGGCTTACACTTACCAACTATTTTGACTGCCGCTCCAGGTTCCGTTCCGGGCGTTACCTCATACTTCAACTTACCGGCCTTTGCCATTATCATCTTGATCACCGCGTTGCTATCCTTGGGCGTTAAAGAAACTAAACGGGTCAACAACATTATGGTCGTCATCAAGCTAGCCGTCGTCTTACTCTTCATCTTCACGGCGGTTCGCTTCATCAAGCCCGCCAACTGGTCACCACTATTGCCATTTGGCATGAAAGGCGTCTTTGGGGCCGCTTCAAGCGTATTCTTCGCCTTTATCGGTTTTGATGCGATTTCATCCAGTGTTGAAGAAACACTGGAACCTTCTAAGACGTTGCCCAAGTCAATGTTAATGTCACTTGGTATCTGTACCGTGTTATACGTGGCTGTCTCTGCGATTATGACTGGCGTAGTGCCTTTCCGGATGTTCGCTAAATACATCGACCATCCAATCTCAGCCGTCCTCATCTATTCCGGGCAAAACTGGTTAGCTGGCGTGGTCGACTTAGGCGCCATCTTAGGGATGACCACCGTTATGTTAGTCTGCTTATACGGACAAACACGGATTTCCTTCTCAATGTCCCGCGATGGCTTACTCTCACCACTCTTCAGCCGAATCAGCAAACGGACCGGCGCACCCGTAGCCTCAACCATGTTGTTTGGGGTGATTGCCGCCGTCATCGGTGGGTTCATTCCACTGGCCGACTTAGCTGAATTGGTTAACATCGGGACATTGACCGCCTTCTTACTCGTGTCCTTCTCCGTTATGCGGCTTCGCAAGACCCAACCGAACTTACGTCGACCATTCAAGACACCTTGGGTCCCATTCGTCCCAATTATGTCAATGGTTTGCTGCATCTTCTTATTGATCAACTTAAAACCCGTCACTTGGTTACGCTTCGTAATTTGGTTAGCAATTGGGATGGTGGTTTACTTCACCTACTCGATCAAGCATTCCAAGTTAAGCCCAGTGCAATTGGCTAAAGCCGACGAACCGGAAGAAAAAGAAATTAAATAAGGTTAAACAAAAGACTGCTGACTTAGGTGGATGCCTAGGTTAGCAGTCTTTTGATATGCGTACGTTTCAATTCGACTCGCTATTTTGGTATTAACGTCTTTAAAACTGTGATCACTTCCGATTGGGTCATTTCAAAGTCAACATCACTACGAAATCGACCTTTAAACAGTTTAGGGTCCTCATCTTGAACCAACATGATAAATGCTTTTAAGTCCTGCTGACAAGCTAACGGTACCTGACTCGTATCAAAGTCAGCTTCCGGTAACAATGAGCAGAGCCGGCAAACATCTTTAAAATGTTTAGTTTTATCCATACGATGAGTGATCTTCTGGCCAGCATTGATACGCTTTCGAACATCTAAATGAGCTTTAGCTTTAAAATAAATTAGTGCTGACGGTCCCAGCAATGACTGATTACCCATTTTTTGCGACCCAATTTTTAATAACTCGTAATAGTCATCATTCAAAATAATAGCTGACAAGCTAGGCCCATCATCATAGTGCAACGGCGTCTTAAAATTATCACTTTTCAAAATATAGGCTAGTGGTTTTCGTGAAAACAGTTCAATTTGAACCGGAACCTCGCCACTCTTTTCATAACGTTGAAACCGATAATAGTTCTTTTGACCATCTTCAGAAAGGCCACTGTTTAAGGCTGTATACTCATACTTTTTAACAAATGTTAAAAATTTTGCCGCAAAATCACCACCAGCGTTTTCAAAAATCACGACAACATCATAATCTTGGGTTGCCCTAAACTGCTGGCCATCATCATGCAATAAAATTGAGGCTGCATTACCACCAATAATCACATAACTATTTGTATAATCTTGAAAATAATCAAAGAACGTCTTTGAAATCATTACGCCACCGACTCCCAAATTTTATCGACTAATTCAACAACTTCCCCAGCAACACGTTCATCTGGGTAATTAGCAAAAATTGCATATAGATGAAATGGATCAATAACCGATTCTGGATAGTTCGGTACAATCGTTCTAAATAAATCTGCAAATGGATTTAAGGGATATAGCGACACCTCAGCTTGACAGTCCGCTTCATCAGTAACAACTTGAGGTTCAGTAACTTGTTGCCAAGCCTGACGATCAAGAACAATCGTTTTTATGGCATCGTCATTAATCATCGTCAGTTTGGCCAATGCTGTTAACCCACCCGTCAAAAAGTCATTGTGACTCAGCTTTTTTAGTTCAGCATACGAAAGCCGTTTACTCTGACGTTTTGAAATAGGTGATATTAACTTATGCTTTAGCTGATTAAATAATTTACGGCTGGTCAATTCACAAGTATAGACCCGATTCTTTGTCTCACCATGTCCTTTTAGTAACCCTAACTCAATTAATGGCTTAGTTGCCCGAGTGAATGCGACCCGATTATTAATTTCAAATCGTTGGCCAACACCAGTTACAAACCGCTGACCGCCAGTAATTTTAAACAATCCATTTTCAACCTGAAACATCTGTGCAAAGTGCGTATTCAGTGCGGATTGCCCCTGTCGTTCATATAAAAGTTGCGCATCTAAGATCAGCAATATTAACCGCTGGGCAATCGGTGTCATGATTGCATCCGTAGCTGGTGCCACTGGTGCGGCCATTAATCTGGTCCCCATAAAAGGTAAAAACACGTCACCGTCTAAAGTTATAAAAGACAATCGCCATGCCAACAACTGCTTACGTTCTTGCGCACTTAATTGCGTTATCAACGCTACCGAAATTAAGTTAAACTCATTAGATAACCGCTGCATGACTTTTCTTAACCGCACCATGTTGGAACTATCGTAAGCAATGACGATAATCCTATGATCCATAATCCGCGCAAAAGCGACTTGAACATGTCGATTTTCTACTGCCGCCAAACCTTCAGATGATTGCGTATCCGGTGCCTCGATAGTCACTTTAAAACCAATCCGTTTGTTAAAATCAGCAAGTTGTTTTTCAATATTAACTGCCATCTTTCAACCTCCATGATTGGATTGTAACATATTATTTTTAATTGTAACATCAACATGTAACAATAATTTTAAGAATGTTACAATCCTGCTTTATCACCGAAAAGCGGGCAGATTTCCTCTTCAACCCTTAATCATCATCGGCCACGCGCACAACCTTCCCAGTATACGCGTCAACCTGAACCTCACTCACCTGGTGACCGTGCTTCACCTTCACTTCCCAAAGCACCGTGCCATTTTCATGATCCATTGACCATTCAACGGCCGTGCCACCGCCAACCCGCTTTTCCGCTGCTTTTGAAACAGTAGCAAGTGGCTTTAACCGTGTGACGTCAAGCGCCGTTTGGGTAAGATCATCGCCATCAGTATCAAGTAATTCTTGTTCATGCCGAATGACGTGCCCCGTTTGTGCATTGAGGGTTAATTCGTATTCATGACGCTGATCCAAGCCACTGACTTCATATTGATATCGACCATTTTCACGTTCGAGTGAGAGTTCACTGACGGTTGCTTTGGCACCAAATTGATCATGATACTTGGCCACCGCCTGCTTCACGCTGACCTTGATCGTTGACGGTGACACTTGCTTAGTTGTCACCTGACTATGCTTATCTTGACTGCTAGTGGCGTCATGGTCAGCTGGCTGGGCGCTACAGCCGGCCAAGACTAGGGCCACCAATAATAGGCAACTTAACTTTTTCATCATCGGTCCTCCGTTTCTCTATTGAATGCGATTACATTAACACCTATTATTTTAGCAACAACCGCGTTAAAACGCCACTTTGACTGGTCCGGTCAGTGAGCTAACAAAAGTCAGTTATAAATTAGCATAAAATAATTAATTTAAAGCCATTCCCGCCACCATCACCGCCAAAAGCGCGTATCCTAATAGGCACCAATCAAGATGACCACTAGGGGGCGGGCACACATGCGACAACAGAAGCTACAGTCACGGTCATTGTTCGGGATGCTCATCACACTCGGCGTCGTCTACGGCGATATCGGGACCTCACCGCTATATGTCATGAATGCAATCATCAATGACGCGGGTCGCCTAAAGTCAGCGACCCCAGACTATGTCATTGGTTGTGTGTCGTTGATTTTTTGGACGTTAATGCTGATTACGACGATTAAGTACGTGTTGATTGCCCTACGCGCCGATAATCACCACGAAGGCGGCATTTTTGCGCTGTACGCGTTAGTCCGGCAACGCGCTAAATGGCTGATTTTTGTCGCGCTAATTGGCGGCGCCGCTTTATTGGCTGATGGCACCTTAACTCCCGCCGTTACTGTGACTTCCGCCGTCGAAGGCTTACGCGGCTTACCCGGAACCGCCAGCTTCAGTCAGCATCCCTTACTGGTACCATTAACAGTCACCGTCATCTTACTTGCGCTATTCATGATTCAAGGCCTAGGCACCGCACTGATTGGGCGGTCATTTGGTCCGTTAATGCTGTTGTGGTTTACCGCTATTGGTGTCGTTGGACTAGCCAACATTGGCACCGCGCCAGTTATTTTAAAAGCGTTCTCACCCTTTTATGCGCTCAAAGTACTCGTCAGTCCAACGAATAAAATGGGGATTTTCATTCTCGGCAGCGTCTTCCTCGCGACAACTGGGGCTGAAGCCTTGTACTCTGATATGGGCCACGTCGGTAAAGCCAATATTGATGCCACCTGGCCATTCGTCTATGGCATGCTCATCTTAAACTACTTGGGTCAGGGCGCTTGGATCATCCAACATTATCAGCAAGCCGGCTATCGCAATGTGGTGAACCTTAATCCCTTTTATGAGATGATCCCAGCTAACTTACGCGTCGCCGCCATTGTCTTAGCCACCTTAGCTGCCATCATCGCCTCGCAAGCCTTGATTACCGGCTCATATACCTTGGTCGATGAAGCAATTGGTCTGAAATTTCTACCGCGCATGATTATTAAACATCCTAGCCAGATTCGCAGCCAGATCTATATTGGCGCGATTAACTGGTTATTGTGCGGGGTCACTTTGGCTATCGTCTGGCTCTTCCAGACTTCCGCGCACATGGAAGCTGCCTATGGATTGGCGATTACGATTACCATGCTGATGACCACGATCTTACTGACGCAATTCGTCCAATTACGCGGTCATCGTTATGCGGCACTCGGCCTACTAGCCGGATTCGGTAGTCTCGAAATGGTCTTCTTAGTGGCCAGCTTGACTAAGTTCATTCACGGCGGCTACTTAACGCTGGGCCTGACACTACTAATCTTCGCCATCATGGTCCTCTGGTATTTCGGGAACAAACGGCGCCTGTGCTACAACCGCGACCAAGAACAAGTCAGCCTACTCGACTACCGCCAGCAACTCACCCAACTTAGCCACGATGACCGCTTGCCGTTATTCGCTACTAACTTGGTCTATCTCGCCAAAGTCGACGCGAATTATCACGTTAAACGTGCCATTCCGTATTCGATTCTAGATAAACGACCGAAACGGGCTCGCGTTTACTGGTTTATCACGATTAACGAGACCAATCAGCCCTACGACTGCAACTACACCGTAGATATGCTGGGCACTCGCAACATCGTGGAAGTCCAATTGAACCTCGGCTTCAAGAAGTCACAACACGTCACGATCTATTTACGTGAAATTGTAACTTACTTGATTGCCAATCACATCATTGATCCACAGCACCCGCACTACGGCACCCAAATCAACCGCAACGTGGGCGACTTCAAGTTTGTTGTCCAGAATCAACAGATTATGGATCTCAGCAGTTATCCGACCATGCGCCAGCTCGACCGGATCTTAATCGGTGGGCGGGTCTTACTGCAAAACATCACGCCATCCTCGGCCAGTTGGTACGGCTTGGAATTTAGTGATGTCTTGGAAGAAACGATTCCATTATTTACGAATCCAGCGACCGATGCGACCTTAACCAATCGAGCAGTCCGGCATCAGATGCAACCACCGAAATAAGTCTACCAGATCATCTAACCACACACTCTAAACGATGCTAAAAGCGACCGCAATTACTGAGGGGCGCTTTTTTAGCGTCCTGCTTAAAAATAATCACCAGTGTGTATATTACCTTACTAAGTCTTATCAACAATCAAACTAAGACGACCATACACTGGCTAACTAGTATTCTTTCCTGCCTTTATTTGAGATTATTTTACTTGCTATACTTGGATTCATGCTATAACATACGTAAAGACATTAACCTGAGAGGTTACACATTTTGGAAATCAATGCTGAAACAAAGAAAATGACAAAGGCCTTAAGCTCTCAAAAGGCCATGGTCAGGGCATACGGAGAAGCGATTTCCACAAAGTTAATGCGTCGTATTACTGAGCTATCCGCTGCCACTAGCTTGGCCGACATTAGTCACTTACCACCACAACGATTACATCAATTAACTGGAAAATACGACACTTACTTTGCAGTTGATTTAACTAGAAATACGCGTTTAGTCTTCCGCGGATTAGATATGAATAACGAAATGACAATGATTAAAACTGATATTATTTCAATTTTAGTGAGGGAGGTTGTTGATTATCATGGCCATTAAAATGTATAAAATAACGCCTGATTATACGACCAAACCAGGTGATACGCTCCGTGACTCGTTAGAATCATTGAGTATGACACAAGCTGAGTTAGCAGAAAGAATGGGAATCACCCGCAAACATGCCTCTGAACTGCTAACGGGTAAATCCAGAATTACGCCTCAAACTGCCAATCAATTAGAATTTGTACTAGATGTCCCTGCAAAATATTGGCTAGCACTTCAAGGTCAGTATGATGAATTTCTAGAGAAAACAAGACAAGATGAAGAATTGGCAAACCATGTGAAGTATGTTAAGAAGTTTCCATACAATGCTATGGCTAAGAACGGCTTTGTTCCGGCCACAAAAGACCGAACCGAACAACTAAAAAATCTATTACGTTTCTTTCGAGTTTCTTCATTTGAAACTTTTGTTGATCAGACCAGTCAAAATCCATTATTAGTCGGTGCTTTTAGATCCAGTGCCCCAAAATTTGATTTAGATACGTTCGCATTACATGCCTGGTTACAAGAAGGAACGATTTTAGCTAGCAAAATCACCACACACCAGTTTAACGCAAACCTCTTAAACGAAAAGCTTCCTGAATTTCGGGCACTAGTCCAACTGACTAACCCCAGAGACTTCATGCCAAAATTACAAGTATTAGCCGCTTCTGTTGGGATTGCGGTAGTTGCCGTTCCTGAATTGCCTAAGAGTCGTGTCAGCGGTGCAACGCGTTGGCTTTCACCCTTCCCTAAAGCGATTATTGAATTAAGCTTCAGACATAAATCACATGATAGCTTTTGGTTTACTTTTTTCCACGAATTAGGTCACTTAGTCCTACACAACAAAATACCATTTTTTTCGGTTAACCGATCATACGGGCAGACTATTGAGGAACAACAGGCTGATGCTTGGGCAACCAATATTTTAATTCCAAAAAAAGATTGGCATGCCTTTATCACCAGCCATAACACTACGAACCAACCAATAGATGAGGCGGTAATTATCGCCTTTTCCAAAAAAATACAAACACATCCCGATATTATCCTTGGCCGCCTACAAAATGCAGGTATCTTAGATTACTCACAGTTTTCAACTATGCGAGTTCACTACCATTGGTCATCCGAAAAAAACGACTAATTTTTCACCAATATGATTCCACAATACTAATAGAGTAGGTAGTCTCAATTCATACGGCTGCCTACTCTATTAGTGTTTATTTAGCCTAAAATCCCACCTAGATAAATCCGGCCACCCCCTTGTTACGATTCCACCCCTAACTTATGCTGCTCACGACATCGTTACCCCCAATTTAACCCTAACTAGCCTGAATTGTCCCACCTGACTACTGCACCCAAACTTTTTTTGCCACCTCAGCTACCCCTTTTTTAGGGGTTAAGCCTCACTTTTCATCCCCATTGCCAGCCAGCTACCACCACGATCCGAGTTATGTTAACTTTTATTCCTCCAACAACACGCTAAAAATTCTATATCTATACAGAGACTAATTTAGGCATAGGCTGATACGACGCTCACAACGTACCCGTAGACTAAGCCAACTACCCTAAATTGTTTTTGACACACATGCTTGGCACCTTCAACTACTTACTACAAGTGCTAGTTGGCTTAAATTGCCACTCTGATTGGTCCAGAATCGGCTGGAACGTGGTGCCGCGTTTTAGGAACCAACCGGCAGGCGGCAATTTCAACTAGCACCAAGCGTAAGGGCCGAATAGTAATGGCTAAGAATTTTTGGTCCATAGCCAATCAACGAACAACAACCAACTAGTCCAATAGCGAACGGCCGATAACATGCGTGCCCTTAATTTAATTCTATTACTATTTCTCACCGTGGAGGTTATCAATATGGCAATATCCAAATCAGCACTTGGTTCCAACCAGTACCAGCAGATACCAGACAAGCTATTAGTGAAGGTCACTCGTATGCATCACTTAACTGAGATTCAAGCCAATGAGCATCATAATAATCGAGCTACTGTTAGACGCCTACCTAATCATCGTTACCTAGTTGTCTCAACTCAGGAGATTAAGACGAGTCGTCATCATGCTAATCGAAGTCAGAACCCTAATGACCTAATGCAGACCTTTAAGCGACTACGTTACCTGATTAACAATAACTTTGATGGGAGTAAAGATGAACGCTTTCTAACTTTAACCTATGCAAATGACGTGACCGACCCTAGACAAATTAGTCACGACTTTGATTGCTTTATGAAGCGACTTAGACGCCGTTGGACCCACCTAGATTATCTGAAGATTACTGAACCACAGGGACGGATGCATGATGGTCGACCCGTCTGGCATTATCACGTCCTATTAAAGGGGGTTGGCTACATCGCTAACTCGACGCTCGCCCAATTATGGGGTCATGGCTATGTAAAAATCACTAAGATGACGACGATTGATAATCTCGGCTGGTACTTAACGGCGCATCTGACCGATATTCCTCTCCAACAGGGAAAGCAACTCACCGATTATCAGGGATCACGACCAATTGCAACCAAGATAGTTGATGGTCAGAAGAAAGCCTTCATCAAAGGTGCCCGGTTGCAGTATTATCCAACCCATATGCACCTGTACAGTGCCTCTAAAGGCATCAAAGCACCCAAAGCCCAGTTCATGCCCTATGAACAAGCTAAGGCTCACGCTGGTAAACTCGTCTATGCGCATAACACCACTATCGAGACGCCAACATTTAAGAACCATATCCGAACGGAGGTCTATAATGCGAAACGTTAAGCCACCGTTACCTGTTGAGCAGCCACCACCCGGATCAAGCTTGTGTGGTGGTCAAAGTCGTAAAAGTTAAAGACCACCTTGTGCTTGGTTGGGTTTACTTTATCCTTACCAAAAGTCGTCTTAACTTTGTTTGATGGCGTCCCTGGTGTATCTGTACTCGTCTTGTGCCAGATCGCGTGGTTGTAAAATGGCCACTTCAAACTGGTATTCGGGTGCTTGCTCATCCACTCGCCTACATTACCAGCCAAATGGAACGTTACGACCTTGTTTGTCGCCGTCTGATACTTGGTCGTATTGATACTGGCCTTAAATTGGTGCGTCTTATTGATATCAGCTACTGAATTATGGGTAAACCCTGATACCCCCGATACACTCGTTACGGTGAAACGATGTGGGATTGCATCAGATATATACGCACCCTTCTTAGCCATATTTAGCTTGGCCACCAGATTGTAAGCCATCGTATCATTCTGGTTAAGCAGTGTATTAGACTTGGTCGTCTTACCATTATAAGTAATTGACTTACCGATAGTTGAATTTGTGGGCTTCTTAGGATAGACCTTCAGACCTGAGAAGACGAATTGGTCGACCCCATTGGCAGAACCATTAACCTTTAAATTAATCGTCTTCGTCCCAGTAGCCTTATACACGGCGGCTGCACCAGAATAATGCAACGATGGTCGTAAATCACGGTTCAAGGCATCATCCCAGATATAATGGATTAAGTCATCGGCATTTTTCTTAGTCTCTTTGACCTTCTTATGGGTCTTGTAATTGTACCCAAAGCCAGAGCCTTCTTTCATATTACTTGGGAACTTCCACTCGTTCTTCATTCCAAATACACCCTTATTTGATGCATTAGGTCGATTAATCCATGAATAAGTACCATCAATATTACCTAAAGGTTTCCAATAAGTCGTATCTGTTAGACTAGTCACATATTGATTGAAAGAAGTCCCCTCTTTGCCATCAAGATACAATACTTTAGGTTCCAAGTCAGAATAGGCTAGCCCAATATAGTCATTGTCCCACTTAACCTGTTTACCAGTTACTGAATCATAAAACTGGAGTTTCAAGTGCATCGACCGATCCAGATAGGTGTTATAACCTTGGTGTGTTGCCATTTCAATATTAAAACCACCATAAGGTTCAGTACCAACGAACTTAACGTTCTTACTGAAGTTAGACATGGTTACTTTAACATTAACTTGATGCTTCTTACCCGCCTTAGTAGTACTGGAATAATTGGGGTTATGGCCTAAATTCTTAAAAGTTACGGCAATCCCTGACTTAGCCCGATAGAAAGTTGACTTGGAATGTGAACTCCATTGAAAGGGCTTCTGACCACCAGTATTAGAGAACGAATATGAGACTTTGTCATCACTAAATACTTGCGGTGCCCAAGTTACTTGATGTGACCCATCTTGTTCCGACCCCATCGCATGAGCGCTGTCAGTGGTCGCCCCTAGTGTCAATACGACACCTGAAAGTACCCCTAGAGTGAGTAAAGAATATTTTAAACTCTTACGTAAATTCATTTAATCCACCTCTAACCTTTATCTACTTTACTGTGTTTACGTAACCACATTGCTAGTCCCGTACCCCCGAGACCAAACGCTACCAAAATACCTAAGATACTAGCGACCATCGTTTGACGCCGTTGTTCACCAGTGGTTGGTAAGTTTCCTTTACGCGAACCTTTAGCAACATTAACTGAACTGTTAGTTGTTGTACCAGAGTTATTAGTGGTATCACGATTACCATCGACCTTATTTGAATGCGAAATACCGGTGTTAGTATGGCGATCTGGTTGCTTCGACTCATTATCAGTACCCCGAGAAGCACTAGTCTTAGATACCATCCCTGTATCCCGGTTAGAACGCTTAGGGTGCTTAACTTTAGTCACGGTAATATTGGTCTGTTGATTACCATAATTAGTTGACGAACTATCAGTACTGACCGAATTACCCTTGTCTTTATTATTAACTTCGTTTGGAACATTCGAAGTGTCAGCGTCCTTGATTGGGTCTACGTGACTGTTATCAGTAGCATTATCGCCTGTATTAACAGTATTATCACCGCCGTCTTTACTATCTTGTGTTGCCCCTTCACCACCAACATCAACACTATTGTTATTCTCTTCATAATCGCCCATAGTGCCATCATCGTTGAACCTACTCGTTGGCAGTTGTAAATTATGCCACGCTGTGTAAATCTGTGCTTTAGTTGCGGACTTGTCATCATACACCTTTTGGGCAGCCTTCTGATATTTTGTAATTGGGGTGATATAACTAATATCAAGATGTTCAGTATGCGATAGGATTAACTTAGATTTATTAATCAACTGTTTCAATTCAGTCTTAGTAGTACCAATACCATTACTCAAATCAGCATGGATAGCCATTGGATTACTATTGACCAGCATCGTGGTCGATAATGCCGATACCCCTGCTAAGGACACTGACAACAGACCTACCATCAATGTCTTAGATAAATACCCCCTGTTGCTAGCTTTCATAACTTACACACCCTTCATGTTTATAAAATCGACTATAATTTCATCATACAAGAATTGACTTACAGCTAAGCCAATAACGTAGGATTAGGTATACAAGTGTAATTGCCATTCTAATCCATGACTATAAGGTATAAATACCGGCTAAAGATTGTGGCAAATAAAAACACCCTGGAAATTAATCCAAGGTGTCCAATAAAGCTACATCACTATTAATATTTAGCATCTTTTAACGCAGCATTAACATTGGCTTGTACGTCTTTAACAGCTGAAGGATCAGTTTGTACCTCTTTAATGCTCTGAACATAAAGAAGCTTGTCAGTATTATATTCCCCAAGATACATATCATACGTAATCTTATGAACAACACTAGCACTATCATTCATAGCATTGTGCTTTTCACCTAATGAATCCCAAGCATTAGGATAATTAACTAAAATGTACCCCAACTTATTAATACTATCTCGTAAAGTAGCCACCCCTTTAACTCCTTTATAGTTACTATCAGAGACAGTATCAACCAGCATCGTTAATTTTTTCTTATCAGTACTTACAGACTTAACATTTGAAGTCTTTTTCAGTGGTACATAAACAGTCTTCTTAGCAATCTTAGTATTGGTAGTTGCTTTGGGTTGGATGCCCTTATAAGTCGTTACACTAGCGGGGGTCACAATACTCCCGTTCACATTAACCGTCTTATTGCTGGTACTCGTTACCTTACCCTGCTTTCCCTTTAAGTTGCCTGTCCAAATCCATCCCTTGACCGTCTTACTCTTATTGGTTACATACCGATAAGTTGCTTGCTTGCCCGTTGACTTGACCACCCGAACTGATTGGGTTGAATAAAAGGTCTTGGTCTTCTTGGAAGTCGTGTGCTTTGATAAGTAACGACTTGAATAAATCGTTACCCCCGTCTTAGGTGCCTTCTTAGTATAGGCAGACTTCTGATAATGCGTATTCTTGGTAATCTTAGTTACTCGAAACCCCTTGGTCTTCACCGACTTAGCCGAAGCACTGGTCGCCATACTCGTACCCCCTAAAGCGGCCGCTAAAGCAATTAATGATACTGATTTAAAAACACTACTCTTCATTATATTCCTCCATAATTAGTACATTCCTCTACATCTTTAACAAGTCATCAACCTCGTAACCAATGGCGTTAAACACCGCCAATTCGCTCAGCTAGGCTGACCGCGTAGACGGCTCAACGAGACCCTAGAGTTCGAGCCGAAATGCGATCAACCTAGTGGAGCGAGCGGCGAGGGCTAACGCTTACTTGTTATATTTCACTTTTCTTCAAATGCCATCTATCATCATATTTGTAAACACTTTTTAAGCTTTCAGTATTTTTATAATCTGCTAGAGCTGCCACTATCGGATTAATACTATAACCAGTCTGATTCAACTCCATCGCATGAATTTCATCTTTTCCTACAACATTAGAAATTATGTTCATTATTTTTACATAGGTCTCTTCATCTGTATCTGAAATATTCCCAGTTCCAACTAAGAAATAAATATTTTCAGATTCTCGTAATAAACCTTTAATGGCCCTAATATTACGTTCAGTAATTCCAGTTTTTTCTTCATCTGAATCCTCTGAAAACTTATCTTTTTTCTCAATCATCACTGGTGACACATTCACAATAATGATCTTCTGATATTCTTTCCCAACGCCTGTTAGTAATCCATTAACGGTCTGATCACTTTGATTCCCGTTCGCAGTACTCGGATTCATCATCAATACAAATAATGTTTCTGGCTTACTTGTATTAGAATTTACAATCTTTAACGAGTAACGACAATTACCATCAATATCGGCACTTTCACACGAAAAGCCTTGCGGATACGGATATTCATATGCCATACTTAACAGCTCCTTTTATATTTATCCCTTTGAACAAAAATAATTTAGCGAACACTAGTAGTTGTTCTTTTGAGTATTTAACGGGTATCTGTCCTGTAATATTTTCATGCCACCATTCGCTTAAATTTATTAATAATCCAAAGGTTTAAGCTCAATTTCTCTAATTAACGACCGTTTTTTAGAGATATTACATAACTAACAAATAAAATCTAAGAGCCTTGATTTAGCAGCATTCTATGTTGTTGATCAAGACTCTTTTTCTGTCTAAACTACGACTCTAAAAAACGGTCGTATTTTAAAGGTCAGCGCTTACACACTTTTATTATATTACAATGAGCTTTTTTATCAAGAACGGTTTTTTCGCCGACTTAACTGGTGACGCTTGGCAATGTTATAGACTGTGGCTTCCGACACACCGCAAGTGACGGCAATCTCACGAACAAGCGTATTTGAATCCCGATACAAGTCACAGATCTTATTGACAACTGCTTCCTCAATTCGCGGTCGACCCAGTTGCACGCCTTGCCGCTTGAGTTCTCTCAGTGCATCGCTAGTCCGTTGCCGAATCGTATTAACCTCATATTCACTGAAGCTCGCTAACATCTGATACTGCAAGATACCCGTTGGCGTTGAAGTATCCAAGTGTTCCCGTAATGACACAACTTGTACACCAACCTCCGTCAATTCTTTAATCGTCCCAACTGATTTCAACATACTACGCGACAATCGATCTAACTTATAGACATCGAACTCTACCTGATTGCCTTGACGAGCATGCCGCTTAGCGAATCGTAACGCTCGCTTGAATTCCGGACGCGAATCGTCTGTACCCGAAAGTTGTTCTGAATAAATATACTGACACCCAGCTTTTTCTAAAGCACGTAATTGTAAGTCCAAGCCTAATTCTTGCCGATTCTCGGCTGTTGACACTCGTGCGTAGCCCATCTTAATCATTGTCATTATCAGTCACTCCTAATATTTTTATCGCTTAATCTACCTTAAGCTAATCAGTGATAACGCCACCACCGCAATGTCCCTGAGCAACAAAAAAGAAGGGGAGGGGTTCACTCCCTGTGCTGTCATATCATCCATAATTAATTATCAGTAGTACGCTTGGTGCTAGTTAAAATTGCCACTAACTAACGCCGGACTGGTCAGTATTAGCTTCCAAACGTGGCCACCACGTTCCAGCCGATTCTGGCCCAACCAGAGTGGCAATGTAAGCCAACAAGCACCAGGCGTATCAAGCTTATTCACCGGCAAATAAAAAGAGAGTAGCTCGCCTCAAGTTATATGGCGACCTACTCTACTATTAATTATTTCGATGTAATTCGTTTCGGATGTTCAGAATCTTGGACCCCAAGAATATCTAAGAAGAACGCAACAATTGGAATCCCAACGATCAAGCCCCAAGCACCTAACAAGCTTTCCATGATAATCAGCGTGATAAACGTGGCAAAGACCGGTAAATCGGTTCGATCAGCCATCAACCGTGGATGTAAGAAGTAAGATTCAAACGCATGGATGATAATCACCAGCACAATAATCTCAGCGACCCGGACTAACCCGCCGGATGCAAACGCCAGTAAGGTCAAGGGAATCATCGATAACAGCACTCCCGCTACCGGTACTAGGCCTAAGATGAAGACGATGATCGATAACACCATAATGCTGGGCATGCCAATAATGACAAACCCAATCGTCATTAAGACGGTATTAATGGTACAAATAATCAACTGCGTTTCAATAATTTTGCCTAAGATCAAGACGAACTTGCGCCCTAAAAAGTAGACATTATGGAAGAACTTACTGAACCGCGATGTTAGGAATTGGCGACCAAAGCTCATCATCCGACCACGCGTTAACGTGAAGATAAAGCTCAAGAAGACCGCCATCAAAACGTGCGTAAAGCCGGTCCCAATATGACCAGCCTCTTTAATCCCAGTCACTAACAAGGTCTTCCCATTTTGAATCAACTCGCTACTATGAATCGCTTGATCGACCCACTTATCAATATTCTCATTCCAGACCGGATGATTGGTGACCGCTTTTGTCAGCATATCCGGAATTACTTTTAACTGTGTGATTAGCGTTGGCGCAGCATAGGACACGGCCCCAATCAACACGCCAATGACGACCACGTACACCACAATCGCCGCAATCCAATACGGTAGATGCGTCTTCACGTTCAACCACCGACTGACTTTTACCGCTAAAAAGGCAAAAATCACGGTCAGTAAGACAACCGTTGCAAAACCCCGCATTAAGTAAATGAGCACGATTAAAAACGCCAGCGTGAGATACATAGCCACGTCGTCACGCTTCAAAAAACGACTGATTCGATCCATGAACAGGTCCCCCAAATCTTTTTACTACCGATTAAGTTGGCAGTCGTATCAAATGTCAATACATTACTTGTGCGCTTGGTGCTAGTTGAAATTGCCGCCTGCCGGTTGGATTCTAAAATGCTGGAACGCCATGGGCCATTTTGAAGCCAAAGACTGGTCTTCAAAACTGGCCTTGGCCTAAGTCCGAGCAACCCACTCGCACTAAAGCCAACGACACGGCTGAGCATTTTAGAATCCAACCTCTCGGCTAACTAACGGGAATTAAATAATTAATCGTTAATTTTTTAATTCCCGTTAGTTAACGCCGGGCGGTCCAGAATTGGCTCAGTGGTGTCGTTTATCTTAGTCGGTGATTTTCCGACTTAGATAAAGCCCGGCTTGTGAGACCGGTCTGTGGCTCGCAAACGCGGCCACCACGTTCCAGCCGATTCTGGGCCAACCAGAGTGGCAATTTAATTCAACTAGCACCAAGCGTATTACTTGTCATTATAGCATTGCCCCCCGCAAAACGTGGGGTCAGCCACTTCCTTAAGCAAAACTTGACTTTCCAGATTTGAACCGGTAGAATGGTTTCAACATTAAAGAACGATTAAAAGATGAGTAGATTAGTTGTGGTGTTAAGCGAGCATTGGGTTGGTGGAACAATGTCACCGCGCTGATTGAAGATGGTCTTGGATTAAGTTCACGTTGGTGAGTGACTATCACAAACTAACGTCGCCGCAACTGCCCGTTACCGCAGTTAGGGATCGTGACAACTGTCACCGTCCTTATGAGCAAGCGCCCAGCTTGGAACTCAGGTGGTACCACGACCAAACGTCGTCCTGATTGATTTAACGATCAATCAAGGACGGCGTTTTTTTCGTTCTTAACTAAAAAAATTATGAGGTGTTCAATTATGACAGAATCGACTTTAACCGCACCATTTCGCTACGATGTCGTCGGTAGTTTACTCCGGCCGACCGCTTTAAAACAAGCCCATGCCCAACTAGCTGCAGGTGATATTACCGCTGAAGCAGCCTTGCGGGTCCAACAAACCGAAATCAAACATATCGTTGATGAACAAGTTAAGCTCGGCCTACATGCTGTGACCGATGGCGAATTTTCACGAAGCTGGTGGCATCTCGACTTCTTATGGGGCCTAACCGGCGTTGGTAAATACGACTATCATCAAAGTTATAAGTTCAAAGGTGACCACACCCGGACTGATAATGCCGAGTTGGTCGGCAAGGTTGCGTTTAACCCCGACCATCCCTTTTTCAAAGCTTTTAGTTACTTACAATCGATTGTTCCTGATGGCGTCTTAGCCAAACAAACGATTCCGTCACCATCAATGCTCTTTCGAGACAACCGTAGCGATAACTGGCATCAATTCTATGACAGTTGGGACGCGTATTTAGACGACCTCGCAAAAGCTTATCACGAAACGATTTTACATTTCTATGACCTCGGCTGCCGCTATATTCAACTCGACGACACCACTTGGGCCTTCTTAATCAGCAAGCTCAATGACGACCAGTTGTCCACCGCCGATCATGACCATTACTTACAAGTTGCCCAAGACGCCGTAACCGTAATCAACGCGTTATTAGCTGACCTCCCTAGTGACCTGACTGTAACAACGCATATTTGCCGTGGAAACTTCAAGTCGACTTACCTCTTCTCTGGCAGCTATGATGTTGTCGCTGATTATTTAGGTCAGCTACATTATGACGGACTCTTCTTAGAATATGATAACCAACGCGCAGGTGGCTTTGACGTCTTAGACCGAATCTGGAACGGTGACGCTCACAAACGGATTGTCTTAGGGTTAGTCACATCTAAATTCCCAGAACTAGAAGCCAGCGACCATCTGATTGCTCGCATCCACGAAGCCGCGACGAAAGTACCACTAGCTAACTTAGCCTTATCCACGCAATGCGGCTTTGCCTCGACTGAAGAAGGCAATCAGTTAACTGAAGCCAATCAATGGGCCAAGTTACAACTGGTCATTGATACTGCTAACAAAGTCTGGCCAGAAGCTTAATGAACCCAAAAGGCTCTCGAATCTGTTAATCGATTCGAGAGCCTTGTTTTATATTATATTCAATTAATTACGCGTGGTCCGTGACTATCATCCATGCATCTAAAACAATACTGGCTTGCCGATTACAAAATAGTTTAACTTCGTAATACGTGTTATACTAGTTAAAAGAAAGGGGGGGCTTATCATGATGGAAGTAAAAACAGTAAGTCGTGGTAACTCTTTAGCATTGAGCTTGCCGAAAGATGAACGTTTCAAAAAAGGCCAACGTTGGCTGCTAATCCCCGCCACAGACGGAGAATCCTTCACTTTGGTTCCAAAAATGGAAAATCCATACGCCCAAACTAAAGGCTCAAAATCTATGACTGAAGAATGGTCTGACGTTAATTGGAGCGAAGTAGAATAATGGCATATACCCCTAAGCAAAAAGACCTCATCTGGGTTAATTCTGATCCGCAGCGTGGACGAGAAATCAAAAAGCGTCGCCCTGCGCTGATACTCAGTAGTGACCTTTACAACCAGAACACTGGCTTTGTGATTGTTGCACCAATCACATCCACAATCAGAGACTTACCAGGTTATCTGACCTTGAGTGACAACTACCAGATTCATGGCCAAGTTGTCGCTGCACAAATCTACTCATTTGATGCATCACCCAATGCAAATCGTCAAATCGACTTCATTGAGACTATGCGTGACGAAGACTTTTATCGAGCCGCGCAAATTGTTTACTACAACTTTGATTTTCCGTTTTAGGTCAATCAAGGTCATTTGACCATAAGTATCAGACAAATCGATCTAAACAAAAAACAAGGTATCTCACACAACTTTTTCAGCTGAGATACCTTGTTTGTATATTCAATTAATTACGCGTGGTCCGTGACCGTAGTCGTTGCCGCCACGGTTTAACCGGCTGCGAACTGCTCGCCTTGATGGGCCGGTTGAGTAAGATAACGCCAATAATGATCGCCGCAAACCCAACAATCTTGGCTCCGGTCAAAATTTCACCGAACGCCCAGACACCGATCAAGCCAGTGATGGCCGTACCAACTCCCGCCCAGATTGCATAACCTACACTGAGTGGTAACTGGCGCAACGCTAAGGAAAAACTAAAAATGGCTAAGCCGTATAATAACATCCCCGCGATGCCAACCCATTGATGGTTAAACCCATCTGAAAGTTTCAACAAACTAGTCCCTAAAATTTCCACACCAATTGCTACTATTAACTGTACCCATGCCCGCATGACACAGACCCCCTTTTAGCTATTTAATAAAATCGCGCCAATCACAATGGCCAATAAGCCACTGATTCGACTAAGACTAAGCCGTTCTCGGTACACAACAACGGCTAAAATCACCGTAGCAAACGTGCCGAGACCTGCCCACATGGCATACGTCACCCCTAATGGTAACTTTTGCATGGCGAGCGTCACCAAGACCAAAGAACTAAAATACCCCAACAACACCATTATCGTCGGTATTAAATTTCGAAATCCGTTCGCTTTCTTCAAGAAAAAGCTGCCCACGACTTCCATTAAAATACCGCCAAACAATAATACGTATGCCATATTTATCACCTCGCTAAAATTTTCGCTGTTCTCCCATTCTACGGAAGTTTTTCTAAAAAGGCAATCAAAAGATACGCCTGGCTGATTACAGTTTCATGACAAAATGAAGACAAACAAATAGCGTCATCTAGCCAACTAGCTAAATCACGCTCAAATTTTTAAATATAAAAATAGATGGAAAAGTACATCAACGTCGTCCCAATCATCACGAAGATGTGCCAGATAACGTGTAAGTACTTGATATGCGGGAAGCTGTACAACAGGGCGCCCAAAGTAAATGCCACGCCACCAGCAACCAAGAGCCAGAAGCCGGTCAGCCCCAGATTCAGCCACAACTGCCGACCACCAGCCAAGCACATCCAACCCATCAAGACGTAGATAATCGTTTCAATCTTATGCAACCGTCCTGGCCAGACGGCATTCACAGTAATCCCTGCAATCGCTAAGATCCAGATGGTGATGAGAATCGTCCACCCCAACCAACCGCGAATCGCCAACAAGCTGAATGGCGTATACGTACCGGCGATTAGGACGTACACCCCACTGTGATCTAAAATTCGAAACACCTCACGTGCTTTGGTGAAGTACAGACTGTGAAACATCATTGAACAAGTGTAGAGCACTAGTAGTGAGCAACCATAAATAATAAAAGCTGTCCATTCTAATCCCCGACTGTCCTCATAGGCTTTGAACATCAGAAAGACAAACCCGACAATGCTCATAATCAGGCCGATGCCGTGAGTGACCGCATTTAAAACTTCATTCGTAATTTGATAGCGCCGCGTTGGCTGTTGCATGTTAATCACCTCGAAATATCGTTGGGTCTAGCATACCATCATATAATGTTAATATCAACACATCTAGTCTATAAAACTAGATGATTAAATTGCTTTACTTAGTTTGGTGCGGATTGCCACTCTGATTGGACCAAAATTAACTAGCGGTAGTTATAGATAAACCAGTTACTAAAACTGCTCAGCTGGAGTATTGGTCTTAAACAATCGTCAAGATCAGCCTTTTAAACTATCCCATAGCTAAAAAAATCGCGTGACCAGCTGATGACTGACCGCACGATTTGATGCTTAACGATGTTGATTCAAATAAGTCACGACATCGCGACCGAAGTGATTCATGCCACGGTATTGCTGATACTGGTTCCCACTTTGTGCCAAGACAACGATGCTGTAAACACCGTGTTTAGTTTTAAAGAGAGCTGCATCGTTTTGAACGCCTTTATCTGGATATTCACCCGTTTTATTGTAGACGGTCGCCCGCTTGACCAGCGCCGGTAACTTACTGTGATTACGACAACCCTTTAATAACGTCAGCATTTTCCGGTCATAGGTCCGACCTAACAGCCGGTGCCGATAAACGCGAGTCAAGAAATGCGTTAAGTCCGATACTGACGTGTAGTTATCATGCCCGCGCCGCAACGCTTGCGTATCTAGCAAATGCCGTGCTAACATTGTCTGCTTAAAATGAAACGCCCTAATCGTCTGATTAACTGCCCTTAGACCGCCAGCCCGTTTGATCAAACGATTGGCCGCCGCGTTATCAGAGTTGTGAATCATTAATTTTAAATCTCGCTGATTTTGAGCCGTCAATCTGAACCGATGTCGCTGCACCCGGCGATAAACCGCCAGCATGATGTAGACTTTAATCGTACTAGCCGCGCGTTGCCGCCCGACTTTGGTATGACCAGTCTGCACACTGACTGGCCGTTGACCTAGGCGCGTCACTTTAACCGACCAGCGACCACCCATGGGCTTTAGGTCCCGTTTGGCTATTTTTTTAATCGCCGTTTGCTCCTGCTTTAAGCTCGTCGCTTGGGCGTTAGTCGACCATAGCCCCAGACCGACAGCTGCAAGTAGCAGGATTAAAACGGCGCGACTGAATTTTTTCAAGCGAAGACCTCCATTTTAGTAGTAATACCCACGCTTAGGCTGAAACTTAGTCCATACGAGGTTTGGCCCCATTTGTGCCGTTTCAATTAAGACTTTATGTGATTTGTGCTTAATTGTACGATGACTCGCACGTATGTCCGGCGCATCCGTAAACTGACCCAACACAATTCGATAGGCACGCACAGACCGATTATTTTTGAGGTACATCGTCGATTTATATGCCCGCAGCTTCTTACCGGTCAGCTTAGTCACAATATGCCATTGATGGCTTTTCTTCATATACTTTCGAACGGAACGGGGCTTGATCACTAACCGGTAATGATGCCCATCTCCACTTAAAGTCGCATTGTTATAAAAATACCAAGTACCGCGCAACGATTTTGGCATTGTCCGCGTATAGTCACTCGCTTGCGAGTTAACTGGTGCCACCATCAATCCTATGCCAGCTGTAACAGTTGCCAGTCCTAATACCCAACCAAACTTTTGCATGCTTCAGACCTCCAAGTCTTAATTAATCTGATAGTCCCCTTTAATATGTTGGAAACTCGTCTCTACACTGTATTCGCCATCGTCCATATCGACTAACCGCAACGTATACGTCTGTCCCGGTGCGGCGGTGATACTCATCATTTGGAGCTTCGTTGAATACCCGTCATTCGTACGTGACTGAACCCGAGCCTCTTCAATCGTTCCCCGTTCATTCGACCACAACCGCCAGTGCCAACCATCGTCAGCTTCAAAGAATTTTGAATAGGTTACTTCATCATTGTTACGGGTACTACTTTCTTCCGTAGCCGTATCAGTAAATTGTCCCAAAACTTTCTCTTTTTGATCAATACCGTCATCGCCAAAATGATAGACACCTTTCAAATGTTGAAAATTCGTTTCAACCGTGTATAACAAGTCATTAGCGCCGACGAACTTCAACGTATAGTGTTGTCCATTCTGCGTCACACTTGCCATATTCAGATACCATTCCATCCCGTCAGTCTTACCTTGATCGGATAAGATACGGCCTTTTTCAATCGTGCCTCGTTTAGCGGAAGTTAACTCCCAATACCACTGGTCGTCAGTCTGGTAAAACCGTGAATAAGTCACTTCACTATTATCAATCGTTTTAGGATCTTCAATCGCCTTTTTACCCTCCATCGAATCCAGTGTCCGAACTAATTCATGATTGAGCGGCTTAACATCCTTAGTTTCACGCGCCGTACTCGTTACTGCGGTACTACTGCTACCAACCGAACTAGCCGTCGATACTGATGACGAACTACTACTGCTGCTGACAGCGGCATGACTTGATGCCGTCGTAGGTTGTGTCTGGTTATCACTCGACGCCCCCATCCAAAACAAGCCTACTAAGAAGATCATCGCACAAAGTCCCATTCCCAGTAGCACCCACAAGATCCATAATCCTTTTTTCATAAGCTCCTCCAAAATTAGCTGGTTTTAATGTCGTGATAATTATAGCAAAAATAACCATACGGGAACGTCATTATTAAAGAAAACGGTCTGACCAACGTTAAGTCTGCTAAAATAGCCATAAGGGGAATTTAAAGGAGGAGTTTGTTACATATGAAAAAATTAACCACATTACTCGCATTAGGTGCTATCACTGGGGGCTTAGCTTGGGCGCAACCGTCTAAAGCCGACACGACCCCAGCCAAGACCACAACTGCCAAAACAACTAAAAAAGTAACCAAAAAGAAAAAGGCTAAACATCATTACTTATTAGTCATGGGTCACGGGGCTGGCGATCCTGGCGCCCGCGGTCAAGGAACAACTGAGGCCACCTTTATGCGGCAAAAGTTGATGCCTAAGTTAGCAAAATACGCGAAGAAGATTAAAAAGAGCCACGTGACGATTTATAATCCTAGCCACAACATTGTCCGTGATACGTTAGTCTTCCATAAGGGGTCCTACAAGATCAAGAAACATACGACCGTCATTATGTTCCATCTCGACGCCACCACCAGTGCCTATGCGCACGGCGGCCATGTGATTATTCACAAACGCAAGCCCACTAAACGTGACGTTAAGCTCCGGAAAGTTATTAAACAATATGTCGGTTTGAACCCCGCCAACCACGGCTATAGCTTCCGCACCAACTTACGGAATTGTAACGTTTTACGTAAACGCGGCATCGACTACAGCTTGATTGAGACCGGCTTCATTACTAATAAGTCCGACTTCAAGCACATCAACAAACACTTAGACCAGCTGGCTAAGGGGTACGTTGAAGCGATTGCGAACGAAAAAATCAAATAAATTACCTAAGAAGGACTGAAACCAAAAATTTCAGTCCTTTTACTTAGCTTGTTAAAAACCGTCACCTAATCTATTGATGTCCAAGCCCCTGACGCCCTTATGTTAAACTAAGCTTAGTCATTACAATATGAAAGTAGGGGCCTCAACATGTTAATGTCAATTAGTTTAATCATTATCGGCTTTTTAGTCGGGCTATTAGTGATCTCCACTGGCGGTGGGGGCGCGGCGATTTACTTAGGACTACTCACCAGCGTCTTCGGTTTAGCCCCAGCCGTCGCCGCCTCGACGTCCCTCGTCACGGCGTTTCCATCATTGCTAGTCGGCGCTTATGGGCATTACCGAACCGGTCAGATTCACTTTAAAGTCGGCAATCAAATGCTGATGACCGCCATTCCCGCGACCATCGTGGGCGCATTAGTCGCGCCTTACATTTCTTCCATCGCGTACACTTGGATTGTTGCTGTCATCCTGACGGGACTAGGTATTCAGATTCTCATCAAACGTTTTCTTAGTCATGGCAACCACCCCGTTCAACACCAAGGAATCCAAGCCGCTATTTATGGGCTAATCAGTGGGATTATGGTTGGTGTGGCCGGCTTAAGTGGTGGCGGCCCAATTATCGCTGGCTTACTCGTCTTGGGACTCGATATGCTACCAGCCACTGCGACCTCAGCTTACGTACTAGTCGGGACGTCATTAGTTGGTCTACTCTTTCACCTATCGGCCAACAACATTAATTGGTCAGTCGGCCTCAGTTTGATGGTCGGTGCGGTTGTGGGTGCCTTTTGTGCCCCCCGCCTACTAGCTAAAGTCGATGCTGCCAAGCTCAATGCGTATGTGAAACCATTTATGGGTGTCTTATTAATCATTATGGGATTGCGGATGTTAGTTTAAACGACATAAAAAGTCCGATTATCGCGCTAACGATAATCGGACTTTTTATGACCCATACATTTGACACTAGTTGAATTTAACCAGCATCAAGCGTTGTCCCACGATCAGACCCGTTCTTCCGCATGCGCGGCGACTTGCTGAAAGATACTGATGATATGCTTATCGGCCAGTTGGTAGTGGACGTTACGCCCATTACGCGTCCCAACCACCAACTTTAAGTTCCGTAGCACGGATAGTTGGTGCGAAATGTTCGATTGCGTTAGATTCAAGCCGGATGCGAGTTCCCCCACACTTAACTTCGAAACCCCCAAAGCATACAGAATACGGGCGCGCGTGGGATCACCCAAGGCTTTAAAGATGGCGGTAATTTGACTCAGCTCCGCGTCTTGCGGGATTAACTGACTGAGTTTCGTAACGATGGCTTGATGTTCATTCTCTGGATTCATAGTTGCTCCATTTTCCGATTGTTTCCACAAATTAAAGGTGTTACAATACACATGAACAGCCATTCATATGTCTGGTCATTCATAAATTAATTATAACCATTCAACGGTCAAATTCAACTTAGAAGGGTGCGATTCGAATGGCGCATGATCATCAAATCAAACAACAGACCACGGCTTTTAAAGTTGGGGTCATCTTAAATTCAGTCTTTATCGTCTTAGAAGCAGGCTACGGGTTGTCGAGTCATTCACTGGCCTTAGTCGCCGATGCCGGTCACAATCTCAGTGACGTTCTCGGCCTCTTAATCTCCTGGTTAGCACTATGGCTTGGACAAAAAAGTGCTAATGCAAAGTACACGTATGGCTATAAAAGCTCCTCGATTCTCGCGGCGCTTTTCAATGCTGTCTTCCTACTTGTCGCCATTGGTGGGATTTCAGTCGAAGCTATTCAACGACTCGACCATCCGGCGCCAGTTGCCGAATGGGATGTCATTATCGTGGCCGCCATCGGGATTTTAGTGAACGGCTTCACCGCTCTCTTATTCATGAAAGGGCAAAAACATGATTTAAATATCAAAGGCGCCTTTCTCCACATGGCCGCCGATGCCGGGGTATCGCTAGGCGTGGTCTTAGCCGGGTTCGTCATCTTAATGACCGGCTGGTACTGGCTAGACCCCGTAATTTCCTTACTGATTGCGGTGGTCATCTTAATCGGGACTTGGGGCTTACTCCGCGATGCCATGAATTACTCGCTGGAAGCCGTTCCTGACAATATCGATCAACAGGCGATTCGCGATTACTTGCTATCACGGCCAACGGTTAATCAAGTCCATGACCTGCACATCTGGGGCATGAGTACGACCGAAACCGCGATGACCGTCCATCTTTGTCGTTCGACTTTAAACGATAATAACGTCTTTCTGGAAAAGCTCAACAAAGGCTTGAGCGACCAATTCCCAGTGACCCATATTACCGTGCAAGTAGAACTCGGCAAGGTCGACTATGAGACGACAGATACTTCGATTTAAAGCTAAAAAAGGCTACCAATTAGGAACTTTTCTCTAATTGGTAGTCTTTTTTAAGCCACATTATGATCTGTTTATCATTATCCTAAAATACCGTTTTAGCCCGTGTCAGCAATTCATTTAACATTGAAGTCTTTACCTTACCAACAACTTCACCATGTCTAGCCACATAATCATAATTCGGTAACATGAAAGTAATAATCGAGCCTTTTATACCACTTTCAGGTTCAGCAATCTGTATATATACCGTCCATTACTCAGTAGCTTTGACGTGATTGGCATCCCTTCTGGTACTCTGATTATAGCCATCATTTGAAAGGACAACCAATGGAAGCCTAATATTCCCTGAAGTCGGATTATGTCCTCCTTCTTCATGTCCTGCATGTGGCTCCACATCGATAAAGATTAGGTCTCCTTGTTGTGGCATTACCATATCACAGACTCCTTGCCAACCGCTACGCCCGTATCAATGTCATTCAGTTGGGCAATTTCAGCATCAAAATCAATATCATCAAATTCACCATTTAGCCAAGGATTACTCTCAACAGGTTTATATTCCAGCACCCCATCTGACTTGGCAACTAATAAATATTTGGACTTTTCAGGCACTCCCACTTTCTGTGGAACAGTTAAAACAAGAGAATTACCAATTTTACGTGTCTCATACTCACCAATAACTCGTTCTTTCCTTCTTGTTGGCATATTGATTGCCTCCATTCGTATATATAACGCGTTGTTCTAGGTTTGACACATTTTGTTCAATCATTGATTTTAAGCCCACTGCGTCCGTGCTGTAGTTGCTCGTGAGCTTTGATTACATTCCAAAGAAAGATCGTTGATAGACGGCTATCCAAGCCATTCATGGTATCCGTTCCCGGATGTTCAAAGTGACTAACAGTGTTCAAATTATTAAAAGCTGTTTCAATATGTCGTTGTTGATTCTTTAAGAATGCTGGGTTAGTTTGATCACTTGGTCGCATATTTTTTCGCAATGGAAACCAGAGATGAATGCCATAGGTCCGCTTTAGAAACTCTTGCAACGGTCGGCTTAAATAACCGCCATCTGCTAACACATATTTGGTGGGACTCTTGCTTAATAATTCAATGGCTGCCTTGCGGTCATCTATGGAAGCTGGTGTTAATTTCCAATTAACAGAGTAACCATCGTTAGTCATGACGGCATGTAATTTGAATCCATAATAATAAGTCTTTTTGGTGGCGTTATAGCCTTTATTGGCAATACTTCGCAAGACTTTTGCTTGATTGCTGCGTCGTGCTGAAACTAATGTAATTGGCGCACTATCAATGATTTCATAAGCTGGCTCATGCACAAACTTTTTCAACATCCAAAGTCGAATTGGCTTTGCCGCATCCTTCAATTTACGACAGCGCCGATTACAGCGACTTCTTTCTGGGACGACGATTCCCGAAGCCACTAACATTTGATGGAAATGCGATTCACTGGATTCATGCAAGTCAATTCGAGCCAACATACAAGCCAAAATGATAAGGTCACTAACTTTAAGCTCACGATAATTACAACGATATCGGAATTCTTTCGGCAGTTTTTCATAGAAAGGTTTGATAATTGACACGAATTTCATGACAGAAACTTGAATTGGATTGAATTTTGCGATAACTTTAGGGAGGCCTAGCATTTACGATTCTTCTTTCTTGGTTTGGACGCCTTAGAAGTTACCGCAAATGCGGGCTTTTTGCATGCTTTAGACCCGAATTCACTATTTGATTTTTTAAATTATTACGAACCTAGCACAACGCGTTATATAAGTATATGCCACATAGACAATATCGATCAACAAACGATTACTTAATGTCATTGTCAAAGGTTAATCAAGTCCTGACTTGCATATCTGGGGCATGAGTACAACCGAAACGGCAACGACCGTTCATCTTTGTCGTTTAGCTTTAAATGATAATAATATCTTTCTGGAAAAACTCAGTGAGGTTTGAACGAATAGTTTCCATATTATAGTACAAGTAGAACTTGGCAAAGACGCCTGTGAAACGACGGATGCCACGATTTAGAATTAACAATTAAAATTAGAATGTGATTTTGATTGACTGCTTCAGATCGCTCTCTGAACGGTTATTTTTATTGGTCAAAATCAAGCTTTAAAAGCTAACTTTAAGCGCCTAGCAATCCCGTCAAGCTGGTAAATCAACATTAAACCATTAAACGGCCTGATTCCGAAAAGTATCGAAATCAAGCCGTCCAAATCAAGATCATTGCTTACTTTTAAATATCAAGTAACCAAAGACAAGTATAAACCCAATAATAAGCACACCAACTGTAGTAATCGGCACTCTCAATTGTAAAAGTACATAGATAAATACAATAACAATTAGCAATCCACCGTATCGCTTAAAAAACGTTATAATTGAATTATTTGGAAAATATTTCTTAATGTAACTGAGCAACAAAATGATACTAATATAGATGATTACATGTGTTAGAACTGACAAATACATAGTATACACAATTCCCTAATTTCCGTTTACAATACTAAGCTAAAACGTGACACGAATAGCCACCTGAGTAATTTACATCCATATATATCTGATTGTGTCGGTGATTGTTATTATAATGATTTAAATAGATAGACATTGAATTAAAGTATGCAGTAGCGGTTGTTGCCACCGCAGCCGCACCGCCATCAGTAAATAAAGTCCCAATTACTCCCGCCACGTCAAACCCATATTCAATATTTGATAATTCATTTGTCATTTCTGCCACTGCCGCATTACTTGTAAAATAGTATCTTGTTCCCCACCAAAAATTAGTTGCTGTATAATGACTGTTCCAGGCTGCTTTCGATTCAGGAATAGATACTGTACTCTTAGTCACTGGCTCAATTGTTAAGTGTTGTTCAATGACAGTTTTATTGGCTTGACTAATTGATAACTTAATTTGTTTTAATTCTTGCTTATTAAAAGCTCCTGAAGCAGTATGATTTAACTGATATCTATTATTTAAAACAGTAACATATGGATTGATCTTTTGAATTTGAGATTCCGTTAACCCAGTAGCATTATGTTCTTGACTAGTGGTATGTCGTTGCTTGTATGCAGCAGTTACCACTGTGTTGGAAGAGTTATCAGTTGCATTCGCACTGGCCTCAGTTGCAGATTCAAGTACGATTGGCGCTAAAAGCACTGTCGCTAATAAACCATAAAGCACGGGACTTTTCAACATAGTAAAAACATCCTTTCTGAAATCCTGATTAAGAAACAACCAATATGTTACGAAGTTATATTAACATTTGTAATTACTTACAATCTTCAATTTATTGTAAATTTATTGTTTACCTTTTTGAAGAAAAGATAAATTTTTTGTAAAGTCGTTTTTTAAGACCTGCCTTCAATATGTTAATCTAGTCACTATTCCTGTTCTACTAGAGTGTGTCTTCAAAGCATACAGATAGCATAAATATTACCAGTCCTGTTACCCGATCTATTCACAAAAATAGCCTGAAATCTTGTCATCGCTTTAGCGATAAGAGATTCCAGGCTATTCTTTTTTCACCCATTGGGTGAAAAAAGAAACTCCACTTATGTTATTGTGAAGTCACCACAACACACACATTAACAGCAAGGAGAGTTTCCAATGTCAATCTTACATAAAACCCGATTAAACAGCAATACTAAAGTTCAAATTAAAAATAATCGAGTGTTATTTCAATAAATTAAAGCATTTTAGACATATTGCGACGCGCTTTGATAAGTTAGCGTCGTCGTTTTTAGCATTTGTCCAAATTGCGACTATATTTCTACTTACAAAATAATTTGAAGACACGTTCTAAGGACAAAGAAATTTGGGTCATAATTATTGCCCATTGCCAACTAAGCGATGGATGATGACACTGATACCGACCTTAAGAAACCACTTCTTATATCAACTGATAACTCAGATTCAAAACTAAAAAGACTACCAACCAGGAATTTTATCCTTAATTAGTAGTCAATGTTAAATTTTGGGGGTTTATTTAACCCAAAATCCCAGCCTAGATATAAGGTCTTAACAACCTGCCCTTAATTAACTTGAATAATTCCAGCCGCTAACAAGAACATATGCGTCACCACTGGCCCGACAAAAGTAAAGCCATGGCGATGCAAGTCTTTCGCCACCCGTGCCCCCAAGGCCGAACGCATCGGCAATTCATCGTCTGGCGCTGGCATGATGAACGGCGTTGCATCGACAAATGCCCATAAATAATGACTGAAACTGCCATATTCGGCCTGCAACTTTACAATCGCCCGCGCATCGGTCATGATTGCACGTAATTTCCGACCATTATGCATCACGCCCGGCGCTTGCATCAGTCGTTCAAAGTCTGGTTCATCAAAGCCGGCTACTTGGTCCACCCGTAGTCCAGCCATGTGTTGACGCAAGCTTGGCAACTGACTCGCCGCCACCTGCCAACTGAGACCGGTTTGCAAGATCCCGACGATCAACAATTCGAATAAGACATGATCATCATGTGTTGGCGTACCGAAATACGCGCTGTAATCTGCAACCCCATCAGCCATAATCTCATTAAAATCATCGCTCGCAATCATTTGGCACTCGCCAACCAATACCCATTTTCAATCCGATTCAGCAATGTCACTAGTTGCTTAGTTTCGGCAACATCGTGTACCCGCAAGATTCGGCCACCTTTTAACATCATCGCCGCTTCCGTCACTAAAGTCATTGGCAAGCGGTCTTCTTTCTTCAGACCCAATAAGAGTCCCAAGTAACCTTTGCGTGAGATGGCAACCATCATCGGCCGTTTTAAATAATTGAATTCATCAATATTACGCATCATCACGTAGTCTTGTTCACCATGAGCAACTTTGGAATACCCGATGCCTTGATCTAAGGCGATTCGTTCTAGATCAATCCCCGCCGCGGTCAATTCAGCTAGATTTTGCTCGAAAAACTGCCGCATGCTACTCGTTAAGTCCGCATACTCTTGGTCACGACTACTATGCATCGTCAATAAGCCCACCCGGCTATCCGCCATTAATTGTAGCTTACGCGGATCATCCGTAAAGGCATTCACGTCATTAATAATGCTGACGCCTTCCGTTAAGACTGCTTGCATCACGGGATACTTGTACGTATCGATGGCCAAGACGGCTGCTGGAAATTGGGCTTTAATGGCCCGAATATATGGCAAGGTCCGATCTAGCTCTTCGGCTGGTGTGACTTCTTTAAAGCCGGGCCGCGTCGTTTGACCATTGACCTCGATGACATCGGCACCCGCTTGCAGCATCTCATCGACGTGCGCCAAGACATCGGCCATCGTTTCGTAGCGGCCACCATCGTAAAAGGAATCAGGCGTAATATTCATAATGCCATAGATTAAGGGTTTCGTCGTTAAATTGAAGCGATGATCACCCGCTTGCCAGTAGATGTCATATTGCTTCATGATTTGCGTCAATTGAATCTGCACGGTCGCCTGTTGTTGAAAGACTTGGGACCAGTGCCGTGTTAATTGGCGGGCTGCTGGTTGGCTGAGCAGCATCGTCAAAGCCGCCGGACTCGCCTGTACGACGCCATCTAATTGGTGTGCCAATTGGGTTAACTTGACTTGTTGTTCCCGGTCATACTGCGTAAAACGGAGCACGAGCTGTTGTTCCCGGTTGATTTGGGTACTCAGCGCCTGACTAGCAAAGTCGCGCGCTTCAGCAAATGTACTGGTAATATCTTGAACTAACATCGATGCCACCTAACCTTTCCTTGTTCACAATTGTTGTTTGAGTTGTTGAGCGGCTTGACCACGATGACTCAGTGGAATCCGCCATTGATCTGGCAATTCAGCTAAAGTGCGGCCCAAGCACGGTAACCAAAATAACCGATCAAAGCCACCCGAATACTGACCGATTTGGACCGGTAATAAATAACCAGTCACGGTTGCCTGGGCGACCACGACGCGACCATCTGGCCAAGCTGCCGCCAATGTGGCGCGCATCACAGCACGACGTTGCGCTAACGGTAAGCTATTTAGTGTAGTTATAATCTCACGATTACGATCAGAACCACTTACGGCAACTCCTAAGTCCCGCGCTGTCGTCACCCCGAATAAGTCTGGGCGCGCCGGTAGTTCTAAGCCACTATCATCCGCAATGGCTGGCTGTTGCAAGGCTCGTGCCGCAAACCGCGCTTTTCCGACGGCATTATCGACATAACTGGTCGTAGTTTCAGCCGGAAAGTTCAGGCGCGGATAGCGGGTTAAATATTGGGATGCCGAGACGCCATAATAGGCCAAGCAGCGTCGTAAATCATCACTCTTCCCCCGATTATTGGAAGCAATCAGCCAATCAATGCCCATCGCTAAACACCTGCCAGCCCGTTTGTTGTAATTCACGCATCACATAAAAGGATCCCGTCACAATAATCGCCCCATTATCAGCCACGGCTTGTTGCGCTAACGCTAGTGCGGATTGAATCGTTGACGCCGCTTGAATCTGCGGTTGAACCGCTTGTTCGTCCGCGACAGTCTGTGCCACCGCAGCTAAGGCAACCGCTGACAAAGCCCGTTGTGGATTAGCTGGCGTATTGGTAATCACCGTGGTTGCGGCAGGCACAAGTTGTTGTAACATCGGTTCATAATCTTTATCCTTTAAGACCCCGACGACCCAGACTAATGGCCGATGCGGCAATAACTGCTGTACACTCGTGACTAAGGCCTGCATACCATCAGGATTATGCGCGCCGTCCGCAATGATCAACGGCGCTTCTTGAAGGACGGTTAAGCGACCAGGCAATCGAACTTGCTGTAACCCAGTTCGTACTGCCATGGTGGTGATTGCCACCTGTTGCCGTTGCAGCACCGCGACAACCGTTAAGACTAAGCTGAGATTTTGTAACTGATAGTCGCCTACTAAACCGAACTTTAACGTTGACCAATCGAATAAATCGCTACTCATTGAGACCGTTGTGCCAGTAATATCACGCTGCTGGACTTGAACTTTTAACTGCTTTGCCACCACTAACGGCACATGTTGGGCTTCAGCTTCAGCCGTAAAAACGGTAGCCGCGGCCGGCGCTTGATTAGCTAACGTAACAACGGTGGTCTTCGGCTTAATAATCTTTGATTTATTGCGGGCAATCGCCGTAATCGTCGGGCCTAAAATAGCAGTATGGTCCAAGGCAACCTTCGTAAAGACGGTAACTTGTGGGCCCGCCAAAGCATTGGTCGCATCATATTGACCGCCTAACCCGGCTTCAACCACGGCCCAATCAATCCCTAAGTTGCGAAACCAGACCATCCCAATCAAAAAGAACCATTCAAAGATCGACACCTCGGCCGCCGTCAATCCCATATTCGTTAAGACGGGCACAATCTCTTGATACGTATCAATAAATTCCGCCGCCGTAATCCAGCGGCCGTTCACTTGCAATTGCTCACGCGCGTCATTAATCGCTGGACTACTAAAACGCCCAACTTGATAGCCTTGCGCTTGCAAAATACTGGCCAGCATTGCACCGGTTGAGCCTTTACCATTGGTTCCCGCCAGATGGATCACGTGAAAGTGTCGATCCGGTTGATTTAAATGCTGCATGATCCGCCGCAATAATGGCACTCGATCCGTCTCAGTCACGAGCATGGCTTGATTCAATTGACCTAATAATTGCTGATAACGAGCCTCAATCTTAGTCGTTGTCGTCATGTGTCACCTGCCTACTGATTAATTCGTTGTAAAAATTCCCGCTTTAAGTCTAAGTCAGCACGGAACTTCCCGCTATAATAACTACTTTCAGTCTGAACACCCGGCTTGCTGACACCCCGCATCTCCATACACATATGCCGCGCCGTGATTGACACCGCAATCCCAGCTGGGTCTAAAATCCGTTGCAGTTCCGTCGCAATCGTTACCGTTAAGCGTTCTTGAACGTTGGGTTGCTGACTGCAATAGTCGATCAACCGAGGAATCTTACTTAGGCCAATCACTTGATCATGCTGTGGCACGTAGGCAACTTGAACCGTCCCAAAGAATGGTAACAAATGATGTTCACACATTGAATAGAACGGGATATCTTTTAATAAAACCATTTCAGTCGGATCAGTAATTTTAAACAACTTATAGTTATCGAATGGGGCCGCGGTCTTCGTTGCAAAGACTTCCGCATACATCCGAGCGACACGGTCGGGCGTCTCAACTAACCCGGGACGATCGGGATCTTCACCGATCGCCGTTAAAATCTCACGTACTGCGTGGCGAATCGTCGCCTGTTTCGTTTCATCAATCATCTTGCTCACTCACATTCCCTACATTTTTAATCCAACTCGTATCTTGATTGGCCGCAATCAAGCCGGCCAGCTGAGGTGCTACTAATGGATCATCTTTCGCAATCTCAGCAGTTGGCAACAATACAAAGTTCCGTTCACCAGCATGGGGATGTGGCACTTGTAACGTTGCCGTGTTAATCTGGCGACGGCCCCAGAAAATAATATCTAAATCAATCGTCCGTGGTCCCCAATGAATATCACGTTGCCGGTGCAATTGTTGTTCAATCATATGTAACGCCGTTAAAAGTTGATCCGGCGTTAAAGTGGTCGTTAGTGCGACCGAAACGTTGTAAAAGTTAGCTTGATCGCGCTTACCCCAGGGCTCCGTTTCATACCAATTCGACGTAGCTAACACCGTCACAGCTGGTAAAGCGCGCAACTGTGCCAGCGCCTGTCGAATCGACGCCACGCGCGGATGAATATTCGAACCAACACTTAGATAGACTCGTTCGTCACTTGACATGTGGCGCCCCCTCCACTTCAATCTCGACATCGTCAAAGATACCTGGCATCGGCACACTGTACTTCCGAATTTTGACATTAATCGTCTCCACCGTCGGAAAATGATCGAGTAAAGCCGCTAACAAGTGATTCGCCAACGATTCAATCAACTTATAGGAATGCGTAGTGACGAATTCATCCGTAATGGCGCGGACTTCGGCGTAATTGATCGTTTCATGCACATCATCATGCCGAACTTTCGTTTCGATCGGATATTTAATTGCAATATCCAAGGCTAATTGTTGCCCGTTGCGCCGTTCTTCTGGTAATACCCCGTTAAACGTGTGGACGCGCAAGTTATTAATCCGAATCATTCCCATTAGAATCCCTCTTTAGCTGTTTTTAACTACCATAATAGCATGAAGCACCCGCTTAGTGATAGTAATCCGATGAATATCGAACTTTCATTCCAAAAATGTTTGTCAATTGACCCAAAAACACGAACCTTCCAGTTCGAAGATTCGTGTTTTTAAAGTCTATGAATTTTGTAATCCAGTTTCAAATTTAAAGACCTTCCCAAGGTACTGACTTGTTAACCCCGGTGTCCGTTCCACAATAAAAGTCGCGACGGGCGATTGGGCCATTTGCGTTTGAATAAAGTCCGTATTGACTAAGCTGGCGAGTGATAAGACCACAAAAATCACCAAGTAAGTCAGCACAAAAGCCACCGCCCCACCAGCTAAGCTGTTAACTTGCTTAATAACCGGTAACCAAGTCACACTGCGCGACACTCGGGCTAATAGGCGGATCACTGACCACCCCAATGATGAGAGTAGGAAAAATGACACTAAGTTAATCACCAAACCACTGATGGCACTCTGATTCATGAGTTTCATCCCGGTTAATAAGTTGGCAATCAACGTGCCTAATGGTTGGTAAAGCAGCCGCGCAAACACGAGGACCCCAATCGTCCCAATCAAGTGCAACACTTCAATAACCAAACCGCGGTGAAAGCCGCGCATGATAGCTGTCACTAATAATAGTAAAATCACAATTGTAAAAATCATCGATATAAAATCCTCCTGTGTTCGTGCTCTTATTTTACCAGTTCCGTGCGTGGCAATACCGGCAACCAACTAAAATTAAGGCAAATTTAGAGGGTAATCATCTTAATTAACAACACCGTCTAACTGGTAACCACATACCCTGATCTTAGCCTGTAACTTGACTTCCGAACCGTTTTTCGTTACCTTTAATAGTAACTGTTACCATTTAAAAATGGTCATTATCTTAGAAACGGAGCACCCCACATGCGTTTAAAGCAAATCTTCTTAGGCGCCGTCCTACTACTAGGGCTTAGCGGCGTCTTAGCCGGTTGTCAGCAGACAGCCAGTCCGACGAGTCATGGTCAGATTAAAATCGTAGCTAGCTTAGATTTTTACGGTCAGACGGCTAAAAAAGTCGCTGGTAAGTACGGCCAGGTCAAGTCGGTGATTGATCGACCAAGTATCGACCCGCATGACTATGAAGCCACCGTTCAAACAGCCAAGCAAACGAGTACCGCGCAATTATTGATTTATAACGGCTTGGGCTACGATGACTGGATGAGTAAGCTGATTACCAATAAAGCGCAAAATGCACAAGTCATTCAAGTTGGACAAGATGTGGCCGGACTAGCCGATGGTGCCAACGAACACATCTGGTATGATCCAACCACGATGCCGAAGCTGGCGCGACTCATTGCCAACCGTCTCGGTCAACTGCAGCCCGCCCATCGCCAGTATTTTATAAAGCAGGCAAAAGCCTATAATGCGAGTTTGGCCCCATTAACGACCGAAATCAAACAATTGAAGCAACACGTCCACGGTCAAAAGGTGGCCGTTAGCGAACCGGTCTTTGACTACGCATTAAAAGCGTTAGGCTACCAGATCAGCAATAATCACTTCGCCAAGTCAATCGAAGAAGGTGCCGATCCGTCACCGAAAGACATTCAGCAGATGCAACAAGACATTAAGCATCATCGAATTGCTTTCTTTGTCGAAAATACCCAATCAGACAGTAACTTAGTCGATAATATGGTGAAACTAGCTAAAAAAGCCGACGTTCCGGTCCTTAAAGTCACCGAAACTTTACCGGCTAACCAAACGTATGCCAGCTGGATGCTGGATCAGTATCGCCAACTCGCTAAGATCCAGGCACACAACTAACTATCCGTAACTAAAAGGCCTTCCAGAAATTTCAATAATTTCTGAAAGGCTTTTTAGATTAAGCTTAATTCTTTTGCCGCTCATCGCGTAATAATAGCGCTAAGATTACGCCAACAATTTCAACCCCCAGCATCGTCAAGAAGACGGCATGGTAACCATGCAAGTTAGCAGCTAATGTTGGAACCCCAGCCTTTAGCTGTGCCGCCGTCACGTTGGATAAGATCAATGTCGCGATGGCGACCCCGGCAGAGCCTAAAATTTGCCGTACCGTGGTAATCACCGCAGTACCATGCGAAATCAGCTGGTTAGGCAATGAGTTCGCTCCTAAGGTCACCGCTGGCATCATGACAAAGGCGTTCCCGCCTTCAATCAAAGCGGCGATTAGGATCATCGTGGCTAGATTAAGCTTAGTCGTGATTAACGCTAGGATCAGCCACCCCACGACAATCATACTCATCCCAATCAACATGATCTGCTTATAACCAATCTTTTCAGCTAACTTCCCAGTTAATGGATTCAAGATACTTAAAAAGACCGCCCCAGGAACTAAAGATAAACCTGAAATAAAGGGTGATACCTTTAAGACCCCTTGGTAATACAATGGAAAGACAATGGTAACCACAATTAGCGCAATATAAGAAATTGCCGTTAAGAAGATTGCCAAGTCATAATTAAAAGTCTTTAAGACCCGTAATTCAAGTAACGGGGTCTCCAGATGGAATTGCCGATACGTGAAATAGGCTACCGCCAGCAGTGATACGATCAATAAGCCCCAGCCAAACGTCCAATTAACATTTGGTTTACCAATCTCATTAACCACGTACAAGATTCCAGCAAAGCCTAATAACATCACAATTGATAATCCATCAAGCTTCGACGGCTTGCTGACCATGACATCTTGAATCGTGACAAAGCTCAGCACGATTAAAATCGTGGCAACAGTAATAAAGACTAGGAATAAACCATGCCAGTCCGTAAACTTCAACACGACCCCAGAAATAATCGGCCCACTAGCTAAGGCAGAACCCATCACTAGTCCGGCCACTCCCATGGTTGAGCCACGTTTAGCTTCTGGCGTGATGGTCAGTAGAATGGATTGATACGATGGAAATAAGACCCCGACCGCCGCGGCCTTGATCAAGCGACCAACCATCATTACCGCAAAACTTGGCGCGAAATAAATAATAATTGAACCAATATCGAACAAGACTAAAACAGTTAAGAATAATTTCTTAAAGCCAATATTATTTAGTAACCATGGACTGATCGGCATCATCACGACCATCGTCAACATGAACCCGGTCGTTAACCATTGAACTGTTGAGGCTGAAATCCCGAAGTCCTGCATAAACGTTGGGTAAACCGTGGATAATGACGATTGACTGATCGACATTGTCCAAGTCCCCGTTAACAACGTAAAAATAAACCAGAAACGGCGCCGCCCGGCTAGGGTAATCGTTGTTTTGGAATTAGTCATTTACTCTCCCTCTCTCACTTTAGAACTATTATCATCTAACAGTTACTATTGTACTCATTTTAAGTCGGAATGTACAGGTACGTTCACGACAAAAAACGGTTAACCTAAGCGACTTAGCTTAGATTAACCGTTACACATTCTCGTTATTCAGCTAACATGGCGGCGCTAACCGTTTGTAGCTTGGTATGGTCTAATTCACCAGCTTTAACTAACGCCATCTTCTTCAGCGCAATCACCGCCCGGTATTGCAGTTCAGCCACATTGAGATCATCCCGTAAGTCATAATGGGTTATTGTGACGTAAGCAGAGTTTTCGTAAACTTTTTCCACTTTAGCATAAAAATCATAATCGGTATTACCATTCTTTTGGCACTTAACACGATCCCCCACAGCAATTTTAGCCATCACTATCACTCCACTTCATAAAATATGCTAATAACATAGCACGGAATGTGGTGAATAACAATTAACAGCACCGTTAACCGTGAAAATCAGGGGCTATTTTAAAGTATCTTTACAAAAGTAAGGCAAGGTAACGAATGAATCCAACACTGTTTCCACTAATCATCGTTATTTGAAGATACAAAAAAAGTGTTTAGGTTTTATCCTAAACACTTTACTGTTTGCATGGCAACGTCCTACCCTCGCAGGGAGCGATCCCCCAACTACTCTCGGCGCTAAGAAGCTTGACTTCTGTGTTCG